>NZ_SDWW01000003.1 GCF_004168625.1 Pengzhenrongella frigida
CCCTGACCGGCCGCGGCGCCACCATCCGCCCCCACCTGTCCGTCCTGGTCGACTACCCCACCCTGCTCACCCTCACCACCACCACCCACCACCCCACCTGCACCGCCCAGACCGCGGGGACCACCGAGGCGACCGGGGCGCCGCCGTGCCCCGCCGGGACCTTCCCCCTCCTCGCCAGCCCGCTCACCCCGGGCGCCCTCACTCCGGGCACGCTCAACCCGGCCGTGTTCGAAAGCGGCCAACCCGTGCCCCGCGCCGTCCTGGACCGGCTCCTGTGCGACGCCGCCATCACCCGCATCGTGTTCGGCCCCGACTCCCAGATCCTCGACGTCGGCCGCACCCACCGCACCTACCCCACCCACCTACGCCGCGCCATCATCGCCCGCGACAAACACTGCCAATACCCCTCCTGCCACGCCCCACCCCGCATGTGCCAGGCCCACCACAGCAAGCACTGGACCCGCGACCACGGCACCACCGACGCCCGCACCGGCGTCCTGCTCTGCACCCACCACCACACCGTCGTCCACGACAACCACATCGAGATCCACTGGGAACCCGGCCACGGCTGGCAATTCACCGACCAAAACGGCCAGATTCTGACGCCGGATTAGTCAGTGCTCATTAGACTGCTCAGCCATGGGCTCGTTCATCGAGCGAGCGAGTATTTGGCAGTGTTCTCTAGTCATTGTCATTGTCTTTGTCTTTGTCGCCATCCTTCGTCAGCGACTCAGCGACTCAGCGACTCAGCGACTCAGCGACTCAGCGACTCAGCGACTCAGCGACTCAGCGTCGCCAGGTCCGTGATCACCTGGGCGCCGGGCATCGTGGTGAGCAGTGCGCCGGGCAGGGCGAGCTTGGAGCGGCGCAGGCCGCTCCCGATGATCACGACCCCGTGGGCCTCGGTGTCGGGCTCGCCGATCCGCGAATCGACCAGCACTCGCCAGGTTGTCGGCAGGCCTACCGGGGTGATCCCGCCGTGCGCCATCCCGGACAGCTCGGTGGCGCGATCGGTGGGCAGGAAGGAGGCCTTGCGCACGTCGAGCAGACGCCGGATGACGTTGTTGACGTCGGCCCGGGTGGTCGCCCTCACCACGGCGGCCGCGATGCGCTCGTCGCCGCTCCGCGTGCCGGCGACGAGTACGCAGTTGGCCGAGGCTGCCGGCGGGAGGTCATAGGCCGCTGTGAGTGCGGCCGTGTCGGCGAGGTCGGGGTCGATCTCGGCGACGGCAACGCGATCGGCGACCGTCGGGTCGAGGGCTGCCCAGCGGTCCAGCGCCTCGCGGGTGCCGGCTGCGAGCAGGTCGGGGTGGTCGACGGCGCGGAGCCACTTCAGGCGTCCGATCGTGGTCAGGGACATCGGGTCACTGGCGCCGGTACGTCGGGGTCAGGACGGCTCGCCCCAGGGTGTGGAACAACGCGTTGAAGGCCACCGCGGTCGGGGTCGCGTCCGGGGTCAGGCCCAGGTGCTCGACGTCGAGAGCGTGCACCGCGAAGACGTACCGGTGGGTGTGGTCGCCGGGCGGGGGTGCGGCACCGGCGTAGCCCGTGGTGCCGCCGTCGTTGCGGGTCTGAAACGCGGGGGAGGGTAGTGCGGCGCTGGCGGGGTCACCTGCGCCGGTGGGGAGCGTCGTCGTGCCGGCGGGCAGGTCGACGACGGTCCAGTGCCAGTACCCCGCGGGGGTCGGAGCGTCGGGGTCGAAGCAGTTCACGACGAACGAGCGGGTGCCGACGGGGGCGCCTTCCCAGCGCAGGTGCGGCGAGACGTCTCCAGCCTCGGTGTGCGGGTCTGCCATCTCATCGCCCTCGGCGACGTCGTCGCTCACCAGGGTGAAGGACGGGACGTGGGGGAGCAGGGCGTACGGGTCAGGTGCGATCGGCCGGGTCAGATCCATCGGGCCATCATGCTCCGCGAGGCCCCGTCCCGGTCTGCGGACACTCGCGCGCGGGCCGGGTTGACAGCCCGGGGCAGGGGTCGTTCACTAGAAGAATCACCTCGAACACCTGTTCGAACAAGAGGTAGACTGGTGGCACATCGTCTCTCGTCACGTCGACCTTTTGTCGGCAGCTTTCGCGACGGCGGAGCAGGGCCTGAAACAGGGAGCAGGACCCTGATGCAGGTAGGGCAAACGGTCGGTTCAAGGGCACCACGGTGTCAAAGGCACCACGGTGCGAAAGGAGAGGGCATGACGACCGCGACGGACCGGGTGCTACGGGCGCGAGAGGCGTTGCTGCGCGCCGAGCTGCGTACCGGTGCCAGGAGCATGCCGGTACCGGGGCCTGCCGCCGCATCGTCCCGGAAAACTGCACCTGCATCGTCGGTCCCGAGCCCGAGCCCGAGCCCGAGCCCGAGCCCGAGCCCGAGCCCGAGCCCGAGCCCGAGCCCGGTCCCGGTCCCGAGCGTGAACCTGAATCAGGCTCCACGCCAGAGCCAGAGCCAGAATCCTCCGGTGCTGACGTCGATGAACCTGGCGGGGGACTCCGCTTCGCAGGGGCGCGGACGGGGTCGTACGGGTCATCCGGACCGGCCGCCCCTACCCGTGTCGAGCTCTCTTGCGCATCTTCTGCCCGAGGGGGCGCTGCATCGAGGGGGCACCCTCGTGGTGACCGGCTCCACCTCGCTCCTGTTGGCGCTCGTCGCCCGCGCCTCCCAGGAGGGGTCCTGGGCGGCGGTCGTCGGCCTGCCGGAGGTCGGCGTGCTCGCGGCGCAGCAGGCCGGTGTCGACCTCGACCGGCTGGCGCTCGTGCCGTGCCCCGGTCCGGATGCCCCGACCGTGCTGGCCGCCCTCATCGACGGCGTCGACCTGGTGATCGTCGGCGCGGCGGCGGCGCTCGTGGACTCCGACCGTCGCCGCCTCATGGCCCGCGCCCGCGAACGCGGCACGGTGCTGCTGTCGACCGTGTCCTGGGTCGGCGCGCACCTCGTGCTCACCGCTGTGCCCGCGGGCTGGACCGGTCTCGGGATCGGGCACGGGCACCTGCGCAGTCAACGGCTGACCGTGACGCGCGGCGGGCGGGGGAGCGCAGGGCGTCTCGTCCGGGCAGAGGTCGTCCTGCCGGTGCGTGAGCGCGCCGGCGTGCCGACCGATCCACTGCGACAGCTGCCTGCGGGCCCGCCCGAGGCCACGCCACTGCGGCTGGTCGGATGAGGGTGGTGTCGGGATGAGTCGGGAGCCGGCGGGTCGGGAACCAGCGGGTCGGAAGTCGGCGGGTCGGGAGCCGGCGAGTCGAGAGTCTGCGAGCCCGGCGGTCCGTACGGCAGTGCTCTGGGTCCCCGACTGGCCGGTGGTCGCCGCGATGGCGGCCGGCCAGGCGGAGGTCCATCAGAGTGTGGCCGTGCACGACGGGCGGCGGATCACGGCCGTCTCCGCGCTCGCCCGGACCCAGGGGGTGCGCCGCGGCATGCGCAGACGTCAGGCCCAGGAGTGCTGCCCGGAGCTGGTGCTGCTCACCGTCGACGAGGGGCGTGACGCGCGCGCGTTCGAGCCGGTCTCCGCGGCTGCCGAGACCGTGGTGGCCGGACTGGAGGTGGCCCGTCCGGGCCTGCTGCTGCTTCCGGCGGACGGCGCCAGCCGTTTCCACGGGTCCGAGCAGGCGCTCGCCGAAGCGCTCGTGGAGCAGGTTGCCGAGCGCACGGGGCACGAGTGCCAGGTGGGGGTGGCCGACGGCGGTTTCGCGGCGATCCTGGCGGCCCGCGCCTCGAGCGTCGTGGCGCCTGGAGGTGCGCGCGCCTTCCTCGCCCCGCTCGCCGTCGAGCAGCTGGTGCACGCGGCGATGGGCGATCGTGCGGTGGCCGAGATCAACGGTCTGCTCGATGTGCTGCACCGGCTCGGGCTGCGGACCCTGGGCGACCTGACGGCTCTTCCGGCCTCCGACGTCGAGGCGCGGTTCGGGCGGCTCGGCCTCTGGGCGCACCGGCTGGCCCGCGGGGAGGATGTGCGTCCGCCGGTTCGGCGACGGCTCGAGCCGGACGTCGAGGTGACCTGCGAGTTCGATCCGCCGGCGGAACGGGTCGACGCCGCGGCGTTCGCCGCCCGCCGCCTCGCAGAGCAGCTGCAGGCGATGCTCCTCGAGCGGTCCGTGAGCTGCGGGCGACTGCGGATCACCGCGTGGACCGATGCGGGGGACGAGCTCGTGCGCACCTGGCGTACCGATGCGGGCGGGCTGGGCGGGTTGAGCCCGGCACGGATCACCGACCGGGTCCGCTGGCAGCTCGAAGGGTGGTTGTCGGGCAACGCCTTGCGCGGTCCGGGGCGGGCCGGCGGCCAGGGCGGGTCGGGGAACCACGACCGGAGCGCACCCGCGCCGGCAGCGCTCGTGCGCCTCGGGATCGCGGCCGAGGAGGTCGCGCCCGCCGGGGCGGAACAGGGTTGGCTGTGGGGCGGGGCGAGCGGCGGCGATCTGCGCGCCCACCGGGCCCTCCTCCGGGTGCAGGGGCTGATCGGTGGCGACGGGGTCCAGGTGGCCACGCTGCAGGGTGGCCGTGACGTGCGCGACCAGGTTCACCTGGCTGCCTGGGGGGACGCCCGGACCCCGCCGCGGGTGGCGGACCGTCCCTGGCCCGGCCGGTTGCCCGAACCCGCTCCTGCCACGGTCCTCGTCGAGCCGGCGCCGGTGGACGTGCTCGACGCGCTGGGTGCAGGGGTGCGGGTAGACCTGCGTCTGACGATGAGTGCCCCTCCGGTCGCGCTGCAGTGGCGGGCCCGCCCGCGCGACCGCGGCCAGGGCGACGGTGTCCAGAGTGGTAGCGGCCAGAGCGGTGACGACGACGGCCCGCATGCCCTGGTGGCCTGGGCCGGACCGTGGCCGATGGTCGAGCGGTGGTGGAGCCAGGCACCGAAGCGACGGGTGCACCTGCAGGTCGCGCTCGCGGACGGCCGTGCCCTGCTCCTTGCCTGCACCGGCGGCGAGTGGACGTGCGAGGCGGTCTATGACTGAGCGTGCAACGGCTGGGGGTGGGACGGCTGGGCCCCGCTATGCCGAGCTGCACGCCCACACAGCCTTCAGCTTCCTCGACGGCGCCAGCCAGCCGGAGGAGCTCGCGGCCGAGGCCGCGCGCCTGGGCCTGTCCGCCCTCGCAGTGACCGACCACGACGGGCTGTACGGCGTCGTGCGGTTCGCGCAAGCGGCCCGCGCTGTCGGGCTGCCGACGGTTTTCGGGGCGGAGCTGCACCTGCCCGCCCCCGATGTCCGGGGTGAGGTGCTCGACCCGCCCACCGGTGTGCCAGACCCCCGCTCGACCCACCTGCTGGTGCTCGCCCGGGGGCCGGACGGCTACCGCAACCTTTCGCGAGCGATCGCCACCGCGCACCTGTCGACGGGACGCAAGGGCGCTGCGGCGTACCGGTTGGAGGAGCTCGCCGAGCAGGCGGCGGGGCAGTGGCTCATCCTGACCGGCTGCCGCAAGGGCGCGGTCCGCCGCGCGCTCGATCCGGCCGGCGCCGGTGCCGGCGTCCACGGCCCGGGTGCCGGCCGGAGCAGGTCCGACCGCGAGCAGGCCGCGCGCACGGAGGTCGATCGGCTCAGCGCGCTGTTCGGCCGAGACAACGTCGCGGTCGAGATCACCGATTCTGGCGACCCGTGGGACTCCGATCGGGTCGATGCGCTCGCGGCGCTCGCGGCGGCGTCGGGCCTGCCGCTCGTCGCGACGGGCAACGTGCACTACGCGACCCCGCGCGACGCGGACCTGGCTGGTGCCTTGGCCGCGGTGCGGGCCAGGTCCTCGCTCGATGACCTCGACGGGTGGCTGCCCTCGACCGGGGGGTTGCACCTGCGATCGGCGGCCGAGATGCTCGGCCGACACGCGCGCCACCCGCAGGCGGTTGCCACCGCGGCCGCGCTCGGGGACGAGTGCGCGTTCGACCTCCATCTCGTGGCCCCGCAGCTCCCGCCGTACCCGGTTCCCCCCGGACACACCGAGGCGACCTGGCTGCGCGAGCTGACCTGGCGTGGTGCCGCCCGGCGGTACGGACCTCGAGGGTCGGAACGGGTGCCCGGGGCGTACGCCCAGATCGCCCGCGAGCTCGACGTCATCGAGGCGCTGACCTTCCCCGGGTACTTCCTGATCGTCCACGACCTGGTCGAGTTCTGTCGCGAGAACGGCATCCTGTGCCAGGGACGGGGCTCGGCAGCGAACTCGGCGGTCTGCTACGCGCTCGGAGTCACCGCTGTCGACGCCGTGCGGCACGGTCTGCTCTTCGAGCGGTTCCTCGCGCCCGAGCGCGACGGTCCGCCGGACATCGACGTGGACATCGAGTCGGGCCGCCGCGAGGAGGTCATCCAGTACGTCTACGCCAAGCACGGGCGCACGCACGCGGCACAGGTGGCCAACGTCATCTCCTACCGTCCTCGCTCGGCGGTGCGCGATGCCGCCCGGGCGCTGGGGCACGACGTCGGGCAGCAGGATGCCTGGAGCAAGAGCATCGAGAGGTGGGGGAGCCTGCGTGGAACCCCGGAGCCGCAGGGGCCAGGCCAGCCGCCCGGGTTCGGCGCGCACGGCAGTGCCGGCGGCGGGCTGCCGGGCGACCTCACCGCCGACCGGCACGACGTCGTCCCGGCGCACCGACCCCCACCGGCCAGCGACCTCGACGAGATCCCCGAGCAGGTGCTGGACCTGGCTGAGCGGTTTCTCCACCTGCCCCGACACCTCGGGATCCACTCGGGCGGCATGGTGCTGTGCGACCGACCGGTGATCGAGGTGTGCCCCGTGGAGTGGGCCCGGATGCCGGGCCGCACCGTGCTGCAGTGGGACAAGGACGACTGCGCCGATGCCGGACTGGTGAAGTTCGACCTGCTCGGCCTCGGCATGCTCACCGCGTTGCAGATCGGGTTCACGCTGGTCCGCGAGCACGAAGGCGTCGAGCTCGACCTGCACGGCCTGCCGCAGGAGGACCCGCTCGTCTACGACCTGCTCTGTGCGGCGGACACGGTCGGGGTGTTCCAGGTCGAGTCGCGCGCGCAGATGTCGACGCTGCCCCGCCTGCGGCCGCGCACGTTCTACGACATCGTCGTCGAGGTTGCGCTGATCCGTCCCGGTCCGATCCAGGGCGGTTCGGTCCATCCGTACATCGAGCGGGCGCAGGGGCGCGAGAAGGTCACCTACCTGCACCCGCTGCTGGAGAAGTCGCTCGCCAAGACCCTCGGCGTGCCGCTGTTCCAGGAGCAGCTCATGCAGATGGCGATCGACGTCGCCGACTTCACCGGTGCGGAGGCGGACCAGCTGCGCCGGGCGATGGGTTCCAAACGGTCGACCGAGAAGATGGAGGCGCTGCACGCGCGTCTCCAGGAGGGTATGAGGGCCAACGGGATCGGGCGCGAGGTGGGGGAGGAGATCTTCGACAAGCTCAAAGCGTTCGCGGACTTCGGGTTCCCGGAGTCGCACGCCTACTCCTTCGCCTATCTCGTCTACGCGAGCGCCTGGCTCAAGGTCCACCACCCCGCAGCGTTCTACGCGGGTCTGCTCGCGGCCCAGCCGATGGGGTTCTACTCGCCGCAGTCGCTCGTGGCCGACGCGCGACGGCACGGGCTGACCGCGCTGCGTCCGGACGTGCTCACGTCGGGGGTGCAGGCCGGGCTCGAGCGGGTGCCGGGGGACGCGGGCCCGGCGCTGCCGCTCGTCCCGCTGCCCTCCGGCAGCTCGGCGCGGCCTCTGCGGGCGCCCGACGGCGTGATGCCCGACGGCGTGATGCCCGACGGCGTCCTGCCCCACGGTGCGCTCGCGGTGAGGCTCGGCCTCGCCTCCGTGCGCGGGGTGAGCACCGAGGCCGCGACGGCGATCGTCGCCGAACGCACGGCGAACGGCCCCTATCGCGACCTGCGCGACCTCGCCCGGCGGGTGCGGCTGACCACGACGCAGCTCGAGGCGATGGCTACAGCGGGGGCGCTCGGCAGCCTGCCGGGGCCGACCGGGCGCGGGGTCGAGCGGCGCGAGGCGCTGTGGGCTGCGGGGGCGCTGTCTCAGGAGGGCCCCGACACGCTCCCGGGGGTGTCGGTCGGCGTCGCTGCCCCGACGCTTCCCGGTATGAGCGACGTCGAGCTGGCCGTGGCCGACGTCTGGGCCACAGGGGTCTCCGTGGACTCCTACCCGACGCAGTACGTCCGGGCCGGCCTGGACGCGGCCGGGGTGCTGCGGGTGGCCGAGGCCTTCCAGCACGAGCCCGAGCGGCGGGTCGCGGTTGCAGGGGTGGTCACCCATCGCCAGCGCCCGGGTACCGCGGGTGGGGTCACGTTCCTGTCCCTCGAGGACGAGACGGGGATGCTCAACGTCATCTGCAGCACCGGCCTGTGGCAGCGGTTCCGACGGGTCGCGCGCACGTCTGCTGCCCTGGTCGTGCGGGGCCGGCTCGAGCGGGCCGACGGTGCCACGAATCTCCTCGCGGAGCACCTCGCGCCCTTGTCGCTCCGGGTGCCGACGACGTCCCGGGACTTCCAGTAGCTACGGAGCCCTCAGCCCTCGATCGGTGCCACGTCCTCGAGGGACTCGTCCTCCTGGTCCTCGGTCATCGGCGGGTCGATCGTGCGCAGCCTGGAGAAGACGGCCCAGGCCACCGCGACGAGCGGTACGGCGATGACCGCGCCGAGGATGCCTGCCGCGAGGGTTCCGGCGGTGATGACGAGGGCGACCACGACCGGGTGGAGAGAGACCTGCTTGCCCATCACCAGGGGCTGCAGGATGTGCCCCTCGAACTGGCCGATGAGTGCGATCCCGACACCGACGACCGCCGCCTGGATCGGCCCGTTGGCCGCCAGTGCCACGATCATGGCGATGACCATCGCCACCGGTGCGCCGATCAGGGGAACGAACGCGCCGATCAGCACGAGCACCGCCAGCGGCGCCGCGAGCGGCACGCCGATGATGGTGAGCAGGATGAAGGCCAACGCCCCGTCCGACACCGCGATGATGACGGTGCCGCGGGTGTAGCCGGAGAAGGTGTACCAGCCGGCCCCTCCCGCGGTCTGCCAGATGGTCCGCGCCCGGGACGGCAGCTGGTTGAGGAACCAGGTCCACATGTCCGCACCACGGGACAGGAAGAAGACCGTGCAGAAGGTCGCCAGCGCGAGAGCCGCGAACACCTCCACGACGGAACCCGCACCGGCGGCGGCCTGGCCGGCCAACTCACCGCTGTGCTCCTGGAGCCAGGCCTGCCCGTCGGTGATCCACTGGTTGATCTGGTCGTTGGTGATGACGAACGGCAGCGGACCGTCGATGAGGAGGTTCTTGAGGTCCTCGATACCCGTGCCGAACTGCTCGGAGAGATTCACCCACTGGCCGGCGACCGAGACGCCCACATAGGTGAGCATGCCCACCAGCGTGAGGATGCCGAGCAGGAGCGAGAGCGCGGTGGCGAGCCCCCTGGGCATGAGTCGGCTGAGGAACTCCACGGCCGGCCGCAGCACGGCGGTGAACACGAGCGCGATGAAGACCGCGATGACGAGCAGCTGGACGCGGGACGTCACGAAGAAGACCAGCGCGATCGCGGCGACGACGACGAGCAGCCGCCACGACACCCCGGCCATCGACCGCAACCAGCGGGGGGAGTTCGGCTCGAAGTCCCTGCTGGACGGGCCGCGACGCACCGCCACAGCGCGGCGTGCGCCCACAGGCGCTCCCGCGACACGCCGAGGCGACCCCGGGGAGCTCTCGCTTTCGCCCATGATCGGGCTCTCCTGCTCCGTCATCCCGAACCTCTCCACGTCGCACCCACGTCGTACCGGCATCCTCGTCGGCGACAGTCTGCACCCCGGCCTCGATGATCGCTCGACCGCCACTCCGTGCTATCTTTACGGCCGCACCTGACGGGGTTGAACCCCCGTCATGGTCCACTCGTCCGGGTGGCGGAATGGCAGACGCGCTAGCTTGAGGTGCTAGTGCCCTTATGGGCGTGAGGGTTCAAGTCCCTTTCCGGACACTCGTTGAGACAGCGAACGACAAGGCTCCGACCAGCGGAAACGCATGGGTCGGGGCCTTTGTTGTCGGTCCCGGTCGAACCCGCTCCCACCTCCCGCTCGCCACCTCGGCCGATCACCCGAGATGGGTCGTTTCGGGCGCTGTCGACCAGCAGACCTCTCCGTCGACCATGACGGCGGTCGGCGCGAGACCGACGCGGCGGGCCACGCCGTTGGACCCCTGATGGTCCGGGTGGACATGGGCGACCAGCACGTCCACCCCGTGGGCGAACAACCAGTGAGCCATCCCGGTGGCCGCTTCGGACGCGAAACCCTGCAGCTGGTGGGGCGAGGCGATGACCCAGGCGATCTCGGCGACGACCCGCTCCGGCTCCGCCTGGATCGTCGCCTGAACCGTGCCCACCGCCGACCCGGACCGACGATGACGAACCACCCAGTTGCACCATCCCTGGCTTCCGTCGCCGGACGCCCCCCGAACCTGCCGGGCCACGCGTGCGGACATCTCGGTCCGCGTCGCGGGCCGGCCCCCGATGAACTCGTGGAGGCGCTCGTCGTCGAGCACGCGAACGAGCTCGGCGGTGTGAGCGACGTTCAGGGGCTCCAGCACGAGTCGAGTGGTCTCGACGCTCTCCGCCACCGGCCAGGCGCGCGGGTCGACGGCGTCCAGGAACGCGTCCGCGGCGCTCCGGAAGGCGCCGGGCTGTTCGATCCACGGGTAGTGGCCGCAGCGGTCGATCACGACGCAGGAGCCGTTCGGGAAGAGGGCGGCGAGGGCCATCACCGGCGCGACACCGGTGAAGCAGTCCTGAGCCCCCGCAATGACCAGCACCGGGGCGTCGACCGTGCGGAGCTGTGCCGGCAGGTCGGATGGCGGCTCGACGCCGAAATAGGCCCTTGCCGCGGCCAGGTTCCAGCGCCCGACGCGCGCATGAGCCTGCTCGCCGGCAGCCCACGTGGCGTATCCCGCCGGCGCGACGACCTGCTGCCATGCGTTGAACGCGTCCTCGGTGCTCCCGTCCGGCCCCGCAGACAGGGCCGCGAGTGCGGCATCGAAGGCCGGATCGCCGCGCCGGGCGTCGATGAGGGAATCGACATCGGAGGCGTCGTCGACCAGGTAGCCGGCCGGCGGTGTGATGAGGAGGAGGCCGGCAACTCGAGCTGCGTACCGGGCCGCGTACGCGATCGCCAGCCGGGTCCCGGCCGAGTGCGCGACGACGAGGATCTGGTCCACGCCGAGGTGCACGCGCAATGCCTCGATGTCCCCAGCCTGCCGCCAGAACGCGCCCGACTCGGTGAGCGCGGGGGCGGGGGAGCGTCCGACCCCTCTCAGGTGGGGCACCACGAGCGCACGCCCGCTCGCGAGCCCGGCGAGATCACCGAGGTAGCTGGGGTGCCGTGCCGCGCCGCCGGCCAGCACGACGATCGCGGCGCGCCCGCTGGAACCTCCCACGGGCAGGCCATGGACGCCGAGCAGGTCGTAGTGGAGCTCAGCTCCGTCGGATGCCACATAGCTCGCCACGACCCGACCCTAGCTACCCCCGTCGGGCGTTCGGACGTCGTCAATTGCGACGAACGGCCGCCCGGTGGTCAGGTGGTCAGAATGCTCGCAACGAAGGCGTCGAGTGCCGAATCGAACCGGTCGCTCTCCATCCCCACGGGAACGCGGACATGGGTCTCGTCCATGAATCGTTCGAGCGGTTCGGCCGGGGCAGCCAGCAGTGCGGTGCCGAGGGCCCCCGTCAGGGAGAGGAGCAGGTAGTCGAGGTCCTCGTCCCGCCAGATGTGCACGTCGCCGTCGCCCGCGGCGGAGTCCTGGTCGGAGACGAGGCCCTGGTCAAAGAGGTCGCGAGCCAGCAACCACGTGGTCGTCGAATCCCCGCAGACGAATTCGGCATGAATGGCGAACGGGTCGGACGCGCGGTACCCGAGTTCGATGGCCACATCGGTCGTGGTCGAGTCCGAGAGTATGAGGTGTGCGTGGATCACCGTCGTGACGTCGTACGTGTCTTGATTCATGCGGGTCCTCCATCTCGGTGCCCGAACGCTAGGGGACGAAGGTCCTGTGTCTCTTCAGCCGTGCTCATCTGTCACCCGTACGGCCGCAACCAATACGGACCAAGCCGCACAAATTTGTGCATGCCCGCTACCCCGCGGCAGTCAACCAGAGCGATTCGCGGTGGGCTCTCGTGATCGGTCGACCAGGCCCCGCGAAACGATGTGCTCGCGGTTGCCCGCGCGGTGCGGCTCCGTAGTCTGTGGGTCCGCCACCGCATCGCCCACGCCACCGCAGAGGAGACCGCATGCCCAGCGTCGTCAAGGGAGTCATCGCGCGAGCCAAGGGGGCGCCGGTCGAGACCGTCGAGATCATCGTGCCGGATCCCGGTCCGGGTGAGGCCGTCGTCACGATCGAGGCCTGCGGGGTCTGCCACACCGACGTGCACTACCGCGACGGCGGCATCAATGACGAGTTCCCGTTCCTGCTCGGCCATGAGGCCGCCGGTGTCGTCGAGGCCGTCGGTGCGGGCGTCACCGACGTCGCTCCCGGCGACTTCGTGATCCTCAACTGGCGCGCGGTCTGCGGCCAGTGCCGGGCCTGCGCCAAGGGCAAGCCGCAGTACTGCTTCAACACCTACAACGCCACCCAGAAGATGACGCTGACGGACGGAACCGAGCTGTCGCCCGCCCTGGGGATCGGCGCCTTCATCGAGAAGACCCTGGTGGCCTCGGGGCAGTGCACCAAGGTCGACCGGGCCGATCCGGCCGCCGTCGGCCTGCTCGGGTGCGGAGTGATGGCGGGCTTCGGTGCTGCGGTCAACACCGGCGGGGTCACCCGGGGAGACTCGGTCGCAGTGATCGGCTGCGGTGGGGTCGGCAACGCGGCGATCGCCGGTGCCGTCGTGGCCGGAGCGACGACGATCATCGCGGTGGACGTGGACGAACGGAAGCTCGAGCGGGCCCGGAGCTTCGGCGCCACCCACACCGTGAACTCGGCGACCACCGACGCCGTCGAAGCCATCCGGGAGCGCACCGGCGGGTACGGCGCAGACGTGGTGATCGACGCCGTCGGGCGGCCCGAGACGTACGAGCAGGCGTTCTACGCCCGAGACCTGGCCGGCACCGTCGTCCTGGGGGGGGTGCCCACGCCCGACCTGGAGGTCACCTTGCCGATGATCGAGATCTTCGGTCGCGGCGGTGCGCTGAAGTCCTCCTGGTACGGCGACTGCCTGCCCAGCAGGGATTTCCCGATGCTGGTCGACCTCTACCGTCAGGGCCGGTTCGACCTGGGGGCGTTCGTGTCCGAGACGATCGGCCTCGGTGACGTCGAGTCCGCCTTCGAGAAGATGCGCACCGGCGAGGTCCTGCGCTCGGTCGTCGTCCTGTGAGCGCGACTGTGCTGCGCGTGGACCGGGTCGTCACCTCGGGCACGTTCAGCCTGGACGGCGGGACGTGGGACGTCGACAACAACGTCTGGGTGCTCGGCGACGACGACGAGTGCCTGGTCATCGATGCTGCGCACGACGCCGAGCCGATCCTGGCCGCGGTGGACGGACGCCGGGTGGTCGCGATCCTGCTCACCCACGGGCACGACGACCACCTCGGCGCGATCGAGGCGCTCGCGACGGCCACCGGGGCTCCGACCGCGCTGCATCCGGCCGATCGGGACCTGTGGGACATGTCCACCCCGGTCGCCCCGGATCGCGACCTGGCCGACGGCGACGTGGTCACGGTGGGAGGCGTCGAGGTCCGCGTCCTGCACACCCCGGGCCACAGCTGGGGCGCGTGCTGCTTCGTCGTGCCGGTGCTCGGCGTGGTGTTCACCGGCGACACGCTGTTCGCCGGGGGACCGGGGGCCACCGGGCGGTCCTTCTCGGACTTCCCGACGATCATCGAGTCCATCAGCGCCCAGCTGCTGACCCTGCCGTCGCAGACGGTCGTCCATACCGGGCACGGTGACGACACCACGATCGGCGCCGAAGCTCCCCACCTGGCCGAATGGGTCGCTCGCGGTCACTGAGACCGGCCCGGCTTGGTCCACACTGCTTCGGGTGTTATGCTCAACGGGCTCAAGGCGCAGCCGATAGGTTGTGTGAACGCGTACGACAAGCGTTCGAGCAGTATTCGGTTCTCACGGTGGTGCCAGCATCCCGTCGTGAATAATCGGCTCGGCCACGGAACGCGCTCCTTGTGAGGAGCGGACGGACGGGGACCGGGTGGCTCGTCACTGACAGCCCCCAAGATGGCCGGGGGCGGTTCAAGCCGCGCGAGACAAGAACAAGCGGGCGCGGTGGGCAGTGGCGTGGAGATGCTGGCCCAAGATGTAGGGCTCTGGCCCCGATCTGCCGAGAGGCGAGATCGGGGCCTTTGTCATTCGTACCGGGTCGGGTTGTGCGATTCCCTGCCCGGAGGTGTCCCGTCGCGGCAAGATGTGAGCGTGGGGGACGACACGGGGAAGGCAGCGCTGCCGGGCTCCGCCGGGGTGACCCCGGACGGCTTCGCCGACGTGCCCCTGGACGGCTTCGCCATGGAGCCCCTGGACGGCTTCGCCATGGTGCCCCTGGACGGCTTCGCGACACCCCCGGACGGCTTCGCTTCTGCTCAGCTCGACGGTGTCGCCCTGTCACCGGCGCAGCCGGCCGGAGATCTGCTGCCCGCAGCCCCGGACGAGGAGCTCGACGGGTTCGCCGCGATGGCCCGCCAGCTGCTGCACGTCTCGATCGCACTCGTGTCGCTCGACGACGGTGATCGGCAGGTCTTTCCCGGGGCCGCCGGCCTCATCGAACCGCTCGCGACCACCCGCGCCGCCCAGGGGGCACCCGCCTTCGGTCACCAGGTCGTGAGCACCGGGCGTCCGCTGGTCGTTCCGGACGCTCGCGCAGGAGGTAGAGCGCCGGCAGACACGGCAGACGGGGACCTGCGGGTCGGGGCGTTCGCCGGGATTCCGCTCGTCGATGCCCGCGGCCGGGTGGTCGGCGCGTTGTGCGCGATCGAGCACGAGCCTCGGGAGTTCTCTGCCGGCGACCTGACCACCTTGAGCGAGATCGCCGCAGCCTGTTCGTGGTCCCTCGTCCGGCGACAGATCGTGAGCGGCCTGCAGGAGGCGACGCATGCCGCGATCCGCGCGACCAGGCAGTCGCGACTGCTGCTTCGATTCAGCGAGGCGATGGTCCACACCACGACCGAGAACGAGGTCCTCGCCGCCGTCCGAGCCCTCGCCCACAGCGCGCTGGGCGCGGCCGACGGCGAGCTGGCCGCCGGTGACCTCCGCGCGGTGCGGCGCGCTCGGCTGCCGGACCTGTCCTCGGCCGCCACGACCTGCTGGCTGGCCGTGGATCCGGGCGCCGACCTCCCGGGGCCGCGGGCGATGCGGAGCGGACGCGCTCTGGTCTACACCGACCAGACCGCGTTCCTTGCCGACTTCCCGCACCTTCGCGACGACCCGACGTGGGCGGCTGGAGGTTCGCGGGCGTTCCTGCCGCTCAGCGCGAGCGGGCGACCGCTCGGCTGGCTCGGGCTGGGCTGGCGGGCCCCGCGCCGGATGGACGACGACGTCCGCGAGCTCCTGTCGACGCTGGCGCGCACGACGTCGCAGGCGATGCAGCGCGCAGCCCTCATCCAGCAGCGCCGCGAGGTCGCCCACACGCTTCAGGACGCGCTCCTGAGCACGCTGCCGGTCGTACCGGGCCTGGAGCTGGCAGCCAGGTACAACCCGGCGAGCGCGTCGGACAAGGTCGGCGGCGACTGGTACGACGCGCTGGCGTTCCCCCGGTCGACCACCTTGGTGATCGGGGACGTTGCGGGCCACGATGTGGCCGCCGCTGCGGAGATGGGGCAGCTGCGCAGCATCCTGCGCGGCTTCGCGATCGACCGGGACGACTCCCCGTCCGAGCTGTTGGGCCGCCTCGACCGGGCGAACCTCGCGCTGGGGTCCGGCACGGTCGCCACTGCCCTGGTCGCGCGGCTGGAGGCGACCGATCCCGACGACTCGACGGGAGCCCGGCTCACGTGGTCCAGCGCGGGCCACTACGCGCCCTTGCTCGTACACCCCGACGGGCGCACGGCGCAGCTCACCGGCCGGTCCGACCTCCTGCTCGGGGTCGACGGCAGCGCGCAACGACACACCTGGGTCGATCGGGTGCCCAGCGGATCGACCCTGCTGATGTTCACCGACGGGCTGATCGAGCTCCGCGGCCACCGGGTCGGCGAGCGGCTCGAGGTGCTCCGGCGGGAGGCCGCACGAGTCGCGGGGGAGCCGCTCGACCGCCTGCTCGACGCGGTGCTCGTCGCGATGGCCCACAGGGACGACCAGGACGACGTCGCCGTGCTGGCCGCGCGACCGCTCGACCCGGCCGCGACGTAGCCCGGGCCACGCGGCCGGGTCGACGAAGGACCACCGACCGCCGACCCTCACGCCAGAGCGGCCCCCGCGGCGGGAAGGTGTTCGAAGATCAGGCTGGTCTCGGTCAGGGCGACCTCGGGCCGCGCGCTGAGCTGGTCGACCACGAAGGCCCGCAGCGTGGCCGTGTCGCGCACCGCGACGTGGAGCAGGAAGTCGTCGGCGCCCGCGACGAAGTACACGTCACGCACCTCCGGCCGGGCGGCGATCCCCTGGGCGAAGGCGGCCAGCTCGCCGCGTGCCCCTGACTGCATCCGGACCGCGATCATGGCTTGCAGCCCGCGGCCGAGGGCTTCCGGGTCGATCTCGGCGTGGAACCCCCGGATGATCCCCGCCTCCCGCATGGCACGCACCCGGCCCAGGCACGTCGAGGCCGCGACCCCGACGGCGGCCGCGAGGGCGTTGTTCGGGACCCGGGCATCCCGCTCGAGGATCCGCAGGATCCGCCGGTCGGTCTCATCGAGAACTGGCCGCCGAACATCTGGCGGTGCAGCGCGGCGACCGGGCACCGTCGCCGAAGATTCAGTAACCATATCGCGATGCTACCGAAGATTCGGTTGACGAAACAGAACAGAAACACATGAAGTTCACCATTGTGATCTGGGGCACGTAAGAATTGAACACGCCACAGTCGATCGACCGTGGGAAGCGTGCACTGCCCTGGAGCCACATCATGCGCATCGGTGTCCCGACGGAGATCAAGAACCACGAGTACCGCGTCGCCATCACGCCGGCAGGCGTGCACCAGCTCGTCGCTGCCGGGCACGAGGTGCTGGTCCAACGCGGAGCGGGACTCGGCTCCGCGATCGCGGACGAGGCCTACTCGGGTGCGGGTGCGGCCCTGCTCGACACGGCCGCCGAGGTCTGGGGCGCGGCGGAGCTCGTCTGCAAGGTGAAGGAGCCGATCGCCGCCGAGTACCCGTTCCTGCGCGAGGACCTGGTCCTGTTCACCTACCTGCACCTCGCGGCGGACCGTGCCGGAGCGGATGCGCTGCTCGACGCGGGCACGACGTCGATCGCCTACGAGACCGTGCGGCTGCCGGACGGGTCGCTGCCGTTGCTGGCCCCGATGAGCGAGGTCGCCGGGCGGCTCTCGATCCAGGTCGGCGCGTACCACCTGATGAAGAGCGAGGGCGGTCTCGGGATCCTGCTCGGCGGGGTCCCCGGCGTCGCGCCGGCGAAGGTGGTGATCATCGGCGGCGGCGTGGCCGGGCAGCATGCGGCGGAGATCGCGCTCGGGATGCGGGCCGACGTGACCGTGCTCGACGTGTCGCTGCCGCGGCTGCGGGAGCTCGACCGCGCCTTCGGCGGCCAGGTACGCACCCTGGCCTCCAGCGCGTACACGCTCGAGCAGGAGGTCACCGGCGCGGACCTCGTCATCGGGGCGGTGCTCGTGCCCGGTGCCCGCGCACCCCACCTCGTCACCGATGTGCTCGTCGCCGGGATGCGGCCCGGGTCGGTGCTCGTGGACATCGCCGTGGACCAGGGGGGCTGCTTCGAGTCCACCCACGCGACCACGCACGACGACCCGACGTTCCTGGTGCACGGCTCCGTCTTCTACTGCGTCGCCAACATGCCGGGTGCGGTCCCGGTCACCTCGACGCGCGCGCTCACCAACGCGACCCTGCCGTACCTCACGGCCCTCGCCGACCGCGGCTGGCGCGAGGCCGCGGGCGCCGACCGGGCGCTCGCGGCCGGCCTGACCACGCACGCGGGCGCGCTGTACAACGAGGCGGTCGGCGAGTCGCTCGGCTACGCGGTGAAGGACGTCGCTGCCGCGCTCGCCTGAGCGGCCGTCGACGGCGCTCGCGTGAGCGGCCAGAGCCTGGCGCGGGCATACGGTGTCCGCATGCCTCTCCGTGCACCTGAGCCCGCCATCACCGCCGAGGACGAGGTCGTGGGGCTGTGTCGCGACCTGCTGCGGATCGACTCGTCGAACTTCGGGGACGGGTCCGGACCCGGCGAACGTGCCGCGGCCGAGTACGTGATGGCCTCGCTCACGGAGGTCGGGCTCGATCCGGAGTACTACGAGTCGGCGCCCGGCCGGGCCAACGTCGTGGTGCGACTCCCCGGCGAGGACCCGACCCTGGGCGCGCTCGTGCTCCACGGGCACCTCGACGTGGTCCCGGCCCAGGCCAGCGACTGGCAGGTCGACCCGTTCGGGGGAGAGGAGCGCGACGGCCTGCTGTGGGGACGCGGCGCGGTCGACATGAAGGACATGGACGCGATGATCCTCGCGGTCGTGCGGCAGATGGCGCGGGACGGTCGGCGCCCCGCGCGGGACGTCGTCGTCGCCATGTTCGCCGATGAGGAGGCGGGTGGCGCCTTCGGGGCGCGGTGGTCCGTCGACCACCGTCCCGACCTGTTCGAGGGCGCGACGGAGGCGATCAGCGAGGTCGGCGGCTTCTCGGTCGAGATCGACGGCAAGCGCGCGTATCTGCTGCAGACCGCGGAGAAGGGCCTCGCCTGGCTGCGGCTCATCGCCGACGGCAGGGCGGGTCACGGCAGCCAGGTGAACCCCGACAACGCGGTCACCCATCTCGCGGCCGCCGTCGCGCGGATCGGGCTGCACGACTGGCCGCTCACCCTGACCCCGACCGTGCGACGGCTCCTCACCGGCGTCGCGGACCTCACCGGGACCCGGTTCGACGAGGACGACCCGGCGGGGATCGACCGGCTCGTCGCGGCGCTCGGGCCGGCGGCGCGGTTCGTGGGTGCGACGATCCGCACCACCGCCGCCCCCACCCAGCTCGCCGCGGGGTACAAGGCCAACGTGATCCCCGGTCGCGCCGAGGCGACGATCGATGTGCGGTACCCGCCCGGCCACGGCGACGAGACGTTCGCCACGCTCGCGGAGCTCGCCGGTGAGCACGTGCGCTTCGAGCGCGTCCACCAGGACATCGCGCTCGAGGTCCCGTTCGAGGGAGACCTGGTCGACGCGATGGTGGCGGCCCTGCGGGCGGAGGACCCGGGGGTGGCGGTGCTGCCCTACACGCTGTCCGCCGGGACCGACAACAAGTCCCTGTCGCGGCTCGGGATCACCGGCTACGGCTTCGTGCCGCTGCTGCTGCCCGCCGACCTGGACTTCCCGGGGATGTTCCACGGCGTCGACGAGCGGGTCCCCACGGACTCGCTGAAGTTCGGGGTCCGCGTCCTGGACCGCCTGCTCGGAACCTGCTGACCGGTTCGGCTGCGCCGTCGGCGGGCTCCGGCTCCGGCGGGCTCTTGCTCCGGCGAGCCCCTACTCGAACGCGTCGTCGAGCAGGCGGATGTCGAGGGTGCTTCGCACGCGGATGGCCTTGCGACGCAGCCACACCTTGCGCGCGCCGCCGGGGAACAGGCGGGTCCGAGCCAGCTCCCAGCGCCCGTACTCCGCCTCCTCGGTCAGCATCCGGCGCGCTTCGCCGCGACTCGTGCTCGGTGGCAACCGCACCATGCGGTACTCGTACTCGCCGCCCTGGGCCGCCCAATCATCGGCGGCCCGTCCTGTGACGCCCTTGTTCATGAGCGCTCCATCCTGTGCGGTTCGGTGGCCTGAGCCCCACGTCGGTCGCCTGAAATGGCCGTCGGTGCCATTGTGCACGCAGCGGCGATACCGTCAGCGTATGACTGTCGATCCGCGCGCCGCTTTGGACCGCCTCGTTGCCGCCCTCGAGGCCCACTTTCACGCGATCTCCTCGCGTCGCAGCGAGGATGATCCCGCCGTCGATGACGCCTACGACGTTCTCGCGGATGCCTTCGAGGTCTACGACGACGCCTTGAGCGGCGTCTACGGGGAGAGCACCCCGTTCGACCTCGCGGACGACGACGAGGAGGACGACGAGGACGACGTCGCCGATCTCGACGACGAGGACCGCGTCCCCGACGAGGCCTTCGTCGACGACTACGACGTCCTGTCCGACGACGCCGTCGGCGACCGTTCGGAAGGGGCGCGCGCGCAGCAGTAGTCCTGCGCGGTCCGGCGCCGGTGCACCTGTCGAGCCGGTCGCACCTGGCGAGTCAGCGGCGCTCGGGGTAGCCCACCTCGGGCGCGCTGACCTCGTCGAGCGCGTGCAGGATCTCCGGCGGCAGCTCGAGCCCGTCGGCGGCGAGCGATCCGCGGAGCTGGGCCGCCGTGCGTGCGCCGACGATCGCGCAGCTCACCTCCGTCCGGGCCTGCAGCCAGGCGAGCGCGACCTCGAGCGGGGACCGCCCGAGCCCCTGGGCCGCCGTCGCGACCGCCTCGACGACGGCGAGCGAGTCGGCGCCGAGGTAGGGCTCGACGAACCCGGCCAGGTGGGGGGAAGCCGCTCGGGAGTCCGCCGGGATCGTGCGACGGTACTTGCCCGTCAGCACCCCGCGCCCGAGCGGAGACCAGGCGAGGACCCCCACCCCGAGGTCGGCTGCCGCAGGCAGGACCTCGCGCTCGATCCCGCGCTGCAGGAGCGAGTACTCGACCTCGACCGCCGCGAGGGTGATCTCGTCGCCGAGCAGGGTCGCGGCCCGTGCGGTCTGCCACCCGGGGTGGTTGGACAGCCCGACGTACCGCGCCCGCCCGCTCGTGACCGCGTAGCGCATGGCGGAGACGGTCTCGGCCAGCGGGGTGCGCGGGTCGGGGGTCTGCACCAGCCACAGGTCGACGTGGTCGGTGCGCAGCCGCGCCAGGGACCCGTCGAGGGAGTCGAGGAGCGCGCCCCGCGAGGCATCGACGACGCCGCCGTTCGCGGTGCGACGTACGCCGCCCTTGGTGCAGAGCACCACCTCGTTGCGGGGCACGATTGTGCCGAGCAGCGAGCCGATGAGCTCCTCCGAGGCGCCGTCGGCATACGACGCCGCGGTGTCGAGCAGCGTCCCGCCGGCGTCGACGAAGTCACGCAGCTGCTCCGCCGCCTCGTGCTCGTCGGTGTCGCGACTCCAGGTCATCGTGCCGAGTCCGAGGTGGGAGACCCGAAGACCTGACCGCCCGAGCTGCCGCTGTTCCATGGCGTGAACCTACCCGCCCGCGCGTCCCTGGTCGGGGAGGGGCCACGGGCGTCGGTAACCTGTCGCCCCATGGACGTCGTGGAGGCTGGGATGAGTGCGTGGGTGGCGATCGTGCTCGGGCTGGTGCAGGGGCTCACGGAGTTCTTGCCCGTGTCCTCGAGCGCGCACCTGCGCATCGTGGGCGAGCTGCTCGGGGTGGGCGACCCTGGGGCGGCGTTCACCGCGATCACGCAGATCGGCACCGAGTCCGCCGTCGTGCTCTACTTCCGGCGCGACATCGCGCGGATCTGTGTCGCGTGGTGGCAGGCCGTCAGCGGCGCGCACGGCACCGACCGCGCGTCCCGCCTGGGGGCGCACGACCAGAACGCCCGGATGGGCTGGTACATCGGGCTCGGCAGCCTGCCGATCGTCGTGCTCGGGCTCGCCTTCCAGGACACCATCGAGAGCAGCTTTCGCAACCTGTACCTGATCGCGTTCACGCTGGCGGCGTTCGCCCTGGTGCTCGGCTGGGCGGACCGCCGCGCCAGCCTGACGCGGACCCTCGACGAGCTCTCCCCGCGCCACGCCGTCTACTTCGGCTTCGCGCAGGCGCTCGCCCTCATCCCCGGCGTCTCGCGCTCGGGGGGAACGATCACGGCCGGCCTGCTGATGGGGTACACCCGTGAGGCGGCGGCGCGGTACTCGTTCCTGCTGGCGATCCCGGCGGTGCTCGGCTCGGGACTCTTCCAGCTCGCGAAGAGCCTGGACGAGTTCGGCACCCCGGGGACCCCGAGCCTGGGCGCGACCCTGATCGCGACGCTCGTCGCCTTCGTCGTCGGCTACGTGGTGATCATCGCGTTCCTGAAGATCGTCTCGACCTACAGCTACCGGCCGTTCGTCATCTATCGGCTCGTGCTCGCGGCGTTGGTGCTCCTGCTGCTCGCGACCGGCGCCCTCGACGCGCTGCCGACCACCTGAGGGCTTGACGACCCGACAGCCGAAGGCCCCGACAGCAGTGGCTGCAGCAGCAGTGGCTACAGCCAGCCCGACCGCTTGAACACGTTGAAGAGCACGACGCACGAGCCGACCATCGCGAGGATCACTCCCGGGTAGCCGAGCGACCAGGAGAGCTCGGGCATGTGCTGGAAGTTCATGCCGTACACGCTGGCCACCAGCGTGGGCACGACGGCGATCGCGGCCCACGCGGAGATCTTGCGGACGTCCTCGTTCTGGCGCACGGACACCTGCGACAGGTAGGCCGAGAGCATGTCTCCGAGCAGCCGGTCGTGCCCCTCCAGCCGCCGGTCCAGCCGGTCGGCCGCCTTCTCCAGCCGGTGGAGCCACGGCTGCGCCCGACCGCTGCCGTGCGCGTCCTCGTCGTCGGCCACGAGCTCCGGGAGCTCGGCGCTGAACGGGACGAGGGCGCGACGCGCCTCGGCGATCTCGCGCTTGAGCCGGTAGATCCGCTGGACCGGGCTGGCGCCCTCGGGTGAGAACGTGGCCCGTTCGGTGTCCGCGACGGCCTCGCCGAGGGCGATCTCGACCTCGCTGGTCGCGCTGACCAGGCTGAGCAGCAGGACGGCGAGCACCTGGCGAGCCCCCGCCTCGGGCGCGAGGTCGGTCGCACCCAGGCGTTCGACGGCGGCTGCCTCGGTGCCCGCATCGCCGTGCTCGACCGTGAGGATCACCTCCCCGGCCACCACCATGGTGAGAGTCCCGGTCTGCACGTCCTGGGTCTGCTCGACATAGCTCAGGGTCGGGCTGGACAGGAACAGGCCGCCGCCGGGAAGGCGCTCGAGGTGCGGTCGCGGGGCCTGTCCGACCCTGCCCCGCTGGTCCGCACGTTGCACGGCGCCCAGCGGCACGCCGAACCGCTGCGCGACGGACTCGAGCTGCTCCGGGTTCCCGAGGCTGACCCAGACGGGCGCGGGGTCGGACCCGTCATGACCGGTGACCGCTGCGTCGAGCGTCGTCGGCACCCACGTCCCATGGTGGTCCACCAGGACCCGGCTGACATCGACTGGACCGCTCTGGGCGGTGAGGTGGCTCACGGTTGCCATTGTTGCGCGCTGAGCCGATGGGAGCGCCGGTTACGCTTTCGGGGTGCATACCTGGCCTGCCCCGCAGATCCCTCAGCTTCCCGGGACGGGTCCGGAGATCCGGGTGCGAGACACCTCCTCGGGCGAGCTCGTCGTGGCGGCCACCGGCCCGACGGCGACGATGTTCGTGTGCGGCATCACCCCGTACGACGCCACGCACCTCGGCCACGCCGCGACGTACATCGCCTTTGACCTGCTGCTGCGCGCCTGGCGGGACGCCGGCCACGCGGTCCGGTACGCCTCGAACGTGACCGACGTCGACGATCCCCTCCTCGAGCGGGCCACCGCCACCGGCGTCGACTGGCGCGACCTCGCCGCCGACCAGACCGCCCTGTTCACGCAGGACATGACCGCGCTCGGCGTCGTGCCGCCGGACGTGTTCGTCGGCGCGGTCGAGTCGATTCCCGACGTCGTGCTGGCCGTCGAGCAGATGCTCAGGCGGGGCTCCGCCTATCGCGTGCCGAACGAGCCCGGGGCCGGTGGCGCCGATCCGGAGCTCGGCGACGTCTACGCCGATCGGTCCGTGGACACGGAGTTCGGGTCGGTCGCGCGCCTCGACCGCGCCGAGATGCTCGCGGTGTTCGCCGAGCGCGGCGGAGACCCGGACCGGCCCGGCAAACGCGATCCGCTCGACTCGCTGCTGTGGCGGCGCGAGCGCCCCGGCGAGCCCGCCTGGGACGGCAGCACGCTCGGCACCGGCCGGCCGGGCTGGCACATCGAGTGCGCCGTCATCGCCCGCGACGGACTCGGTCTGCCGTTCGACGTCCAGGGTGGCGGGGTCGACCTGCGCTTCCCGCACCACGAGATGAGCACGTCGCACGCGCGCATGCTCGACGGCGGGCTGGGCTCGCGGTTCCACGTCCACGCCGGCATGGTCGGCCTGGACGGCGAGAAGATGAGCAAGTCCCGCGGCAACCTGGTGCTCGTCTCGCAGCTGCGGGCCGAGGGCAACGATCCGATGGCGATCCGGCTCGCGATCCTCGCGCACCACTACGCCGGGGACTGGGAGTGGACGCCGGCCGACCTGGTCGCCGGCGCAGCCCGCCTCGAGCTCTGGCGCAGCGCGGTCTCCGGCAACGGCGGACCCGTCGCCGACGTGACGCTCGCCCAGATGCGATCGGCCCTGGCGGACGACCTCGATGCGCCGACGGCGATCGCGGCGGTGGACGCCTGGGCCGAGCTCGCGCTCGCCGGCGCCCCGGGCGGCTGGGATGTGACGGATCACGCCATCGACGGTGCTCCCGGAGTGATCGCCCGGGCCGTCAACGCCCTGCTCGGGGTGCGGCTCTGAGCGGTTCGGACTGCTAGCGGGCTCGGACTGCCAGCGGGCTCGGGCTGCTAGCCGCCGGTGCCCCGGTCACGGCGGCGCAGGTAGCGCTCGAACTCGCGCGCGATCGCCTCGCCGCTGGCCTCGGGCAGCTCGGCGGTGTCCTTCGCCTCCTCGAGCTGACGGACGTAGTCCGCGATCTCGGCGTCCTCCGCAGCGAGCTCGTCGACGCCCTGCTGCCACGCGGCGGACTCGTCGGGCAGGTCGCCGAGCGGGACCGGCTCACCGAGCAGCTCCTCGATCCGGGCGAGCAGGGCCAACGTGGCCTTGGGGGAGGGCGCGTGCGCGACGTAGTGCGGCACCGCAGCCCACAGCGACAGCGCGCGGAGCCCGCGCTGGGCGGCCTCGTGCTGCAGGATCCCCACGATGCCGGTCGGGCCTTCGTAGGTGTTCGGCTCGATCCCGAGAACCTCCTGGACGTCCGGGTCCTCGGACGTGGTCGTGACCGGGATGGGGCGCGTGTGCGGGACGTCCGCGAGCAGCGCACCCAGGGTGATCACCGATCGGACGCCCAGGTTCGCGGCGATCTCCAGCAGCTCCGCGCAGTACCGGCGCCAGCGCATCGACGGCTCGATGCCGTGCACGAGCACCACCGTGCGACCGGTCAGCGGTGTGGTCAGGATGGAGACGTGCGTCGTGGGCCAGGTGATCTCGCGCTGGCCGTTCGCTCCGGGGGCGACCGTCGGCCGGTTGACCTGGAAGTCGTGGTACTCCTCCGGGTCCAGCTTCTCGATCTCTGCGGCTCCCCAGGCGTCGTCCAGAAGCTCGAGCGCCTGGCTCGCGGCGGACCCGGCATCGTTCCAGCCCTCGAAGGCGGCCAGCATCACCGCCTCGCGTTCGGGCAGGTCCAGTCCTGGTTCCAGCTCGGTCATCTGCCCAGCCTAGGGTGCACGTCCGCAGGCGACCCGGGAGCCGCGCGGTGGGGATCTAAGATTGGCCGAGTGCCAGTTCCCCTCCTCCCCGTCCCGACCGCCGCCGACCCCGCCCGCACCGCGAGCGGGTCGCGCTCGGCGGACCCGCTCGTCGCGACGGTCGGGCCCGAGACCTCCGCGCTGCCTGCGGCGGTCCTGTGGGACATGGACGGCACTCTGGTCGACACCGAGCCCTACTGGATCGCGGCCGAGATGGAGCTGGTCGAGGCGCACGGCGGCGTCTGGACCCATGAGGATGCGCTCGGCCTCGTCGGCAACGCGCTGCTCGAGTCGGCCGAGATCCTCCAGGCCCACGGGGTCGATCTCGGCGCCACGGAGATCATCGACTTCCTCGTCCGCCGGGTTGCCGAGGCGGTCACGCTGAGCGTCCCGTGGCAGCCCGGCGCGCTCGAGCTGCTCACCGACCTCGCGACCGCCGGGGTGCCGTGCGCGCTCGTGACGATGTCGTACCGGATGCTCACCGACGCCCTCGTGGCAGCCTCCCCGGCGAACGCGTTCGGCGCGATCGTGGCCGGCGACGAGGTCACGTTCGGCAAGCCGCACCCCGAGCCGTTCCTGCGCGCGGCCGCCCTGCTCGGCGTCGAGGTGCGGGACTGCGTCGCGCTCGAGGACTCGCCCCCCGGGATCGCGTCTGCGCTCGCGTCGGGCGCACGGACGATCGGGATCGAGGTCATGGTCCCGGTCCCGCCACAGCCGGGCCTCAGCCGGATCGGGTCGTTGACGACGCTGACCCTGGCGGATCTCGGCCGGGTCGCGAGCGGTCAGACGCTCGACCGGCTCACCCCGACCGCCTGACCTAGCTCAGCACCGGTTCCGGCCGCACCCCGAGCGCGACCTCGACGGCTCCCGCCGGGACGTCAGGTGCGGTCCCCCCGAAGGCCGGGCAGAGCGCCTGGTGCGCGCACCACGGGCACAGCGCGGACTTGCGGGGCTGCCAGTCGCCGGTCCGGGCGGTCGCCTCGATGCCGGACCAGATCGACCGGATCCGGCGCTCGACCGTGAGGAGCTCCGACTCCACCGGCTCGTGCCGCAGGATCCGCGCGTCGCCGAGGTACACGAGCTGGAGCATCTTGGGGATCTCGCCTCGCAGGCGCCACAGCACGAGGGCGTAGAACCGCATCTGGAAGAGCGCGGAGCTCTCGTACCCCGCCCGCGGGGACTTGCCGGTCTTGTAGTCGACCACCCGCATCGCACCGTTCGGCGCCACGTCGAGGCGGTCCACGATGCCGCGCAGGAGCGGGCCCCCGGCGAGCTCGGTCTCCACGAACAGCTCGCGTTCCCGCGGCTCGAGGCGGGTCGGGTCTTCCAGGGTGAAGTAGGTGCCCAGAAGGGTGTCGGCGCTCGCCAGCCAGGTCACGGCTTCGGATTCTGGCTCGAACAGAGCGGCGTACTTCGGCTCGGCGGTGCGCAACCGGTCCCACTCACCGGGGAGCAGGGCGCGGGCCGCTTCCAACGTGCGCAACCCGGCCGGGGCGTCGAAGAGCCGTTCGAGCACCGCGTGCACGAGCGTTCCCCGCGCCGCGGCCTCACTGGTGGGCTCGGGGAGCTTGTCGACGACCCGGAACCTGAACAGCAGCGGGCACTGCAGGAAGTCGTTCGCCCTCGACGGCGACAGGCCGGGTCTGCGCCGCCCCTCGTGGGGGGCGGCCTCGATCGGCGTCGATACGAGTTCGGGCACGGGACCGGACTGGGGGAGAGGCACCCCGCGAGCGTAGGCGCACCGACCCACAGGCCTCGGACGCCTTGACACCGCTCTAGGCTGGCGCGGTGAATGCTGCGAACGCCCCCGACCGCCGGCGCGAGCGGACCGCGGGCTGGGTGATCGGCCGGGCGGCCGGCGCGCCCGTGATCCTGGCGCCGTCGTGGCTCGTGGCCGCGGCCCTGCTCACGGTGCTGTTCGCCCCCACCGTCCAGAACCTGGCCCCCGGGATCAGCGGGGTCGCCACCTACCTCGTCGCGCTGAGCTTCGTCGTGCTGCTGTTCGTCTCGGTGTTCCTGCACGAGCTCGCGCACGGGTTCGTGGCGCGCGCGCGCGGGCTCGAGGTCCGCGAGTTCGCGATCACGCTCTGGGGTGGTCACACGGCGTTCGGGGGGGCCGCCGCGACCCCCGGGGCGAGCGCCCTGATCGCCGTCGTCGGCCCGCTGACGAACCTGCTCGTCGGGGTCGCGTGCTGGTTCGCGGCGCAGGCCCTGCCCGCCGGCAGCCTCGTGGGGATCATCGCCTTCTCGGGGGCGTTCGCGAACGCGTTCGTCGCCTTCTTCAACCTCGTCCCAGGTCTCCCGCTCGACGGCGGCCGAGTGCTCGAGGCGCTCGTGTGGCGGTTGTCGGGCGATCGGGAGCGGGGCACGGTCGTGGCCGGCTGGGTGGGCCGGGTCGGTGCGGTGGTCTTCGCCGCGTGGGCGATCGGGTACCCGTTCTTGCGTGGCGAGCAGCCCGACCTGTTCACCGTCGGGTGGGCCGCGCTGATCGGGGCGTTCTTGTGGAGCGGAGCGAGCCAGGCGATTCGGGGCGCCCACGCGCAGCGTGCCCTCGACGGGATCACCGTCGCGACCGTCGCCCGCCCGGCGGTCGGGATCCGGTTCGAGGCCAGCCTCGCCGAGGCGGAGGCGATGGCTGTGGCCGCCGGGCTCAGCCAGGTCGTCCTGCTCGCCCCGGACGGCCGTCCGGCGGCGTACATCGACCCCGAGGCGGCCGCGGCGGTGCCGACCGAGGCCCGGGTCCGGACCGGGGTCCAGGCGGTGGCGGTCCCGCTGCCGGTGGGCGCCGTGATCGACGGCCGGCTGACCGGCCCCGAGCTCGTGCGCGCCATCGGGGCGGTCAGCCACTTCGCCGCCGCGATGGCGGTGGTGGTCGACGGTCGGGTCACGGGCCTCGTGTTCGCGCGCGACGTGGTCGCCGCACTGCGCCCGCGGGCGTAACCCGGCGCGCGCGCTCCTAGACTCGACCCCCGTGACCGACGAAACCCCCGTGAACCCGCAGCCCCCCGTGACCGGCCAGGCCCCCAGCGCGACCGTGACCAGTGCGACCGTGACCCGCCCGACCGGGCCCGACGCCCCCCGCTCGACCGGGGCCGACATGCGGCGAGGGCCGCTGCGCGAGGGCGACAAGGTCCAGCTCACCGATCCGCGCGGCAAGCTGTTCACCATCACCCTCGCCGCCGGCGCCCAGTTCCACACCCACCGTGGCTACTTCACGCACGACGACATCATCGGTCAGCCCGAGGGTTCGGTCGTGCGCAGCACGGCCGGGACCGAGTACCTCGCGCTGCGCCCCTTGCTCAGCGACTACGTCCTGTCGATGCCGCGCGGTGCCCAGGTCGTGTACCCGAAGGACGCCGGCCAGATCGTCGCGATGGCCGACATCTACCCCGGCGCACGGGTCGTCGAGGCCGGGGTCGGATCCGGTGCCCTGACGATGTCGCTGCTTCGCGCCGTGGGCGACGGCGGCTCGCTGCACTCGATCGAGCGCCGCGAGGACTTCGCCGCGATCGCCCGCGGCAACGTCGAGGGTCAGTTCGGCGGGCCGCACCCGGCCTGGCAGCTGTCGGTCGGCGACCTCTCCGACGTCCTGCCGACCGTGGCCGAGCCCGGGACGGTCGACCGGGTCGTGCTCGACATGCTCGCCCCGTGGGAGAACCTCGAGGCGGTCGCGACGGCGCTCGCCCCCGGCGGGGTCCTGATCGTCTACGTCGCCACGACCACGCAGCTGTCCCGGGTCGCGGAGGACCTGCGCCTCGATGGGCGCTACACCGAGCCCGAGGCCTTCGAGACGATGGTTCGTGGCTGGCACCTCGAGGGGCTCGCGGTGCGCCCCGAGCACCGCATGATCGGGCACACCGGCTTCCTGCTGACCACCCGCCGGATGGCCGACGGCGTCGAGGCCCCCACGCGGCGTCGCCGTCCCGCCAAGGGCAACTACCCCGAGGACGGCCACGTGGACGCGCCGGTGCTCGGGGAGTGGAGCGCCGAGGACCTCGGTGAGCGTCCGATCTCGGCCAAGAAAGTACGGCGCGTGCGGCGCGACGTCGGACAGGCCCCCACGGCCGAGTGACGCATGCTGGTGACGCATGTTGGAGACGCAGGCTGATTGACAGGGATGGTTAGGGTCGGGGTAGGGGAATTCGCCGACCGCCGAGGAGAAGGGTTCCCACGATGACCGAGTCACCGGGCTACTCCCAGCAGCGTGAGCTGGAGCGGCAGTTCGCCGCGTTGGCCGCGAAGAACGAACGACTGACGGATGCGCTCGTCGCCGCGCGCGACCAGATCATCGATCTCAAGGCGCAGCTCGACGACCTCGCGAAGCCGCCCGGCACGTACGCGTTCTTCCTGGCGGCGCGCGAGGACGGCACCGTCGACATCATGTCGGCGGGCCGCAAGATGCACGTCGGAGCGAGCCCCACGCTCGACCTCGCCCACATCCGTCCCGGCCAGGAGGTCATGCTCAACGAGGCCCTGACGGTCGTCGAGGTCGGCGGCTACGAACCCATCGGCGAGCTGGTGACCGTCAAGGAGATGCTCGACGGCGACCGGGCGCTGGTGGTCGGCCGCGCGGACGAGGAGCGGGTCGTGCGCCTCGCGGGCCAGCTGCTGATGCAGAACGTCCGGGTCGGGGACGCCCTCACGATCGACCCGCGCAGCGGGTTCGTCTTCGAGAAGATCCCGCGGTCCGAGGTCGAGGAGCTCATCCTCGAGGAGGTCCCGGACATCGAGTACGCCGACATCGGCGGGCTCGGGCCGCAGATCGAGCAGATCCGGGACGCCGTCGAGCTCCCGTTCCTGCACCCCGAGCTGTTCCGGGAGCACGGGCTCAAGCCGCCCAAGGGCGTGCTCCTGTACGGCCCGCCCGGGTGCGGCAAGACGCTGATCGCCAAGGCGGTCGCGCACTCCCTCGCGGCGACCGCTGCGGCGGCCCGCGGCGAGGCGCCCGGATCTGCCAAGAGCTACTTCCTCAACGTCAAGGGTCCGGAGCTGCTCAACAAGTACGTCGGGGAGACCGAGCGGCACATCCGCCTGATCTTCGCCCGGGCGCGCGAGAAGGCCTCCGAGGGCTCACCCGTCGTGGTGTTCTTCGACGAGATGGAGTCCCTCTTCCGCACCCGCGGCACGGGGATCTCCAGCGACGTCGAGACCACGATCGTGCCGCAGCTGCTCTCCGAGATCGACGGGGTCGAGCGGCTCGACAACGTCATCGTGATCGGCGCCTCGAACCGCGAGGACATGATCGACCCCGCGATCCTGCGCCCCGGGCGCCTGGACGTGAAGATCAAGATCGAGCGGCCCGACGCCGAGGGGGCGAAGGAGATCTTCGCGAAGTACCTCACCCCGGACCTGCCGATCCACGCTGATGACCTGCTCGAGCACGACGGGGACCGGGTAGCGGTGGTCGAGGCGATGATCCATCGGGTCGTCGAGCGGATGTACTCCGAGGGCGAGGAGAACCGGTTCCTCGAGGTGACCTACGCGTCCGGCGACAAGGAGATCCTGTTCTTCAAGGACTTCAACTCCGGTGCCATGATCCAGAACGTCGTCGACCGCGCGAAGAAGGCGGCCATCAAGGACCTGCTCGCCTCCGGGCAGCGCGGGCTGCGGGTCGATCACCTGCTCGCGGCGTGCGTCGACGAGTTCAAGGAGAACGAGGACCTGCCGAACACGACCAACCCGGACGACTGGGCGCGGATCTCGGGCAAGAAGGGCGAACGGATCGTCTTCATCCGGACGATCGTCACGAGCAAGAAGGGCTCCGACTCGCCGCGGACCATCGAGACCGTGACCAGCACGGGGCAGTACCTCTGACCGCCGCTCCGGGTGAGGCCGCCGCATCTGCCCGCGAGAGGCAGCGGCGAGCGAACTAGGGTGGCCGCGTGACTGTGCGCCGCGTGATGGGTATCGAGACCGAGTACGGGATCTTGCAGCCCGGGCGGCCGACGGCGAACCCGATGCTGCTCTCCTCGTACGTCGTCGCGGCGCACGTGCCCGCCCTGGAGGGGTCGCGCACCCGGGCGAAGTGGGACTACGACGACGAGGACCCGCTCCATGACGCCCGGGGCTTCCGCCTCCAGCGCGCCTCCGCCCAGCCGTCGATGCTGACCGACGACCCGACGCGGCTCGCGCCCTCGGGCGACGTCGGCCCTGCCGGCTCTGCTGGCTCTGCCGGCCCGGCTGGCTCTGCTGGCTCTGCCAGGACGGCTGGGGTCGCCGCCGTGCCCGAGAAGCTCCAGGAGCTCGCGCGGCCGATCGTCGACGAGTACGACGACCCGGGCGCTGCGAACGTGATCCTCACCAACGGCGCCCGGCTGTACGTCGACCACGCGCATCCCGAGTACTCCTCGCCCGAGGTCACCGGCCCGATGGACGGCGTGCGGTGGGACCGCGCGGGGGAGATCGTCATGCTCGCCTCCGTGCGCGCGCTGGCGCAGAACCCCGGCCTGCCCGACGTCGCGCTGTACAAGAACAACGTGGACGGCAAGGGTGCGACCTACGGGACGCACGAGAACTACCTGGTCGACCGGGCGGTCCCGTTCGCGGATCTCGCCCGTCGGCTCATCCCGTTCTTCGTGACCCGCCAGGTGTTCACCGGGGCCGGACGGGTGGGCCTCGGCCAGCGGGGGGAGACCGCGGGCTTCCAGCTGTCCCAGCGGGCGGACTACATCGAGGCCGAGATCGGCCTCGAGACGACGCTGCGACGGCCGATCGTGAACACCCGCGACGAGCCGCATGCGGACCCCGAGCGCTGGCGCCGGCTGCACGTGATCATCGGGGACGCGAACCTGCTCCAGACCGCGACCTACCTCAAGCTCGGCACGACCTCCCTCGTGCTCTGGCTCCTCGAGCAGAGTGTCGCCACGGCGGCCCCGCGAGCCGCGGCCACGGCGCTCGCCGCCATCGACCGGCTCACGCTGCGGGACCCCGTCGGGGCCGTGCACGCCGTCAGCCACGACCTCACCCTGACCACCCGGCTCGACCTCGCCGACGGCCGGCGGCTCACCGCGCTCGAGGTCCAGCGCGAGTACCTCGCCGCGGTGCGGCTCGTGCTCGGTGACGTGCCCGACGCCGAGACCGGGGACGTCCTCGACCGGTGGGACTCGCTGCTCGAACGGCTCGGCACCGATCCCGCGAGCTGCGCGCGCGAGGTGGAGTGGCTCGCCAAGCTGCGCCTGCTCGAGGGCTTGCGGCGCCGCGACCACCTGGCGTGGGACCACCCGCGCCTCGCCGCGGTGGACCTGCAGTGGTCCGACGTCCGGCCCGAGCGGGGGCTCTACCACCGGCTGCTCGAGGCGGGCGCCGTCGAGCGGCTCATCGAGGAGGGTTCGGCCGAACGCGCCGCGGTGCGTCCGCCGGCCGACACGCGGGCGTACTTCCGCGGCGAGGCGCTCGCGCGCTATGCGGGCCACATCTCCGCGGCGAGCTGGGACTCGATCGTGTTCGACATCCCGGGTGCCCCGACGCTCCAGCGGGTGCCGATGCGTGACCCGCTGCGGGGGACCCGGGACCATGTGGGCGCCCTGCTCGACCGCAGCCCCGATGCCCGGAGCCTGCTCGCCGCGCTCGCGGAACCCTGAGCGCTCCGCGCCGGTGTGATTGCACCCTGGGACGGCCGGTGTCCGACAGTCGGTCTGTCGGGGGCAGGGCCTAGGGTGGAACCGGTATCCGTCGAGAGCATCGAGGAGGGCACCATGGCTGGTCAGGAACACGCCCAGGCACACCGGTCCGAGGACGAGGGAGAGCCGGAGCCGACGACTCCGCCCGCCCCCGCTGCCCAGGCGCGTGACGCCGAGGTCGACTCCCTGCTCGAGGAGATCGACGAGGTGCTCGAGTCCAACGCCGAGCAGTTCGTGCGGGGCTTCGTGCAGAAGGGCGGTGAGTGACGCGCCGATGAGCCCAGATGCCTACGGTCGGCTACCCCGAGCGTTCACGACACCCGGCTCGTCGTCGTTCGTCGATTTCCTGACGGCCCACGCCCCGGAGCTGCTGCCGAGCGGCCGACCCCTGCCCGCGGGCTCGGTGCCGGTCGCCCCGCACGCGACCACGATCGTGTCGCTCGCGTTCGACGGCGGCGCGGTGATGGCGGGTGACCGGCGTGCGACGGCGGGCTCGATGATCGCGAGCCGCGAGATCGAGAAGGTCTTTCCCTCGGACGAGTTCTCCGCGGTGGGGATCGCCGGCGTGGCCGGCCTCGCCGTGGAGATGGTGCGGCTGTTCCAGCTCGAGCTCGAGCACTACGAGAAGATCGAGGGCGCGCTGCTGTCGCTCGACGGCAAGGCGAACCGGCTCGCCACCATGATTCGCGGCAACCTCGCGCTCGCGATGCAGGGCCTGGCAGTCGTGCCGATGTTCGCCGGCTTCGACCTGGATCGCGGGGTCGGGCGGATCTTCTCGTTCGACGTGACCGGCGGACGGTACGAGGAGCACGAGCACCACAGCGTCGGGTCCGGCTCGGTGTTCGCCCGCGGCTCGCTCAAGAAGCGGTGGCAGCCGGGCCTCGACGCGGTCGGCGCCGTGCGGGTGGCGCTCGAGGCGCTGGTCGACGCGGCCGACGACGACTCGGCGACCGGAGGCCCCGACCTCGTGCGGCGGATCTGGCCGGTCGTGGCGACCGTGACCTCGGCCGGCTACCAGCGGGTCGGGGAGGCCGAGCTCGGCGAGATGGTCGAGGCCCTCGCGGAGGTCCGTCGCGCCGAGCATGCGCGGGGTCGGGCGTCCGAGACCGGGGGTGCGCGATGAGCATGCCGTTCTACGTCTCGCCCGAACAGCTGATGAAGGACCGGGCCGACTACGCCCGCAAGGGGATCGCCCGGGGTCGCTCCGTCGTCGTGCTGGGCTTCGACCAGGGCATCGCGTTCGCGACGGAGAACCCGTCCCGCTCGCTGCACAAGATCTCCGAGATCTACGACCGGATCGCCTTCGCCGCGGTCGGCAAGTACAACGAGTTCGAGAACCTGCGGGTCGCCGGCGTCCGGTACGCGGACCTGCGCGGCTACTCCTACGACCGGGCGGACGTCAACGCGCGCGGCCTGGCGAACGCGTACGCCCAGACGCTCGGCACGGTGTTCACGACCGAGTCCAAACCGCTCGAGGTCGAGCTCGTCGTCGCCGAGGTGGGGGACGACGAAGCGGGTGACCAGATCTACCGGCTCTCGTACGACGGTTCGGTCGCGGACGAGAGCGGGTTCGTCGTGATGGGCGGCCACGCCGACCAGCTCGACGCCCGGCTCGCTGACGAGTGGCGCGCCGGACTCACGCTGCGCGAGGTGCTGGGGCTGGCGGTCCGCACGCTCGGGGCGCAGGCTGAGGGGGAGCCGCGCGCCATCCCGGCCGGCCAGCTCGAGGTCGCCGTCCTGGACCGCACGCGGCCCCGGCGAGCGTTCCGTCGATTGACGGGCACGACGCTCGAAGACCTGCTCGGAGACACGCCGTCATAGGCGGGAGGGGCGAGGCGATGGATCGGCGGATCTTCGGTCTGGAGACCGAGTACGGCGTGACCTGCGCGGCCGACGACGGCCGAGGGCTGTCTGCGGACGAGGTCGCCCGGTACCTGTTCCGGAAGGTGGTGGCCTGGGGGAGGTCGTCCAACGTCTTCCTGCGCAACGGGTCCCGGCTCTACCTGGACGTGGGTTCGCACCCGGAGTACGCGACGGCCGAGTGCGACGACGTCCGCCAGCTCGTGGCCCACGACCGCGGCGGGGAGCGCATCCTCGAGGGGCTGGTCGCCGACGCCCAGCAGAGGCTCGCGCACGAGGGGCTCCCCGGGCGGATCCACCTGTTCAAGAACAACACCGACTCGGCCGGGAACTCCTACGGCTGCCACGAGAACTACCTGGTGCGCAGGCAGGGTGACTTCACCCACCTGTCGGACGTCCTCGTGCCGTTCCTCATCAGCCGCCAGGTGCTCACCGGCGCCGGCAAGGTGCTCCCGACCCCGCGGGGCGCGACGTACTGCCTGTCCCAGCGGGCCGACCACATCTGGGAGGCGGTCTCGAGCGCGACCACCCGGTCCCGGCCGATCATCAACACCCGGGACGAGCCGCACGCCGACGCCGAGCACTACCGCCGGCTGCACGTGATCGTCGGGGACTCGTCGATGTCCGAGACGACCACGATGCTCAAGGTCGGTGCGACCGACCTGATGCTGCGGATGGTCGAGGCCGGCGTGCCGCTGCGCGACATGGCCCTCGAGAACCCGATCCGGGCGATCCGGGAGATCAGCCACGACATGACCGGTCAGCATGTCGTGCAGATGGCGAACGGCAAGACGGCCACCGCGATCGAGATGCAGGAGGAGTACCTGGCCCGCGCGAAGGAGTTCCTGGCGGCCAACCTGGACGCGACGCCCGCGATCAAGCAGGTCGTCGACCTGTGGGAGCGGGGGCTGGTCGCGCTGCGCACCGGCGACCTGTCACTGGTCGACCGCGAGCTCGACTGGGTGATCAAGTGGCGGATCATCTCGCGCTACCAGGAGAAGCACGGGCTGGAGCTGTCCGATCCGCGGATCGCTCGCCTCGATCTCGCCTACCACGACATCTCGCGCACCGAGGGCCTGTACAACCTCCTGGCCGCTCGCGGGATGGTCGAGCGGGTCACGACGGACCTCGAGGTGTTCGAGGCGACCGCGGTGCCACCGCAGACGACCCGGGCCAAGCTGCGCGGGGACTTCGTGCGACGTGCGCAGGAGGCACGGCGGGACTACACGGTCGACTGGGTCCACCTCAAGCTGAACGACCAGGCCCAGCGCACGGTGCTGTGCAAGGACCCCTTCCGCAGTGTGGACGAGCGGGTGGAGCGGTTGATCGAGTCGATGTGACCCGACCGTCGGGCTGGGGTCACCGGCTACAGTGGCCGCTGGCTTCCTTCCGATGAAAGGTCTCTTGTGCGACGTCTGCTGGTCGCGGTCCTCGCGGCTGCGCTGCTTCTCGCCGGCTGCTCGCCCGGTGACGATCCGGCGCCGGACGTCCAGGTCAGCGGGGACGCCGGTCAGGTGCCCACGCTGGTCTACCGGCACCCGCTCGTCATCGAGCACGCCACGTCCGAGGTGATCTGGGAGGGCTCCGGCCCGCGACTGGTCGACGGCGGACCGGTGCTGATCAACTACCGGCTCGAGAAGGCCACCGACGCCTCCCTGGTGAAGGAGACCTACTCGCAGGTCCCGAAGCCGTCCACGCTCACCCCCGAGACGCTCAGCGAGGACCTGTACGACGCGCTGTCCGGCGAGTCCGTGGGCGCGCGCATCCTGCTGGTCCTGCCCGCGACGTCCGTCACCTCGAGCTTCGCCTCGGTGATGGTGGTCGACGTGCTCCCGACCCGCGCCTCGGGGGAGGCCGTGCCGCCGCGCGAGGGCATGCCCGCGGTGACGCTGGCCGATGACGGCGAACCCAGCATTGCGGCGCCGCAGGGCGAAGCGCCGGCCGACCTCATGGTGCAGGCCCTGATCAAGGGCGACGGCGTGCAGGTCGAGGAGGGGGCGACCGTCACGGTCCAGTACAGCGGCGTGCGGTGGTCGGACGGCTCGGCGTACGACTCCACCTGGACCCAGGGCGAACCCAAGTCGTTCGACCTCGGGGCGGGGATCCTGCCCGGCCTGGCGGAGGGGCTGGTCCAGCAGACGGTCGGGAGCCAGGTCATGCTCGTGATCCCGCCGATGGTCGGGGCCGCTGAGGGGGACGAGGTCGACACGCTCGTCTTCGTCGTCGACATCCTCGCCGCGAGCAACCCGCCCGTCGAGCAGGGCTGAGCCGATGGCCGTCGCGCTGCGAGTGATCCCGTGCCTGGACGTCGAGGCGGGGCGGGTGGTCAAGGGCGTCAACTTCGAGAACCTGCGAGATGCCGGCGACCCGGTCGAGCTGGCGCGGCGATACGACGCCGAGGGCGCGGACGAGATCACCTTCCTCGACGTCTCGGCGTCGTCGGGCGATCGGGAGACGACCTACGACGTGGTCCGCCGCACGGCCGAGGAGATCTTTGTCCCCCTCACGGTGGGCGGTGGCGTGCGCACCACCCAGGACGTCGACCGGCTGCTCCGCGCGGGCGCCGACAAGGTCGGGGTGAACACCGCGGCGATCGCCCGACCTGAGCTGATCGCCGAGATCGCTCAGCGGTTCGGCAGCCAGGTGCTCGTCCTCTCGGTCGACGCCCGCCGGGTGACCGGCGATACCCGGACCGAGTCGGGGTTCGAGGTCACGACGCACGGTGGCCGGCGGGGCACCGGGATCGATGCGGTCGAGTGGGCCGAACGCGGCGCCCGGCTCGGCGTCGGCGAGATCCTGCTCAACTCGATGGACGCCGACGGCACGACATCCGGTTTCGACCTCGAGATGCTCCGCGCGGTGCGCGCCCGGGTGCACGTGCCGCTCATCGCGAGCGGCGGGGCGGGCACGGCGGACCACTTCGTCGAGGCGGCCCACGCCGGCGCGGACGCCGTCCTCGCGGCGAGCGTCTTCCACTTCCGGACCTTGACGATCGGGCAGGTCAAGGATCGTCTGCGGTCCGCGGGCGTCGTCGTCCGCTAGCGGGCGCAGCGAGCGATCGGGAGCGCGTGGTCGGGGGCCAGCGGGCCCCCGACGGACTGCTAGGCGCCGGTGGCCCGGTTGAGGGCCGCGACGTCGGCGGGGTCGCCGAGCACGTGCACGCGGGCGGCGGTCCCGCGGCCGAAGGCGTGCAGCGCCAGCTCACCCACCTCACCGCGCACGACGACGGTCCCGCCGTCGCGTGGCGTCCGGCGCACCGCGCGGCGTGGCCCGCCCGGCACGACCAGCACGACGCCGCAGGGAGCGCGCCGGTAGTGCCTCGATGCGCTGTGCACCAGGTGCTGCCACAGCGCCTCGGCGTGGTCGGCGTCGAGCACCCGGGGCGTGTCCAGGCCGGCGCCGCGGCGGACGTCCTCGGTGTGGACGAAGAACTCCAGCAGGTTGGCGCGCTCGGCCGCCCACGACATCGGGTTCCAGCGCGGTGCGCCGGCGGCGATCCGCGCGACGAGCTGCGCGTACGAGTCCGCCCGCGTCGCACTGCTCGCGAGGTCGTCGATGGCGCGTTCTGTCCGCCCGGCCAGGGGAGGCACGACGATGCCGGCGGCGACCAGGGGTGCCGTCTCGCGCAGGACCACGTGCGCCGCCAGATGCCTGCTGCGCCACCCTTCGCAGAGGGTCGGTGCGTCGGGGCCCACCTCGGTCAGCGCGCTCACGAGGGCTGACCGTTCGATCTCGTGCCAGGTCATGGGGCATCGTCCCACGCCGGTCGGTCCAGGCGCGCGTGAGAGGATCGCCCGATCCCCACCGATGAGCCACGAAGGAGCACTGTGCCGCAGGCACCCGACAGTGCTGTGCCGCGGGCACCCGAGAGCGCCGTGCCGCAGGCACCCGACAGTGCTGTGCCGCCGGCGCGCCCGGCGTCCTATGAGCTGACCGGCTCGGTCCTGCGTCGATCGGTCCAGATCATGACGCGCGGGATCGCCGCCGAGCCGCGCACGTACGCCCTGGCGATCGGGGTGTCCGGGCTCTTCGGTGCGGCCACGGTGGCGGTGAGCCAGGTGCTCGGGGTCATCACCGACGACGTCATCGTGCCCGCGCTCGCGGGTTCGGCGGCGGCGCGTGACCGGCTGCCCCTCGCGGGTCTGGTCCTTGCGGCGGTCGCGGTGACGCTGGGTGTCAGCGTCGCGCTCCGCCGGATCTTCGCGGGGATCGGGTACGCCGACCTCCAGGCCGGGCACCGGAGCCGGGTCACCCGGCAGTACCTGCGCCTGCCCATGTCGTGGCACCGGCAGCACCCCACGGGGCAGCTGCTGTCGAACGCGAACTCCGACGTCGAGGCCGCGACGGGCGTGTTCAACCCGTTGCCGTACGCCCTGGGGGTCGCGGTGATGATCGCCGTGGCGACCGTCGCCCTGCTGCGCGCCGACGGGTGGCTCGCGGTCGCCGCGCTCGCGGTCCTGCCCGTCGCCGTCATCGCCAACCTCGTCTTCCAGCGGGCGATGTCGCCGGCGATCACCCGGGCCCAGCAGCTGCGTGCCGAGGTCTCGGACATCGCCCACGAGAGCTTCGAGGCGGCGCTCCTGGTGAAGTCCCTCGGCACGGCGCAGCGCGAGGAACGACGGTTCGCCGCCCGCGCGGAGGAGCTGCGGCACGCCAACGTGCAGGTCGGCCGGGTGCGGGCGGTCTTCGATCCCGCGATCGACCTGCTGCCGGGTCTCGGTGCGCTGCTCGTGCTGCTGGTCGGGACCGTGCGCGTGCAGGCCGGCGCGATCGGCACCGGCGACGTCGTGTCGGCCGCCTATCTCCTGACGCTGCTCGCCGTGCCCGTCCGCGCGTTCGGCTGGGTGCTGGGGGAGCTGCCGCGGGCCCTGGTCGGGTACGAGCGGATCGGCCGCGTGATCGACGCGCGCGGTGAGCTCGTGCCGGGCACGGTGCCTCTGGCGCCTGTTCTCGTTGGCGGGGGGCTCCGGGTCGAGATGCGGGGGGTGGGGGTCGACGTGCCCGCCGGTGCAGGCACGTCCACGCTGCTCAGCGGCATCGATCTCGACCTGGCCCCGGGCCGCACGGTCGCGCTGGTCGGGCCCACAGGCGCGGGGAAGACCACGTTGGTGGGCCTGCTGTCCCGGCTCTCCGACCCGACGACGGGAACCGTCACGCTCGACGGGGTCGACGTGCGCGACGCCCGACCGAGTGACCTCACCGCGCAGGTCGCGCTCGTGGCGCAGTCGACGTTCCTGTTCGAGGACTCCGTGCGGGCGAACGTCACGCTCGCCGACCCGGACGACCCCGCAGCGCCCGACGACGACCGGGTCTGGGTCGCCCTGCGGCTTGCCCGGGTCGACGCCGTCGTGGCGGCGCTGCCGGGTGGTCTGGATGCCCGGCTCGGCGAGCGCGGCGCGAACCTCTCGGGTGGCCAGCGTCAGCGGCTCGCGATCGCCCGGGCGCTGGTCCGCAACCCCCGGCTGCTGGTGCTCGACGACGCCACGTCCGCGGTCGATCCCCGGGTCGAGCGCCAGATCCTCACGGGCCTGCGCGAGCGCGGCGCCGACGCCGACCGTCCGACGGTGCTCATGGTCGCCTACCGGATGTCGTCCGTGCTGCTCGCGGACGAGGTGGTCCACCTCGAGGCAGGGCGCATCGTCGACCGTGGTTCCCACGCGGAGCTGCTCGTGCGGGACCCGGGCTACGCCGAGCTGGCGACCGCCTACGAGCGCGAGACCCAGCGCCGGGCCGACGACCGGGCGAACGGCCTCCTGGTCGACGGCGACCTCACGGACCTCGATGACCTCGAGACCGACGACCTCGTCAATGACACCGACGAGCCCGCGGATGACACCGCCGAGGACCGACGATGAACGCCCGTACGGCGGACGACGACGCCGGTGCGCGGATCGCGTCGACGAGCGGGCTCGGCGTGTTCGCGACGCTCCGGCGGGGCGTGCAGGTCTCGCCGGAGATCACCCGGGGTTGGGTGCTGACCCTGCTCCTCGCCGTCGTGGCCGCCGTCGGGCGCGTCGTGGTGCCGATCTCGGTGCAGCAGACGATCGACACGGGCATCCTCGCGGAGGGCGGGCCGGACGTGCAGCGGGTCGTGGTGCTCGTCGTGACCGCCACCGTGGTGCTGCTCGTCGCCGGGGTCTGCTCGGCCTTCGTCAACGTGCGGCTCTTCAGCTCGACCGAGGCCGGCCTCGCCTCGCTGCGGGTCCGGGCGTTCCGGCACGTGCACGACCTGTCGGTGCTCACCCAGAACACCGAGCGTCGCGGCTCGCTCGTCTCCCGGGTCACCTCCGACGTCGACACGATCTCGCTGTTCGTGCAGTGGGGCGGGATCCAGCTGCTCGTCTCGGTGCTCCAGATCGGCGTGGCGACGGCGCTCATGGCGGTGTACTCCTGGCAGCTGACGGTGCTCGTGTGGCTCTGCTTCGTCCCGCTCCTGCTCGTGCTGAGGCCCGCGCAGGGACGGGTGAACCTGGCGTACACCCGTGTGCGGGAGCGGGTGGGCGCGATGCTCGGGGCCATCTCCGAGGCCGTCGTCGGTGCCGAGACGATCCGTGCGTACGGCGTCGCCGAGCGCGTCCAGCGCCGGATCGACGCGTCGATCACCGCGACCCGCGACGCGATGGTGCACGCGCAGAAGCTCGTGTCGGTGGTGTTCTCGGGCGGCGTGCTCGTGTCCAACCTGGTCCTGTGCGCGGTGGTCGTGGTCGGGACCCGGCTCGGCATCGCGGGTGACATCTCCGTGGGCCGGCTGCTCGCGTTCCTGTTCCTCGTCCAGCTGTTCACCGGCCCTGTCCAGATGGCGACCGAGATCCTGAACGAGCTGCAGAACGCGGTCGCGGGGTGGCGCCGGGTCCTGGCCGTCCTGGAGACCCCGGTGGACGTCCGGGACCCCGGGGCGGCGGGCGTCGCCTCCGGCCGCGGACCGGCCACGGTCGAGCTCCGGGACGTCCACTTCGCCTACCCCGGCGGTCCCGGCGTGCTGCACGGGATCGACCTGACGATCCCCGCCCGCACCTCGGTCGCCGTCGTCGGCGCGACCGGGTCGGGCAAGACCACCGTCGCCAAGCTCGTCGCGCGGCTGATGGACCCCACGGGCGGCCAGGTGCTGCTCGACGGCGTCGACCTGCGCGACATCAGCGCCGCGAGCCTGCGGCAACGCGTCGTGCTGGTGCCCCAGGAGGGGTTCCTCTTCGAGGGCACGCTCGCGGAGAGCATCGCGTACGGGCTCCGGGACCACGACGGCCTCGGCGCCCCCGACCCCGAGCGCGACCTCGAACGCGACCGGCGGGTGGGCGCCGCCCTGGACGAGCTCGGACTGACCGGCTGGCTCGCGGAGCTGCCCGGCGGTCTCGCGACGCCGGTCGGGCAGCGCGGCGAGTCGCTGTCCGCGGGGGAGCGGCAGCTCATCGCCCTCGCCCGGGCCTACCTCACCGGGGCCGACCTCCTCGTGCTCGACGAGGCGACGTCGGCGGTCGACCCCGCCACCGAGGTCCGGATCGCCCGGGCGCTGGACTCCCTGACCGCCGGGCGCAGCACCTTGACGATCGCGCACCGGCTCTCGACGGCCGAGGCCGCCGACCTGGTGCTCGTGGTGGAGGCCGGTGCGGTCGTCGAGACCGGGACGCACGCCGAGCTCGTGGCCCGCGACGGCACCTACGCCGCGATGCACCGCGCGTGGGTGGCGCAGACCCGCTGACCGTCCGCCTCGGAGCTGATCGGGCCCACCGCCCCGTGAGGTGCCGTGGGAGGATCGTGGCGTGCCCCTCCAGCCCTCGCCCGACGTACCGCCGTCCGCCGCCGATCTGGTCCCCGACCAGGCCGGCGGGCTCGATCCCGCGATCGCCGCCCGCCTCACCCGGGACCACGCCGGCCTCGTGGCCGCCGTCATCCAGCAGCACGACAGCGGTGAGGTCCTCATGGTCGGCTGGATGAACGACGAGGCGCTGCGGCGCACGTTGACCACCGGCCGCGTCACGTTCTGGAGCCGGTCCCGCCAGGAGTACTGGCGCAAGGGCGACACCTCGGGCCACGCGCAGTACGTGCAGTCGGTCGACCTCGACTGCGACGGCGACGCGCTGCTCGTGCGCGTCGACCAGGTCGGTGCGGCCTGCCACACCGGCTCGCGCTCGTGCTTCGAAGCCGGTGGGCCGCTGCCGACCGCCATCGGGCACCGCCCCGGCACCGCCACGGACGCGGGGAGTCGGCGATGAGCGCGTCGACGGTGGACGGGGTCGCGGTCGACGTCCCCTGGGGTGCGACCTGGCCGTCGCTCGAGCTGTTCCGGGAGCTCGCGGCCCACCGCCGCGTGATCCCGGTCGTGCGCCGGTTGCTGGCCGACGACGTCACGCCCGTCGGGCTGTACCGCACCCTGGCCGGCGGCCGTCCGGGCACGTTCATCCTCGAGTCGGCGGAGGTCGACGGGGGCTGGTCCCGGTACTCGTTCGTGGGGGTGCACTCGCGGGCGACGTTGACCGTGGCCGAGGGCGAGGCCGTCTGGTGCGGCGACGTCCCCCGCGGCGTGCCCACCCACGGTCGGCCGCTCGACGTGCTCGCTGCCACCCTCGAGGTGCTGCACACGCCCGCGATCGCCGGCCTGCCGCCCCTGACCGGCGGGCTCGTCGGCGCTCTCGGCTGGGACGTCGTGCGCCACTGGGAACCCACCTTGCCCGCGGTCGCGCCCGACGAGCTCGGGGTTCCCGAGCTGACCCTGTGCCTGGCGACCGATCTCGCGGTCGTGGACCACCTCGACGGGTCGGTCTGGCTGATCGCGAACGCGATCAACTTCGACGACACCGACCAGCGGGTGGACGAGGCGCGGGCGGACGCCGTCCGGCGCCTGGACGCGATGCAGGCCGCGCTCGCGCACCCGGCCGCGCCGGCGACCGCGGTCCTGGGGGCCGGAGCCGAGCCGGAGCTCGAGTTCCGGTCGACCCAGGCCGAGTTCGAGGCATCCGTCGTGCTGGGCAAGGAGGCGATCCGGGACGGTGAGGTGTTCCAGGTGGTGCTCTCGCAGCGCCTGGACCTCGACTGCCCGGCCGAGCCGATCGAGGTCTACCGCATGCTTCGGACCATCAACCCGAGCCCGTACATGTACTACCTCCAGCTCCAGGACGCCGCCGGCAAGGACTTCGCCGTCGTCGGCTCGAGCCCCGAGACGCTCGTCAAGGTCACCGACGGCCACGTGGTCACCTTCCCGATCGCGGGCTCGCGCCCACGCGGGGCGAACCCGGCCGACGACCTGGCGCTCGGCGAGGAGCTGCTCGCGGACCCCAAGGAGCGGGCCGAGCACATCATGCTGGTCGACCTGTCGCGCAACGACCTGGTCAAGGTCTGCGAGCCGTCCAGCGTCGAGGTCGTCGAGTTCATGGCCGTCAAGCGTTTCAGCCACATCATGCACATCTGCTCGACGGTCGTCGGCCGGCTGCGCGCCGGCGCGACCGCCCTCGAGGCGCTGGCCGCGACGTTCCCGGCGGGCACGCTCTCGGGTGCGCCCAAGCCGCGGGCGATGGCCCTGATCGACGCGCTCGAACCGGCGCGCCGCGGGATCTACGGCGGCACGATCGGGTACTTCGACTTCGCCGGCGACATGGACATGGCGATCGCGATCCGCACCGCTGTGATCGCTGGCGGCCGGGCCAGCGTCCAGGCCGGGGGCGGGATCGTGGCCGACTCGGTCCCGGCGCTCGAGTACGCCGAGTCCCGCAACAAGGCGGCCGCGGCCGTCCGCGCCGTCCAGCTGGCTGCTCGCCTGCGCCCCGCAGGCGACGGCGCCGGCGCGTGAACCGGCCGGCCCCGGTCACCGACCGACGCGAAGGTGCACCCTCCACCCGGCGACGCGCGGTGCTGGTGGTGCTCGCCCTCGCCCTCGCCACCTTGGCCGCAGGCGTGCCGCGGTGGATGTCCACGGCGGGCACCTCGGTGCTCGAAGGGCTGGTCCCCGTGGACATCGCCGGGACCCAGGCGGCCCCGGCGGTGCCGGCGGCGGCGCTCGCGCTCCTCGCGGCGGCCGGTGCGATCGGGCTGGTCGGCCGGATCGGGCGGTGGGTGGTCGTGGCGGTCGTGGTCGGGCTCGGCGCGCTGCTCATCGGGTCGGCGCTCGCGGTGATCGCGGACCCGACGGCGGTCGCCGGCACCCAGGTCGCGAACGCGACGGGCGTGGCGACCCTCGCCGCCCCGGTGACCCTCACCGTCGCCCCGTACGCGGCCGCCGGCCTCGGCCTCGTGACGATCCTGGTGGGGGGCTGGCTCGCCGTGACGTCGCGCACCTGGTCGCGCTCGTCCGCGCGGCACGAGGCGGCCGGGACCACCGGGGGGGCGGGTGTCCCCGTGCCCGACGACGACCAGTCCGCCTGGGACGCGCTGACGCGGGGCGACGACCCCAGCTGAGTGCTGGTGACGATAGTGTTCGACGTGTCCGCAGATGAAAGGGCCTTTGCATGACCGATCCGTCCGTCGAGAGATCGACGTCCCTGTCCGAGACCGCATCGCTGCCTGCGACCGCGCCGTGGCGCAACCACGGTCGGACGATCGCCGCGTGGACCGCCGTGACCGTGGTGCTGGTCGGGGGGATCCTCGCCTCGTTCGGGGTGCTCGCGGCCCTGCCCTGGTTGTTCTGGGTGGGGATGGCGGTCGTCGTCGTCGGGGTCGTCGCCGGCAAGGTCCTGCAGATGGCCGGCTACGGACAGGGCGGGAAGTACACCCTCGCCCGCGCGGCCCGCGCCCGTGCCGAGGGACGCTCTCACTAGGCCTGTCCGCCACCATCGCAACCCGTGGGGCCCGGGCCGAAATCGCGGTCCGCGCTGCACGGGAGCCAACCAGGGAGGTTCGATGTCGGATCCGAACGCACCGATTGACCCGTTCGCCGCTGGGCGTGAGCCCGAGCAGCCCAGCTCCTCCGACCAGCCGGCGCAGCCGTCGGCGGGCGAGACCCCGTCGTCCTACGGTTCCCAGCCCTCGGGCTACGGTGCCGAACCGTACGGCGCCCAGCCGCCGGTGCCCGGCGCGCAGCCTCCGGCCTACGGTGCCCAGCCCCCCGCCTACGGTGCGCAGCCCCCGGCGTACGGTGCGCAGCCCCCGCCCTACGGTGCCCAGCCGCCCTACGGTGCCCAGCCGCCGTACGGCGCGCAGGCACCCGCTCCGTACGGCGGCGCCTACGCCGGCCAGCCGGGGTACGGGTTCCCGAAGAACAGCCTCGGCGTTTGGTCCCTCGTGCTCGGCATCGCCTCCTTCGTGCTGTCCTGCGGCTTCTTCACCGGGATCCCGGCGATCATCCTGGGGAACAAGGCCAAGCGAGCGGTCGCCGAGGGTCAGGCGAACAACGGTGGCCTGGCCACGGCCGGGATCGTGCTCGGGTGGATCGCGACCGTGCTCTTCCTGCTGGGGCTCATCTTCTTCTTCGTCGTGGTTGCGACGGGGGACTGGGAGATGGTCATCAACGACCTCAACGACCTCAACGACGCGAACCTGAACACCTGAGGTTCGAGGAGCTGAACCGGTGAGCACCGACACCGGCCGGCGCGGTCCGATCCCCCAGGCGGGGACGGGCCGCGCCGTCGTCGTCCGAGCGGTGCGCGGGCCCCTGGTGGCGGCGGGCCTCGCGCTGATCGCCACGGCGTACGTCGCGGCGGTCGACCCGAACCGTCCCGGGCACTACGTCGTGTGCCCGCTGCTGACCCTCACCGGGCTGTACTGCCCCGCGTGCGGCGGGTTGCGCGCGGTCCACGACCTCACCCAGCTCGATCTCGCCGGGGCGTGGGGCCACAACCCCCTCCTCGTCCTGGCGGCGCCGCTCGTCGTCGGCGCCTGGGGGCGGTGGCTGGTGCGGTCGTGGCACCCGGGCCGGTGGCGCCCGACCGTCACCTCGAGCCGGCGCAGCGCGTGGCTCGCAGCGGTGCTGCTGACCGTTCTGGTGGCGTACGGGGTGGCTCGCAACGTCCCCGCTCTGGCTCCGTGGTTGGCGCCGTGAGACGCTCGCGCGGAGGTGTTCATGCCCGTGCCATGGTCAGGTCCGATGGGCTCCGGCTCTACGATTGACGCAGTTTCGCCGCTACCCCTCGGGTAGGCGGCGTCGGCCAGGGGGAGGTTGGGGCGACGATGACGGTGCTTGACGACATCATCGCGGGGGTCCGAGAGGATCTCGCGATGCGCGAGGCAAAGACACCACTGAGTGCGCTCAAGGAGCGCGCCGCGCGCGCGCTCGGTGCCAAGGAGTGCCTGAGCACCCTGCACGACGACTCCGCCGTGGCCGTGATCGCCGAGGTCAAGCGGTCGAGCCCCAGCAAGGGTGAGCTGGCGTCGATCACCGACCCGGCCGCGCTCGCCCGCAAGTACGAGCAGGGTGGCGCGGCCATCATCTCCGTCCTGACCGAGCAGCGCCGGTTCAAGGGGTCGCTCGCCGACCTTGCCGCCGTTCGCGCCGCCGTGGACATCCCCATCCTGCGCAAGGACTTCATCGTCTCGCCGTACCAGATCTGGGAGGCGCGCGCCTATGGCGCCGACCTCGTGCTCCTGATAGTCGCGGCGCTCGAGCAGACGGTGCTCACCTCGTTCGTCGAGCGGGTCCACTCGCTCGGGATGACCGCCCTGGTCGAGGTGCACGACGGCGACGAGGTCGCCCGGGCCGTCGACGCGGGGGCCCGCATCATCGGCGTGAACTCCCGCAACCTCAAGACCCTGCTGGTCGACCGCGAGACCTTCGGCCGGGTGGCCCCGCTCATCCCGGCCGGGATCGTGCGGGTGGCCGAGTCCGGCATCCGCGGCCCGCACGACGTGATGGCGTTCGCCCGGCTCGGTGCCGACGCGGTGCTCGTCGGCGAGGCGCTCGTGACCGGTGCGGATCCCGGTGAGTCGGTGGCCAGCCTCGTCGCTGCGGGTTCGCACCCGTCGCTGCGCGCCGTGCGGAACCGACCGACCTGACCCGAACCGACCAGAACGTGAAGGAGCAGTCTCCGGTGGAGCAGAGCAGCAAGAGCGCGCGCGAGTCGTTGGCAACGGGTGCGGGCCCCTACTTCGGTGAGTTCGGGGGCCGGTTCGTGCCGGAGGCGCTGATCGCGGCGCTCGACGAGCTCGACACCGAGTTCCAGAAGGCCAAGGTCGACCCGGAGTTCCTCGAGGAGCTCGCGCGGCTGCACCGCACCTACACCGGCCGGCCCAGCATCATCACCGAGGTGCCCCGGTTCGCGGCGCACGCCGGCGGCGCGCGGATCATCCTCAAGCGTGAAGACCTCAACCACACGGGGTCGCACAAGATCAACAACGTGCTCGGCCAGGCGCTGCTGACCAAACGGATCGGCAAGACCCGCGTGATCGCGGAGACCGGTGCCGGGCAGCACGGTGTGGCGACGGCGACCGCGGCCGCCCTGTTCGACCTCGAGTGCGTGGTCTACATGGGCGAGGAGGACACCCGCCGGCAGGCTCTGAACGTGGCGCGGATGCGTCTGCTCGGGGCGGAGGTCATCCCGGTGACCACGGGGTCGCGGACGCTCAAGGACGCGATCAACGAGGCGCTGCGCGACTGGGTGACCAACGTCGAGACGACCAACTACGTGTTCGGGACGGTCGCCGGTCCCCACCCGTTCCCGGGGATGGTGCGCGACCTGCAGCGGATCATCGGGGTCGAGGCCCGACAGCAGGTGCTCGACCTGGTCGGGCGGCTGCCCGACGTCGTCGCGGCCTGCGTCGGCGGCGGATCGAACGCCATCGGCATCTTCCATGCGTTCCTCGACGACCCGGAGGTGCGGCTGGTCGGGCTCGAGGCCGGTGGCGACGGCGTCGAGACGGGTCGGCACGCTGCCACCATCACCGCGGGCAGCCCGGGCGTGCTGCACGGCGCCCGGTCGTTCCTGCTCCAGGACGACGACGGCCAGACGATCGAGAGCCACTCCATCTCGGCCGGTCTGGACTACCCCGGGGTCGGACCGGAACACTCCTTCCTCGCCAGCATCCACCGGGCCGAGTACCGCCCGATCACCGACGCCCAGGCGATGGACGCGTTCCGGCTGCTGTGCCGCACGGAGGGCATCATCCCGGCGATCGAGTCGGCGCACGCGTTGGCGGGCGCGATCGACCTCGGGCGCGAGCTGGGACCGGATGCGGTCATCCTCGTGAACCTCTCGGGTCGCGGCGACAAGGACGTGGAGACCGCCGCCGCCTGGTTCGGGGTTCTTGACGCCGAGCCGGGCGTCGTCGGCCAGGACGCCGTCGTCGGCCAGGAAGCGGGAGACACGCTGTGAGCGCGCTGACGATCCAGAGCAAGACCGCCGACCGGCTCGACGAGCTCAACGGTGCGGGGCGCGCGGCGTTGATCGGCTACCTGCCCCTCGGGTTCCCCGACGTGCCCGGCTCCATCGCCGCGGCCATCGCGATGGTCGAGGCGGGGGTCGACGTCGTCGAGCTCGGGGTGCCGTACTCGGATCCCGTGATGGACGGTCCGATCATCCAGAACGCCGTCGAGCACGCGCTCGCCGGCGGGGTGCGGGTGCACGACGTGTTCGCCGCCGTGGAGCAGATCGCGCAGGCGGGTGCCCCCGTGCTGGTGATGACCTACTGGAACCCCGTCATGCACTACGGGGTCGACGCGTTCGCGCGCGACCTGGCCGCTGCGGGCGGTGCGGGCCTGATCACCCCCGACCTCATCCCCGACGAGGCCGGCGAGTGGATCGTGGCCTCGGACGCGCACGGCCTCGATCGGGTGTTCATCGTCGCGCCCAGCTCGACGCCCCGGCGGCTCGCCTCGACGTCGGCCGCCTCCCGCGGGTTCGTCTACGCCGCCTCCACCATGGGCGTGACCGGGGAACGGACGACGCTCGGGGCGCGGGCGTCGGCGCTCGTCGCCGACACGCGTGCCGCCGGCGCCGCCCGGGTCTGCGTGGGCCTGGGGGTCTCGCGCCCCGAGCAGGCGGCCGACGTGGCCTCGTACGCGGACGGCGTGATCGTCGGCTCAGCGCTCGTGCGACCGCTCCTCGAGGCGGACACCCTGGCCGCGGGCATCGCCGGGCTCACCACGGTGACCGCGGCCCTCGCCGCCGGGGTCCGGTCGGCGGAACGTACGATCAGGACGTGATCTCCTTCGGCTCGGTGTCCGGACTTCTCCCGGTCGCCATCCCCAGCCCGTCCGTCTCCGTCTGGCACCTCGGCCCGTTCCCGCTGCGCGCCTACGCGTTCTCGATCCTGGCCGGGATCGCCGTCGCGCTGTGGATGACACGACGGCGCTGGGCGGAGCGCGGGGGAGACCCCGAGACGGTGCTCGAGATCGTGTTCTGGGCCGTGCCGTTCGGGATCATCGGCGGCCGGATCTACCACGTGATCAGCTCGCCGGACGCGTACTTCGGTGCCGGTGGCGACCCGGTCACGGCGCTGTTCATCTGGGAGGGCGGTCTCGGCATCTGGGGTGCGATCGCCCTGGGAGCGGTCGGGGCCTGGATCGGCTGCAAGCGCGAAGGCGTGCGCTTCTCGTCGTTCGCGGACGCGGTCGCCCCGGGACTGCTCGTGGCCCAGGCCCTCGGTCGGCTCGGGAACTGGTTCAACCAGGAGCTCTTCGGTGGTCCGACGACCCTGCCCTGGGGCCTGCGCATCGACCCGACCAGCCCGACCTTCCCCGAGGGCTACCCCGCGGACACCTTGTTCCATCCCACGTTCCTGTACGAGATCCTGTGGAACCTGGCGGCCGCTGCGCTGCTGATCTACCTCGACCGGCGGTACCGGCTCGGGCACGGTCGGGTGTTCTGGCTGTACGTGGTCATGTACACGACGGGTCGGCTCTGGATCGAGCTGCTGCGGATCGACCCGGCCACGTTGGTGCTCGGCCTGCGGCTCAACGTCTGGACGTCCATCGTGGTGGGCCTTGGTGCGCTGATAATGTTCGTCCTGGTCGGACGCCGTCACCCTGGGCGTGAGACCTCCGTCCTGGTGGAGCCATCGGTCCCGCAGGACGCGCAGAACTCGGCAGACGCGTCCCCGTGACTCGGGCCGGGTTGTGCGGGAAGACCTTGGACAGCGTGACCGGGTTCGTTTCCGGCATGTATCGTCCACTTCACACGTGCCTGCCGACGGCGTCCGGTACGTACCCCCATGTTCATGCAAACTCCCTGGCGTGGTGCCCGGGATGGTGAGGGCGGTCCAGATGTCCACGTCGTCGAAGCGCACATCAGAGGCTGTCGCGCCCCTGCAGCAGGGTCTGTACGACCCCGCCAACGAGCACGATGCGTGCGGGGTCGCGTTCGTCGCGACGCTGCGCGGCACGCCCGGGCGCGACATCGTCGACGCGGGGCTGACCGCCCTGCTCAACCTCGACCACCGCGGCGCCGTCGGTGCCGAACCCGACAGCGGTGACGGCGCCGGGATCCTCACCCAGATCCCGGACGCGTTCATGCGGGACGTGATCGACGCCGACCTCCCGCCCGCCGGGCACTACGCCATCGGCATGGCCTTCCTCCCGGTCGACGACGCCGAGCGGACCGCTGCGGTCGCCGCGATCGAAGCGATCGCCGTCGAGGAGAAGCTCGACGTGCTCGCGTGGCGCGACGTCCCCGTCACGGCGGACCTGGTCGGCCCGACGGCTCGCGCGTCCATGCCCCTGTTCCGCCACCTGGTCGTGGCGGACCCGTCCGGTGAGCTGTCCGGGCTCGAGCTCGACCGCCGGGCCTTCCGCCTGCGCCGGCGGGCCGAGCGGGAGGCCGACGTCTACTTCGCGTCGCTGTCCGCCCGGACGATCACCTACAAGGGCATGCTCACCACGTCCCAGCTCGAGCCGTTCTTCCCCGACCTGTCCGACCCGCGGTACGCGAGCGAGCTCGCGCTGGTCCACTCGCGGTTCTCGACCAACACGTTCCCGTCCTGGCCGCTCGCCCAGCCGTTCCGGCTGATCGCCCACAACGGTGAGATCAACACCGTCCGAGGCAACCGCAACTGGATGGCCGCCCGCGAGAGCACCCTCGCGAGCGACAAGCTCGGCGACCTCGCACCGCTGCTGCCCGTGTGCAGCGACTCGGCGAGCGACTCGGCGACCTTCGACGAGGTCCTCGAGCTGCTGCACCTGGCCGGCCGCTCCCTGCCGCACGCCGTGCTGATGATGATCCCGGAGGCGTGGGAGAACCACGCCGAGATGGACCCCGCGCGTCGGGCGTTCTACGAGTACCACGCGTCCCTGATGGAGCCGTGGGACGGCCCCGCCGCCCTCACCTTCACCGACGGCACCCTCATCGGCGCCGTGCTGGACCGCAACGGCCTGCGCCCGGGGCGGTACTGGGTCACCGAGGACGGGCTGGTCGTGCTGGCCTCCGAGGCCGGGGTGCTCGACATCGACCCCGCGACGGTCGTCCGCAAGGGCCGCCTCGAGCCCGGCCGCATGTTCCTCGTGGACACCGGCGCCGGCCGGATCGTCGAGGACGAGGAGATCAAGACCCAGCTCGCCTCCCAGCGCCCCTATGCGCAGTGGGTCGAGCAGTATGCGATCGCCCTGCCCGACCTGCCCGAGCGCGAGCACGTGGCGCACTCCCGCGCCTCGGTCCACCGGCGCCAGCGAGCCTTCGGGTACACCGAGGAAGAGCTCAAGATCATCCTCGGCCCGATCGCCGCCAGCGGGGGAGAGCCGCTCGGAGCCATGGGTTCGGACACCCCGCTCGCGGTCCTCTCGACCCGTCCGCGGTTGCTCTTCGACTACTTCACGCAGATGTTCGCGCAGGTCACGAACCCGCCGCTGGACGCGATCCGCGAGGAGCTGGTGACCTCGATCGGCGGGGCGATCGGCACCGAGCCGAACCTGCTGGACGACACCCCGGAGCATGCCCGCAAGCTCGTGCTGCCGTTCCCGGTGATCGACAACGACGAGCTGGCCAAGATCGCCCGAGTGCACCGCGATCCGCGGCTCGCGGGGACGTTCAAGGCGATCACCGTGCGTGGCCTGTACCGGGTCGACGGCGGCGGCGACGCCCTCGAGGCCCGCCTCGAGGAGATCTTCGCCGAGGTCGACGAGGCCGTCGAGGCCGGGGTCAACTTCATCGTGCTGTCCGACCGGGACGGCGACGCGACCCTCGCGGCCATCCCGTCGCTGCTGCTGTCGAGCGGGGTGCACCACCACCTGCTGCGCCGGCGCACCCGCACCCGCGTCTCGCTCGTCATCGAGGCCGGCGACGTGCGCGAGGTCCACCACGTCGCGCTGCTGATCGGCTACGGCGCGGCCGCGGTCAACCCCTACCTCGCGATGGAGACGGTCGAGGACCTCGCGATCGCGGGCTACCTGGACCTCGCGCCTGAGAAGGCCGTCGCCAACCTCATCAAGGCCCTCGGCAAGGGCGTGCTCAAGGTCATGAGCAAGATGGGGATCTCGACCATCATGAGCTACCGCGGCTCGCAGGTCTTCGAGGCCATCGGGCTGTCGCAGGACCTCGTCGACACGTACTTCCACGGGACCACGAGCCGGTTGGGGGGCATCGGTCTGGACGTGATCGCCGCCGAGGTCGCGGCGCGGCACGCCGACGCGTACCCGCGCAGCGGCAACAGCCTGCCGCACAAGCGGCTCGCCGTCGGCGGGGAGTACCAGTGGCGCCGGGACGGCGAGGAGCACCTCTTCGACCCCGAGACCGTCTTCCGCCTGCAGCACTCCACCCGGACCCGCCAGATGGGCGTGTTCCGTGAGTACACGCGGCGGATCGACGACCAGTCCCGTCGTCTCATGACGCTGCGCGGGCTGCTCTCGTTCCAGGACGGCGCGCGGCCGGCCGTCCCGCTCGACGAGGTCGAGCCGGTCAGCGAGATCGTCAAGCGGTTCAACACCGGGGCGATGTCGTACGGCTCGATCTCCGCCGAGGCGCACGAGACCATGGCGATCGCGATGAACGCGCTCGGCGGGCGCTCGAACACCGGCGAGGGCGGCGAGGACCCGGACCGTCTGCGGGACCCCAAGCGGCGCAGCAAGATCAAGCAGGTCGCCTCGGGCCGGTTCGGGGTCACGTCGGACTACCTGACGAACGCCGACGACATCCAGATCAAGATGGCCCAGGGCGCCAAGCCGGGCGAGGGCGGCCAGCTGCCCGGGCACAAGGTCTCGCCGGCCATCGCGGCCACGCGGCACTCCACGCCGGGCGTCGGCCTCATCTCGCCGCCGCCGCACCACGACATCTACTCGATCGAGGATCTCGCCCAGCTGATCCACGACCTGAAGAACGCCAACCCGGTGGCGCGCGTGCACGTCAAGCTCGTCAGCCAGGTCGGCGTCGGCACGGTGGCGGCGGGGGTCTCGAAGGCGCACGCCGACGTCGTCCTCATCTCCGGGCACGACGGCGGCACGGGTGCGAGCCCGCTCACGTCGCTGAAGCACGCCGGTGGGCCGTGGGAGATCGGCCTCGCCGACACGCAGCAGACGCTCGTGCTGAACAACCTGCGCGACCGGATCGTCGTGCAGGTCGACGGCCAGCTCAAGACCGGGCGCGACGTGATGGTGGCGGCGCTGCTCGGGGCCGAGGAGTTCGGCTTCGCCACCGCCCCGCTGGTCGTCTCCGGCTGCGTCATGATGCGCGCGTGCCACCTCGACACCTGTCCGGTCGGCGTCGCCACCCAGAACCCCGAGCTCCGGGCGCGCTACACCGGCAAGCCGGAGTTCGTCATCACGTTCTTCGAGTACATCGCCCAGGAGGTGCGCGAGCACCTCGCCGCACTCGGGTTCCGCACGATCGCCGAGGCGATCGGGCGGGTCGAGACGCTCGACACGCGCTCGGCGATCGAGCACTGGAAGGCCGACGGTCTCGACCTCGGTCCCGTGCTCGCTGTCCCGTCGCCGGCCGAGGGCTCCTCCTTGCGCCACACGCGCTCGCAGGACCACGGTCTTGCCAAGGCGCTCGACAACACCCTCATCGCGCTCTCCGCCGATGCGCTCGAACGCAGCGAGCCGGTCCGGATCGATCTGCCGGTGCGCAACGTCAACCGCACGGTCGGCACGATGCTCGGGCACGAGGTGACCAAGCGGTTCGGTGGCGCCGGGCTGCCGGACGGCACGATCGACCTCACCCTCACCGGCTCGGCCGGCCAGTCCCTCGGCGCCTTCCTGCCCGCGGGGATCACGATCCGCCTGTTCGGCGACGCCAACGACTACGTCGGCAAGGGGCTGTCCGGCGGGCGCATCGTGGTGCGCCCCGACCGGTCGGCGGTCCTCACCGGTGACCGCGACGTGATCGCGGGCAACGTGATCGGCTACGGCGCCACCTCGGGCGAGATCTACCTGCGCGGCGTCGTCGGGGAGCGGTTCGCGGTCCGCAACTCCGGGGCGACCCTCGTCGTCGAGGGGGTCGGCGACCACGGCTGCGAGTACATGACGGGCGGCACCGTCCTCGTGCTCGGTCGGACCGGGCGCAACTTCGCCGCCGGGATGTCGGGCGGCACCGCGTACGTGCTCGACCTGCGCCCGAGCGCGGTCAACCTCCCCGCGCTCGCGTCGGGCGAGATCACCCTGGCGACGCCGGACGACGACGACGTGGCCCGGATCGAGGGCCTCCTGCGCCGCCACCACGACGAGACCGGTTCGCCGCTCGCGGCCGAGCTGCTGACGGACCCGACGGCGCTGCGGAGCCGGTTCACGCGGGTCCTGCCGACCGAGTTCGCTCGGATGACCATCGCGATGGCGAGCGCGAAGGCCGAAGGTCTCGACCCGGGCGCCCCCGGCGTCTGGGAGCACATCCTGCAGGTCTCCCGTGCCTGACCCTCGCGGGTTCCTCACGTTCCGGGAGCGGGAGCTGCCCGCGAACCGGCCCGTCCCGGTGCGGCTCATGGACTGGCGCGAGGTGCACGCGCATCGGGCCACCCACCCGGAGGACCTGGCGATGCTGCAGCGCCAGGCGACCCGGTGCATGGACTGCGGCATCCCGTTCTGTCACCAGGGCTGTCCGCTCGGGAACCTGATCCCCGAGTGGAACGACCTGGCCCGGCAGGAGCAGTGGGGCGACGCGATCGAGCGCCTGCACGTGACGAACAACTTCCCGGAGTTCACCGGCCGGATCTGCCCCGCGCCGTGCGAGTCGGCGTGCGTGCTCGGCATCAACCAGCCGCCGGTGACGATCAAGAACATCGAGGTCTCGATCATCGATGAGGCCTTCGAACGTGGCCTGGTCGCGCCGCAGATCCCGCAGCGCCTCACCGGGTTCACCGTGGCCGTCGTGGGCTCCGGTCCGGCCGGGCTGGCCGCCGCCCAGCAGCTGACGCGGGCGGGGCACACCGTCGCGGTGTACGAGCGCGACGACGCGATCGGGGGGCTGCTGCGGTACGGCGTCCCCGACTTCAAGCTCGAGAAGATCCACATCGACCGTCGGCTGGCCCAGATGGAGGAAGAGGGCACCCGCTTCCGCCCGGGCATCACGATCGGCAAGGACATCACCTGGGCCGATCTGCAGGCCCGGTACGACGCCGTGGTCGTCGCCACGGGTGCGACCGTGCCGCGCGAGCTGCCCCTCCCCGGGCGCGAGCTCGAGGGCGTGCACGTGGCCATGCCCTTCCTGCACCAGTCCAACCTCGTGGTGGCCGGTCGGGCGGTGCCCGACCAGATCCTCGCGACCGGCAAGCACGTGGTCATCATCGGCGGCGGCGACACCGGGTCGGACTGCCTGGGTACCGCGTTGCGGCAGGGGGCCGCGTCGGTCACCACGCTCGCCATCGGCAAGCACCCGCCCACGGACCGGCCGGTCGACCAGCCCTGGCCGACCGACCCGATCGTGTTCGAGGTGTCGAGCTCGCACGAGGAAGGTGGTGAGCGCGACTACCTCGCGTCCACCGTCGCGTTCGTCGGGGGCGAGGGCGCCGACGCCGGCCACGTGCGACGGCTCCGGCTGGCCACCACCGAGTACCTCGCGGACGGACGCCGGGTCCCGACCGCCGGCACCGAGCGCGAGATCCCGGCGGACCTCGTGCTCATCGCCATGGGGTTCACCGGACCGGAGAGCGCGGAGCTCGTCGAGCAGACGGGTGCCGACCTCACCGGCAGGGGCTGGGTCGCGCGCGGCGACGACTACGCGTCGAGCGTGCCCGGGATGTTCGTGGCCGGCGACGCCGGCCGGGGCCAGTCCCTCATCGTCTGGGCGATCGCCGAGGGCCGCGCCGCGGCCGCGTCGGTCGACGCCTACCTGTCCGGGGGCACCGAGCTGCCGTTCCCGATCACCGCGAGCACGGTTCCGCTCCGCCCCTGACCGCTCCGCCCCTGACCGCTCCGTTCTTGACCGCTCCGTTCTTGACTGATCGCCCCCGATTGCCCGCTCGTAGACAGCTCGTCATATCCCGGTGGTGGGGGCCGCCATTGGGACTATCGGCACAGTGACCACCACAACGAAAGGCCTAGGCTTCCCTCATGCGCAGAGCGAAAATTGTATGCACCATCGGACCCGCCACGGAGTCCGCCGAGCAGATCCAGGCGCTGGTTGACGCCGGCATGGACGTGGCCCGACTGAACCGTAGCCACGGAGCTACCGAGGTTCACGAGCGCGTGTACAACAACGTCCGGGCCGCCGCCAAGGCGTCGGGTCGTTCGGTTGCCGTCCTGGTCGACCTCCAGGGTCCCAAGATCCGGCTCGGCCGGTTCGTCGAGACCAAGCACGAGCTGGCCATCGGCGACGTCTTCACGATCACGACCGAAGACGTCCCGGGAACCAAGGAGCTCGTCTCCACCACGCACAAGGGCCTGCCGGGCGATGCCCGCGTCGGCGACCCGATCCTCATCGACGACGGCCGCGTGCTCGTCCGCGTGACGGCCGTCGACGGCCCGCGCGTCGTGACCCGCGTCGAGGTGGCCGGTCCGGTCTCCAACAACAAGGGCCTGAACCTCCCGGGTGTCGCGGTCTCCGTGCCGGCCATGTCCGAGAAGGACGAGGCCGACCTCCGCTGGGGCCTGCGGATCGGCGCGGACATGATCGCGCTGTCCTTCGTGCGCAGCGCGGCGGACTACGACGACGTGCGCCGGATCATGGAGGAGGAGGGGCGCATCGTCCCCGTCATCGCCAAGGTCGAGAAGCCGCAGGCCGTCGACAACCTCGCCGAGATCGTGGATGCGTTCGACGGCATCATGGTCGCCCGCGGCGACCTCGGCGTCGAGATGCCGCTCGAGCAGGTCCCGCTCGTGCAGAAGCGCGCGATCGAGCTCGCTCGTCGCAGCGCCAAGCCCGTCATCGTCGCGACGCAGGTCCTCGAGTCGATGATCTCCGCGCCGCGCCCGACGCGGGCCGAGGCTTCGGACTGCGCCAACGCGGTGCTCGACGGTGCCGACGCGGTCATGCTCTCGGGCGAGACCGCCATGGGAGAGTTCCCGATCGAGGCCGTGCGCACGATGGCGCGGATCATCGAGAACACCGAGGAGTTCGGTGCCGAGCGCATCGCACCGCTCGGTTCGAGCCCGCACACCCGCGGTGGCGCGATCACCCGGGCGGCGGCCGAGATCGGCGAGACCCTCAACGTCAAGTACCTCGTGACGTTCACGCAGTCGGGTGACTCCGCCCAGCGGATGTCCCGCCTGCGCTCGAAGATCCCGTTGCTCGCGTTCACGCCGATCACGACCGTGCGCAACCGGCTCTCGCTGAGCTGGGGCGTGCAGAGCTACGAGGTCGCCTCGGTCGCGGACACGGACGCCATGGTCCAGCAGGTCGATCAGACCCTGCGCGCCAACGGGCTCGTCGAGCTCGGTGACTACGTGGTGATCGTCTCCGGTGCGCCCGTCGGCATCCCCGGAACGACCAACTCGATCCTCGTGCACAAGGTCGGTGAGGAGTCCGGTCACAGCCGGCCCTGATCTACCCTGATCGCCCACGTCGCCCGAGCGGCAGCGTCCTCACCCGGACGCCGCCGGTCGGGCGACGTCGTTTCCCGGTCTCGACACCCGGTTCGGGAAGCCTCACCTCGCTGGTGCGCGGGTTCACCACGGGCCTAGCGTCGGAGCATGGACGACTTCCGCGCCACCGAGCCCGTCGACCCCACCGAGCCCGTCGAGCCAGTCGACCTCACCGGTCCCGCTGAGGCACCGGCGCCCGGCCTGCTCGCCACGCACACCGACGAGCCCCACGAGAACGGCCTCGCGGCGCGGTTGAACTGGTTGCGGGCCGGCGTGCTCGGCGCCAACGACGGCATCATCTCGACCGCCGGCCTCGTCATCGGCGTCGCGGCGGCCACGAGCGAGCCGGGCCCGATCCTCACCGCGGGCGTCGCGGGGCTGGTGGCCGGTGCGGTCTCGATGGCGTTGGGGGAGTACGTCTCGGTGAGCAGCCAGCGCGACACCGAGCGTGCGCTGCTCGCCAAGGAACGCCAGGAGCTGGCCGACGACCCGGCGGCCGAGCTGGCCGAGCTCGCGGACCTCTACCGCCGCAAGGGCCTGTCGGGCGCGACCGCGCTGCTCGTGGCCGAGGAGCTCACCGCGCAGGACGCCTTCGCCGCGCACGTCGACGTCGAGCTCGGCCTGGACCCGGACGCGCTGACCAATCCGTGGCACGCGGCGTTCGCCTCCGCGGTGGCGTTCACCGTCGGGGCACTGCTCCCGCTCGCGGCGATCACGCTCTCGCCGGCGTCGGTGCGCGTGGCTGCCACGTTCGCGGTCGTCGTGCTCGCGCTGGCGATCACGGGCTCCGTGAGCGCGTTCCTCGGCAAGGCCAGCCGGTTGCGTGCGGTGCTGCGGGTGGTGCTCGGCGGTGCGCTCGCCATGGCCGTGACCTTCGGGATCGGCGCGCTGCTCGGCGCGAGCGTGGTCTAGCGGCGGCGCTTTGGGATGTATGTCCAGGTTGTGCACAACTGTGCATGACGCTGGGGAAACCGTTGTCTGACGGTGACCGATGGTGCGGAGCTACGGCGAGCGAGGCCCGGCATCGTGCAGGACGAGGACCGTGGACTCGGCGTCCCGGACGACCTCGTTGCTGACCGCGCCCAGCAGCATCCCGCGGAACGCGCCGAGACCCCGTGACCCGACGACGACCAGCTGGGCGTCGCGTGAGGCGGCCACGAGTGCGTGCACCGGATCGTCGTCGAGCAGCTCCAGGCGGACATCCAGGGTCGGGTACATCGCTCGGAGGACCGCCGCCATGTCCTGCGCGGCGCGGTGCGTCGGATCGTTCTCGTCGACCCGACCGGCAGCGAGCGGGGGGAGTGCCGGCATCCCGCGGCCGTTGGGGTTGGCGATCGTGGGACGGGCATGGACGACGACGAGCGGGACCGCTCGCAGCGAGGCTTCCCGGGCGGCCGTGTGGGCGGCTGTCAGGGACGACTGCGACCCGTCGACGCCGACCACGACGGGCGCCGCGTGCAGTCGGGACTCGTCGTCCGGGCCACGCACCACAGCGACCGGACAGCGACCCTGGGCCGCCAGATGCCCGCTCACGGAACCCACCCGCCGTCGGCCGGCGTGACCGCGTGCGCCGATCACCAGGAGCTGGGCGTCCTCGCTGAGCCGTCGCAGCTCGGGTACCTCGGGACCGGACAGCACCCGCACGTCGATCGTCAGTGCCGGGAAGCGGGCACGGGCGCGCTCGAGCTGCTCGGCGAGGTACTGCTGCACCTCGGTGTCGAGCCCGAGGTCCTCGCCCAGGAGCGGGTACCAGCTCCACTCGAGGAGCTCGCGCGGTTCGCGATACACCCGGGTGAGGAGGACGGGGGCATCGCGCAGGACCGCCTCGGTCAGTCCCCAGTGCACCGTCTGGGCGCTGTGGAGCGAGCCGTCGAGCGCGATCACCAGCGGACCGTCGACCCTCATGGATGACCCCCTCCCCGCGATACCGCCGGTGAAGACCCGTCGCCGATGCCACCCAGATGCCAAGTGGTACCGATACCCCCACCATGGAGGAGACGGGTCATAAAGTCCCGGGTCTTCAGTCCCCTCTGCGGGGCGCTGGTTCGGAAGGGCTTCCAGCTCGTCGACCGGCCTCCGGCCGTGGCCGGGTGGGTCGGTCCGTACCGACGGCGCGCGTCGGTCTGAACGAGGGGGTCGGTGTGATCAGGGTATTCGTGCTCGACGACCACGAGATCGTCCGCCAAGGCCTGCTCCGGCTCGTCGACTCGCAACCCGACATGCTCGTCGTGGGCGAGGCGGCCACCGCGGCGGAGGCCCTGGCACGGGGTCCGCTGGTGAAGGCGGACGTGGCCATCCTCGACGTCCGACTGCCCGACGGGAGCGGGGTCGAGGTGTGCCGCGAGCTCCGGTCGGCACAGCCGGACCTGGCCTGCCTGATGCTGACGTCCTACTCCGACGACGAGGCACTCCTCAACGCCATCACCGCCGGTGCCGCGGGCTACGTCCTCAAGGAGATCCGGGGCGTCGACCTGGTCGGCGCGATCCGGACGGTCGCCTCCGGACGGACGCTGCTCGACTCGTCGATGACGGCGCGCGTGCTCGAGCGCCTGCGACGCGCCGACCAGCACGACGGGCGGCTCGACCTGCTGACGGCCCAGGAGAGCGCGGTTCTCGACCTCATCGGGCAAGGGCTGACGAACCGTGAGATCGCCGACCGCATGTACCTGGCGGAGAAGACCGTCAAGAACTACGTCTCGAGCCTGCTGGCCAAGATCCAGGTGCACGGGCGCACGCAGGCGGCTCTCTACATCGCCGAGCAGAGACGGGTGCACCCACCGGTTCACTGACCGGGCACGTCACCGACCGGGCGCGACGCGTCAGACGTCAGGTGCCGAGTCCTGCTCGGCGGCCCAGCGGTACTCGGGCACGCTCGCCAGGAGCTCGGCGTGCGTGCCGCGCGCGACGACCGTCACCGGGCGGCGCAGCCCTCCCTGGTCGGGTGCGGGCCCGCCGCCGGCAGCCGCGTGCCCCAGCACGATCACCTCGTCGGCGCCGCCGAGGGCGGCCAGGCGGTGGGTGACCAGGACGAGGCCGCGCGGTTCGTCACCTGCGGGGCCGGCGCCGGACTCGTGGGCGGTGCGCAACAGGTCGGCCACGAGCCGGTCGGCCGTGCTCGCGTCGAGGTGCTCGCCCGGTTCGTCGAGCAGGAGGAGCTGCGCCCGGCTGGCCAGGGCACGCGCCAGCAGCAGACGTCGACGCTCGCCGCCGGAGATCGTGGTGGCGTCCGACCCGAGCACCGTGTCCAGGCCCTGCGGCAGGGCGGCCAGCCACGGGCCGAGCTCGACCCGCCCGAGCAGGTCGGTGGCCTCCTCGGGGGTGACGTCGCCGCGCGCGACCCGGAGGTTCTCCAGCACGGTCGTGGCGAAGATGTGGGCGTCCTCGGCGGTGAGCACGACCTGGCGGCTCACCCAGGGTCGCGGCGCGCCCCACGCGGCCCGGCCGCCGACGGTCACCTGACCGCTGACCGGGGGCAGCAGACCGGCGAGGGTGAGCAGCACCGTGGTCTTGCCCAGGCCGCTGGCGCCGACGACGGCGATGGCCCGTCCCGGGGCGACGTCCAGATCGATGCCGTGGGCCACGATCGGGCCGCCCGGCCACCCGACCGAGACGCCGACGGCGCTCAGCTGGGCCGTCGGCGCGCTGCCGTCCGCTGCGCTGCCGCTGGTCGTTCTGTCGCTGGTCGCGTTGTCGAGCAGTCGCATGATCCGCAGCGCGGCGCCGCCGGACCGCACCAGCTGTGCGGCCGCGGGGCCGAGCAGGGCGGTGCCCTCGAAGGCGGCGAGGGGGGTGAGCACGATGACCGCGAGCTCGACCGGCTGCATCGCCCCGGCGATCGTCGCCGGGACCCCGAGGAGCAGGGACCCGAGCACCGCGACGCCCATCGCGAGGGTGTCGATGCCGGCGGCCAGGGCGGCCGGCCGCGCCCCGGCGTCCTTGGCCCGCGCCAGGGCGACCTCCGTCCGGCGCAGCTCGGACAGCATCCCGTGGACCCCGCCCGACACCGTGAGCTCACCGGCACCGTCGACCATGGTCATCGCGGTCGCGCTGAGCTCGCTGCGGGCAAGGATCTGGGCATGCTCGGACAGCCGGACCGACCGGATGGTCAGTGCGGGCCCGACGACGCCGGCGACCAGGAGGCACCCGGCCAGGACGATGCCGGCCCCGACGTTCAGCCAGCCCACCAGGACCGCCGAGCCGAGCCCCACGAGCGCCGCGACCGCGGCCGGGACGAGGGCGCGGACCACGACGTCGCCCACCGAGTCGACGTCGGCCCCGGTGCGGGCCAGCAGATCACCGCGCCGCAGGGTCGTGACGGTGTCGGTTCGACCGCTCGCGAGGGTGGTGTAGACGCTCTCCCGGAGCGCCGCCATCCCCTCGAGCGCCACCTGGTGGGAGGCGAGCCGTTCGAGGTACCGGAGCACGGCGCGGGACGTGCCGAACAGGCGCACGGCGACGGCCGCGACCGCCAGCTGGCCGAAGTCGGGCATCTGGGAGGCGCGCGCGATCATCCACGCCGCGGTCGCGGTCAGCGCCACGGCGCTCCCGAGCCCGGCGCTGCCCGCGAGGACAGCCCAGAGCAGGCGTCGTCGGTCGATGTGCAGCAGGCGGATCGACCGACGCAGGGCGGAGCGTTCCTCCTGGGGGACAAGTCCCCTCGCGAGTGGATCGGTCGTCGTCGGCGCTTCGGACGGGTGCGCCGGCGCGCGGGTGGGCGCGCTCACGGCGTCGGCTCCGCACGGGCGGAAGCCGAGGTCGGGCTCGGGGTCGAGGTCGTGCGGGGCGCGTCGGGACGGTCGCCGTCGGCCGGGTCGGTGGCGCGGGATCGCACGGTCACGACGTCGTCGGCCCGGGCGATGAGGGCCTGCCGGTGCGCGATCACGAGCACCGTCCGTCCCTGGGCGCGGAGGCGGTCGACCGCGGTGAGCACGTGCTCCTCGGCCCGCGCGTCGAGGTGGGCGGTGGGCTCGTCGAGGACGACCAGGGGGTGGGTGCCGAGCAGCGCGCGCGTGAGGGCGAGGCGCTGGCGCTGACCGAGGGACAGCCCGACGCCGCCCTGACCGAGCACGGAGTCCCACCCGTGGGGAAGCTGCGCCAGCACCTCGTCGAACCCGGTGTCGTGCGCCGCGACCCGGGCGCGGTCGTCGACGGCCGCGGCCGCGTCCCCCAGGACGTTGGCCCGCACCGTCCCGGGCACGATCACGGGGCGCTGCGGCACCCAGGCGATCTGCGCCCACCAGGAGGCCGGATCGACGTCGGACAGGCTGACCCCGGCGGAGGCGGGGGAGTCGCCGGCTGGGGTGGCGGGGACGAGCCGGACGGCCCCGTCGTCGGGGGTCAGCAGCCCGAGCACCACGGAGGCCGCGGTGGACTTGCCCGCACCGGAGGGGCCGACGAGCGCGAGCACCCGGCCGGGCCGCAGGCGCGCCTCGAGCTGCCACGGGGCCCAGGTGGCCCGGCCCGGCGCGGCGACGCTGACCGCGTCGAGCACGATGTCGGTCTGGCGCAGGTCGGGGGCGGGGCGCGTCCCCCGAGGAGGGAGCGGGTGCTCGATCACGGCGAAGCTCTGCGCTGCGGCGGCGATGCCGTCGGCGGAGGCGTGGAACTGCGCACCGACCTCCCGGATCGGCCGGTAGACCTCGGGCGCGAGCATGAGCACCGCGAGGCCGGTGACGAGGTCGATCCGGCCGTAGACCAGGCCCGTACCGATGCCCACCGCGACCAGAGCCACCGCGATCGAGGAGAGGAACTCCAGGACCGCGCCCGACAGGAAGGCCACCCGCAGCGTGGCCATGGTGGTCCGCGTGTAGGCCCGGCCCAGCTCGCCGACCCTGGCTCCGGGTCCCTGCTCGCGTCCGAGGGCCTTGAGGGTGCCCAGGCCCGCGAGCAGATCCATCAGCTGGGCGCCGAGGCGTTGCATCGTGGCGAGCCGCTCGGCGGCGAACTTCTGGGTGAGCACGCCGATGAGCCACATGAAGACCGGGATGAGCGGGAGGGTGAACGCGATGGTGAGGGCCGCGACGAGGTTGAGGCCGAGCACGACGGCGAGGGTGGCGGGCGTGACGGTCGCGGCCAGCAGGAGCTGGGGCAGGTACCGCACGAAGTACGGCTCGAGGTCGTCCAGCCCGCGCGTGACCAGGGTGACGACGGCGGGCCCCTGCTCGGCCGCGAGCCAGCGCGGCCCGAGCTCGACCGTGCGGGTCAGGACCTGCTCCCGGAGCTCGGCGATCACGTGCGTGGCGGAGCGGTGCGCGCTCGACTCCTGCACGACGAGGACGCCCGCGCGCAACGCGACCACTGCGGCCAGGGCCGGCAGCAGCGTGGCGACGTGCGCCCACCCGGCGGTGCCGTCGATCACCGGCGCCACCGCGTGGGCGATCAGCAACGCCTGCGCCACCACCAGCGCCGCGGTGACGGCGCCGGTGGTGGCGGTGATCAGGATGTACCGACGGGCCCCGCGGGTGTGGCGCAGCAGTCGTGGGTCCAGAGGTTTCACAGCAGCTGCGGCGCCTAGCGGTCGACGTTCTCGAAGGAACGCTCCCGGAACGGGTGCAGGCCCGTGGCCGACCCGATCTGCGCGCCCGTGAGCCGAGCCCGGAACACCCAGAGCGTCCAGCCCTGGTAGGCCAGCACGATCGGGACCATGACGAGCGCGATCACGCTCATGACCTGCAACGTCGCCTTCGACGAGGAGGCCCCGGCGATGGTCAGGGACCAGTCGGGGTTCAGCGACGACGGCATGACGTTCGGGTACATGATCGAGAAGATCAGCGCCACGGCGGCGGCGATCGCGACGGCGTTCAGGGCGAAGGCCCAGCCCTCGCGGCGTGCCCGGGCCGCGATGACGACCCCGACCAGGGAGAGCGCGGCGATGACGAGGGGGACCCAGGAGAACACGTTGGAGGAGAACGCGAGCTGCGCCCAGACGGCCCAGACCGCGGCCACGAGGAGCGAGCCGATCGAGAGGCGCTGGGCGAGCAGGCCGGCGCGCACGCGCACCTCGCCATCCGTCTTGAGGGCGAGGAAGACCGCTCCGTGGGTCAGGAACAGGGCGGCCGTGGTGACGCCGCCGAGCAGGGTGAACGGGGTGATGAGCGAGAAGAATCCGCCGGTGAGCTGGTGGTTCCCGTCGATGATCTCGATCTGCATGCCCTGGACCAGGTTGGCGAACGCGACGCCCCACAGGACCGAGGGGATCCAGGCGCCGAACGTGTGCGCCCAGTCCCACCGGTTGCGCCAGATCGGGTCGTCGATCTTCTGGCGCCATTCGAAGGCGCAGATGCGCACGATGAGGGCCACGAGGATCAGGAGCAGCGCGAGGTAGAAGCCGGAGAACATCGTGGCGTACCACTCCGGGAACGCCGCGAACGTGGCGCCGCCCGCGGTGAGCAGCCAGACCTCGTTGCCGTCCCAGATGGGCCCGACGGTGCGGAGCAGCATGCGCCGCTCGTTCTCGTTGCGGGCGAAGGGCTTGAGGAGCATGCCGACGCCGAAGTCGAAGCCTTCGAGGACGAGGTAGCCCGTCCACAGCACAGCGAGGAGGAGGAACCAGAGGACGGAGAGATCCATGATGTGCGTCTCCAGCGGGTTTCGAGCGGCGGTCAGTAGGCGAAGGACAGGGTGGGCTCAGGCTGCCCAGGGAGCTGCTCCGACGTCGGCACCTCCGGTTCGATGCCCTCGCGGACGTAGCGACGCAGCAGGAAGAACCAGACCGCTCCGAGGGCTGCGTACAACAGCGTGAAGATGACCATCGAGGTGAGGACCGACCAGGCGGGCACGACGGTCGAGACACCCTGCTGCGTGAGCAGGTAGACGTTGTCGACCGGGTTGGCGGGGTTCGGTGCCACCACCCACGGCTGACGGCCCATCTCGGTGAAGATCCAGCCGAAGGAGGCGGCCAGGAACGGCATCGGCAGCGCGAGCAGGCACAGCCGGGAGAACCAGACGCTGTCGGTCACCCGGCCCTTGCGCAGCAGCCACAGGCCGGCGAGCGCGAGCACGGCGGAGAAGACGCCGAGGCCGATCATCAGCCGGAAGCTCCAGTAGGTCACCATCAGGTTCGGCGTGTAGTCCTGGTCCGGTCCGAACTGGTCGGCGAAGCGGGCCTGCGCCTCCGACTGGAGGTCGTTGACGCCGGGCAGGAAGCTCTCGGGACCGGAGAAGTGGCCGGTGCCGAGGAAGGACGTCAGTCCCGGGACCGACAGGAGGCGGGTGGAGCTGTCGCAGTTGTTGGACAGGTCGCCGATCGTGAGCAGCGAGAACGGTGCGGCCTCGGTGCTCTCGCACTGAGCCTCGGCCGCAGCCATCTTGGAGGGCTGCTGCTCGTACATGAGCTTGCCCTGCGCGTCGCCGGTGCCGATCACGGCGATCCCGGCGATCACCATCGCGACCAGGCCGATGTAGGCGGCGGGCCGCCAGGTCAGGCGCGCCTCCTCGGTGCGGCCGGCCTTGACCGAGCGGACGATCCACCAGCCGGAGATCCCGGCCACGAACGTCCCGGCCACGAGCCAGGAGGTCGCGATCGTGTGCGGGAAGGCGGCCAGGAGGGTGCTGTTGGTCAGGACGGCGAAGATGCCCTGGACCCCGTCGAGCTCCGCGCGGCCGGTCTCCGGGTTGAAGACCGCTCCGACGGGGTGCTGCATCCAGGAGTTCGCGGCGAGGATGAAGTACGCCGACGCGGTGGTCCCGAACGCGACGAGCCAGATGCAGGCGAGGTGCACCTTCTTCGGGAGCCGGTCCCAGCCGAAGATCCACAGGCCGAGGAACGTGGACTCGAGGAAGAACGCGACCAGCGCCTCGATCGCCAGCGGGGCGCCGAAGATGTCGCCCACGAACCGGGAGTACTCGGACCAGTTCATGCCGAACTGGAACTCCTGCACGATCCCCGTGGCGACGCCCAGGGCGAAGTTGATCAGCAGGAGCTTGCCGAAGAACTTCGTCATCTTGAGCCATCGCTCGCTGCCCGTGCGCACCCAGAGGGTGTGCATGATCGCGACGAGGGGCGCGAGGCCGATCGTCAGTGGGACGAGGATGAAGTGGTAGACGGTGATGATGCCGAACTGCCACCGAGCGAGGTCTAGAGCTTCCACTGAATCGTCCTTCGGGGCGTACGAGTGAGATCTTCAGGACAATACGTGCGGGATGCGACCGGCCGGCTCACAAGGTGCCGGCCCGGTTCACGATGCGTCGGCGCCGTGGATGCCCACTCCCGCACGGGTGGCTCCAGCGCGTCGCTCGGGGGTGCCACCTAGGGGAAACCTAGCAGCGGGCCCCCTGGGGATTTGGGACTTATGGCCGTGTCCCTCGACACACACCGTCAGGGGCGTTTGGCCACGTCGCGGGCGGTATTGCAGGCAAGTCGACCCTTACCTCGGCCGCCAGAACGGGACGAAGCGCGGCGTGCGTCTCGCGTACGCGGGGTAGTCGGCAAAGCGCGCGGCCAGGTGGCCCTCCTCCCAGCGCGCCTTGCGGTGGAGGAGCGCCACGAGCAGACCGAAGAAGAGCAGCCGCAGGACGCTGCCCGACGCGACCGCGAGGGCGCCCATGAGGAGCAGCAGCCCGCTGTAGATGGGGTGCCGGACGAACCCGTACAGGCCGCCGGTGCGCAGGCGGGCGTGCGCGTTGGGCAGCGGGGCGGCGGTCAGACCCCGCCCGAGCCCGGTGGCACCGAGCGCCATCACGAGCACACCGACGACGACGGCGACCAGGCAGGCCACGGCGAGAGCGCGGGGGACAGGCCAGTCGTCTCGACCCGGGAGGACGACGATGACCGCGATGAGGGCGAACTGGGCGGCGACGAGCAGGCGCGCGGTCCGGACGTCCTGGGGGCGGTGTGCCGATCCGGACGGCGTGGTGGCGCGGTCGGTCATCGGGTCGTGATCCTCGGTCGGACTCATCGAAGGCGATCCTTGCTGCTGATCGGAGGTCTGCGTGCCAGCCTAGGCCGGGAGCTCGAGCACGACGCGCGCGCCGCCCGTGGCGCTCGCGCCGAGAACGAGACGGCCGGCCGCCTTCTCGGCGGTGCGGCGGGCCACGTCGAGGCCGAGCCCGGTGGAGCCGGCGCCGCTGCGGCCGCGGTCCACCGCGTCCGGCCGCTCGAACCCGGGACCGTCATCCTCGACGACGACCTCGACGACGCCCGGGCGGGTCCGGACGGCGAGCCCGAACGGGACGCGGTCGGGGGTGTGGCTGAACACGTTGTCGACCAGGACATCGAGCGCGACCCCCAGCTCGCCAGCGCCGACCCCGACCTCGAGGACGCCGTCGGGCACCTCGACCCGTAGCTCGCGCCCTTGGTCGGCCGCCAGCACGGCCCAGAACCGCGCGCGCTCGCGGACCACCCGCGCCGCGTCGCAGCGACCGTGCGACGCGTCGTCGTGCCGGGGGTGCCGGGCGGTCCAGACGATCGCATCCACGGCCCGGACGAGCTCGTCGACGTGGCCACTCATCCGCTCGCGCTCCTGGGGTTCGGTCAGCAGGTCCACATCGAGGCGCAGCGCGGTGATCGGCGTCCGCAGACGGTGGGACAGGTCGGCCACCAGCTCGCGCTCGTCGGCGAGCAGCCCCGCGACCCGGGCGCCGAGCCCGTTCAGGACGCGACCGACGGAGGCGACCTCGGCGGGTCCCGACGGCGCCACGCGTGCCGTCAGCTCGCCCGCGCCGAGGCGCTCGGCCACGTCGGAGAGGTCCGTGACGGACCGGGCGAGCCGACGCGCGATCCGGTCCCCGGCGAGGACGGTGCCCGCGAGCAGGACCGCGCCGACGGTCGCGAGGACGAGCCAGGACTGCCGGACGCCGGACGTCAGCTCCGAGTCGGGCACGAAGGTGCGGACGACGGCCAGGCCGGCGGTGCTCCCGACCGGCAGCAAGACCTCGACACCGCCGTCCGCCCGGGCGGTGAGCGCGCGTCCGCTCGCCGCGACCTCGGCCGCGGGCGATCTGGTGGCCGGCTCGCCCATGCTCGTCGCGTCGGGGAGGAACACCGTGGTGCGCCGGGCGTCGTCGTTCACGGACAGGATCGTGGCCTCGAGCCGGGCCTCGTCCTGCGCGGCGCCGCCGGCGAAGACGGCCACGCTCTGCGCGTCGCGCAGGCCCGCGTCGAGCGCGCGCTCCAGGGCGAGGGAGCGGGCCAGGATGCCCAGCGGGACCAGGAAGGCGACGAGAACGACCGAGGTCATGGCGAGCCCGTACTGGACCAGGAGCCGCCTCATGTCGGTGGGGCGAGCTTGACGCCCACTCCCCGCACGCGGTGCAGGTAGCGCGGGGCGTCCGCACTCTCGCCGAGCTTGCGTCGCAGCCAGTGGAGGTGCACGTCGACGGTCTTGTCCGCGCCGCCGTAGGGCTGGTTCCAGACCTTCGCGAGCAGCTCGCGCTTGCCGATCACCTCGCCGGCCCGCTCGGCCAGGTAGTGCAGGAGGTCGAACTCCTTGGGGCTCAGGTCGAGGGTGACCCCGTCGAGCTGGACCGAGCGCGCCCGCGCGTCGATCACCAGCGCGCCGACGGTGACCGGCCCCGGCGGCCGCCCGGGATCGGCGCGCCGGAGCACGGCCCGGATCCGCGCGTCGAGCTGGTCGGCGGCGAACGGTTTGACGAGGTAGTCGTCGGCGCCCCCGTCGAGCAGGGCGACGATCCCCGCGCCGTCGTCGCGCGCACTCAGGACGATGACGGGCACGTCGCTCACGGCGCGGATCATGGCGAGCAGCGAGGCGCCGTCCAGGTCGGGCAGTCCGAGGTCGAGGAGGACGACGTCGGGCCGGTGGGCGACGAGGCTCTGCAGGCCGTCCATCGCGGTGGGTGCGGTCATCGTGGAGTGGTCCCGCGCGGACAGCGCGCGCACCAGGGCGGTGCGAATCGTCGCATCGTCCTCGACGATCAGAACATCGGCCACATCTCGGACCGTAGGGCATCGGAGCGGCCTTCGGGGCGGCGCGGCCCGATCTGGTGAGGTGCCGGCGCCGAACTTGTCGTGGCCTTAACCCTCCCTTCACCAGGCTCTGCGGGAAGATGCCGGGATGCGGAACGAGAAGGGCTCGCCAGAGGCCGACCCGGGCGAGGGGGGATCGGCCCGGGCCGGGCGCCTCGTGCGGCCCGCGGTCCTGCTCCTGTGGGTGCTGTCGGCCGTGGTCGCAGGATCCGTCGTGTGGTGGGCCGTCGCGGCCATCGGCGGCGAGCAGGGGGGTGCCCGCGGACGGGTGTACACGCAGGCCCAGGTCGCCGAGCTGACGGTCCCGTCGACCGACTCCGACTCCGACTCCGACCCCGGCGCCACCGCGACGCCGTCGAGCACGCCCACCGAGACCTCCCCGAGCCCGAGCCCGACGCCCAGCCCCTCTGCGGTCCAGACTCCTGTCCCCGTGCCCGTGGATGTCGCCCGGACCTGGGACGTCGTCGGCGGCCAGATCGGCGCGCAGTGCCGCGGCCCGCAGATCGCGCTGCTCTATGCGACCCCGTCGGACGGGTGGACCGTCGAGGTCAAGCACGGCGGTCCGGAGGAGCTCGAGGTCACGTTCCGCCGCGGGGAGTCCGAGACGTCGGCGCACGGCGCGTGCGTGGACGGGGTTCCCTCGATGGTGGCCGAGGCGGAGTCCGACTGAGTCAGTCCTCGTCGCCACTGCCGGCCGGGGTGGCGCTCACGTCCTGCGACCAGACGGCGGTGGCCCCCGAGTGCCCGATGCGGATGGCCTGGACGGTGGTCCCGGTGGTGGCGAGCACGGCGGCCACGGCGAGGGCGACGGCGACCCACTTCGGAGCGCGCGGCGTCGTGGCCGTGCGCTCGTTCCAGTTCCACCACAGCAGCACGGCCGCGACGGCGACCATGGCGATGGCCCACGGCAGCAGCTCCTCCGCCAGCTCGGAGTGGGTCTCGATCAGGGCGTTCTCCCCGACACGGTGCTCGAGGGCCTCGCCCGACTCGCTGGAGATCGGGACCAGCACGACGGCTGCGAGCGTCAGGAGGAACGGTAGGAGGCCCGCCCACCGGCGAAAACGCGGCCAGAGGGCAGCGACCAGCAGGACGAGAGCGGCGGTGGGCACGACGACCTCGGTCGCATGGACGACGAGGGGGTGGAGGGGGAGTCCTGCGATGGTGTCGAACATGGTTCTCCTCGTTGCGGGGATCGGCGGGTGGGTCATCGGTGATGACCGTCGGGGTCGCGGGCGACTGCCGCGTCAGATGCCGCTGACCCCGAGCAGGCGGCCGACCGCATAGGTGATGACCATCGCCGCGGCCCCGCCCACGACGATGCGGGACACCGCGCGCACGTGACCGGCGCCGCCGAGGGCCGCGCTCGCGGAACCGGTCGCGGCGAGCGCGATCAGGACTGCGACGAAGGTCAGCGGGATCCGGATGCTGTCGGGGGCGAGCCAGACCGCGAGGATGGGCAGGATCGCGCCGAGGGTGAAGGCGACGCCGGACGAGATCGCCGCGTGGGACGGGTTCGTGAGGTCGTCGGGGTCGAGGCGGAGCTGGGCGTCGATGTGAGCGGCGTACACGTCGTGCTCGGTCAGCTCGACCGCGACGGCGTGGGCCGTCGCCGCGGACATGCCCTTCGCCTGGTAGATCGCCGCCAGCTGGGCAAGCTCGGCCTCCGGGTCCTCCGTGAGCTTGCGTCGTTCGCGTTCGATCAGGGACTTCTCGGCGTCGCGCTGGCTCGAGACGGACACGTACTCGCCGAGGGCCATCGATACGGCGCCGGCGACGAGGCCGGCGAGACCGGCGGTGAGGATGGGGCCGATCGCCGTGGTCGCGCCGGCGACACCGACCACCAGACCCGCCGTCGAGATGATCCCGTCGTTCGCGCCGAGCACCCCCGCGCGCAGCCAGTTCAACCGCGAAGCATGGCTCGGAGTCTCCGACGTGCTCTTCTGGGGACGGGCGTCGAGGGCGGTCATGTAGGTGAACGTAGGACGTGGGTCGGTCGCGCGCCACGAAGGAAAGGCTCCGCTGGGCAGGTCCCGACCGGCGCTCGCGGCGCACTTCAGGGTGGCGGCACGGGGTCCCGACCGGGCGCACCGCGCAGGCTCGGGCCCCACCTGGCCCGACGGTAGAATGGTCGGCAGTTCCCACCCCGCGCGGACCGGCGTCGTCGGCATGAGCGCCACCCTCGAGAAGGAGATCCGTTGCGGCACGGCACCACGAACGGTGCCCGGCAGGAGTCCGGCGTCGGCCCGGAGGCGGCTCGACGCCGCTCCTTCGCGGTCATCAGCCACCCCGATGCCGGGAAGTCCACCCTGACCGAGGCGCTCGCGCTGCACGCCCACGCCATCACGGAGGCGGGGCACATCAACGGCAAGAGCGGGCGGCGGCACACCGTCTCGGACTGGATGGAGATGGAGCAGGCCCGCGGGATCTCGATCACGTCCGCCTCGTTGCAGTTCGACTACCGCGACACCGTGATCAACCTGCTCGACACCCCCGGGCACGCCGACTTCTCCGAGGACACCTACCGGGTGCTGTCCGCGGTGGACGCCGCAGTCATGCTGATCGACGCGGCCAAGGGGCTCGAGGCCCAGACGATGAAGCTGTTCGCCGTGTGCAAGCACCGCGGCATCCCGCTGATCACCGTCATCAACAAGTGGGACCGCCCAGGGCTGGACGCGCTGGCCCTCATGGACGAGATCACCGAGCGCACGGGCCTGACCCCGACCCCGCTCGACTGGCCGGTCGGGGTGGCCGGCGACTTCCGGGGCGTCCTGGACCGCCGCACCGGCAACTACGTGCAGTTCACGCCGTCCGCCGGCGGGGCCCACGTCGCACCGCAGGAGACGTTCGAGCCATCTGCGGCGGCGGAGCGCGAGGGTGTCCTGTGGACGACCGCGGTGGAGGAGAGCGAGCTGCTCGCCGCCTCCGGCGCGGACTACGACCAGGAGTCCTTCCTCGCCGGGGTCTCGACCCCGGTGCTCTTCGCCTCGGCCGTGCGCAACTTCGGCGTGCACGCGCTGCTCGACGTGCTCGTCGACCTCGCCCCCTCGCCCGGCCCGCGCCCGTCGGTCAGCGGTGAGCCGCGGGCGGTGGACTCCCCGTTCAGCGCGTTCGTGTTCAAGATGCAGGCGGGGATGGACACCGCCCACCGGGACCGGCTCGCGTTCATCCGCGTGTGCTCGGGGCTGTTCGAGCGCGGCATGGTCGTCACCTCGGCCCGCACCGGCCGGCCGTTCGCGACCAAGTACGCCCAGCAGGCGTTCGGTCGGGAGCGGACCGTGATCGACACCGCGTACCCGGGAGACGTCGTCGGGCTGGTCAACGGCTCCGACCTGCGGGTGGGCGACACGCTCTACTTCGACAAGGCGGTCGAGTACCCGCCGCTGCCGACGTTCGCGCCCGAGCACTTCGCCGTCGTGCGGGCGAAGGACGCCGGGAAGTACAAGCAGTTCCGCCGCGGCGTCGCCCAGCTCGAGGCCGAGGGTGTCGTGCAGGTGCTGCGCTCGGACCTGCGCGGGGATCAGGCACCCGTGCTGGCCGCCGTCGGCCCCATGCAGTTCGAGGTCGCCGAGCACCGCATGGCGATGGAGTTCAACTCCCCGGTGCGGCTCGAGCGGCTCGAGTACACCGTCGCGATGCGGACGACGAAGGACTGGGTCGCGGCGCTGAATGCCGAGCGCGGCGTGGAGGTGCTGCATCGCGAGGACGGCGAGCTGCTCGCGCTGTTCCCGAACAGCTGGCGCATCGCGTCGGTACGGCGCAACCACCCGGGTGCCGTGCTCGAGCCACCGGTCGCCGCCTGACGGCTCCGCGGCCTGAGGCGCCGCCTCGCCGGGCGCGGGACGGTCGGGAGGGCGCCCGGGTAGGGTGACCAGTGGTGCGCCGGGAAGTCTGGTCGGCAACGTCTGACTCGACCCCGCATGCTTGGAGCCCCGCCATGACCGATGCCGCCCGTCGCCCGAACCGCCTCTTCGGACGCGCCTCGTGGCCCGAGGCCAGCCGCGTCGCCGACATCCTCCGCAAGGAGACGATCGGCGGCGCCCTGCTGATGGTGGGCGCCGTGGTGGCGCTGGTGTGGGCCAACTCGCCGTGGGCGACCGGCTACGAGGCGATGCGTGCCTTCACCATCGGACCGGCCGCCCTGCATCTCGACCTCTCGCTGGCGACCTGGGCGGCTGACGGGCTGCTCGCGATCTTCTTCTTCGTCGCCGGGCTCGAGCTCAAGCGGGAGTTCGTCGCGGGCGACCTCAGCGATCCGCGGCGCGCGGCGGTGCCGATCGCGGCCGCCGTCGGCGGGGTGATCGTCCCGGCGGTGCTCTACACCCTGATCAACCGGGCGGCGCACGACGGTGCCACGCAGGGCTGGGCCATCCCGACGGCGACCGACATCGCCTTCGCGCTCGCCGTGCTCGCCGTGATCGGTCGCCATCTGCCCTCCGCGCTGCGCACCTTCCTGCTCACCCTCGCCGTGGTCGACGACCTGCTGGCGATCGCGATCATCGCCGTCTTCTTCACCGCCGACCTCACCGCGGGCCCGCTCCTGCTGGCACTCGTCCCGCTGTCGATCTTCACCTGGCTGGTGCAGCGTCGGGTGCGCGCCTGGTGGCTCCTCCTGCCGCTCGCGTTCGCCGTCTGGACCCTGGTGCACGCCTCCGGGGTGCATGCGACGGTCGCGGGCGTGCTGCTCGGTTTCGCCGTGCCCGTCATCCGCAGTCAGCGCGCCGGGGGCCCCGACGCCGGTCCGGGCCTCGCCGAGCACTTCGAGCACCGGTTCCGGCCGATCTCCGCGGGGGTGGCGGTGCCGCTCTTCGCCCTGTTCTCCGCCGGAGTGGCGATCGGCGGGACCAGCGGCCTGGTCGCCGCGCTGACGGATCCGGTCGCCGTGGGCATCGTGGTCGGGCTCGTGGTCGGCAAGCCGGTCGGCATCCTGGCCGCCACCTGGCTCGTGGCCCGGTTCACCCGCGCGGACCTCGACGAGGGCCTGGCGTGGGTCGACGTGTTCGGGCTGGCAGTCCTCGCGGGGATCGGCTTCACCGTGTCCCTCCTCATCGGCGAGCTGGCGTTCGGGATCGGCAGCGAACGCGACGCGCACGTCAAGGTCGCCGTTCTCGCCGGCTCGCTCACCGCGGCACTGCTCGCCACCGTCGTGCTGCGGGCACGCAACCGGGTCTACCGCCGGATCGTCGAGGCAGAGACGGTGGACCGGGACCACGACGGAGTCCCGGACCTGTTCCAGTCGGGATCCGCTTCGCTCGAGCCGCGCGCGGGTGGATCCGAGGATTCTCCGACGGTGCTCTGACTGGCACTTTTGCCCCGATAGGCCTTGTGCGGGATGGAAACTGGTGCGAGTCTGGAGTGCAGTACTTCGGTCAAACACTCACCCAGTGTTGCCAAAACCCCCACCCGAGATCTGCCCCGGAACCGGGCTGCTCGGAACGTGCCTAGGAGAATCATGGACTGGCGCCACCGCGCGGCGTGCCTGGATGAAGATCCTGAACTCTTCTTCCCGATCGGCAACACCGGACCTGCGCTCCACCAGATCGAACAGGCGAAGGCCGTGTGTCACCGCTGCACGGTCGTCGAGACCTGCCTCAAGTGGGCGCTCGAGTCGGGCCAGGACGCCGGCGTCTGGGGCGGCCTCTCCGAGGACGAGCGCCGAGCATTGCGCCGTCGCACAGCCCGCCAGCGCCGCGCGAGCTGACAGCCGCGCGAACTGACCGACCACCTGCGCGGCAGGATCGTCGCGCGCGCTGACCGTGCTCAGGTGCGCAGCGCCACCAGGAGCTCAGGTGCTCAGCGCCACCAGGATCTGAGCCCCGTACTTCTCGAGCTTGGCGACGCCGACCCCGCTCACGGTGCCCAGCTCGTCGAGCGTCGTCGGTAGCCGCGTAGCGATCTCTCGCAGGCTCGCGTCGTGGAAGACCACGTAGGCAGGCACTCCCAGCTCCTTCGCGGTGGCCGCACGCCAGGTGCGGAGCCGCTCGAACACTCCGGTCGCGGCCGGATCGAGGTCCGCCGCAGGCGCTGCGCCGCGGCGGCCGGCGCGCGGCGTCCGCGCCGCGCGCCCGGGCGCACGGGGCGCCTCGCGGCGCAGCAGAACCGTCCGGGAGCCGCGCAGCACCCCCGCGCTCGCCTCCGTGAGGAGCAGCGTCCCGTACCCGTCGGCGTCGACCGCCAGCAGGCCCTGGGCGAGCAGCTGCCGCACGACCCCGCGCCACTCGGCGTCGGACAGGTCGGTCCCGATCCCGAAGACGCTCAGCGCCTCGTGCCCGTGCTGGCTGACCCGGGGGGTGAGCTTGCCGAGCAGGATGTCGACGAGGTGGCCCGCCCCGAACCGCTGGCCGTGCTCACGGTCCAGCCGGGTCACCGCCGAGAGCACCTTCTGGGCCGGCACCGTGCCGTCCCAGGTCTCGGGGGGAGCCAGGCACGTGTCGCAGTTGCCGCACGGTTCGGAGGACTGACCGAAGTAGGCGAGGATCTGCACCCGCCGGCACTCGACCGTCTCGCACAGCGCCAGCATCGCGTCGAGGTGCGCGCTCAGGCGGCGCCGGTGCGCGGCATCGCCGTCGGAGGTGTCGATCATCCGGCGCTGCTGCACCACGTCCTGGAGCCCGTAGGCGAGCCACGCGGTCGACGGCAGGCCGTCGCGGCCCGCGCGGCCGGTCTCCTGGTAGTAGCCCTCGACGCTCTTGGGCAGGTCCAGATGCGCGACGAAGCGCACGTCGGGCTTGTCGATGCCCATGCCGAACGCGATGGTCGCCACCATCACGAGCGAGTCCTCGCGCAGGAACCGGGCCTGGTTCGCGGCGCGCACGCGCGAATCGAGACCGGCGTGGTACGGCAGCGCGGGGATCCCCTGATCGACGAGGTACTGCGCCGTCTTCTCCACCGACGCGCGCGACAGGCAGTAGACGATGCCCGCGTCCCCGGGGTGCTCGGACCGCAGGAGGTCGAGCAGCTGGGACCGCGGGTTGTTCTTCGCCGCGATGCGGTACTGGATGTTCGGGCGGTCGAAGCTCGCGACGAAGTGCCGCGCGTCGGTGAGCTGCAGGCGCTGGGCGATCTCGGCGTGCGTCGTGGCGGTGGCCGTCGCGGTGAGCGCGATCCGGGGGACGTCGGGCCAGCGTTCGTGCAGGACCGACAGCTGGAGGTAGTCGGGCCGGAAGTCGTGGCCCCACTGCGACACGCAGTGCGCCTCGTCGATCGCGAACAGCGCGATCTGGCCGCGGTCGAGCAGGTCCATCGTGCTCGGGACCCGGAGCCGCTCGGGCGCGAGGTACAACAGGTCGAGCTCGCCCGCCACGAACGCCGCCTCGACCCGGCGGCGCGCGACGGCGTCCTGGGTCGAGTTGAGGAAGCCCGCCCGCACGCCGAGCGCGGACAGCGCGTCCACCTGGTCCTGCATGAGTGCGATGAGCGGGGAGACGACGACGCCGACCCCCGGGCGCACCAGCGCCGGGATCTGGTAGCACAGCGACTTGCCACCGCCGGTCGGCATGAGCACGAGCGCATCGCCGCCGTCGACCAGGGTCTGGATGATCTCGGCCTGGTCGCCACGGAACGCGTCGTACCCGAACACGCGGCCGAGCACCTCGAGCGGGGTCGGCGCGGGACCGGCCGCGACCTGCGGTGCGGGCACCGGAGCCCGGCCCTGCGCACGTCGGCTCGCCGCGCGCGCCGGCCCGAGGGAGGCCGCGTCGGCCGGGGGCGTCCCGGGCAGGCCGCCGCCGGCGTCCTCGGGGGGTGCCTCGTCGTACCAGGGGTCGTACGGCGGTTCGTCGTCGTACGCGTTCAGGCCGGGAGTCACCGGCACAGCCTACGAGCGATGAGCCCACGGGCCGTCGCGACGGTCCACCGGACCCCGGACGCACCGGACGCACCGGGCGCCCCGGACCCCTGTGGGCCCGCTCAGACGCGGTCGAGCGTGGCCAGCTCGTCGTCGGTCAGGGTGAGGTCGACGGCACTGACCGAGTCGTGGATGCTCGCCGGCCGGGAGGCCCCCGGGATCGGGATCACGTGCGGGGACTTCGCCAGGTGCCACGCGAGGCACACGACCTGCGGGCTCACCCCGTGCTCGTCGGCGATGACCTGGAACGGGGCGAACCGGGTGCCGAGCCCCGCCGCGGACGCGATCCCGCCCAACGGGCTCCACGGCAGGAACGCGATGCCGAGCCGGTCGCACAGCTCGAGCTCGGGTGCGCTGCTGCGGAACGCGGGGGAGAACTGGTTCTGCACCGACGCCAGGCGCCCGCCGAGGATCTCCTGGGCGAGCAGGATCTGCTCGGGGTTCGCGTTGGAGATCCCCGCGAGGCGGATCGTGCCCGCGTCGAGCAGGTCGCGGATCGCGCCCACCGAGTCGGCGTACGGGACCGCCGGGTCGGGGCGGTGGAACTGGTAGAGCCCGATCGCGTCGCCGCCGAGGCGCTGCAGCGAAGCCTCGGCCGCGGCCTTGAGGTGCTCCGGCCGGCCGTCGACGGTCCAGGTGCCGTCGCCAGGACGCAGGTGCCCGCCCTTGGTCGCGACCAGCACGTGGGAGGTGTCACCGCCCCACGATGCGAGTCCGCGCGCGATCAGGGACTCGTTGTGGCCGACGTCGTCCGCGTGGAGGTGGTACGAGTCCGCGGTGTCGAAGAGCGTGACTCCCGCGTCGAGCGCGGCGTGGATCGTGGCGATCGACCGGGCCTCGTCCGGGCGGCCCTCGATCGACATGGGCATCCCCCCGAGGCCGATCGCGGAGACTCCGAGGTCGGCGATGCGTCGCGTCTGCATGACGGCCACGCTACGTCCAGGAGAGCCCGAGCACGGACGAGATCGTCCGCACGACCCCGTTCTCGGAGTTCGACGGGGCGACGAACCGCGCCCGCGCCCGCAGCTCGGGGTGCGCGTTGTCCATCGCGAACGAGTAGTCCGCGGCGTCCATCATCTCCAGGTCGTTGAGGAAGTCGCCGAACACCATCGTCTCGGCGCGCGTGATGCCGAGCGCCGCCTGGAGGTGACGGATGCCCTCGCCCTTGTTCGCCGTGGTGTTCATGATGTCGGCCCAGTGCTCGCCGGAGACCACGACCTGGTGCGTGGCGCGAAAGCCGGCCAGGGCGGGGGCGACGTCGTGCGCGGCGGAGCCGAAGGTGAAGACGGCGACCTTGAGCACCTCGTCGTCGGTCACGTCCGCGAGGTCGTCGACCACCGTCAGGCGCGAGTAGTACTTGTCCACCTCCGCGCGGAACGGTGCGTCCTGGCGTTCGATGTACGCCGAGCGCTTGCCGCACACCACGGCGCCGACATCCGCCCCCCGGGTGCGCAGGGTGCGGACGGCCGCGACCAGGCGCCCCACCACGTCCAGCTCGAGGCAGTCGGAGCTGACCTCCTGGCCGCGGGCGACCACGTAGGTGCCGTTCTCCGCGATGAACACGACGTCGTCGGCGACGTCCGCGAACCGCTCCAGCAGGTTGAAGTACTGCCGCCCGCTCGCCGGGCAGAAGACGATGCCGCGGCGGCTCAGCTCGCGTACGAGCGGCCACAGGTGCTCGTGCAGCTCGTTGTCGTCGTCGAGCAGGGTGCCGTCCATGTCGGCGGCGATCAGGCGGATCTCGGGGCGGACGGCGAACGTCGGGGGCTCGCGTCGGGTTGCTTCGGCCTCAGTCATCCGCACGATTCTCCCCTAGGTGGCGGGCGACGTCGTTCACCCGCCCGTCCGCGGCCCCCCGGGTGGATTGCCCCGACTTGTGCTATCCACGAAGGGGGAGCTCCTGAGAAATCGGGAGCAGACGGGCAGAACGTGCACGGTGGGCGATCCCAGGGGGATACATGCACCAGACGACCGACCCGACGACGGTGTCGGCACGCACCCCGGCGGGGCCGCTGCTGAGCACCCGGTTCGCGGTCCCGTCGCCCGCGCGCGACCTGGTGGTCCGCGATCGCCTGCTCGACGGCGTGAGTGCCGGCGTCGAGGGCCTCCTGACCTTGGTGAGCGCGCCCGCCGGGAGCGGGAAGACCGTCCTGCTCGCGGCGTGGCTCGCGTCGCGGGCCGTTCCCGGCCCGGTGCTGTGGATGACGATGGACGACGGCGACGAGCGTCCGGGGGTGTTCTGGGCGTACGTCATCGAAGGGCTGGCCCGCACCGGGGTGGACCTTGCCGGTGCAGGTGCTCCGGAGCGCCCCGACACGGTCGCGCGGCCCCTGCTCGACCGGCTCGCGGTGCGGATCGCGGCGCGTACGGAACCGGTCGTGCTCGTGCTCGACGACGGTGACTGCCTGGTCGACCGCACGCTCGGCGGTGATCTCGGGTACCTGCTCCGGCACTGCGACGGACGCCTTCGGGTCGTGCTGGCGACGCGGACCGACCCGACCCTCCCGCTGCACCGGTACCGGCTGGAGGGTGCGGTCACCGAGATACGTGCCACGGACCTGGCCTTCACCCTCGACGAGACGAGTGAGCTGCTGCATCGATCGGGGCTGGACCTCGCCGCGCCCGAGGTGGAGGCCCTGGTCGACCGCACCGATGGCTGGCCGGCCGGGCTGAAGTTCGCCGCCATGAGCCTGGCCGGGCGGGCCGACACCGGCCTGGCGATCCGCGAGTTCACCGGCGACGACGGCGACGTGGCGGCCTACCTCGTCAGCGAGGTGCTCGATGCGCAACCGTCACCGCTGCGGGACGTTCTGCTCCGGACCAGCGTGGTGGACCAGCTCGAGCCCGGCCTGCTCGAGGCTCTGACCGGGGACCCGGCCGGCGGGCGCACGCTCGAGTTCATGGCGCACGGGAACTCGTTCATCCAACCCGTGTCCGGCCACCATGGCTTCTACCGCTATCAGCCGTTGTTCCGCGAGTTCCTGCGCGCCCAGCTGCGGTTCGAACGGCCGGACCTCGTGCCCGGGCTGCACGGGCTCGCTGCCGACTGGTTCGCCCGGAACGACCGGCGGCCCGAAGCGGTCGGGCATGCCGCCGCCGCCGGGTTGTGGAGCGATGCGGCGCGCTACCTCGTCGACGACCTGGGGATCGACGCGCTGCTCACCGGGCCGACGGACGCACCGGTCGCTGCGCTGTTCGCCGCCCTGCCCGACGACGCGGAGGGTGCCGAGGTCGACCTGGTCCGGGCCGCCCTGGCCATCACCGCCGGAGAGGTCGACCGGTGTCGCGCGTCTCTCGTGCGGGTCCGGGCCGCTCTCGACGCGACGCGCACCCGCCCGGCGTACGCCTGCCGGCTCTCCGTCGCGCTCATCGAGGCGCGCCTGGGCCACCGGACGTCCGACGTGACTGCCGGGCTCGAGGCGATCGATACCGCCGAGCACCTGCTGCGATCCGTGGTGCCCCCGACGGTCGCCGCGCGCTCGGCGATCGGCGCGCTGCTCGCCGGCTCCCGGGGTGAGCTGCTTCTGCTGCGCGGGGACCTGGGCTCCGCCCGGACCTCGCTCGCCGTCGCCGTCGACACGGCCGATGCCGCGGGGCGCGAAGACCTCCTGGCAGACGCGCTCGGAGCCGGGTCCCTGGTTGCGGCGCTCAGCGGGCGGCTGCGGCAGGCCACGGAGCTGGCGGAACGGGCGGACTCGATCGCGCGGCGCTCCGGCAGCACCGCGGGTGCGGGAAACACCGCCGCGGCCCGAGCCTGGATCCGGATGGAGGAGTACGCGCTCGATGCGACCCGCGACCACGCGATGGACGTCGAGGTTGCCGTCTCGCCGGACGAGCCGATCCTCGTGGGGGTTCTGGCCCTGGTCCGTGCACGGCTCCTGCGTGCGACGGGCGATCTCGCAGGGGCCCGGGCCGCGCTCCTCGCAGTGCCTGACGCGTCCTCGGGTGCCGCACCACCGGCCTGGCTGGCTGCCTGGCTGGGCGCCGCCGACGCCGCGCTCCTGGTCGCGGACGGGCACCCGGACGCGGCAGTCGACGCGATCGCGGAACTCGCGGAGCCCGAGCTCCCCGAGCCGGCCGTCATCCTGGAGCTGGCGCGGATCGCGCAGGGTGAGGTCGACTCGGCGCGCGCCCCCGTCGCACTCGCCGCGCTCGCCCAGGACGAGACGAAACCGCTCGACACCCGCGTCACGGCGCTGATCGTCCAGGCGACCCGCGCCGCCTGTCTCGGCGACCCGGGCCGGGCCCGGGCCGCCCTGGAGCGGTCGCTCCGCCTGGCGTCCCCGGAACTCCTGCGCCGCCCGTTCAAGGAAGCCTCGCCGGCCGTGCGCCGCATGCTGCGCACCACTGGCCATCTGGCGGCGCAGTACCCGTGGCTCGACGTCCCCCCGGGGATCGGGCCGCGCAGCGACGAGACCGCGAGGCCGGACCCCTCGGGCGCCGCCGCGCGCGTCGTGGACCTCATCGAGCCGCTCACGCGCAAGGAGCAGGAGGTGCTCGGTCATCTCGCGGACCTGCTCGGCACCGACGAGATCGCGAGCGCGATGTTCGTCTCGGTGAACACCGTGCGCACCCATGTGCGGAGCATCTTGCGCAAGCTCGGCGCCGCGCGTCGCAACGAGGCGATCCGCCGGGCCTGGGAGCTCGGGCTGCTGCCCGGCCACGCGGGCGGCACCCCGCCAGATCACCCGACCCAGTCAGATCGCCCGAAACCCCTTGACCGGGCCGTTCATTCGAAGATCGCGCGCTGACCGCCACCTCGAGGTCACCAGGACACGAGGTGACGGCGCACGGTCACGACTCGAGGATGCGGCTCTTCTGGGTGTCGAACTCCGCCTCACTGAGGATGCCCTGGGACTTGAGCTCCCCGAGCTCCTTGAGCTGCGCGAGCTTCTGGTCCATCGAGGTATCCGGCGTCGAGGTGTCCGGCGCGGCGGCGACGGGCTGCGGGGCGGGTTCCGGCTCGGGCTGCTGCTCCTCGTCCTGCTTCGCCCAGCGCCCGGCCTGGCGGCGCGAGACCCGATTGGACACGGCGGTGGCGGTTCCCGCGATCGCGGCGGTCCGAGCGACACCTCGAAGGAGTCCAGGCATGGCATGCGTCCTTTCTACGGTCGTGCCTTCTCTAGGGTCGTGCCTTCACGGTTCGTGCGGGCGGTCCGGGGAGCCTGGCGTCAGGTGAGCTGGTCGACGTCGTCCAGGGAGGCGAGGATCGCCTGGACCGGGATGCGCCCGCTTGCGACCAGCTGGGCCCCGCCGCGGCGCAGCGCTGCGGCGAAGGGGGCAGCCCAACAGTTCTCGTAGACCAGGATCCCGGCCGAGCTGCCGGGCTCCAGGACCGTGCCCGCCTCCTCGACGTCGTCCGGACCGATCAAGCCGGAGGAGACCCCCTCGAAGACCGCCAGGTCGAGGCTGCCATCCCGGTCGAGGTCGGCGAGCTCCAGACCGCTGAGGGTCCCGTCCAGCTCCTTCTTGACGAACACGAGATCGAGGATGCGGATGACTCCTCGATCCACCAGATCGACGAGCATCGGAAGGCCTTCGCCGGTCATCCGGCTTCCGGGGAACTCGACCACGATGTAGTCGATCGGACCAATCTCTGCATCGGCCATGGCCGCCATCCCTGGGTCTCGGAGCTCCGGTGCGGTGCGATGCGCCGCAGGTCGAGGATCGCGGGGCGCGGCATTCCGGCGCGTCACCCCGCGCGGACGATCCGGGCGCCGAGGACGAGGTCATGGACGGGTACCACCGTCGTGCGGAGCCGGCGCCTGGCCGAAGCCCCGCAGGTTGCTGAGCACCCGGAGCGCCGTTCCGACGTAGATCAGGTTGAGGAGCATCTGAGCGGTGACGAGCAGGCGTGCCGGCGAGCTCACGGCGTGGATGTCCCCGTAGCCGACCGTGGCGACCGTGGTCACGGTGAAGTAGAGCGCGTCCGTGCGGTTCTCCATGCCGCTGAACTGGTCCGGGGAGCTCGACGCGATCCGGTCGTACGTCACGGCGAACACGAGGATGAGCACGTACAGCGCGGTGAGCAGCGTCTCAGCGCGGGTCCAGACCGACGGCCCGGCGCGTCGGGCCCTGCGCTGGACGCGCAGCACGACGGCGATCCCGGCGAGGGCCAGCAGGACGCAGCCGGCCCGCGCGGCTGACTCCGGGTCGTCGAACGGGCCGCCGGCCGGAAGCACGAAATAGGAGGCGGTGAGCAGCATGAGCATGAGGGTCGTGCGCCACAGGAATGCCGAGAGCTGGTGCGCGATCGACTCCTCGGCGGCGGCCTCAGGCATCGACCGGACCGGCGAGCGGGGCCCGAACCGGTTGCGCTCCCACCAGCACGAGGCCCTTGCGCTCCAGCATCGCAGCGATGTCCGCGGGGCCCTGCCCGGGTGACAGACGCAGGCGGAGCACCGTGACGGTCGCGGTCCGGATCGCGCCGAGGTCGGCGAACGTGCTGCGCAGCATCGGGCTGAGCAGCCCGGCGACCTTCACCTGGTAGCGGATCCGGCCCGGCGGGCGGGGGTCGTGGGTCACGTGTGCCGCCCCGTGCTCGTGGCGGGCTCGCCGGGAGGGGGTTCCGGGGCGGGCACCTGGCGCACCTCGATGACCTCGAGCCCCAGGGCGCGCAGTCGCGCGAGCAGACCGAACAGGGCGGCCTGGTCCGCGATGTCCCCGTAGAGGACGGTGCTGGCGCGCTCGGTGGCCAGGGTCACCGCACCGAGGTCGCGAAGATCCTGCTCCGGGATCACGCCGGACACCCACACCTCGTACGTCGTCATCGCCATGGCTCAACCCCGCTTCGCTGAGGCCGCGTGCCGTCCCGATCCGGGTGCGCCGGACCTTGGTCGGGTCGGGTCGCGGTGGGTCTGAGCCTCGTTGACGGGTGGTGACGGGTCGTCATCCAGCAGGGGTGACCTTGGGCAGGGTGCTGTCCGCGGCGGGGGAGAGGGGGGAGATACTGGTGCCGAGAAGTTCGGGTATCCGAACTTCCATCGAGCGCAGGAGGTGCCGATGACCACGGTCACGCGCCCCGAGGTCGCGCGCAGGCGGCGCGTCCTGCCCCTGCTCGGACCCGCCTTCGTCGCGGCGATCGCCTATGTGGATCCGGGCAACGTCGCCGCCAACATCACCGCCGGCGCGCGGTACGGGTTCTTGCTCGTCTGGGTCCTGGTCATGGCCAACCTGATGGCCGTCCTGGTGCAGTACCAGTCGGCGAAGCTGGGGCTGGTCACCGGGCGCACCCTGCCGGAGCTCGTGGGTGAACGGCTGCGCCGGCCGGCGCGGCTGGCGTTCTGGGCGCAGGCCGAGGTCGTGGCGGCGGCCACCGACCTCGCCGAGGTGATCGGTGGGGCGATCGCGCTCTACCTGCTGTTCGGTACCCCCTTGCTGGTCGGCGGGGTGATCGTCGGGACGGTCTCCATGGGGCTGCTCGCGGTGCAGAGCCGGTACGGGCAGCGACCGTTCGAGTCCGTCGTGATCGGACTGCTGGTGATCATCGCGGTCGGGTTCGTCGCCGGCGTCGTGGTCAACCCGCCCGCCGCCGGGGACGTGGTGGGTGGGCTCGTGCCGCGGTTCGACGGCGCCGACAGCGTGCTGCTCGCCACGAGCATGCTCGGAGCGACCGTGATGCCGCACGCGATCTACGTGCACTCCGCGCTGGCGCGGGACCGGCACAGCGGCGTCGTCCCGGGCGAGCGGCGGCTCCTGCTGCGCGCGACCCGGTGGGACGTCATCGGCGCGCTCGGCCTTGCCGGCGTCGTGAACCTGGCGATGCTCCTGCTCGCGGCGACGAGCCTGCAGGGCGCGGCCGGCACGGACACCGTCACCGGTGCCCACGCCGCGGTCGTGTCCGCGCTCGGCCCGGGCATCGGGCTGGTGTTCGCGATCGGGCTGCTGGCGTCGGGGCTGGCCTCCACCTCGGTCGGCTGCTACGCCGGCGCGACCATCATGCAGGGGCTCGTCCACCGCCAGATCCCGTTGCTGCTGCGGAGACTGATCACGATGATCCCGGCGCTCCTCGTCCTCGGGGCCGGGATCGACCCGACCTGGGCGCTGGTCATCAGCCAGGTCGTGCTGAGCTTCGGCATCCCGTTCGCCCTCGTGCCGCTGCTGCGGCTGACGAGCGATCGGACGCTGATGGGCGCCAACGCGAACAGGCCGGTGATGCGCTGGGCGATGACCGCGATCGTGCTGATCGTCGCCCTGCTGAACGTCGGCCTGATCGCACTGACGGTCACCGGCGCGTAGCGGCGCAACGTCACCGGCGCGTAGCGGCGCAACGTCACCGGCGCGTAGCGGCGCAACGTCACCGTCGCGCAGCGGCGCAATGTCACCGGCGCGTAGCGGCGCCCGGCTACGGTCGGGTGACCTCCTCCAGGAGCTCGAGCACGTGCCGGTAGGGCTCCCCGGTCGCCCGGGTCATGCCGAGCTCGCACGTGCGGTTGCAGGACGCGTGCGCCGTCACGTCGAGGGCGGCGACGTCGGCCGCCTCCGCGGCCGTCGCGGACTCGGTCAGCTCCGGGTGCAGCATCCCGCGGTCCCCGGCGAACGCGCAGCAGCCCCAGTTCTCGGGGACCTCCACGCGCTCGGCCACCCCGCCGGCCACCGTCTTGAGGTCCTCGTTCATGCCCATCCGGGTGGACGAGCAGGTCGGGTGCACCACGATGGACTCGATGGACTCGAGCTTCGTGTAGTCGGGCAGCAGCGGCAGGAGATGCGAGATCGCGAACTCGACGGAGTCGACGATGGTCATCGGCTTGTCGCTCGGGTCGGACTCGACCGTGTGCCGCAGGCCCTCGGTGCACGACGACGCGTCGCACACGATGGGGAGCTCGCCGTCCCGGGTGGCCAGCCGCAGGGCCGCCAGCGTCTTGCGGTGCATGGTGGCCTCACCGGCCTCGAGCCCCTTCGACGACCACGGCGTGCCGCAGCACAGGCCGTCGATCCCCTCGGGAACCAGCACCGTGACGCCTGCGCGCTCGCACAGCTGCTCGAAGCTCTTCTGGATGCCCGGGGAGGTGTCCACGGCCGGGCCGAACATCGTCCCGACGCAGGCCGGGAAGTAGACGGCCGCCGGCTCGGTGGTCGGGGCCGGGCGCTTGCGCGCGCTGCCGCCGCCGGGGATCTCCGCCGAGTACAACGGCACGACGTCCTTGCCGAGCACGGCCCGCGCCAGCTTGTCCGGCACCAGCACGACGCCGATCGGGACCTTGCGGACCACATCGAGCGCGAGGCTCGCACCCTGGGTGACGACGGACCAGTTCTTGGCCGCGGTGCCCCAGACCCCGTTGAGGACCGGGCCGGCGTTGGCCTTGCGTAACCGCTTGACCAGCGTCGCGGTGTTGATGTCCACCGGGCACGCGAGCTGGCACAGGCTGTCGACGGCACACGTGTCGACGGCGGCGTACGCCCAGTCGTGCTCGAGCTCGGCGGCGAGCGCCGAGTTGCCGTCGAGGGTGGCCTGCTCGATGGCGCGCAGCGTGACGATCCGCTGGCGCGGGGTGAGGGTGAGGTTCTTGCTCGGGCAGACGGGCTCGCAGTACCCGCACGAGACGCAGCGGTCGACCTCCTCGGCCACCGGCGGGGCGGACTTGATGTGCCGCAGGTGCGCCTTCGGGTCGTCGTCCATCAGCACGCCGGGGTTGAGCATCCCGGCCGGATCGAACAGCCGCTTGACCTCGCGCATGACCTCGTAGAGCTCGTCGCCGTACTGGCGGCGCACGTACGGGGCCATCACGCGGCCGGTCCCGTGCTCGGCCTTGAGCGAACCGCCCTCACCGAGGACGACGTCGACCATGTCCTCGGTGAACGCGCTGTAGCGGTCCAGCTCGGCCTTGGCCTGGAAGCCGTCGGTGAGCATGAAGTGGATGTTGCCGTCCTTGGCGTGGCCGAAGATCACGCTGTTGCGGTAGCTGTACCTGTCGAACAGCTTGATCAGCTCGATGCAGGTGCGGCCGAGCGCGGGCACGGGCACGACGACGTCTTCGAGCAGCGCGGTGGTGCCCGGGCGGCGGGCGCCCGCGACCGCGGCGTAGAGACCCTTGCGCAGGTGCCACAGCTGGGCGCGTGCGGCGGCGTCGGCGCTGAAGGCGGCCGGCGCGCTCAGCGGCAGGGAGCCGACGAGCGTCGCGCCCACCCGCTGCTGCTCGAGGAGGCCCTCGGCGCTGTCGGCGTGGTACTCGACCAGGAGCGCGGCGTGCTCGCGCACGGCCAGGTCGAGGATCAACTGGGGCGTGCCGGGCAGCGCCTGGCCCACCTTCAGCGACAGCGCGTCCATCAGCTCCAGGGTGGCCGCGCCGGTCTCGACGAGCGCCGGCAGGGCCGCGTTGGCGGCCTCGAGGTCGTCGAAGACCAGCAGCCCGGTGGTGACGTGGTTGAGCTTCGGCACCGTGCGGAAGACGGCCTCGGCGACGAAGCCGAGCGTGCCCTCGCTGCCCACGATCAGGTGGGCGAGGATGTCGGACGGCTTGTCGAAGTCGAGGAGCGAGTTGACCCCGTACCCCATCGTGTTCTTCATCGAGAACTGGTGCTGGATCGTCGCCACCGACGCGGCGTTGCCCTTGACCCGGCGCGAGAGCCGGACGAGACCCTCGTGCAGGGCCGGCTCTCGGGTCCGCAGGTGCTCGTCGGCGTCGGGCGCCCCGGTGTCGACCACCGTGCCGCTGGGCAGCACGACGGTGAGGGAGTCGATCGTCCGGTAGGTGTTGTCCACCGTGCCGCAGGCCATGCCGGACGAGTTGTTCGCCACCACGCCGCCGATCGTGCAGGCGCGCTCGCTGGCGGGGTCCGGGCCGAACTTGCGGCCGTAGGGGGCGAGCCGTGCGTTCAGCGCGCGCACGGTGACGCCGGGCTGGACCCGCACGCGGGCGCCGCCGGCGAGCACCTCGATGCCCTTGAAGTTGCGCCGCACGTCCACCAGGACGCCGTCGGTGAGCGCCTGGCCGCTGAGGCTGGTCCCGCCGGAGCGGAAGGTGAGCGGGACGCCCTGGGCGGCGCTGGCGCGCAGCAGCCGGCCCACCTCGTCGGCGTCGGCGGCGACCACGACGGCCTGCGGGATCAGCAGGAAGTGCGAGGCGTCGTGCGCGCCGGCGTGGAGGTCGAGGGCGCGGGTCCTGACCTGGGTCGGATCTGCCACTGCGGTGCGCAGCGCCGTGCTCAGGGGGGTGTTCAGCGCGCTGAGCATGGGGCCGTCCTGTCCGGTGGGGGTGATCGGGGAGCGCGGGGTGGCGGCGTGGCGACGGGCGTCGGTCGGGGTGGTCGCTGCGTGGCCGGCCATCACGGCACCATCCAACCGAGCACCGGGGTCGACTGCAGCAGGACGAGGCCGGCCATCAGGACGAGCAGCCCCAGGCTCCAGCCGAGCAGCTTGCGGAACAGTGTGCCCTCCCCGCCTTCGAGGCCAGCGGCGGCGGCCGCGACGGCGAGGTTCTGGACCGAGACCATCTTGCCGAGCGCGCCGGCCGACGAGTTGGACACGGCCATCAGCACCGGCGAGAGGCCGGTCTGGGTGGCGGCGGTGACCTGGAGCTGGCCGAACAACGAGTTCGACGAGGTGTCCGACCCGGTCAGAGCGACCCCGACCCAGCCGATCACGGGGGAGAGCACGGCGAAGAACCCGCCGGCGGAGGCGAGGGCGACGCCCATCGTCGTGGTCTGCCCCGACAGGCTCATCACGAAGGACAGGGCCAGCACGGTGCTCACGGTGACGATCGTCCACCGCAGCTGGTAGACGCCCTCCCGGTAGATCGCCCAGCCCTTGCGGGCGCTGACCTTGTACAGCGCCATCGTGGCCAGGCCCGAGAACAGCAGCAGGGTCCCGGTCGCCTTGAGGTGGTCGAGCTTGAACAGCTGGGCCGCCACCGGTTCGCCGTCGGCCGAGGTGACGTCCAGGCCGGGCCAGCGGAACGTGACGCTCCCGACCTCGGTGAGCCAGGCCTTGACGGCCGGGATCTGGGCCACCGAGAACACCGCGATGATGATCAGGTACGGCGCGGTGGCCATGAGGATGTGCCGCGTGCTCGGCCGGGTGGCGTCCGCAGGCGAGTCACCGGTGTGGTGGTGGTTGCCCGAGGTCGCGGCGCGCGCGACGGCTTCGGTGACGGAGGTCTTCGCGGAGAAGCGATCGGTGCGTGCGGCCCCGACCGGTTCGAGCGCCGGGGTGCGCGCGGCGTCGTCGTCGGCGGACGAGGTGATGGTCTGGGTCGGCTGCCACACGCGCAGCATGAGCAGGACCGCGCCCACCGTGACGATCGCGGCGATCACGTCGGTCAGCTCGATGGCGAAGTAGTTGGAGACCACGAACTGCGTCATCGCGAAGACGATGCCCGCCATCACGGCCACCGGCCAGGTCTGCTTCAGCCCGCGGCGGCCGTCGACGACGAACACGAGCACCAGCGGCACGACCAGCGCGACCAGGCCCTGACGCCCGGCCATCGTGGCGATGTCGTCCACGGGGAGGCCGGTGACGCCGCTCAGGGCGATGACCGGCGCGGCCATGGCCCCGAAGGCGACGGGCGCCGTGTTGGCGATCAGCGCGACGATCGCGGACTTCAGCGGCGTCATGCCGGCGGCGATGAGCATCGCGGCGGCGATCGCCACCGGGGCGCCGAACCCGGCCAGGGACTCCAGCAGGGCGCCGAACCCGAATGCGATCAGGATCGCGAGGATCCGATGGTCGCTCGTGATCGACCGGATGGTCTGCCCGAGGACGGCGAACCAGGGGGTGGCGACCGTCAGCCGGTAGACCCACAGCGCGTTCACCAGGATCCACAGGATCGGGAAGAGCCCGTAGACCAGGCCCTCCGCGGTCGCGCTGAGCGCCTGGCCGACCGGCATCTTCCAGCCGACGACGGCGAGCACGATGGACAGCAGCAGGCTGGCGAGCGCGGCCTGCGGTGCCTTGACGCGGAACGCGCCGAGCAGCACGAAGAGCAGGACGAGGGGGAGGGCGGCGCAGATGGCCGACAACACGAGCGATCCCGCGATCGGATCGATGATCTGTTCGAACATGGTGCAGTCTCCGCGCTGAGTTGCGTCACATCGTTGTGACTGGTGTTTCGTTGCTGGGCGGTTCCCGGTGGCCGCTCGTCGATCGAGGTGCTTCCAGGGAACCAGCGGGTGAAAGGTGTTACCTAGGCATTTGGTCCTGTGCGCCGGGCCCGGGAGCGCTTCGTTCTTGAGCGGGTCGGACGCCGGCCCGCGTGCTTTCGCCGGTTCGGCCGGATCCGCGCTCGTTCTGACGATCCGCAATTCGCGGCGCGACCAGGCCTTTCGTCCCGCGTCGCTCCGATCGGGGTGGCATCCCTGACAGGATGTGGCCATGACCGTGAGCCCACCCTTCGCCGGCCGCCAGTTCGGCATCCTGCTGCACCCGTCGAGCCTGCCCGGCCAGGACGACATCGGGACGCTCGGCGCCCAGGCGTACGAGTTCGTCGACTGGCTCGCCAGCACAGGGGCCTCGATCTGGCAGATCCTCCCGCTGACCCTCAACGGCCAGTACGACTCCCCGTACTTCAGCTACTCGACGTTCGCGGGAAACCCGTGGCTGGTGGACCTGGCGCTCCTGCGCGACGCCGGCCTGCTGCCCGATCCCCAGCTCCACGCCGAGGTCATCGACGCCCACGTCCCGTTCGCCGACCTGCCGCGGACCAAGCGCCCGCAGCTGCTCGCGGCCGCCGATGCGTTCCTCGCCGACCCGGCCCACGCCTGGTGGCCCGCGTTCCGGCAGTTCCGGGCCGAGCAGGCCTGGCTCACCGACACCGCGCACTTCTTCGCCCTCAAGGCCCAGTACGACGACGCGCCGTGGTGGCAGTGGCCCGCCGCGCTGCGCACGCGGGAACCGGGCGCCGTCGCGGCCTCGGCGCGCACGCTCGCCGCGCGGATCGCCGAGTGGGAGGTGCTGTTCTACTTCGCCGACCGGCAGTGGTCCGAGCTCAAGGCCTACGCGAACGCCCAGGGCATCCGGGTGCTCGGTGACCTGCCGATCTATGTCAACCACGACTCGGCCGACGTCTGGCTGCACTCCGAGCAGTTCCAGCTCGACGCCGAGGGCGGCCTGACCGCGCAGTCCGGCGTGCCGCCGGACTACTTCAGCGAGACCGGGCAGCTGTGGGGCAACCCGCTGTACCGGTGGGCCGAGATGGCCGAGGACGGCTTCACCTGGTGGGTCGACCGGCTCCGGCGCTGCATCGAGCTGACCGACATCGTGCGGATCGACCACTTCCGTGCGCTCGCGGCCTACTGGGAGGTGCCGGCCGGTGCCGCCGACGCCCGGGGCGGGCGCTGGGTCCAGGGTCCCGGGCAGGCGTTCCTCGATCGCCTGCGCGAGGAGTTCCCGAGCCTGCCGTTCGTCGCCGAGGACCTCGGCACGCTCGACGACGACGTGCACGCGCTCCGCGACGACAACGGCCTGTTCGGCATGCGCATCCTGCAGTTCGGCTTCGACGGCACGCCCGACAACCCGCACCAGCCGCACGCCTTCCCGACGTCGTGCATCGTCTACACGGGCACGCACGACAACGACACGGTGGCCGGCTGGTGGGCCGCCATGCCGCCGGAGCAGCGCGTCGAGGTCGCCCGGTACTACCAGGTCGACCCGGGCTCCGACGTCGGTCGCGTGGTGTGGTCGCTGATCGAGGCGGCCATGGGCTCCCGCGCGGACGTGGCGATCCTGCCGATCCAGGACCTGCTCGTGCTGGACGACCGCGCCCGGATGAACGACCCGTCGACCTTCGTCGGGAACTGGTCCTGGCGGATGCCGCCCACCGCGGAGTCCGCCGAGCTGGCCGAGTCGGTCCGGCGCCTCGCGCAGCAGTACGGGCGCCTGCAGGGCTGACCGTGCGGGGTCGACCCTGCTGCGTCGTCCCGGCGGGGCGTCTCACCGGGTGCGGCGGCGCCGGCGGAGGGGGCCCAGCGCCTTGGCGGTCGTGTCGGCGGCCCAGACCGCCGGGATCGCGAGGCTCGCGAGGGCCCACCCCGCGCCGTCCGGCATCGCGCCCCCCAGCAGGTCAGCCAGGGGCGGGACACCGAGGAACACGAGCAGCATGACGAGCTCGACCGCGACGGCGACCAGCAGCAGCGGGTTCCCCGTGAACCCGGTCGCCCCGACCCAGCGGCTCTCGCTGCGGCACGCGAACGCGTTGGCGAGCTGACCGAGCACGATCGCGGCGAACGCCGTCCCCGATGCCAAGGCCAGCAGCTCCGGCTCGGGGGTGTCCCCGAAGCTCCAGCCGCCGTGCGACAGCACGAGCACGAAACCCGCCATCGACGTCAGCGCCTCCGCTGGCCCCAGCACGCCGAACGCGCGGCGCACCACCCGGGCATCCATCAGGACCCCGAGCCGCGCCGGCCCGGACATGGTCCGCCGGCCCGGGCGCTCCGCCCCGAGCGCCAGCGCCGGCAGCAGGTCGGTGCCGATGTCGAGGGCGAGCACCTGCAGCACGGTCAGCGCGAGCGGCACCGAGCCGCCCGAGATCGCCCAGAGCGCGAACGGGGTGAGCTCGGCGACGTTGTCGGTCAGGTGGTAGGTGAGGAACCGGCGGATGTTGGCGAACGTCGCCCGCCCGAGCTCGACCGCGGCCACGATGGTGCCGAAGTGGTCGTCGAGCAGCACCAGGTCCGCGGCCTCGCGGGCCACGTCGGTGCCGGACGCGCCCATGGCGATGCCGATGTCCGCCGCACGGAGGGCAGGGCCGTCGTTGACGCCGTCGCCCGTCATGGCCACGACGTGGCCCCGGGACTGGAGGGCGTGCGCGATCCGGAGCTTTCCCTCCGGGGTGACCCGGGCGACGACCACGTCGTCGCGGTCGAGCAGCGCGCCGAGCGCCGCGTCGTCGGTGGGCAGGTCGGTCCCCTCCACGACCAGCGCCTCGCCGCGCACGAGACCGACCTCGCGCGCGATCGTCACCGCGGTGATCGGGTGGTCGCCGGTCACCATGGCGATCCGGATGCCGGCGGTGCGGCACGAGGCGATGGCGGCCGCGACGTCGTCCCGCGGGGGGTCCTCGAGCCCGAGCACGGCCAGCAGGTCCAGGTCGTGCTCGTCGTCGGGGGAACCGTCGTCGGTGCGCAGACGGCTGTCCGAGGGGGGTCGTCCGGCGACCGCGAGCACCCGCAGGCCCCCGGTCGCCAGCTGCGTCACCGCGTCGCGCGCGGCGGCCGGGACCTCGTGGCACAGCGCCAGGACCGAGTCCGGTGCGCCCACCACGTGCAGCCCGTCCGCGTCCAGGACCGACGAGCGGCGCCGCCGCGGGTCGAACGGGCGGCGGTGGCCGGGGATGGGCGCGTGCGTGACCCCCGCTCGCGACGCCAGGACGTGCAGGGCCACGTCCATCGGGTCGCCCACCGGCTCCCAGCCGTCGCGGCGCGCGACGGCATGGGCGTCGGGCGAGCACCGCGCGGCGCAGTCGGCGGACGCGGCCAGCGCCCGGAGCGCCGCGGGCGGCCCGGTCAGCGTCGCGGTCGGCTCGTAGCCGAGCCCGTGGACATTCACCGTGCCGGCGGGCGTCCAGGCCGTCACCACGGACATCTGGTTGCGGGTCAGCGTGCCGGTCTTGTCCGTGCAGATGAACGTCGTCGACCCGAGCGTCTCCACCGCTTCGAGGCGTCGCACGAGCGCGTGCTGAGCGGACATGCGCTGCGCGGCCCGGGACAGCGACAACGTGACGGTGGGCAGCAGCCCCTCGGGCACGAGGGCGACCGTCGCGCCGATCGCGAAGAGGAAGCTCTCGTTCAGGGTGCGGCCCAGCACGACGGAGGCGGCGAAGAGCCCGAACCCGATCACGACGGCGATCAGGGCGATGAGTCGCACGACGGTGTGCAGCTGGGTGGCGAGCGGGCTGCGGGGTCGGACCGCACCGCGGGTGGCCGCGGCGATCTCGGCGAGGCGGGTGCGCGCGCCGGTCGCCTCCACGACCGCCTCACCGTGCCCCTCGACGATGTACGTCCCGGCGTGGAGCCGGTCGCCGGTCGCCGTGGACCGTGCGGCGCTCTCGCCCGTGAGGGTCGACTCGTCGACCTGCAGCCCGGGCCCGTGGGCGAGCCGGAGATCGGCCGAGACGCGGTCGCCGGCCTCGAGGATCACGACGTCGCCGACGACGAGGCGCGCCGCGTCCACGACCTGGGCGTGGCCGTCGCGACGGACGGTGGCGCGCACCGGCAGCAGGTCGCGCAGCCGCTCGGCGGCCCGGTCGGCCCGGTACTCCTGCGCGAACGAGAACGACCCGTTGAGGACGACCACGACGACGATGGCGGCGGCCAGCTCGGGCATCTGGGCGATCCAGGCCAGGGCGGCGGCCACCCAGAGCATCACGGCGAAGAAGTGCACCATCTGGCGTGCGAGCTCGCGCAGGGGGTGGGGCGGGGCCGGTGCGGGCAGCCGGTTCGGCCCGTCGGCCGCCAGCCGGTCCGCCGCCTCGCCGGAGCTCAGTCCCGGTGTCACGCCACCCACGCTAGCGAGCGGGCCCCGGCCGGCGAGCGGGGCGCGGGCGCGGGGTGACCGTGCGGCCGACGCGCGTGCACCCGGGGCCGCCGGCGGTGTAATCTCGACGGGGTAACGACAGGGGAGCGCCACCAGGCGCTGAGAGTGCGGGCAACCGCAGACCCTCGAACCTGATCCGGTTTGCACCGGCGTAGGGAGTCGGGTATCTCGGCCGCGAGCCGGGGCACTGACGTCGTCGTCGGCGATCTCGCCGTCGACCCGGCGGTGCACACGTCGCAGCCCTCCCCGTGTGACAACGGGAGGAAAGTCATGGCTAGATCCGAAGAGATGTCGCCCGCCCCGCCTGCTCAGCAGGCCGGACCACCGGCGACGGTACCCAGCCCGACGCACGCGCCGTCCGGCGACGATGGCGGGTGGGGGCAGCTCACGCCCCGTGTGCTCGCTCCGGCCGTGGGCGGACTCGTGCTCGCGGCGGCGGTCTGGGCCGTCGGGCTGCCGGCGGAGCCCCAGGTGTTCGGGGCCCCGCTCGCCGACCTGACGATCCCGGTGGCGATCCTGCTCGGCCTCGCCGGTCTGTGGCTGGCCGGGTGGACCGCCACCACGCGTGAGCCGTGGCGGGTCGTGGACATCGTGACCGCGTCCGTGCTCGGGGTCGCGGGCGGGTTCCTGTTCGTGCTGTGGAACCTGTCCTGGGAGGTGCTCAAGGCGCCGCTGGCCGCGTTCCCGCCGGCGTCGGGCCTCGGCGTCGGCGTCTGGCTGGTGCCCGGCGTGCTGGGCGCGCTCATCATCCGCAAGCCCGGGGCGGCCGTGTACACCGAGCTCGTCGCCGCCGTCGTGTCCGCCCTGGTGGGGAACCAGTGGGGCTTCGCGACGGTCTGGTACGGCCTGCTCGAGGGCCTCGGCCCGGAGGTCGTGTTCGCGATCCTGCTGTACCGCCGGTTCGGGCTCGGGGCGGCGATCGGCGGTGGCGCGGGCGCCGGGGTCGTCGTCGGGCTCCTCGACACGTTCCTGTACTACCCCGAGTTCTCCCCGACGTTCAAGGTGGCGTACATCGCCGCGACCATCGTCAGCGGCGTGGTCATCGCGGGGATCGGCTCGTGGGCGCTGACCAAGGCGCTCGCGCGGACGGGGGCGCTGGCCTCGCTGGCCTCCGGTCGCGACGCGCGGCGGGTCTGACGGTCGTCGGACGCATGACCGGGAGCTCGCCGGTGCCGTCGCCGGGGACGGCCGTTCTGGCCGCCCCCGGCGTGCGGCTGACCGCCCGGGGGTGGGGGTGGCGGCATTCCGGCCGCAAGGCGTGGGCGCTGCGCGGGGTCGACCTGGACATCGCCCCGGGCGAGCGCGTGCTGCTGCTCGGGCCGAGCGGCGCGGGGAAGTCGACCTTGCTCGCCGCGGCCGCGGGCCTGCTCGACGCCGGCGCCGGCGAGTCGGTCGGCCAGCTGTGCCTCGACGGTCTCGACGCCCGCCTGGCCCGCCTCGCCGGCACCGGTCCGGGGGAGTCGCGCACCGGGCTGCTGCTGCAGGACCCCGATGCGCAGACCGTCCTGGCCCGCTGCGGGGACGACGTCGCGTTCGGGCTGGAGAACCATGCCCTGCCCGCCGAGCTGATCTGGCCGCGCGTCGATGCGGCGCTGCGGGCGGTCGGGTTCCCGTACGACCGCGCGCACTCGACCGCGACACTGTCCGGCGGGGAACGCCAACGGCTCGCGCTCGCCGGGGTGGTCGCGATGCGACCCGGGCTGCTGATGCTCGACGAGCCCACCGCGATGATCGATCCCGACGGGGCCCGGATGCTGGTCCGGTCGGTGGAGCGGGTGCTCACCCGCCAGGCCACCGCCGCCGCCGCGACCCTGATCGTCGTCGAGCACCGGGTGGAGCAGTGGCTCGGCCTGGTGACGCGGATCGTGGTGCTCGAGCCCGGCGGTGGGGTCCTCGCCGACGGTCCCGTGCTCGAGGTGCTGGCCGACCAGGGGCCCGAGCTGTTCCGGCACGGCGTGTGGGTGCCGCCGCGGTTCCGGCCCGCGGCGCCCGTTCGCCGCGTCCCGGCCCCGGCCACGGCCACGGCCACGGCCACGGCCCCGGTCGAGGGCGCGGTCCTGCTGCACGCCCGCGGCCTGGCCGTGCGACGCGGCCGCCGGCCGCCGGTGCTGTCCGACGTCGACCTCGAGGTGCGCGCGGGTCAGGCCCTGTTCCTCACCGGCCCGAACGGCGCCGGCAAGTCCACCCTCGCCCTCGCCCTGGCCGGGCTCACCGCCCCCGCGGCCGGCGAGGTCGTCGCGGAAGCGATGCTGGCGGGCGGCGCCGGACCGCATCCCGTGACGTGGCGGGCCCGGGAGCTCGTGACCCGGATCGGGATGGTGTTCCAGGAGCCGCAGCACCAGTTCGTCGCCGCGACGGTCGAGGCCGAGCTCGCCGTCGGGCCGAATCGCGCCGGGATGGATCCCGCCGACACGGCCGCCCGGACGACGGCGGTGCTCGTGCGGCTCCGGCTCGATCGGCTCGCGCAGGCGAACCCGTTCACCCTCTCGGGCGGCGAGCAGCGACGGCTGTCCGTCGCCACCGCCCTGGTGACCCGGCCGACGCTGCTGGTCCTCGACGAGCCCACCTTCGGGCAGGACTCCCGCACCTGGGCCGAGCTCGTCGACCTGCTCCGCGAGCTGCTCGACGCCGGCACCGCCCTGGTCTGCGCGACGCATGACCGCGAGCTGGTCGACGTGTTCGTCGCCGAGGGCCGCGCCCGCGAGCTGCGCGTCGCGGGCGGCACCGTGCAGCCGGTCGGCGCGCCGTCCGCACCGGCGGTGACCCGGTGAGCGTCCTGCAGCTCGGCGCCGGCGACGACGTCCGCGATGCGCCGGTCGCCCGGGCCAACCCCGTCGCCAAGCTCGCGGTCGCCCTGCTCATCTCGGTGATGCTGCTGCTCACCGTGGACGTCGTCACGGCCGGTACGGCCCTGCTGCTCGAGCTCGCGGTCCTGCCGTGGTGCGGGCTGAGTCTGCGCGGCCTGCTCCGGCGCGGCTGGGTCGTGCTCGCCGGGGCGATCCCGGCGGGCCTGGTGACCACCTGGCTCGGGCTCGACTCGGGCGCGGTGCTGGTCGCCGTCGGGCCGGTGACCATCACGGAGGGGTCGCTGCTCGCCGGGTGCGCGATCACGCTGCGGATCTTGTCCGTCGGCCTGCCCGGGGTGGTGCTGCTCGCGACGACCGACCCGACCGACCTGGCCGACGCGCTCGCGCAGGTCGCTCGGCTCCCGCACCGGTTCGTGCTCGCCGCGCTCGCGGCGATGCGGCTGTTCGCGTTGATCGGCAGCGAGTGGGAGTCGCTCGGCGTGGCCCGTCGCGCTCGCGGCCTGGGTGACGACGGTGCGCTCGGACGGGCCCGGACCGCCGTCGGGCAGGTGCTGGCCCTGCTGGTGCTGGTGATCCGGCGCGGGACCCGCCTGTCGATGGCGATGGAGGCCCGCGGGTTCGGGCTCGCCGGTCCGCGGACCTGGGCCCGGCAGAGCCGGCTGCGGTGGTCGGACGCCGTGGTGGTGGCCGGGGGGATCGTGATCGTCACGGTCGCGACCGCCGCCGGGGTCCTCGCCGGGACCTGGCACCTCGCGCTCGCCTGACTGTCAGGGTTCGCGCGGCACGCCCGGGCGCCTACCCTCGCTCACGTGACCACCTTCGATGCGCAGCCCCTGTCCGGCCCGAGCTCGACGGAGTACCGCGTGCCGGGCGTCGTCGTCCGGGAGCACCGGCTCACCGTGCCGGTCGACTGGTCGGCACCCGACCGGTACCCGGCGATCGAGGTCTTCGCCCGGGAGATCGTCGACCCGGACCGCGCCGGTGACGACCTGCCGCTCCTGCTCTTCCTGCAGGGCGGGCCCGGGGGGCAGGGACCGCGGCCCCTGGCGCACGGCTGGTGGTCGACGGCGCTCGCGACGCACCGGGTGGTGCTCGTGGACCAGCGCGGGACCGGTCGGTCCTCGCGGATCGACGGACGTCGGATCGCCGCGTTCGACAGCGCCGCAGCCGGGGCCGACTACCTGGCGTGCTTCCGCGCGGACGCGATCATCGCCGACGTCGAACACCTGCGCCGGACCGTCTATGCCGGGCAGAAGTGGGCGACCCTCGGCCAGTCGTACGGCGGCTTCCTCACCCTGGCGTACCTGTCGCGCCACCCCGAGGCGCTGACCGCCTGCTACGTCACCGGCGGGCTCCCGGGCATCACCGCGGACGCCGAGACGGTGTACCGGCACACCTACCCGCGGCAGGCCGCGCGCAACGCCGTGCTCGCCCAGCGCTACCCCGACGACGTCGCCCTGCTCGGCCGGCTCGCGGACCGGCTGGCCGCGGGCGGTGCGCGCGGACCGGGCGTCGTGCTGCCCAACGGCGACCGGTTCACCCCCGAGCGGCTGCAGATGCTCGGGATGCCGTTCGGGATGAGCACCGGGGTGGACGCGCTGCACTGGCTGCTGGACACCGCCCAGGTCGACGACGCCACGGGGGAGCCCTGCGACGCCTTCCTCGAGGCGGTGGCCCATCAGACGGGGTTCGACGACAACCCGCTGTACGCGGTGCTGCAGGAGGTCATCTACCACCAGGGCACCCGCACGGGCGGCTGGGCGGCGCAGGCCGAGCACGACCGGCAGCCGGCGTTCGGCGCGGGGGAGCGGCCGCTGCTGCTCACCGGCGAGGCGGTCTACCCGTGGATGTTCGCGCAGATCCGGGCGCTGCGGCCGTTCCAGGCCGCGGCCGAGGAGCTCGCCGCCCGCACGCAGTGGCCCGAGCTGTACGACGTCGCCCGCCTGGCCGCGAACGAGGTGCCGGTCGCGGCCGTGCAGTACTACGACGACCCGTACGTCGACCTCGACCTGGCGCTCGGCACGTCGGACCGGGTGGGCAGCTCGAGCGTGTGGGTCACCAACGAGTACCTGCACGACGGGCTCCGGGTGGCGGGCGACGTGATCCTGCCCAAGCTGATGGGGCTCGCGGCGGGGACGTGGACGGTCCGCTGACCTCGGGGCCGACCTCCGGCCGGGTGTCCACGGGACGTTCGGTTCACGCGACCGCCCCGACGAAGGGCTTACGATTTCGCCGATACGTGCGCGCCGTGCGGCCCACGGTGTGACAGATCGTTCGCCCGACCCCGCCGAGCATGCTCGTGCCCGCCGATCGGCGTGTCCGCGTCTGGTCGTGCACTCGAACCGACGGCGCCTCGTGCGCCGGCCCTGAACCTGGAGGTGGCACGTGGCTGACCCCCGCGGCTTCCTGACCACCCGTGACCGAGAGCTGCCGGCCGACCGTCCGGTCGCGGTCCGCATCCTGGACTGGCAGGAGGTGCACGCGCACCGCGCGGGCAACCCGGACGATCTCGCGATGCTGGGCCGTCAGTCCAGCCGGTGCATGGACTGCGGCGTCCCGTTCTGTCACCACGGCTGCCCGCTCGGGAACCTCATCCCGGAGTGGAACGACCTCGTGTGGCGCGGGCAGTGGGAGGACGCCGCCGAGCGGTTGCACTCCACCAACAACTTCCCGGAGTTCACCGGGCGCCTGTGCCCGGCGCCGTGCGAGTCCAGCTGCGTGCTGGGCATCAACGCGCCGCCGGTGACCATCAAGAACATCGAGGTCTCGATCGTCGACGAGGCCTTCGCCCGCGGCTTCGTCGTGCCGCAGATCCCGCAGTGGCTCACCGGCAAGAGCGTGGCCGTGGTGGGCTCGGGACCCGCCGGACTCGCTGCGGCCCAGCAGCTGACCCGCGCGGGCCACACGGTGGCCGTCTACGAGCGTGCACCCCGGATCGGCGGCCTGCTGCGCTACGGGATCCCCGAGTTCAAGATGGAGAAGCGTCACATCGACCGACGCCTGGAGCAGATGGAGGCGGAGGGCACCCGGTTCCGGCCCTCGGTCGAGATCGGTCGCGACGTCTCCGGCACCGAGCTCCGCGACCGGTACGACGCGATCGTGATCGCCATCGGCTCGACCACCCCCCGCGACCTGCCCGTCCCAGGCAGGGAGCTCGGTGGCGTGCTCCAGGCGATGGAGTACCTGCCGCCCGCCAATCGCGCCGCGGCCGGCGACCCGCATGACGATCAGGTGCTGGCGACGGGCAAGGACGTCGTCGTCATCGGTGGCGGTGACACCGGAGCGGACTGCGTCGGGACCGCGGTGCGCCAGGGCGCGCGCTCGGTGACCCAGCTCGAGATCATGCCGCGCCCGCCGCAGGACCGGCCCGAGGGCCAGCCGTGGCCGACGTACCCGATGCTCTTCCGGGTCGCGAGCGCGCACCAGGAGGGCGGCGAACGGGTCTACGCCGTCAGCACCAAGGAGTTCCGCGACGACGGCTCCGGCGACGTGAGTGCCCTCGTGCTCGTCGACGTCGAGATGATCGACGGCCGGCCCACCCCGGTGGAGGGCTCCGAGCGGGAGATCCCGGCGCAGCTCGTCCTGCTGGCGATGGGTTTCACCGGCCCCGAGCAGGGACCGTTGCTCGAGCAGTTCGGCGTCGACGTCACTCCCCGCGGCGCGATCGAGCGGGCCGACGACTTCGCCACCGCTGTACCCGGGGTGTTCGTCGCCGGGGACGCCGGGCGGGGCCAGTCGCTGATCGTCTGGGCGATCGCGGAGGGTCGCGCGACGGCCGCCGCGGTGGACGCCTACCTGTCCGGCAGCACGCAGCTGCCCGCGCCGGTCACCGCGGTCACGGTGTCACTGCGCGCCTGAGCGTCACGGTGTCACTGCGCGCCTGAGCAGAGCTGCGGCGGATCGTCGACGCGGCTCAGGGTTGCTCGGTGGGGATCCGGCCGGAGAAGAAGAGGCCGAGCAGCGCGATGAGCGCCAGCGCGGCCAGCGCGACCCGGAGGCCGTCGAGGCGGGCCTCGGTGTTCTCGTCGAGGGCAGCCTGGGTGACCTCGCTGCTCACGCCGGCCTGCGTGAGGGCGTCCTCGAGGTCGGCGTTGGAGATGAACGGGGCGCCCCCGGCCAGCTCGACGGTCGCCTGGGCAGCGACCTCCGGCGGGACGTCGGGGTTCTCCTCGATGCCGGCGAGGAACGAGGCGGTCAGCGCCGCGATCAGCAGGGAGCCGGCCAGCGCCGTGCCGATCGAGGCCCCGAGGTTGGTGGCGGTGTTCTGCAGGCCACCGACCTCCACCGTCTCCTCGGGAGGGACCGCGGAGACCGTCACGCTGCCGAGCTGCGAGGCGAGGGCCCCGATGCCGAAGCCCGCGAACAGCAGGGGGATCGTCACGATCTCCGCACCGGCATCGACGTCCATGCTGGTGAAGAGGGACACGATCCCGGCGAACATCGACAGCAGCCCGACCCGCACGACGCGTCTCGGGGAGACGTCCGGGAAGAACTTCGGGATACCGGCGGCGGCGAGCAGGAGCGTGATCGACAGGGGCATGATCCGCAGCCCGGTGTCGATCGCCGACAGACCCAGCGCGACCGACAGGTAGAGCGGGATGGTGAAGAAGAGCCCGGCCTGCACCAGGAACTGGAAGAAGAACATCGTCAGGCCGCCGGTGAACTCCCGATTGCCGAACATCGCCAGCCGGACGAGCGGCTCACCACCCCGCTTCTCGACCCGGCGCTCCCACACCCCGAACAGCCACAGGATCACCGTCCCGAGCAGGATCAGGACGATCGTCGGTGAGAGGCCGACGATCGACGGGCCGTTCACCTTGGGGATCACCCAGCCCCACTCGCTCGACCGCAGGACACCGAAGACCGCCAGCCCGAGCCCTGAGGCGGAGAGGGTCGAACCGACCAGGTCGAGCGGGGGTTGCTCCGCCTCGACCGGCGCATCGTGGATCCGCCGGGACAGCGCGAGGATCGCGATCACGATGAGCACCTCGCCGACGAAGACCCACCGCCAGGAGAAGTAGGTGGTGGCGAGGCCGCCGATCAGCGGTCCGATCGCGATGGCGATCGCCCCGGCGGCCATGATCAGGCCGTAGGCCCGCGGTCGGCCCTCCGGTGGGACGTTCCCCGCGACCAGGGCGACGATCGCCGGCAGGATCAGGGCTGCCCCGATGCCTTCGAGGAACGACCAGCCGATGATCAGGACCGTGAGATTGGGTGCGAGCGCGGTGGTCAGGGAGCCGGCGCCGTAGATCACGCAGCCGATCGCGAAGGCGCGCCTGCGCCCGATCATCGAGCCGATCTTCCCGCCCGTGATCATCGACATCGCCATCACCAGCGTGTACAGGGTGATCGCCGTCTGGATCCCGGTGACCGTGGTGCCGACGTCGGCGGCGACCGTGGCGATCGACACGTTCATCACCGAGCTGTCGAGGGTCATGAGGAACTGACCCGAGCCGAGCGTGAGGAGGACTAGTCCGGTCGTGGGCACCTTCTGATCGGTCGTCACCTCTCGGATGCTATTGAGGCTTTCGTACCCCCGCGAACGCTGAGGCCCCCTCACGGGAGACGCGTGGCCGGGCCGGAGCGGGGTGCTCACCAGGGAGCAGTGAGGAACACGTCGAACAGGCGCGGGTCGTGGGCGTGCACGAGCACCGCGAACACGACCGCATCGAACAGCAGATGGACGACCAGCACGTAGGTCAGCGACGCCGTCTTCGCGAAGGTGAAGCCCTGGATCAGGGCGAACGGCACGGTCAGGACCGGACCCCAGCTGCGGTAGCCGAGCTCCCAGAGGAACGAGACGAACACCAGGGACTGCAGGACGTTCGCGGGCCAGAGCGCGAAGTGCCGCCGCAGGAGGGCGAACACCGTGCAGATGAAGAACAGCTCGTCCCAGGTCCCCACCGCCGCCACCCCGACGAAGAGCCGGGCGATGTCGCCGGGCCCCGTCAGCGGCGGCCAGTTCGACCACACCCCGGAGGACAGGAAGTACCACGGCAGGACGAGGTAGCCGGTGAGCACGACGCCCGCCAGGTAGCCCCAGTGGGTCCGGGTCCACGGCCGGTGCGCACGCCACGGGAACTGGATGGACTCTTCCCGCAGCCACCACCTCGACAGAGCGAACGGGACTGCCACGGCCAGCGAGAGCGCCACGGCGAACCGCGCGATGCCCGCGTCGGACAGGTCCGCCTCGAGGGAGATCGAGCTGACGATGGTCATCCCGGTGGCGATGAGCAGCAGGTCGCGCCCCAGGGGGCGGTCGATCCGCCACGCGAGCGCCACCCCCAGGACGAGGGGGACGTACGCCACGGGGCGCACGTGCACAGCGAACAGCAGGACGGCGGAGCCGCACACCAGCGCAGCCGCGAGCAACCGAGCGGCGGCGGGGGCGGGGCTGACGTCCCGGGGTGCCGCGGACCGAGGGTCGTGCGCGCCGTCTGCCACCGGAGCAACCTTGCCGCACTCGCCCGGACGTGACCAGCATTCGCAGGACGGCGGGCATCTTTGATCCTCCTTGTGCCGGACCTTGGTCGGCCCTTTGCGCTCCCTCCGGACCACTAAAGTCGGCACATGCAACTTTCCGACCTCCAGAGCCGTGTTCGTATCGCCTTGACGACGACGATCGTCAACGAGTGGTCCCTGCTCAGCGGGGCCGGGGGCACGAGTCGACCGAGCGAGCGGGCCGTGGCGTTCCATCTGGGCTGGTACCTGCGTCCGATGGTCGAGGAGTCGTGGGACATCGACTGCGAGTACAACCGGTCCGGCATGTACCTCGAGGAGTCCGTGCGGCTCGTCGACGACGAGGGTCGGCGCATCCCGGACCTGATCGTCCACCACCGGGGCAAGCTGGGGCCGGAGCACAACCTGCTGCTGCTCGAGCTCGCGACCGACCGTGCGGACCTGGACCGGGAGGCGACCGGCGACTTCGGGCGGGCACGCGCGCTGCAGGCCCGCTTCGGGTACCAGTTCGCGGCGGTGCTCGACCTTCGGCTCGGTGCCCGTGGCGCCGAGCAGGCCGTGGCGCCGCACTGGCAGTGGTCGGCGCTCGACGGCGGCCCGGTCGACGCCGGGGACGTCTACGAGAAGGACGTGCTGGCGGAGATCGTCGAGCGCGCGGGGGAGCGCCCGCGCCGCTGAGCTCGCTCGCTCGCTTTCTTTGCGTGCTCGCGGGTGGGACAGTCGGGGGGTCGGGGGTCATCCGAGCGCGTCAACCGGTGACGCGTCGTTTCCGGTGCACGCGGAACGCGGGCTCGAACCCTGGAAACGCTGGCGAACCGTGCCGTGCCTCGACTCGATCGACCTTTCCCCCGGATCAACCGGGCCCGCTCGTCCCGAGCTGGCCGAGCTGGTGCTGGCCGCGGACGACCTCAGTGATCTTCTGCAGCGACTGGCCACCGCGGCGGTGCACCACGTGGATGGCGCGGCCTCGGCCGTCATCACCGTCACCCGCGACGGTCGACCGACGACTCGGTCGGGGCTCGAGCAGGCCGCTGGAGCCCGTCGCAGCGGGCGTCTCTCGGTGCCCTTGAGCGACCTCGACCGCGCCACCGGTTCGGTCACCCTGTACCCGCGACTCCTGGCCGGTTTCGGTCCGGTCGAACGAGGCCAGGCGCAGCGGTTCGCGGACGAGTCGTCTCGGGTGCTGTCCCTGGCGCTGCGACTGGCGCGGGGCAATGAGGTCACCGATCAGCTCAGCGCAGAGCTCGCGTCGCGGACCGTGATCGACCACGCGCTGGGGATCGTCATGGGACAGAACCGGTGCGATGCCAACGTGGCATTTGCGATCCTTCGAGCAGCCTCCCAGAACCGGCACGTACGCCTGCGCGTCGTCGCGGCGGAGATCGCGTCGACCGTGAGCCGCCGGCCGCCGGCCGCCGGCCGCGGAGTGCGGCTCGACGCCCGACTGGGTTCGAGCGGGAGCTGACCCGAATGGTCTGTTCGTCCTGACTTCGGTGTCACCATGGAAGGAGCCGGAGGCATCTCGCGTGCGTCAGGACTCGGCGCGCCGTCCCCGGTGAACGCGGAACGCGGGCTCGAACCCTGGAAACCTCGGCCACCCATGTCCGACAACATCCCGATCGCCCAGCCCGCAGGTGCATCGAGGCACGCCGCCGGCGAGCTGCAAGACCTCGTTCTGGCCTCCGACAACGTCGAGGGCTTCCTGCAACGGCTCGTGGAGATCGCCGTCGCGTTCCTCGGCGGCGACATCTCGGCCGGTGTCACGGTCTCCCGCTACGGTCACCCGGTCACGGTCGCCAGCAGCGACCGGTACGCCAGCCAGTTCGACGAGGCGCAGTACGGCCACAACGAGGGTCCCTGCCTGACGGCGATGCGCAGCGGCAACGTCGTCCTGATCGATGACCTCGCCAGCGACGAACGGTTCAGCCAGTACCGACCTCGTGCGCTCGCCTTGGGGGTCCGGTCGTCCCTGTCGATGCCGCTGGACGGCGGGGACCACGCCATCGGCGCCCTGAACCTGTACTCCGGAAAGCCGCACGCCTTCGGCCCCACCGAGCAGGGTGAGGCGAAACGCTTCGCCGATGAGGCGTCGCGGGCGCTGAATCTCGCGGTGCGCTTCGCCCAGAACGTCGAGATCACCGACCAGCTCCGTGCCGCGCTGACGTCGCGGACGGTGATCGACCAGGGGATCGGCATCATCATGGGGCAGAACCGCTGCGACGCCGACGCGGCGTTCGAGATCCTCCGCACGGCCTCCCAGAACCGCAACATCAAGCTGCGCACGGTCGCCGCCGAGATCGTCACCGCCGTCGGGCACAAGCCACCCCTCGGTGGGCATCCGTTCAACGACGGGTCGCCGCTGGTCCGGTGACCGCGTCCGGCCGCCCTCGACCGACGCAGGACCATCGGCACCGACGCAGGACCATCGGCACTGGTCAGCCGGACCACCGGGGCGCAGCGTGGGAGCAGCGCACGATCGTGAGCGGTCGGAGCGCGCCCCGCTCAGGAGGTGTCCATGGTGCCCGCGGCGATCAGCACCCACGGACTGACGAAGCACTTCGGTCGCGTGGTCGCCCTCGACGACCTGACCGTCGAGGTCCAGCAGGGGGAGATCTTCGGCTTCCTCGGCCCGAACGGCGCGGGCAAGTCGACCACGATCCGGCTGCTGCTCGGCCTGGTGCGCCCCACCCGGGGGACCGCAGAGATCCTCGGGATCCCGGTGCGCGACATCCGGCGGGCGCACCGGTATGTCGGGTACGTGCCGGGCGACGTCGCGCTGTGGCCCCAGCTCACCGGGACCGAGACCCTCGACCTGCTCGGCCGCGTCGCCGGCGGGGTGGACGCGAAGTACCGCGCGGAGCTGCTCGACCGTTTCGAGCTCGACCCCGCGCCACGGCTGCGGTCGTTCTCCAAGGGGAACCGCCAGAAGATCGCCCTGGTCGCGGCTTTCATGTCCCGCCCGGACGTGCTGCTGCTCGATGAGCCGACCGCAGGCCTCGACCCGCTGATGGAGGAGGAGTTCCAACGCCTGGCGCGGGAGGTGACCGTCGCGGGGCAGACCATCTTCCTGTCCTCGCACATCCTGGACGAGGTGGAAGACCTCTGCGACCGGGTCGGCATCCTGCGCAGCGGCCGGCTGGTCGAGGTCGCGGCCCTCGACGACCTGCGTCGCCTGCACACCACCGTCATCGAGGTGCTGGTGGACGGGCCCGTGCCGTCGCTCGAAGACGTCCCCGGGTTGACCGACATCGATCTCATCGACGGCGGCGTGCGGGTCGCGGTCGCCGGTTCGCCCGCTGCGCTGATCGAGCGGCTGGCGGGCGTCCCGGTGAACCGGATCCGGACCGAGGAGCCCTCGCTCGAGGAGATCTTCCTCACCTACTACTGACCGCGAACACAACTGACCCGGAACGACTCGCCCAGCCAGGAGGTGGTCGGCGTGGAGCACGCGGCGCACCGCACCGCCGGCGCGCGGCCGGCGGAGCGGAGCGCGGTCGTCCGGTTGACGGCCCGGCTGGTGCGGGTCGGAGCGGCGGTGCTCGTCGTGGCCCTCGCCGCCTATGCGGTGATGGAGGTGCAGGTCTTCGAGTCCATGTACCCCGACCAGGCCTCACGAGAGCTGGTCGCGCAGTTCGGCCAGGATCCGGCCATGCGGGTGCTGGTGGGGACGCCGGCCGGGACGTCGATCGGTGCGCTCGTCGTGTGGGACGGAGGCTGGATGCTGCAGATGGTGGTGGGCGTCTGGGCGGTCGTGACCACCGCCCGACTGCTGCGCGGCGATGAGGACGCGCATCGCTCCGAGCTGCTTCTCGCCGGTCCGGTGCGGGCGCGGACCGCGCTGGGCGCGCAGCTCGTGGTCCTGGTCGCGGCGAGCGCCCTCGTCGGGCTGGCCGTCGGGACGGCGATGATCGCGGCCGGAGCCGACGGCGGCGGCGCGCTGCTGTTCGGGGCGGAGGTCGCCTGCTTCGGCGCGACGTACGTCGCGTTGACCGCCGCCCTGTCGCAGCTGCTCGGGTCGCGGGGCCGGGTGCTCGGCACCGCGGCCACGATCCTCGGCGCGGCCGTGCTGCTGCGCATGGTCGCCAACAGCGCAGACACGCGGTCGTGGGTCGCCTGGCTGACCCCGCTCGGCTGGAACGATCGCCTCGAGCCCTCGGCGGGAACCACTGGCCGGTGCTGCTCGTCCCCGTCGTCGTGGTCGGCTCGCTGCTGGCGGTCGCCGTCGGTCTGCGGGACCGCCGGGACAGCGGCGCCGGAATGATCGCCGCGCGCGCGGTCGAGCGCTCGCGCGACCTCTGGTTGTCCAGCCCGCTGGCGTTCGCGTGGCGCAGCACGATCGGGACGTTGCTCAGCTGGGCCGTCGGGATCGCCGCGCTGGGGGCGGTCGCCGGGGCGATGCTGCCGAGCCTGGAGGAGTTCGTCGCGGGCGACCCGGCCTACGCCGAGCTGATGGCCACCTTCGGCATCGACCTCGCCGACATCAGCCTCGGCTACGTCGCGATGATGGGGGTGATCACCGGCCTCGTGATGGCGCTCTACGTCACCTGGCGGGTCGGGGCGGCCCGGGCCGAGGAGGACTCGCAGCGGCTCGATCAGCTCCTGGTGCGGCCGGTCCTGCGGTGGCGGTGGCTCGGTGGGCACGTGCTGCTCGCCGCGGTCGCGGTCCTTCTGCTCACCGGGACCGCCGCCACCGCCACCTGGGCCTGCGCCGCGGTCGTCGGCGCCGACCTCGCCTATGCGGATGCCGCGGCGGCCGTGCTCAACACCCTCCCGCTCGTCGCACTGTTCCTCGGCCTGGCGGTGTTCCTCTTCGGGGTGGCGCCACGCCTGGTCGTGCCGGTGGGAGCCTCAGCGACGATGGTGGCCTACGTCCTGAACTTCGTCGGTCCGCCGCTCGACTGGCCCGAGCCCCTCGTCGCACTCTCACCGTTCCACCACCTCGAGATGGTCCCCGTGGACCCCGTGGGCGCGAGCGCCGCCGTCGTGATGGGTGTGCTCGCGCTGGGGTTCGTCGTCGCCGGGATGGTCGCCTTCCAGCGACGGGACGTCGTCGGTGGCTGAGTCGACGCCCGCGACGCGGGACGGAGCGGCGCCGTGAGCGGGCGGCGGGACCGGCTTCGGGAGATCGTCGAGACGCTCTCCCGGCACGGGCTCGGCTTCGTCCTCGGGGCGGTGGGGACGGGGCTGCGACCCTCGCTCGATCGCGACGCACCGACCGACGCGTCGCGGACGACGACGCAGCCCGAGCGGGTGCGGATCATGCTGGCGGAGCTGGGGCCCACGTTCGTCAAGCTCGGGCAGATCCTCTCCACCCGCCCCGACCTCCTCCCGCCCGCCTACGTGACGGAGCTGGCGAAGCTGCAGGACTCCGCCCCGCCGGTCCGCATCGAGGCGATCCGCCAGGTCATCCAGGACGAGCTGGGCACGAGCCCGCACGACGCGTTCGCCGCGTTCGACGACGTCCCGCTGGCGAGCGCCTCGATCGGGCAGGCGCACGCCGCCGCGATCGACGGGGTCGAGGTGGTCGTCAAGGTCCGCCGCCCCGGGGCGGTCGAGAGTGTCACCCAGGACCTGGAGATCCTCCGCGAGCTCGCCGAGATCGCGCGTCGTGCCTGGGCGCCCGCGCGCGAGTACGACGTCGTCGGCTTTGTCAAGGACTTCAGCGACACGCTGCGGGCCGAGCTCGACTACGTCCAGGAGGCGCGGCACGCCGAGCGCTTCGCGCGCCAGGTCGCCGGGGATCCGCGGATCCACATCCCGCGGGTCTTCTGGGACCGGACGACGTCGCGGGTGCTCACGCTCGAGCGTGTGCACGGCATCAAGATCAACGACCTCGATGCGTTGGACGCGGCGGGGATCGGTCGCGAGGACCTCGCCGTGCGCGCCGCCACCCTCCTGTGCGAGATGGTCTTCGAGGACGGGTTCTTCCATGCCGACCCGCATCCGGGGAACTTCTTCGTCGAGGCCGACGGAACCATCGGGCTGATCGACTTCGGCATGGTCGGCGTGATCGGCGACAGGCTGCGCGAGCAGCTGGTCCGGTTGCTGGTCGCCGTCGCCCGCAAGGACACCGATCGGCTGGTGGGGGCGGTCCTCGAGATGTGCGGGCGGTCCCGTCCCGGCGACCGGCAGGGGCTGCGCGACTCGGTCGACGTCCTCGTCCGGCGGTACGCGGGCCGACCGCTCGCCGAGATCCCGGTGGTGGCCCTCGTCGCCGAGGCCATCGACCTCCTGCGCGCCCACCACCTCCAGCTGCCGCGGGAGGTGGCCCTGCTGCTCAAGGTGCTCGTCATGGTCGACGGGCTCGGCCGGCAGCTCGACCCCGAGTTCGACCTCTGGGGCGTGCTCACCCCGTTCACCCGCCGGCTGGTCCGCGAGGCCTTCGCCCCGCAGGCGGTCATCGGCCGCCTGCGGGACCTCGTGGTCGACGCCGTCCAGCTGGGGGTCGATGCCCCCGATCACCTGCGACGGGCGCTCGCGGTCCTCGAGCAGGGTGGCCTCGACGTGCAGATCCGGGCGGCGGAGCTGCGGCCGTTGCTCGACCAGGCCGAACGGGTCGGCAACCGTCTGGTGGCGGGCACGATCACCGCCGCACTCATCGGCGGGATCGGCCGCGTCGTCGCCGCGGACCCGAAGCGGTACGGCTAGTGGGAGGAGCCCCTGGTCCGGACCGGTTTCGCGGCCCTCGGCGCGCTCGGCGCCTACCTCGTCGGTTCCACTTGGCGGGGTCGGGGCGGGCGGACACCGCGGTGACGCGGGCCCCGCAACGTCACGGAACGGCGTGGCTGCTGGCGGCCACCAGGGCGCGTCGCCCCGACGGCAGGGCGACGGCGGCGGCGACCACCCCGAAGGTGGCCACGCCGGAGGCGACGAGCACGGCCTCGACCGTGAACCGATCGGCGAGCGGACCGAAGACCGCCATCCCGATGGGCATTGCGACGGCCATCACGATGCCGACGAAACCGAACACCCGGCCCTGCATCTCGGGCTCGACCGTCTCCTGCAGCAGCGTCATCGACGTCGTGGAGAAGAACGGCACCGCGAGGCCGACGGCGAACATGAACGCGAAGAACACGTAGAGGTTCGTCGACAGGCCGAGCCCGACCGACAGGCCACCGAAGGCCACCGTGGCCCCCACGACCATCGCGATGCGGTTCTTCAGGCCGCCCCAGGTGGCCAGCAACGCGCCGCCCAGGATCATGCCGACACTGAACGCGACCTCGTTGGCGGTGAGCTTCCACACCTCGTCACCGAAGGTCCGCACGATCATGAGCGGCGTCAGGTAGGACGGCGCGACGATGAGCACGAAGACCACGGCGTAGAGCCCGAGCAGCCACCGCACGAAGGTGTGCGACGCGGTGTAGCGCAACCCGCCGACGAGGTCGTCGAAGTACCCGGCGCGCGCCTCGCCTGCAGCGAGACGGCGGACGGGGCTCGGGACGGAGAGCAGGCTCAGCAGGGCGATGCCGATGACCGCCGTGACGATGTCGACGAAGAAGACCGCGACGATCGTCGAGCTCGCATACACCGCGGCCGCTGCCGCCGGTGCGAGGAGCATCATCGAGGACTGGATCGTGCCGTTGATGCCGTTGACCCGCATGAGCTTGTCGGTGGGGACGATCTGCGGCAGCAGTGCGCTGACCGCCGGCATCTGGATCCCGGCACCGACCGACCGGATCGCCAGGGCGACGTAGATGAGCCACAGGTCGTCGGCCCCGCCGAGCATGAGCAGCGCGAGTGCCAGCGTCGCCGTCGCGATCATGGCATCGGCGCCGATGATGAGCAGCTTGCGGTTGAGCCGGTCGGCCCACACCCCGCCGAAGATGGACACGACCGCCTGCGGGAGGAAACCGAACACGGCGGCCAAGGCCATCACCGCGCCCGACTTCGTCTCCAGCGTGAGGTGCCACATGATCGCGTACTGGACGAGCATCGAGCCGAACAGCGAGACGGTCTGGCTCGTGAGGAAGACCGTCGCGTCGCGCCGCCAGCGCTGCCGGGGTTCGACGGCGACGAACGCCGGGCTCGCTGCGGGATGTGGCACGGCCGCCACTCTAGGACCCCCCGGTTCATCCGGGCGATCTGATTTGCGGATCGGCGCTCGGACGTCGCCGGTCTCGTGAAGGCCACCGGTCGCCGGGGCGCCGCCGCCTCGTGGACTCGCCCGCACCGCGCGCCGGGGCGAGACTGAAATGACGTCCGCAGGGAGAGGGGTCGGGAGTCATGCCCAGAGAACACCGACGTGCTGCGCTCCTGCTGGCCCTCGCTCTGGCGGTGGGGGCGGGCTGCGCCGGACCGGACTCGGAGTCGTCGTCACCCACGACGTCGCAGGCCGCCGGCTCGACCGGAGGCTCGTCCTCGCAGGAGGAGTCCGGCTCGGCCTCCGGGGAGGAGACCTCGGGAACCGAGGACCCCGCCGAGGGGGGCGGAGGTGGGGTCAGCGTGGAGCTGGCCGGCCTGCCGGTCGGTGGGGGGTCGACCGTCCGGGTCGGTGAGGCGTGGTGCCAGGCCCTGTTCTGGGGCAGTGAGCTCCCCGCGGGTGTGACGCTCGAGATCGACGCCGTCCAGGTCGGGGAGCCGGGCGGCACGGTGCAGGCGGTCGGCTGCGAGGACAAGCCCCCGTGCGTCGGGGCGACGATCTCGGAGGACCAGCGGGGGTGCGCGCTCGCTGTCGTCCCGCCGTCACCGGAGCCCGAGTCGGTTCGCGTGCGACTGGACGGCACGCTGCGGTGCCCGGACCAGGCCACCTGTGATCAGGTCGTCGTCGTCGACGGGGCCTCGACCCTGATCCTTCGCCCGAGCACCAGCGGCACCGAGGACGAGACCGGGACGGACGACGGGGCCGACGAGAGCCCCTCACCGAGCGACGGCTGATCGTCGTGGAGGAGGCCGCGCATCCCGTCCAGCCGGAACCGGCCCCGGACGAGGCCGGGTCACCCGCGCCGGTCGACCTGGCCCGTGTCTGGAACCTCGTCGGGACCGTCGTGGCACCGGCCACCTTGGTCAGCGCCCTGCTGTTCTACTTCGGCTACGTCTCGGCGCGGGCGCAGTTCGCGTACTTCGGCGTGGACGTCGACACCCTGGGGTTCAGCACGCAGGAGTTCGTCATGCGCGCACCGCAGCCGCTGCTCGTCCCGACGCTCGTCCTGCTGCTGGGCACGGCTGCACTGGTCTGGGGCAACGGCGCGGTGCGGCGCCGCCTCGATGCGGTCCCGAGCGGTTCCGCCAGCCGCTGGCTCGTCGTCCTCAGGTCCGCCGGCGCGGTGCTTCTCGGGGTGGCGCTCGTGCTGCTGCTCGCGTTTCCGCTGGTGGGGTCCTGGCCCGCCTTCCCCCTGGTCACCCCGGCGCTGCTGGGAGTCGGCGCGGGGCTGCTGGCCCGGGGCGCGACCTGGGCCACCGGGCGCTCGCGGCCCGGGCGCACGACGATCGTCCTGCTGGTGCTCGTCGTCGTCGCCTCGGTCTTCTGGCTGACCGCGACCCTCGCGCAGTGGTCCGGCACCGGTCAGGCCAAGGCGCTCGCCCGCGATCTGGTCTCGCTGCCCGCCGTCGTCGTCGACACCGCCGAGCCGCTGTTCGCCGGTGACCCGGCGGTGGTCGAGACCACCTTCCCGCCGGAGGAGGGCCAGACCTATCGGTACCGCTACCGGGGTCTGCGGCTGCTGGCCGAAGGGGACGGGCGACTCTTCCTCGTCCCGGAGCGGTGGTCTCCGTCGGGGTCGACGTTCGTCGTGGACTTCGACCGCGCCCGCGTGCGCTTCCGCTTCGTCGACGACCCGCCGTGAGGCGGGGGCCCCGACTGTCGCACCTTGCTCGGCGACGGGCCTCGCGGGAGGTCTACGAGACGTGCGGCCCGGCCGGAATCTTCTCGGGTCCGGAGGGCAGCGATTCGACCGGTGCTGCCGAGCCCGCGCCGGCCCGCGCCGAGGTCGCCACTCTGCGGGCGGGGAGCGCACCGGCAAGGGCCACGACGAGCAGACCCGCGAGCGGGACGATCAGGAGCCCGATCCGCAAGGTGGTGGCGTCCGCGATCAGGCCGACGAGCGGCGGCGACAGCAGGAAGCCGATCCGCATCATCCAGCTCAGGATGGTGAGGCCGGTGCCGGTACGGAAGCCGGGGAGCCCGTCGGCCGACTCCATCGCCGCCGGTACCAGGGTCGCGATGCCGAATCCCGCTGCCCCGAAGCCGAGGATCGTCCCCGGGATCGTCGGGACCGCGAGGGCGAGACCCATGCCGAGGGCGGCGACTGCGCCGCCGGTGCGGGCGACCGCGCGCTGCCCGAACCGGTCGACGAGGCGGTCCCCGGTCAACCTGCCGAGGAACTGCGTCCCGGCGAGGGCGATGAACCCGAAGGCGGCGACGCCGGCCGCTGCGTGCAGGGTTTCGGCGAGGTACAAGGTGGCCCAGGTGTTGCCGGCGTCCTCGACGATCGAGCCGCTCAGGGCGATCACGCCGAGGGCGAGCAGGACCGCGAGGGTGCCCAGGCGGACGCCGGGCCGGACGCCGGGCGACGTGGCGGTGGAGCCGGGGTGCGCCGCGGTGTCGACGAGCGCGGTGTCGACAAGAGCGGTGTCGACAAGAGCGGTGTCGACGGGCTCCGGGCCCGGGAGGAGGAACCGGTAGCCGGTGAGGTTCACGGCGGCGAAGATCACGGCGGAAGCGGTCAGGTGCGCGGTCAGGGAGACGCCCAGACCCACTGCGGCGGCGCCCATGAGCCCGCCGGTGACGGCACCGACGCTCCACATCGCATGGAACGAGTTGAGGATGGAGCGGCCGTACAGGCGCTGGACCCGCAGGCCGTGGGAGTTCTGGGCGACGTCGACCACCGAGTCGAGCGCCCCGCCCAGGAACAGTGCCGCCGCCAGGAAGGCCCACGACTGTGCGCTCCCGGCCAGAACGATGACGAGACCGAACAGCACCATGCAGGACACCGCCACCCGGGCCGACCGGAACCGGCGGATGAGCATGCCGGCCAGGAGGCCGGCGGCAAGGGCGCCGATCGGTCCGGCGGCGATCGCGAGCCCGAACTCGGTGTTCGACAGGCTCAGCTCGGACTTGAGGGCCGGAAGCCGGGGGATGAGGTTCGCGGGTACGGCGCCGTTCGTCAGGAACAGCAGGCCGACCGCGATCCGGGCCTGCCGGAGCGCGGGGCGCGCCGGGGCGCGCGTCGTGGGAGAGGGCATGAGGGAGCCGTTCGTCGGGGGTGGCCGGGAGTCGCGGGCGGGGGTCAGGTCCGGACGGTGAAGCCGGCCCGCTGCAGCACCTCGTCGCGCGCGGACGGGCCGACGAGCAGCTCGAAGTCACCCGGCTCGACCACACGCCGACCGGCGGCGTCGACCAGGGTGCAGTCATCGACGGGCAGCTCGATCTCCACGGTCCGCCGCTCGCCGGGCGCGAGGTCGACCTGCCGGTAGGCCTTGAGCTCCTTCTCGGCCCACGTGACCGACGTGACCGTGTCGCGGAGGTAGACCTGCACGGTCTCGCGGGTCGGGCGCGTGCCGGTGTTGTGCACCGTGACCTGGGCGCGCACGGTCTCGCCGGAGCGCAGGCTCGGAGTCAGGACGCGCAGGTCGGCGTACTCGACGGTGGTGTAGCTCAGTCCCTCGCCGAACGCGAACGGCGGCCGCTGGGTGAGGTCCGCGTACCGCGAGCCGTGCTGCCCATGGATCTGGTTGTAGTAGACCGGCAGCTGGCCTGCGTGTGCCGCGAACGACAGCGGCAGGCGCCCGGTGGGTTCGATCAGGCCCAGGGCGAGCTCGGCGATCGCACGCCCGCCCCGCATGCCCGGGTTGGCCGCCCAGATGATTGCGGCTGCGTCGCGTGCCGAGGGCGGCAGCACCAGCGGCTTGGAGCTGATCATCACGACGACGAGCGGCGTGCCCGTCGTGGCGAGCGCGTCGAGCAGCGCGACCTGACCGCCCACGAGGTCGAGCGTGGCCGTGGACCGACCTTCACCCACGAGCTCGATGCGGTCGCCGACGACCGCCACGACGTAGTCAGCGGTCTGAGCGGCGGCCACCGCCTGGGCGATCAGGGCGCTGTCCGGCTCGGCCGGGAGCACGAACGGCGGTCGCGGCTGGCCGTCGGGCCCGAACTGACCGTCGGGGTCCAGGCCCAGGGTCAGGATGTCGGAGCCGCGGGCGTGCGTGACGCTCCAGCCGGTCGGCACGTGCGCGCGGAACCCGTCGAGCACCGTCTGGGTCATCGCGCGCGGGTGCCCGTCGGGCAGCCAGTCCACCTGCCCGGAGTTCCCGGCCCAGTCCCCGAGCTGGGTGTGCGGGTCGTCGGCGTTGGGCCCGACGACGGCGATCGTGCGGGCGGGCTGATCCCCGGCCCTCGCCCGCCCGTCGGGGCCCGCGGTCAGACCACCGGCGAGCGGCAGCGCGCCGTCGTTCGCCAGGAGCACGAGCGAGCGGCGGGCCACGTCGAGGTTGAGGTCGGCGTGCCGCCGGGAACCGAGAACCTCGGCCTGGTGGGCGGGGTCGGGCCGGCGCGGGTCCTCGAACAGGCCGAGCTCGAACTTCAGGGTCAGGATCCGGCCGACCGCCGCGTCGATGAGCGCCTCGTCGAGCAGGCCGTCCCGGACGGCCGCCTGCGCGCCGTCGAAGAACTCGGCCGTCGCCATGATCATGTCGTTGCCGGCGCGAACCGCGGCGGCCGCCGCGTGGGCGTGGTCGGGCTGCACGTGCTGCTCCCAAACCATGCGGCCCACGTTGTCCCAGTCGGTCACGAGCGTGCCCGGGTAGCCCCACTCGCCGCGCAGGACGTCGTTGAGCAGCCACTCGTTCATCGTGATCGGCACGCCGTCCATCGACTGGTAGCCCAGCATGAACGTCCGGCACCCCTCGCGGGCCACGCGCTCGAACGGCGGCAGGAACCACGAACGCAGCTTGCGGCGCGAGATGTCGGCCTCGCTGGCATCGCGCCCGCCCTGCGTCTCGGAGTAGCCGGCGAAGTGCTTGGCGGTCGCGAGGATCGCGGTCGGGTCGCCCAGACCGTCCCCTTGGTAGCCGCGGACCATCGCCGAGGCAAGCTCCCCGATGAGGAAGGGGTCCTCCCCGAAGGTCTCGCTGACCCGGCCCCAGCGCAGGTCACGGGTGATGCACAGGACCGGCGAGAACGTCCAGTGGATGCCGGTCGCGGCCACCTCGATCGCCGTCGCGCGCGCGACCCGCTCGAGGAGGTCCGGGTCCCAGGTCGCGGCCATGGCGAGCTGGGTGGGAAAGATCGTCGCGCCGTGGCTGAAGGAGTGCCCGTGGATGGCGTCCTCGGCGACGATCAGCGGGATCTGCAGGCGCGTCGTGGCGGTCAGCTCGTGGGCCTGCCGGACCCGGTCGGGGGAGGCGTGCAGGATCGAGCCGACGTGCAGGTCCGAGACGAGATGCTCGACGCCGTCCTGGGCGTTCAGCTGCATCATCTGCCCGACCTTCTCCGCCAGCGTCATCCGCGCCACCAGATCGGCGACGCGGCTCGCGACGGGGAGCGCGGGGTCGAGGTACAGGGGCAGAGCGGTCATGGGGGGCGACCCTTTCGCGACGCGACGGCGCGCAGACGGTGAGGCGCAGACCGCAACCGCGGAAAGCGAGTCTCGAATCGATTCGAGAGCAGTCGCTCGCGGTACGGAGGACCGCACACACCGTCAACTTCCCCCGGTGACCGTCTAGGCCGGGGTCTCACCGATGTTGACCATCCACGGGATGCCGAACTTGTCTACGCACATGCCGTACTCGTCGCCCCACATCTGCTTCTCCAGGGGGACCGACACGGTGCCCCCCTCGGCCAGCTTGGCCCAGTAGCCGCGCAGGTCGTCTCCGTCGTCCCCGCTGAGGCTCACCGTGATGTTGTCCCCGGGGTTGTGGGCCATCCCCGGCGGGGTGTCGGCTCCCATGAGGGTGAGCCCGGAGTCGCTCTCGAGCATGCCGTGCATGATCTTGTCCGCTTCCGGCGCGTCCGGGCTGCCGTACTCGCCATACGTGTTCAGCGTCAAGGCGCCGCCGAAGACGGTCCGGTAGAACTCCATCGCATCCCGCGCGTTGCCGGCGAAGTTGATGTAGGGGTTGAGCCTGGAAGTCATCAGGTCCTCCTCGAGTCGTCACGACATCAGTCATCGGAGACTAGCTCCGATAGGGGTCGCGAGCACGGGTGCGGGGCGGCCGTATCGAGGAGGCGTCAGCCATGAGTTCAGCAGCGACCAGACCGCCGAGCGTCCCGCCGCCCTGGATCGTGCACACCGCCTGGCGCGCGCATCGTGCGCTCTACCGGCTCAGCGGTGGCCGCTTCCTGTGGACCACCGCGAACAAGCGCGGCTGGGGCGCCCTGCGCCTCACGACCGTCGGGAGGAGGTCCGGGCAGGAGCGCAGCGTCATCCTCGGCTACCTCGAGGACGGCTCGGACCTCGTCACCCTCGCGATGAACGGCTGGGACGAGGGCCAGCCCTCCTGGTGGCTCAACCTCGAGGCGCAGCCCGACGCCGTCGTGCGACTGGCCGGTCAGGCCCCGCGCCCGGTGCGAGCGCGCCCGGCCGTGGGGGAGGAGCGTGACCGGCTGTGGCAGAGGTGGGCCGCGGTCGATCCACAGCTTGACGGCTTCGCCGGCCGACGGTCGACGCCGACTCCCGTCGTGGTCCTCGAACCGCGCCCCGACCTGCGACAGTGGAGCGCATGAACCGGACCGACACCCCCACCACCTGGGACGAGCGCACCACGCTGCTCACCATGCTCCAGTACACGAGGGACACCGCGATCGCGAAGTGCGCGGGACTCTCTGCGCAGGGAGCGTCGGCGGCGCCGCTGCCGACGTCGCCGATGATGACGGTCGGGGGCGTCCTCAGCCACCTGCGCTGGGTCGAGCACTCGTGGATCGAGGCCCGGTTCGTCGGGGGACCCGACCTCGGCGCCTGGACCGAGGCGGAGCCGGACAAGGAGTTCGCCATCGGCGCCGAGACACCTCTGCCCCAGCTGGTGCAGGAGTACGTCGACCAGGCGGTCCGGACCGACGCGATCCTCGCGGGCCTCGACCTCGACGCGCGGTCCGCGACGCCGCGGCGGTCCGGCGAGCACCCCACCCTCCGCTGGGTCGTGCTGCACCTGATCGAGGAGAACGCGCGGCACAACGGGCATCTCGACCTGCTGCGCGAGCTGGCGGACGGCGTGACCGGGGACTGACCCTCGGTCAGATGTTGATGACCTTCTCGGCCCAGGTCGTCCACTGCGCCAGCTCGACCATCGAGGACCGGTGCGCACCGTCGATGAGGCGGTCCTCCGCCAACCCCCGGGCGTCCAGGCACGTGCCGCAGCACCCCAGGGCCACCCCGTGGGAGGCCAGGGCGGCTGCTTGTCTTCCGGTGTTGTAGTAGCCGTCGGGCACCTTCTGCCCGGCCGCGACGGCGACCACCGAGTCACCGAAGAAGAACACCCTCACCTCGTGGCCGCCGGCGACCATCTGGGCGGCCCAGCGCAGGGCGTTGTAGACGCGCTCGGTTCCGTACGGCGGGTCGTGCAGGACGAAGAGCACTCGTTCCACTGTTCCTCCAAAGATCACTGGATCATCCCTCGATGGGACGCTAGGCTCCGGACCAGGGTCGTGTCCAGGGCAGTCGATCGACAGGGGTGGCGATGAGTCGCAGGCAGGCCAAGGACGCGGTGTTCGAGCAGTTCGCGCGCATCGGCAAGGCGCTGTCCAGCCCCAAGCGCCTGGAGCTGCTCGATCTGCTGGCACAGGGAGAGCGGTCGGTCGAGGCGCTGGCCCGGACCGCCAATCTCAACGTGACGACGACGTCGGCACATCTGCAGGCGCTCAAGCAGGCGCGTGTCGTGGCCACCAGGCGGGTCGGGACCAAGGTGTTCTACCGGTTGGCCGGGCGGGACGTCGCCGAGCTGTACCTGCAGATCCAGAGGGTCGCCGAGCATCACCTGCCGGACCTCGGGGAGGCGCGGGTGAACTTCCTCGGGCCCGACGACACCGACGAGGTCGGGCGGGAGGAGGTGCGACGGCGCGTGCGCGCCGGCGACGTCATCGTGATCGACGTCCGCCCCGAGGAGGAGTTCGCGGGCGGGCACCTCCCCGGCGCCAAGTCGTTCCCGCTCGACCAGCTGGCCGCCCGGCTCGCTGAGCTGCCGACCGGCGTCGACGTCATCGCGTACTGCCGAGGCCCGTACTGCGTCCTGTCCTATGACGCCGTGCGCCTGCTGCACGCGCACGGACGAACCGCTCGCCGGCTGGCCGACGGGATCCTCGAGTGGCAAGCCGCCGACCTGCCCGTCGAATCGGCGGACGTCGCATGACGGCGGGCCCGATCTACCTCGACCACAACGCGACCACCCCGGTGGACCCCCGCGTCGTGGACGCGATGCTGCCGTACCTGCGCACGCACTTCGGCAACCCCTCCAGCGATCACCCGTACGCGTCAGCGCCCCAGAGCGCCGTCGCGAGGGCCCGGCTCCAGGTCGCCGCGTTGATCGGCGCCCGTCCCGAGGAGATCACCTTCGTCGCCAGCGGGTCCGAAGCGGACGCCGCCGCCATCCGCGGCGTCGTGACCGCCGCACGGGCCGCGGGGGTCGCTCACCCCCACGTCATCACGCAGGCGACCGAACACCCCGCGGTCCTGGCTGCGTGTCACTACGCGGAGCAGTTCCACGGCGCGCAGGTCACCATCGTCCCCGTCGACCGGGACGGCCGGGTCGACCCGGCGGCGGTCGAATCGGCCCTGCGCCCGACGACGGTGCTGGCCTCCGTGATGCACGCCAACAACGAGACCGGAGTCATCCAGCCGATCCGAGACCTGGCCGCGGTGGCGCACGACCACGGCGTGGTGCTCCACACCGACGCCGCGCAGACCGTCGGCAAGATCCCGGTCGACGTGACCGCCCTCGGGGTGGACCTCCTGACGCTGGTCGGGCACAAGATGTATGCCCCCAAGGGCGTCGCCGCCCTCTACGTCCGCGCCGGCACCCGGGTGGAGCCGCTCATCGGCGGCGGCGGCCAGGAGCGAGGCAGGCGCGCGGGGACGGAGAACGTCCCGTACATCGTCGCCCTCGGCGAGGCCGCGTCGATCGCCGCGGACGACCTCGCCGACGGCGTCGGCACCCGCCTGGCGGGCCTGCGCGACGAGCTCGAGGACGCGCTCGCCGGCCACCTCCCGGGGCGGGTCCGGCTCAACGGGCACCGGGCGCACCGCCTGCCCCAGACGCTCAACGTCAGCATCGACGGCGCCGCCGGGCACGCGATCCTGGCTGCGTGCGCCGAGGTGGCCGCGTCGACCGGCTCCGCCTGCCACGCCGGAACCCACTCGCCGTCGCCGGTGCTGCTGGCGATGGGGCTGTCCCCCGAGCGTGGGCTGTCCGCGCTGCGCCTGACCCTGGGACGTTGGACCACCCACGCGGACGTGGCACGCGCGGCTGAGGCGTTGGCCCGCGCCGTCCAGGTCGCCGGTCGGTAGGTAAGGCCGCGGGCCGGGCCTGCACCCCTACCCCCGCACCCCAGTGCGGCGTAGCGTCGAGCCGGGGGAGGGCGCATGAGGGCAACCGTGGCCATCGATGCACTCGTCGAGCAGGCGCGCCGCGCGCTCGATCGGGTGCAACCTGCCGACCTGGCGGCCGAGATCGCCGCCGGGGCCCTCGTCGTGGATACGCGCCCGGTCGAGCAGCGCCACCGCGACGGCGACCTGCCGGGCGCCCTGGTCATCGACCGGAACGTGCTCGAGTGGCGGCTCGACCCGACCAGCCCTCATCGCGTCGCCGCGATGACCGACGCCGACCGCCGCGTCATCGTCGTCTGCGACCAGGGCTACAGCTCGAGCCTCGCCGCGGCGACCCTCCGCCAGCTCGGCCTCCGTCGGGCGACCGACCTCGACGGCGGGTTCCAGGCGTGGGCGCGGTGGTCCCACCCCGACTAGTCCGCATGCACCGGCAGCAGGAGTTCCCGGCGGCCATCGAGCATCCGCACGGTCCCATCGACCGAGCCCAGCGTGGACGAGTCATGGGAGACGACGAGGGTCGCGGCGTCGAGCTCGTGAGCGAGCCGGGTGATCAGCTCGATGATCTGGGTGCCCCGCGCGTGGTCCAGGGCTGAGGTCGGTTCGTCGACCAGGAGCACCCGGGGGGAGCCGACCAGGGCGCGGGCGATGGCGACCCGTTGGCGTTGGCCGCCGGAGAGCTGGGCCGGGCGTTTGTGGGCCTGGTCGGCCAGCCCGACCTCCGCGAGCAGCGCCATGGCCTGCGCTCGGACCGTCGCCGGACGCCGGCCGCGCAGGTGGGCGTGCAGCTCGAGCTGCTCCAACGCGGTCAGGGACGCCAGGAGCTGGGGGGCTTGAAACACGATGCCGATCTGGTCGAGGCGCGTGCGGGTTGCCGCGGCGAGTCCGCCGCCGGGCGCGAACACCACGTCCCCGCCGATGCGCACGACCCCCGACGTCGGCCGCGTCAGGCCGCCCGCGACCGCGAGGAGACTGGACTTGCCCGACCCGGAGGGGCCGAGCAGTGCCGTGGTGGTGCCGGACGGGATGGTCAGGCTGAAGTCGTCGACGGCGGTGAGCGTCGAGTCGCCGTCGGGGTAGACGAGGGTGATGCGGTCCAGGTGCAGGTCCATCGGGGCTCTCCTTGGTATCGGGTCAGTGGGCGGCGAGCGCGGCGTGGGGATCCACGCGGGTGATCCGGACGATGGCGAGCGCGGCGCCGACCAGCCCCAAGCCGATCAGGGCCACCGCGGGCAGCGCGGTCGTGGCCGGGGTGACCACCACCGGCACCGCGTCCGACAGCAGGGCTGCGCCGGCGACCGCGAGCGCGGTTCCGGCACCCACCCCCAGCAGCAGCACCACGACGGCCTGACCGATGGCGTCACGCAGGAGGTATCCGGTGGACGCGCCCAAGGCCTTGAGGACCGCGACCTCACCGGCGCGGCTGATGGTCCACACGGTGAAGAACGCGCCCACGACCAGGGCGGAGATCACCAGGAGGAAGACCTGCATGGTGGTCAGGGACCCGTTCTCGGCCGAGAACGAGCCGATCGCGCTGCGGGCCTGCGTCGTGGTCACGGTGGTGGTCCCGGCGGTCGCATCGGTGGTCGCGATCGCGCCGGTGGCAGGGGAGTCCAGGGTGAGGGCGATGACGGTGGCCACGGTGTCGGGGGCGTCCGCGCGATCGTCCGCGCCGTCGCCGCCGCGGGCGCCGATGGACTGCCAGTCGGCCAGGGTGGTCCACACCACCGGGGTGTGCGCGAACGACACCTCCGCGTCCCGAACGGCTCCGACCCGGAGCTCCTGGCCCGCGAGGGTGATCGTGTCGCCCGCCCCCGCGGACAGCGCCTGCGCGGCGCCCGCGGACAGCACGACCGTCCCGGCGGCGAGGTTCGGGGACCCGCCGGGGAGCACCGCCGATCCGGGTGCGACGCCGAGGGCGGTGACCGAGGCCGTGGTGGCGGGCGACTCCGCCCGGGTCATGGCCACGCCGAGCGGCTCGGCGCTGCGCACCCCCGGCGTCTCGGCCCAGGCCCGCCACTGGTCGGCCGTCACGGAGGAGGCGGTGAACTCCGGGGGGTCGGTCGGGGCGGGCATGGCGAAGGCGAGGTGGTCCGCCGGAAGGTCGGTGATGGCCGACGTCGACTCGCGGGACAGGCCCGCGGTCAGGGCGGCGAGGAAGGTGACGAGGAACGTGATCAGGGTGATCACGACGAGCATGAGGGCGAAGCGGCCACGGGCGTGGCGCAGGTCGCGCAGGGCGACGAACATGGTGACCTCCCGGTCGGTGGTGACCTCCTCAGCCTCGCGGCGCAGGTGTCAGTGCCCATCGGGCCACCGGACGGGTGGCGCGAGCCGTAGGGCGGCGCGCGATCTCCATCCTTCGGCTGATGCCCTGCCGTGAGCGGTGGCTACCGTTGCGGGGTGCGCGTACACCCCCTGTTCCCGGTCACCCGCGGGCTGCTGGTCGCCCTGGACGTCCTCATGGCCGGCCTGATCAGCATCGCGGTGCTGCAAGCAGACCCGACCGTCTCCCCGTGGGCGACGGTCCTCGCGGGCGGCGCATTCGGGGCCTGGTACGCCTGGGGTCGCGCCACGATCCGCGTCCTCGAGGCGCCGATCACCACCCCGCGGGGCGCGTGGTGGCCGGCGGGAGCCTGGATCACCGGCCTTGCCCTGCTCTGGGTCGTGCTGCTGGTCACCAGCACCGCCGCCCTCTGGATCGCGTTTCCGATGATGCTGCTCCAGATGCACGTCCTGGGACCGCATCGCGGCGTTCTCGCCGTCTCCGCGACCACGCTCCTGGCGGTGGGTACCGGGCTCCTCGAACGGGCCGGGACCGACGCCTCCATCGGCTTCGTCCTCGGCCCCGTGGTGGGAGCCGCCGTCGCGGTCGCCGTCGTGCTCGGGTTCGAGGCCCTGGCGCGTGAGTCCGAGGAACGCCAACGGACCGTGGAGGAGCTCACCGAGGTCCGCGAGCACCTGGCCGCAGCCGAACGAGACGCCGCCGTCGCCGGTGAACGCGAGCGGCTCGCCCGGGAGATCCACGACACCCTGGCCCAGGGCTTCTCCGCGATCGAGCTGCTCCTGCGCGCCGCCGACGCGGGCATCGGCGTCGATGACACCCGCGCGCGCGGCTACCTCGACCAGGCGCGCCGGACCGCTTTGGACAATCTCGGCGAGGCGCGCCGGTTCGTCCGAGCGCTGGCGCCGGCGGACCTCGACGGTGCCACGCTCGTCGCGGCCCTCGAGCGGGTCGCCCGACGTGCCCAGGACACCGCGGCGAGTGACGGAACGCCCGAGGCGCTCGTCGTCCGGGTGCAGACCGCGGGCCCACGACGGGCCCTGCCGATCGCGCTGGAGGCCGCGCTGGTCCGGGTCGCCCAGTCGGCGCTGGCCAACGTGGTGCAGCACGCCGGCGCCCGGAACGCGGCCGTCACCCTGGCCTTTCTCGACGACGAGGTGATTCTCGACGTCGTCGACGACGGGCGCGGTTTCGACCCCGACCGGCAGCCCGACCGCTCGCACCCGGGCGGCTTCGGGCTGGTCGCGATGAGCTCCCGCGCGCACGAGCTCGGCGGGACCCTGGCGGTGGAGACCGCACCCGGGGACGGCACCGCCGTGGCGGTGCGCCTGCCCACCAGCGACCCCTCCGGGTCGGGCCGGACAGCGCCGTTCACTGCCGACGACCTCCAGGAGGCCCGGTGATCGACGTGGTGCTCACCGACGACCACCCGGTCGTGCGGGCCGGTCTGCGCGCCGTGATCGAGAGCGAACCGGACATGCGGGTGATCGCCGAGCTCGGCACCGCCGAGGACCTCGTCGCCCGGGTTCGACGCCGGGAACCCGCGGACGTGCTCCTCGTGGACCTGCAGTTCGGGCCCGGTCGACTCGGCGGTGCCGACGCGACCCGCCAGATCCTCGCCGCCGGCGGCCCACCGGTGCTGATCCTCACCACGTACGGCTCGGACTCGGACATCCTCTCCGCGATCGAGGCGGGCGCAACCGGCTACCTGCTCAAGGACGCCCCCACCGACGAGCTCGCCGCCGCCATCAGGGCCGCCGCCTCCGGAGCCGCCACCCTCGGCCCGGCGATCCAGGCGCGGCTGTTGAACCGCCTGCGTCACCCCGCTCTGTCCCTCACGCTTCGCGAGCTCGAGGTCCTGAGCCTGGTCGCACTCGGTCGATCCAACGACGCCATCGCCCGCGAGCTGTTCGTCTCCCGCGCCACGATCAAGTCACACCTCGCCCACACCTACGACAAGCTCGGGGTGCAGTCGCGCACCGAGGCGATCGCGACCGCCCGGCGGCAGGGGCTGCTGCCGTCCTGAGTCCGGCCGTCCGCAGCCCCACAGCCGGCGGACTACCCCGCCGGCTGCTCTTCCCCCGGCGCGCGGTAGGTGACCAGCGCAGCCCGGTGCAGCGCGTCGATCGTCTCGTCGACCGTGAGCAGCACCGTCGTCTCCAGCGATCCGATCGCGCCGCCGGCGGAGAGCGCCAGGGCGACGACGGCCATGGAGACGTTGTCGGGTGCCTCCCACAGGGTGTACCCGTCGTGCGCGCCAAAGGCGTACCAGAACCCGTGCAACGTGCCGCCGACCGACTCGATGTACGTCTGAGCCGCCGTGCGCCGGTCCTCGGGATGACCGATGAGCCGCGCCCACGTCTCGGGCGTGTAGCTGAACTTCGACAGGTACATCGGCATGACTGCTCCCGAGGTCTCGTACGGCGACGGCGGTGGGGTCCCACGGACCCCTTTCAGCCTCCTCCCCGATCAGCGAGGCAGCCACCGCGGCCGCTGGTGCGGCGCGCGCGGTGCGGCCCGCTTCGCACCGCTCTCTTCGCGGGTCAGGCGCTCGCGTCGTCGTGGGCGAGCGCCAAAGACAGCTCGCGGTGGGCCGCCGCCTGGGCGAGCAGGTCGCGGGCCTTCTGCTCGAAGACCCCGACGGCGTCTGCGCCGGCGGCGAACCGCAGCGGAGGCTCGTCGAGGGCGGTGAGCTGGACCAGGGCGGCGGCGAGCTTGGCGGGGTCGCCGCCCTGCCGGCCATTCATGCTCTGCCAGCCGGCGACGGTCCCCGCGGTCCGCTCGGCGTAGTCCTCGATCGACGACGCGGCGTAGCTGGTGGACTCCGGCGTGAGCAGCTCGGTGCGGAAGAACCCGGGCTCGACGAGCATCGTGCGGATCCCGAACGGCGCGACCTCGGGGGTCAATGACTCCATCCACCCCTCGACGGCGAACTTCGACGCGGCATAGGCCGAGACGAACTCCCCGCCGATCAGACCGGCGGTCGAGGAGATCGTCACCACCAGACCCGAGCGCTGGGCGCGCATCACGGGCAGCGCCGCGCGGGTGACGTTCACCGGCCCGAACAGCGTGGTCTCGAGCTGGGCCCGGAAGTCAGCCGGGGTGATCTCCTCGAAGAACCCCGCCTTGAAGTTGGCCGCGTTGTTGACGAGCACGTCGATCCGCCCGAACCGGTCCACGGAAGCCTGCACGGCGGCCTGCGCGTCGGCCGGGTCGATCACGTCGAGCGTGACCGTCACCAGGTTCTCGGACGCGCCGATCGCACGGCTCACCTGCTCCGGGTTGCGGCCGGTGGCGACCACCGCGTGCCCGGCCGCCAGGGCCGCCTGCGCGAGACGCACGCCCATGCCACGACCAGCACCAGTGACCAACCAGACCTGCTTCTGCGCCACGTTCTTCCGCGCCATGTTGTGCGTCCCGTCATCGAATCAGAGCGCCCCGCCCTCAGACGGCCGCTGCCGGCCGGATCCCGGCGACGGACACCATGCAACTGCCTGCCGGGATCGCGCGGAAGTCACTGCTAGAAGGTGCCCCGGCAGGGCACCCCTCACCCGCCGACCACCGCCGGTTCGTCGCCTAGCGTGGAACGATGGACAACCGCGCCGAGGTCAAGGCCTTCCTCAGCTCCCGCCGCGCCCACCTCACCCCCGAGCAGGCCGGCCTGGCGACCTACCACCAGACCCGCCGCGTGCCGGGCCTGCGCCGCAGCGAGGTCGCCGACCTGGCCGGGGTCAGCGTCGAGTACTACGCCCGGCTCGAGCGCGGCGACCTGGGCGGCGTCTCCGGATCCGTGCTCGACGCCCTGGCCCGCGCGCTCCAGCTGGACGAGGCCGAGCGGGCCCACCTGACCGACCTCGCCCGCGCCGCCGGTCCGGCCGCGCTCAATCGTCGTCGGCCACCCCGCCGCTCAGGTCCGGCCCAGCGTGCAGCGCATCCTCGACGGGATGACCGCGCTCCCGGCGATCGTCAACAACGCCCGCCTCGACCTCGTCGCCGCCAACCGCCTCGGCCGCGCCTTGTTCGCGCCCGTGCTCGCCGATCCGGCCTGGCGGGCGAACCACGCCCGGTTCACCTTCCTCGACCCCCGCGCCCACGACTTCTGGCCAGACTGGGACCGCGCCGCCAACGACGCCGTCGCCATGCTGCGAACCGAAGCCGGCCGCGATCCCTTCGACAAGGTCCTCACCGACCTCGTCGGCGAGCTGTCCACCCGCAGCGGCGACTTCCGCGCCCGCTGGGCCGCCCACGACGTCCGGCTGCACCGCACCGGCACCAAGCACTTCCAGCACCCCGTCGTCGGCGACCTGCTGCTGTCCTACGACGCCCTGGACCTGCCCGCCGACACCGGCCTCACCCTGATCGCCTTCACCGCCGACGCCGACTCACCCGCCGACGCCGCCCTCCGGCTCCTCGCCCGATGGGCCGCCACCCAGAACCCGACCGCGGCCCCGACGGGCCCGCTCGGAGCGCCGCGCTCCAGTGAGCGTTGCGCCATGTTCCAGACGTGTGACTGACGGCCTCGCTGGCCCCGTCCAGCGCCGAAGCCCTCATTCACCGCGCGCGGCGAGCCGACGTCGAGGATCGAGCGCGCTCTGCTGGTGTCGGGGCTCTTGAGTTGCCGTCGCCCCGGACCTTTGTAGGGTCGAAGGGCCCGGGTAAGCCCGTTCTCGAGTCGACGAACTCGAGTCCCCGACCCTCGATGGAGAGGCAAATGGCCAAGATCCTGTGCGTGCTCTATGACGACCCGACGACCGGCTTTCCACCGGTCTACAGCCGTGACGGCGTCCCCGTCATCGCGAGCTACCCGAACGGCCAGCAGGCGCCGACGCCGCACGCCGTGGACTTCACCCCGGGCGAGCTGCTCGGCAGCGTCTCCGGCGAGCTCGGGCTGCGACGCTTCCTCGAGGACTCCGGGCACGTGCTCGTGGTCACGAGCGACAAGGACGGCCCCGACTCGACGTTCGAGCGCGAGCTCGTGGATGCGGACGTCGTGATCTCGCAGCCGTTCTGGCCCGCCTACCTCACAGCTGAGCGGCTCGCCAAGGCCACTCACCTGAAGCTGGCGATCACGGCCGGGATCGGCTCCGACCACGTGGACCTCGACGCGGCGATCGAGCGCAACGTGACCGTGGCTGAGGTGACCTACTCGAACAGCATCAGCGTGAGTGAGCACGTCGTGATGATGATCCTCTCGCTCCTCCGGGACTATCTGCCCGCGCACGACATCGTCCGGCGCGGCGGATGGAACATCGCCGACGCCGTCCAGCGGTCCTACGACCTCGAGGGGATGCACGTCGGCACCGTCGGCGCCGGCCGGATCGGCACCGCGGTGCTGCGCCGGCTGGCCCCGTTCGACGTGCACCTGCACTATGTCGACAAGTACCGGCTCCCCGAGCAGGTCGAGCGCGAGCTCGGCCTCACCTTCCACGCCGATCTGCGCGAGATGCTCCCGCTGCTCGACGTGGTCACCATCAACACCCCGCTGCACGGCGAGACGGAGCGGCTCTTCGACGACGCCATGATCGCCACGATGAAGCGCGGGGCGTACCTGATCAACACCGCCCGGGGATCGCCGACCGGGACGCCGTCGTGCGTGCGCTCGAGAGCGGCCAGCTTGCGGGCTACGCGGGCGACGTCTGGTACCCGCAGCCCGCGCCGGCCGATCACCCGTGGCGGACCATGCCGCACCACGGGATGACGCCGCACATGTCGGGCTCGTCGCTCTCGGCGCAGGCCCGGTACGCGGCGGGCACGCGCGAGATCCTCGAGTGCTTCCTCGAGGGGCGCCCGATCCGGGAGGAGTACCTCATCGTCGACGGCGGCGCGCTCGCGGGTGCGGGCGCACACTCGTACACCGCCGGCACGAAGTAGCGACCTCCGCCCGACATAGAACTCGCTGCTCCCAGTGACCGTTCCCGAGGGAACGTCTCATCCCAGATATTGAGACGCATCCGTTCGCTTCTCGGAACTGACGAGCGCCGAGGAGCATCGGCCTTCCCTGGGGCCTATCCAAGCAGGATGGCTGGCTGCTTGTGTGGATGACGCGACCAGAGACGATGGACGGCGAGAGAGTCGTCCAACATGCCCACGCCTGCATGGTCGCCAAGAAGCATCAACTTGGCTTCCGACGCGGCGCCTCGTTCGTATACGACGAGCCGAGCGGGGAAATCTACGGCGCGTCGTACGACTCGGGGCAGATAGGGGTAGACCCCGACATTCTTACCGAGCTGGTCGCGTCACTTCGACCACCCGGCGACATGAACACGCGCGCGCAGATGACGCAGCGTCGCCGAGCTGGGGAGCGTGCCTCCGAGCGCAGGAAGCGCAGTCGATAGACTGCTCGCCGACCGCAAGCTTGCTTGCTGCGTGCTCCCAGCGTCGCGAGTATTACCGGCGCGTGCAACCGACGGAGACTTGTGAAGGCGTTCACGGACGCAACATCGGAGAATTTCGGTCATCACGTCCGTTACGTGAGCCCGGGACGCCCTCCAAGGACAGGCCAGGAGTGTTCCGCATCTTCGTGCACGACCGTTCAAGAGTCATAGAATACGAGTCGGGTTGCGTGACGAATGGGACCCTTTGGTTGGGCCCCAAGAGGGATGTCACGTAATCGGCCGAATGGGAGACGAGGGGAAGCGGAGTCGCTCGCCGGGCTACATAGGCCCGCGCCCTCATGTGGTACAGCTCGTCGTCATCAACGGCTTTGTGTAGATGTAGTGGCTTGCGCGGCACAAACTAGGGCGTCACGCGGGCGTTACCCCAGACTGCATAACCGCGGTCAGTGCAAAGATTCGGTTCCGGACCAATGTATCTTTGCTCGAGTACTAGTCGCAGTTCACCCTTGACTGACTTCGAAATTACAACCGGTGTGCCGAATCCGACTTCGCCCTCGAAAATGAGATCATTGACTGTGCGAACTGTAATTAGAACGCGGGCGCTCGTGTCAGACGAATCGTCAAGTCCGATTGTCGCGTCAAAGGTACTGAAATCCGCCGAAAGGTCGTACTCGTACTTGTTGCTTTGATCCCGCACGCATCCACCGGTGGCGGCGCTGACGGAGCGGACAAAGGACTCACCCGCGATACTGCGTGGCAATGTCAATGGGTCGCTGCTTGAGGAGTCAGCAGGCATATCTATCAAGAACGCAGGGGACGTCGTAACTTCCGCGGTACCTGTGTCCGATGCGGGAGGCGGGATAACTTCGGTTGCCGTTTCAGTCGCACCGGGCACTGGTTCAGGACTGCTTGGTGGCGACTGGTCAGAAGATTCGTGGTCTGCCGGGCTAGTTGATTTGATCGCTCGAATGGACTCGTTCGACTGTCCCGAACTCCCGAAGAACAGAAAGCCGGCGGTCACGATCGTGGCAATCGCCGCAAGTCCACCAAGTACCAACATCAGTTCCTTAGCCCAGTCTGGGATTCTGAGTTCCGCCATGGTCGAAGGGTAGTCGATATGTCCATTTTGGGGGAGGCGAAGCTCGACGAAGACGCCCGCCAAGCTCTCGGCCGGCGGACGTTCATCAGGCGGGCCAGCCGCAAGGTTGGTGACGGCGCGCACGACGACCCGGAACTGAACCCCTCACGCAGCCATACTCTTCTTTCACTCCGCGCCGAGGACGGTCCCGCCGAGGCGCGGCGGCCGGTGTGTCAGGGCCGTCATCGCGGCACGTAGGAGCCGTCGAACCGGGCGTCGGAAGTATCCGGACATGCCGAAAGTCGGATGCGGGCATCCCGTTTCGTCGCGCCCAGCGAGGCGCATGTCGGAAACTCAGCATGACGTCCGAGTCGACGTGTTCTGAAGCTCGGAGCACCTGGGCGGCGACGCTCCGATCGCTGGGCGACGAACGAGTCCACGGACCGCAACGGACCAGTGCGGTTACAGCTGCACGCTGGTGCCATTCGGCCCTCAGCGCTCGTGGCGTAGCAGGTAGCGGGCCAGTGCGGCGGAAAGGGGCAGTCCCGTGCTGATCTCGACGAAGAGGAACTGCCCCTGCGGGTTGATCTCGAAGAAGACGAATTCGCCCTCGGGAGTCACCCTCAGGTCGATGGCGCCGAACACCAAGTTCAGGTCTTTCATGAGGCGACGGAGTTTGTCCGCAATGTCTCGGGGCAGGGCCAGCGGCTCGCATTCGGCGTCCAAATCGAGCCGGGAATCGACGGTGCCAGGCGCGACGGCGATCTTCATGGTGAAGATGTCGGAGCCGATCACCGTGGCCCGGACGTCGTAGGCCGCGTCGATGCGCTCCTGGAAGATTGTGGGCGTGTAGGCAAGATCAGGCAGCGCGTCGCGGTCGGCCTCGCGCCAAGACCGGGTCTCGGCGATGCCCTCCCTCGCGACGGTTAGAACCTTGTGCACGACGCGGCCTCGGTGCTCGTAGATGAATCTCTCAACATCCTCGCGGTAATTGGAAATGAGGGTGTCGGGCACGCGCAGGCCGGCGCGCCGCGCGAGCGCGAGCTGGAGCGGTTTGACCGCCGCGCTCTGCGCCCACACCGGGCTGACGAGTTCGATTCCGGCGGAGGCAAACAGCCCGTCAATCGCCGCATTCCACTCTCGCAGAACGAAGCCGCGGTCGTCCGGATCGCGCACCTCCGGGCTGGGTCGCGGCCGACCGACTCGGCGCACCCAGATCGAGCTGATCTGGTCGAACGCGATCCGTCGGCCGGCTTTGGTGGTAACCCCTCCGGACTCACCTCTGCCAATGCTGTGGCTCAGCAGCGCCCCGGTGCCGAACTCGTCCATGTCTAGGATGACGGCCTCAGCCCTCTCCGACTCGATGTCGGCGGCGACGGAAAGGGCGTGGATATCGTCTTGGGGTGCGATGATCAGGATCATGGCGCCGTGCGGAGACCGCGCCTGGTGAGGTAGTCGCGCTCCAGTTCGTCATAGCGAGCCGAGAATGTTGATCGGGCGGCGGTGCCGTCTCGCGTAGAGAACGCGAACGGCCGTCTGCCTCGTAGGAGTTCGCGGAACGGACGTGCCGGGTAGACGCCTCGTACCGTCGCGCCCTTTCGCAGGGTCAACTCGACTGTGCCAACGACAAAATCGTCGCCCTCTAACGACCGGGCAGAGACGATGTCCTGCTGACCGAACTCGAAAACCTGATCGGCGATCACGAGGCGAACGCCGTCTCCCGGTCCGGGCAGCAGCGACCCTTTGAGTCTTGACTCGACTTCGACGGGGCGTGCCACCGGAAGCCGGGTCAAGAGAGAGGCAAGCGGATCCTCGTCGGTCCCGCCACTGAGGCTGCCGTCCTCCGTCACAGGACGGCGAAGGTGTTGTTCCAGTCGTCGATTACGACCTCTTGAAAGTCGTTGCCGATGTTGTCGTGGATGCTTCTTGTGCTCCTTGTGCCCGTAGGGTAAGGGCCGCTCGGAATGGTGCCGCCGCCGTCGCCCGCCCTAAGTAGTGCTGTGGCGACCATGGATGCCCCCCCGGCGTCACCGGTCTCGATCCGGATCAGGCGGACCGTCGAGGAGTCCTTGACGTTCACGGCGACGGCATTCGGATGGCCTCCGATCTCGGAGACATCCTCGATCTCCGCCAGCGGGATCTCGACGATGCCGCCGTTCGTGCTGAGGTGCAAAGCGGTCTCGCTGTACGACACCGCGACTCCGCGGAACAGCGCACTGTCCGTCCCGACATTTCCGGTAACCGTCAGCCGCTTCAGCAACTCGCCAAGTTCCATCTTCTTCTTGTCGGCCATCGACGTTTCCTTCCTGTACCACTACTCCGAGTGTGATCCAGATCACGTGCCCGCGCAATAGTTGAGTCTGGCGCGGTGGTGTGCGAGTAGCCGGTGAGCGTGTCCTGCGGACGCAGGTGCGGACTCTGGCCGACCGGATGGTGGGCTGGCTCGACTCCCGCGCGGAGCACGTGCTTGCTGATGCACGGCAGCAACGCCACGAGTGCCGCAAGTTGAAAGCCGCGGCGGACCCGGCATTGAATCGACTCCTGGACACACTCCTGGATCCGTTTCTGCTGAGTAAACGGTGAGTTGGCCAGTCTCTCGATCATGTCGAGATCAGATGAGGGTGAACGTCTTGGCAGGTCAGGTGATGCATCTAGGTGCCCCGAGTGGGATTCGAACCCACACTGGATCGGGTTTGAGCCGAACGCCTCTGCCGATTGGGCTATCGGGGCCTGCGCGCCGCGAGCGGCGTGCCCGGTCAGGTTACCGGTTGTGTGGTGCAGCCGACGCCGTTGGCGCGCACTCGCGCCCTGCTGCACCGGTAGTCTTGCCCGGTGACTTCACAGGACGCGAATTCGGACGAGCCGACGCCGGCTGTCCCACTTGACCTCCCTCCGCTGCTCCCCGAGCCGGCCGCACCGCCGCTCGTGGTCCAGGGCCGTCCGGCGCGCCGCGCCGTCGTGGCCGAGGACGAGGCCCTGATCCGGATGGACGTCGTCGAGACGCTCCGCGAGGCAGGGTTCGACGTCGTCGGCGAGGCCGGCGACGGTGAAGAGGCCGTCCGGCTCGCGACCGAGCTCAAGCCCGACGTCGTCATCATGGACGTCAAGATGCCCATCCTCGACGGCATCTCGGCCGCCGAGCGGATCGGCAAGGCGCACCTCGCGCCCGTCGTGCTGCTCACGGCGTTCTCGCAGACCGAGCTGGTCGAGCGGGCGCGTGACGCCGGCGCGATGGCGTACGTGGTCAAGCCCTTCAGCCCGGCCGACCTGCTGCCCGCCGTCGAGATCGCGATCTCTCGGTACGCGCAGATCACGGCGCTCGAGTCCGAGGTGCTCGACCTGGCGGAGCGGTTCGAGACCCGCAAGCGCCTCGATCGTGCCAAGGGCCTGCTCATGACGAAGATGGGGCTGTCCGAGCCCGAGTCGTTCCGCTGGATCCAGAAGACGTCGATGGACCGTCGGCTGACCATGCGCGAGGTGGCCGACGCCGTCATCGAGCAGGTCGGCGGCGCGAGCTGAGCTCAGCGCTCCCGCGCATCGCATCGGGCCCGGTTTCTCCCCAGGGGAGGAGCCGGGCCCTTTGCGTGCTCGGCGACCGGCGGTAGGTCACGCTTTGGTACCGACTGTGTTTGAGACGGCATTCGTCACATGCCGGACACATTAGACCGCTACCTTTCCGGCACAGACCTCGTCAGGGTGGATGGCCCGCCCCCGGGAAGCAGTACTGAGCAGAGGGGTACGACAGCATGATTCGATCGAAAAACGCAGCCCGCGCCGCAGCACTTGCCGGAGCGATTGCCCTTGTCCTGACCGCGTGCTCGAGCAGTGACGCCGGAGAATCCGGCGACGAGACCGCCGCCGCCACGCCACTGATCGTCGGCACGCTGCTGCCGGAGACCGGGTCGCTCGCGTTCCTCGGCCCGCCCGAGATCGCCGGCGTCGGGCTTGCTGTGAAGGAGATCAACGAAGCCGGCGGGGTCCTCGGTCTGGACGTCGAGCTCGAGAACGCCGACTCGTCCGATGCGGACAACGCGGAGATCGCGACGCAGTCCGTGACGGACCTGAAGAGCAAGGACGTGCAGGTCATCATCGGTGCGGCGTCGTCGGCCGTGACCCGCAACGTCGTCGAAGACATCACCAACGCCAAGATCGTCCAGATCTCGCCGGCCAACACCGCGACGGACCTGAGCGGCAAGAGCCCGTTCTACTTCCGCACCGCCCCCTCGGACGTGCTCCAGGGTGCGGCGCTCGGCAAGCTGGTCCTGGGTGACGGGCACGCGAACGTCGGCGTGCTGGTGTTCAACGACGACTACGGCACCTCGCTGCGGGACGTCCTGAAGACCACGCTCGAGGCCGAGGGTGCCACGATCACCTACGGCAACGAGGGTGAGGAGTTCGACCCGAAGGCCACCAGCTTCGCCGACCCGGTGACCGCCGTCGTCTCGACGAACCCCGACGCGATCGTCATCATCGCGTTCGCCCAGACCAAGCAGATCATCCCGGAGCTCGTGGCCAAGGGCTACGACATGTCCAAGGTCTACTTCGTGGACGGCAACCTCAGCGACTACAGCGCCGACTTCGAGCCGGGCACCCTCGAGGGCGCCCAGGGGACCCTGCCGGGTGCCTTCCCGGACGATGCGTTCCAGGAGAAGCTGCTGAGCATCGACTCGAGCCTCAAGGACTTCTCGTACGCGGCCGAGTCCTATGACGCCACCAACCTCGCTGCGCTCGCCGCAGTCAAGGGCGGCGCCACGGACGGCACGACCATCCAGGCCAGCCTGGCGGCCGTGTCGGGCGCCGACGGCGGTACGGAGTGCACCGGCTTCAAGGAGTGCGCCGATCTGCTCGCCGACGGCGAGGACATCGACTACACCGCGATCTCCGGTGCAGGCCCGTTCAACGCCGACAACGACCCGTCGACCGCACTGATCGGCGTCTACCAGTACGGCGCGGACAACAAGTACACCTTCATCAAGGCTGAGGCCGGCTCGCTCTGACCTCTGGTCGGCTGAGCACGACCGCACGCACGACGGCGGGCCCGGTGGGAACTCCCCACCGGGCCCGCTTTCGTCGTCTGGCGGCGGGCGCGGTCTGGCCCACGGGTGCGGGCGCGACGACGGACGGGCCCGGGGGAGATCCCCGGGCCCGTCCGTCGTGCGTGTGTTCGGCGTGAACCGTGCCTAGGCGAGCTTGGCGCGGTCGGCGGTCTCCTGGTCGGCGGCGAGCGTGCCGAGGTAGAGCTCGATGACCTTCGGGTCGTTCATCAGCTCACGACCGGGCGCGGTGTACGCGTTGCGGCCCTGGTCGAGCACGTAGCCGCGGTCGCAGATCTGCAGGGCGCGACGCGCGTTCTGCTCGACGATCACGATGGAGACCCCGGCCTTGTTGATCCGGCGGGTCCGGATGAAGGTCTCGTCCTGGCGCACCGGGGACAGGCCGGCGGACGGCTCGTCCAGGAGCAGCACCGAGGGCTCCATCATCAGCGCCCGGGCCATCGCGACCATCTGCCGCTCGCCGCCGGAGAGCGAGCCGGCGCGCTGCTTGCGGCGGTCCCCGAGGATCGGGAACAGGTCGACGATGAACGCGAATCGCTCCGCGTACCGCTTGGGGGCCTGGAAGAGGCCCATCTGCAGGTTCTCCTCGATCGTGAGCGAGGGGAACACGTTGTTGTTCTGGGGCACGAACCCCACCCCGCGACGGACCAGGGAGTCCGCGCGGTGGTTCGTGATGTCCTGACCGTCCAGCACCACGCTCCCGGAACGGACGTTCACGAGCCCGAACAGGGCCTTGAGCAGGGTCGACTTGCCGGCGCCGTTCGGGCCGATGATGCCGACGAGCTCACCGCGATGCACCTCGAGGTCGCAGCCGTTGAGGATGTTGACCCCGGGCACGTACCCGGCCACGAGGTTGTCCGCGCGCAGCAGGGGCTCGCTGGTGGGGGGCGTCGACGAGCCCGGTCCGGCAGCGGTCGTGGCGGTCATCGTCGGTTCCCTTCGCGCAGTGCCTCGGCCTCGAGCTGTTCGGCGACCTCGTCGGTGAGCAGGCTGTCGTCGCCGAGGTCGGTGTCGTGGTGCGCGCCGAGATAGGCGTCGATCACCGCGGGGTCGTTCATCACGGCGTCGGGCGGGCCCTCGGCGACCAGTCGGCCCTCCGCCATCACCACGACCCAGTCCGAGATGTGCCGCACCATGTGCATGTCGTGCTCGACGAACAGGACCGTGGTGCCGTCGTTCCGCAACGCCTGGATGTGCCCGAGCAGCGACTGGGTCAGCGCCGGGTTCACCCCGGCCATCGGCTCGTCGAGCATCACCATGGTGGGCTTGCTCATCAGGGCCCGGGCCATCTCGAGCAGCTTGCGCTGCCCCCCGGACAGGCTGCCCGCGAAGTCGTCCCGCTTCTCGATGAGCTTGAAGCGCTCGAGCAGGTCCTCCGCCTGGGCGGTGATCTCGCGCTCCCGGGCCCGCCACAGCGGCGGGACGAGCGCGGCGAACAGGTTCTCGCCGCGCTGGCCGGTCGCGCCCAGGCGCATGTTCTCGATCACGGTCATCCGGCTGAGCGCCTTGGTGAGCTGGAAGGTGCGCACCATGCCGGCCTGCGCGACCCGCGCCGCCGAGACCCGGCCGAGGGGGCGTCCCTCGAAGCTCCACGTGCCGGCGTTCGGCCTGTCGAACCCGGTCATGAGGTTGAACAGCGTGGTCTTGCCGGCGCCGTTGGGCCCGATCAGCGCGGTGATGGAGCCGCGCTGCACCTCGAGGTGGTCGACGTCGACGGCGTGCACACCACCAAAGGTGCGCTGGACGCCGTCGGCCACGAGGATCGGGTCGGGCTTGTGTGCGCCCGGGACGCGGGAGATCTCCTGGGTCAGCGGGCCGGGAGCCGGCACCGCCAGAGGTTCAGTGGTCACGGATCGCCAGCTCCTTCTTGTCGCCGAGGATGCCTTGTGGTCGGAAGATCACCAGGAGCATCAGGGCGATGCCCACGAGGACCCAGCCGAACATCTCGATCTGCTCCGAGCGCATCACCGTGGTCGGGATGACGTCGCGCATGACGGTCTTGATGAGCATGAGCACGGTCCACAGCAGGATCGAGCCGAGCACGGGTCCGAAGACCGCGGCCGCCCCGCCGAGGAGCAGGATCGTCCAGATGTAGAAGGTCACGGGCCGGCCGAGCGAGTCCGCCTGCACCGCGCGGGGCAGCACGAACAGGATCCCGGCCAGCGCGCCCAGCACGCCACCGAGCACGAGCGACTGCATCTTGTACGCGAACACGTTCTTGCCGAGCGAGCGCACCGCGTCCTCGTCCTCCCGGACACCCTTGAGCACCCGGCCCCAGGGGCTGTTCATCAGGCGCCACATCAGCAGGCAGGCCAGGCCGACGACGGTCCACGCGACGATGCGCAGCCACCAGCTGTCGGACAGGTTGTTCGAGTACTGCCACGGACCGAGGGAGAACTCGCCGTCGGGGAACGGGGAGAGCTCCTCGAAGGTGTACTTGTACTTCTCCCCGGCCAGGCCGGCGTTGCCGCCGGTGATCCGGGTCATCGAGGTCGATCTGCCGATCAGCCGCACGATCTCGGCTGCGGCGATGGTGACGATCGCCAGATAGTCCCCCCGGAGTTTGAGCGTGGGGATGCCGAGGATGGTGGCGAACACCACCGCGCTGGCGACGGCGACCAGCACCGCGGCCCACAGCGGCCAGCCGGCGATCGTGGCGATCGCGAAGCTGTACGCGCCGAGCAGCATGAAGCCGGCCTGGCCCATGTTCAGCAGCCCGGTGAGGCCGAAGTGGATGTTGAGGCCGATCGCGGCGAGCGCGTACGCGGCGGTGGTCGGCGCGACGATCTCGCCCGCGACCTGGCCGAGAATTCTGGTCCAGTCCATGGAAGTGACCTTTCGTCAGCCGACGCGCTCGGCCCGGCCCAGGATGCCCTGGGGCCGGAAGAGCAGGACGAGGATGAGGATGAGCAGTGCGCCGCCGTAGCGCAGATCGGAGGGGATGACCAGGCTGGACATCTCCGAGACGAGACCGATGACGATCGAGCCGACGAGTGCGCCGAACGCGGTGCCCAGGCCGCCCAGGGTGACCGCGGCGAACATGAGCAGCAGGATCGTGGCCCCCATGTTCCAGGCGGTCGCGTTGAAGTACAGACCGAGCAGCACCCCGCCGAGGGCCGCGAGGCCGGCGCCGAGGGTCCACACGATCCGCACGATGTTCTCGACCGAGATGCCCGACGCCGCCGCGAGGGCCGGATTGTCCGACACGGCGCGGGTGGCCCGACCGGTCCGGGTCGCGATCAGGAAGTAGGCGGTCCCGCCGAGCGCGATGGCGGCGATCACCAGCGAGATGACCGACTGCTGGGTGATGATCACGTCGCCGAACGAGAAGGTCCGCGGGTTCGTCGTGACGATCCGCAGCGGGCTGCCGCCGAGGAAGAACTGGAAGGTGTACTGCAGCGCCATCGCGAACCCGATGGTGACGATCATCTGCTGCGTCGTGCCCAACCCGCGCTTGCGCAGCTTGTGCCAGATGAACGCGTCCTGGAACCAGCCGCTCGCGGCGCCGATCGCGACCGCGAGGATCCCGGACACCAGCAGCGGCATCCCGAGGACCTGGCACCCGACGTAGGCGAGGATCCCGCCGAGGGTGACCTGCTCGCCGTGGGCGAAGTTGCTCAGGCCGGTGGTCCCGTAGATGAGCGACAGGCCCACCGAGGCGAGCGCGAGCAGCAGCCCGAACACGATGCCGGAGGTGAACTGCTGCGCGACCCGACCGGCGGTGATCCCCGAGCCGCTGGCGGCGGGGGCATCGGCGGAGGTGTCCGCGCCGGGTTCCGCCGAGCTGCCCCCCGTCGGGCTCGGCCCGGTGCCGCCTGCGGCGGGGGCGCCGAGCGGGAAGAGCGAGGCGCCGCTGCTCCCCAGCGCGATGGTCACCGTCCGAGGGTTCTTCGACGGGTCGCGCAGCGTCTCACCGGCGGGCAGGGTGGCGACGTCCAGCAGCACGGAGAAGTCTCCGGCCGCGGTGACGGTGATCGACCAGCGCCCCTCCGGTCCGGTCGTGACCGTGTGCTCGCCGTCGGGCCCCGTCGCCGTCAGCGCGATGCCGACGGCGGGATCACCCGCCGCGGTGCGGATCGTGCCGTTGATGCAGCCCGTCGTCGGCCCGGGCACACAGACGTCGTCCGCCGCGTGCGCGGGGCCTGCGGGCACCAGCAGAGCGAGGAGGGCCAGGATCGCCACGAGGGTGGCGAGCAGGGCACGTCGGGCGAGGGGGGAGCGGTCCATAGACGCTGCTCGGCGCACCTGGGGCCTCCGTCCGGTCATGATCGCGGGCTGGCAGATCGGCGCCCCCACACGCAGGGGCGGTCCACCGGTTGGTGAGGACCCTAGGGACCTAATGTGTCGTGAATATGTCATAGACACGGTTCGCAATCCGGTCAATCGTCCAGAAGTCGCCCGGTGGAGCGATTCCGGACTCAAGCCCATCGGCACTAAGGTCGATGAGATCAGGACAGGGTGCAGCAACCCTGCCAACCGGGGGTGGGCAGTCCGGTCCGGGCGTCAGCGACGGCGATTGTCATCCCTCCACGCGAAGGAGGCTCATCGACGTGCGTCCAGGTGCCCAGGTCAGGGTGGCAAGTGCCGCCGACCTCTCAGGTTTGGTCGCGCTGTGCCAGGCGGCGCAGACCGAGTCCACCGCGACCAGTCCCGATCCCGTCGTGGTCGACGCCGACGTGCTCCACGACCAGCTCGCCGCGCTCCTCGTCGCCCCCGGCAGCACGATCCTGCTCGGCGTGCTCGACGACGCACCGGCCGGGCTGCTCCTGGCTCGGACCGTCGGACCGGGCCCGTTCTCACCCGACACGGTGCTGCACGTGGAAGCGCTCTACGTGGACGACTCCGCGCGCCGGCGTGGCCTGGGGCATGCCCTGCTCGCCGGTGCGTGTGCGGAGGCGGAGAAGGCCGGGGCGACCCAGGTCTATGCGGTGCACCTGCCCGGGGCGCGCGGCGTGCAGCGCTTCTTCGTCCGGATGGGCTTCGCTCCCGCCGCGGCCCACCGGGTCGTGGCGACGCACACCCTGAAGCGCCGCCTCGCGGGCGAACCGACGGTGACCGGCTCCCGGCGCCGCGGCGCGGCACGCGGGCTGGAAGACCTCATCGCCCGACGGCGCCAGGTGCGTACGGAGACCGAGACCGGTCCGCTCGACCTGCGGGACGTGTCTGCCGCCCTCGCCCGGGAGGCGGCCGATCAGGCCTCCGGTCGCGACTCGATCAGCATGCAGGTCAAACGTGCGGTGGCCAGCCGGCGCGACTCGGAGTCCTCCACCACGACCTCGTAGGTGGCCGTCGTCCGGCCCAGGTGCAGGGCGGTCGCGGTCCCGGTGACGATCCCCGACCGCGTGGACCGGTGATGGGACGCGCTCACCTCGATGCCGACCGCGATCCGCCCCTCGCCCGCGTGCGCCATCGCGGCCATCGAACCGAGGGTCTCGGCGAGCACGACGCTGGCGCCGCCGTGCAGCAGCCCGTACGGCTGGGTGTTCCCGGCGACCGGCATCGTGCCGACCGCCCGAGCCGGGCCCGCCTCGAGGATCTTGATGCCCATGCGTTCGAGCAGCGTGCCGGCGGCGGCGGCGTGCAGGGCCTCTGCGGAATCGGTGTGGGTCATGGCAGATAGGTTGGCACCCGTGAGCGTCAAACCACCACCCGCCGCGCGCCCCACGGCCGCGTCCCCGCCCCGTCTGCTGCTGATCGACGGGCACTCCATGGCCTACCGGGCGTTCTTCGCCCTCCCGGTCGACAAGTTCTCGACCTCGACCGGGCAGCCGACGAACGCCGTGTACGGCTTCACGTCGATGCTCGCCAACCTGCTCCGCGACGAGGTGCCGACCCACGTCGCCGTCGCGTTCGACGCCGGTCGCACCACGTTCCGCACCGAGGTGTACCCCGAGTACAAGGGCACCCGGGACGCGACGCCCGAGCCGTTCAAGGGGCAGGTGCCCCTCATCCGGGAGATCCTCGCCACGCTGCACGTCCCGGTCCTCGAGAAGGTCAACTTCGAGGCCGACGACATCCTCGCCACGCTCGCGGTCCAGGCCCGCGCCGCGGGGATGCAGGTGCTCATCTGCACGGGGGACCGCGATGCCCTCCAGCTCGTCAACGACGACGTCACGGTGCTCTACCCGGTCAAGGGGGTCTCGGAGCTGACCCGCATGACGCCGGCCGTGGTGCAGGCCAAGTACGGGGTACCGCCGGAGCGCTACCCGGACATCGCCGCGCTGGTCGGCGAGACGAGCGACAACCTGCCCGGGATCCCCGGCGTCGGGCCCAAGACCGCCGCGAAGTGGATCCACACCTACGGCGGCCTGGAGGGGATCGTGGCCAGCGCCGACCAGGTGCCGGGCAAGGCGGGGGAGTCGCTGCGCACGAACCTGGACCAGGTGCTGCTGAACCGGCAGCTCAACCGCCTGCTCGTCGACCTCGAGCTCCCGCTCGGGCCGGAGGACCTGGCCGTGCGGCCGTGGGACCGTGAGGCGATGCAGACCGTCTTCGACGCCCTGCAGTTCCGCGTCCTGCGCGAGCGCCTGTTCGCGATGGTGCCGTCCGAGGGTGACGAGACCGGACCGGGGGAGAGCGCCGAGCTGTCCGTCGCGGTTCTGGCGGAGGGTGCGCTCCAAGCCTGGCTGGCCGAGCGGGTCACCCACCGGCTCGGACTCGACGTGCGCGGCTCCGGGGCGGCGTCGGGCGGGGACGCGTGGGGCATCGCGATCGCCGACGGCGCGGGGGAGGCGGTCGCGTTCGACCTCACCGAGGTCATGCCCGTCGACGAGGCGGCGCTCGCGGCCTGGCTCGCGGACCCGAGCGCCCCGAAGGCGGTGCACGCCTCGAAGGAGGCCTGGCACGCGCTGACGGGTCGGGGGTTCACGCTCGCGGGCGTCACGTTCGACACCGAGCTCGCCGCCTACCTCTGCCAGCCCGATCGGCGGGGGTACGAGCTGGCGGACCTCTCCATCGGCTACCTGCACCGCGAGCTGCGCAGCGACGAGGCGTCGTCGGGCGGGCAGGGTGCGCTCGACCTGGAGATGGACGGCTCCGACGAGGGGCGGCGGGCCGCGGTCCGGGCGGCCGCCGTCGTCGAGCTCGCCGAGGTCCTCACCGGGGAGCTCGCCGACCGCGGCGGCTCCGCGCTCCTGGAGTCCCTCGAGCTGCCGCTCGTCGACGTGCTCGCGCGGATGGAGCACGCGGGGATCGCGGCCGACGTCGGCTACCTGTCCGAGCTCGAGAAGCACTTCGACGCGATCGTGGTGGGCGCCGCGGCGGACGCCTACGCGGTGATCGAGCGCGAGGTGAACCTCGGGTCGCCCAAGCAGCTCCAGGAGGTGCTGTTCGACCAGCTGGGCATGCCGAAGACCAAGAAGATCAAGACGGGCTTCACGACCGATGCCGCCGCGCTGACCGACCTGTTCGAGCGCACCGGGCACCCGTTCCTGCAGCACCTGCTCGCGCACCGGGACGCGATCCGGCTGCGGCAGACCGTCGAGGGCCTGCTGCGGTCGGTGGCGGACGACGGCCGGATCCACACCAGCTTCCAGCAGACGATCGCGGCGACCGGGCGGCTGTCCTCGACGGACCCGAACCTGCAGAACATCCCGATCCGGACCGAGGCGGGCCGGCGCATCCGGCGGGCGTTCGTGGTCGGTGCGGGGTACGAGACCCTGCTGACCGCCGACTACAGCCAGATCGAGATGCGGATCATGGCGCACCTGTCCGGCGACGCGGGGCTGATCGAGGCGTTCCGCACGGGTGAGGACCTGCACAACTACGTGGCGTCGCGGGTGTTCACCGTCGGGGTCGACGAGGTCACCCCCGAGATGCGGTCGAAGATCAAGGCGATGTCCTACGGCCTCGCCTACGGGCTGTCCTCGTTCGGGCTCTCCAAGCAGCTGAGCATCGAGGTCGGCGAGGCGGCGAAGCTGATGGAGGACTACTTCTCCCGGTTCGGCGGAGTGCGGGACTACCTCGACACCGTCGTCGACGAGGCCCGGGCCACCGGCTACACCGCCACGATCCTCGGCCGGCGGCGGTACCTGCCGGACCTCACCAGCGACAACCGCCAGCGCCGCGAGATGGCCGAGCGGATGGCGCTCAACGCCCCGATCCAAGGCAGCGCGGCCGACCTGATCAAGGTCGCGATGCTCGGTGTCGACCGCGGGTTGACGACGCGCGGCCTGCGCTCGCGGCTGCTGCTCCAGGTCCACGACGAGCTGCTGCTCGAGGTGGCACCCGGGGAGCGCGAGGAGGTCGAGGCCCTGGTCCGGGCCGAGATGGGCGCGGCGGCCGAGCTCACGGTGCCGCTCGACGTGTCGGTCGGCGTCGGCGAGAGCTGGCACACCGCCGGTCACTGACGATCAGGGGCGGTGGGTGACGAAGATCGCCGTGCCCGGCAGGAGCGCGCCGCGCACGGGGCCCCAGCCGCCCCAGGTGCGGTCGTGCCCGGCGGGCCAGGTGGGCTCGACGAGCCGGTCGAGCAGCAGGCCGGCGCCGACGACGTCGTCCAGGTGGTCGCCCAGCGTGCGGTGGTACTCGGCGTAGACCACGTGGCCCGCCTCGTCGGTCTCGACGTACGGCGTGTGGTTGAAGTACGACCGGGTCGCGGTCAGGCCGCGCTCGCTCGGGTCGTCGGGGAACGCCCACCGGATCGGGTGGGTGACCGCGAACACCCACCGGCCACCCGGGCGCAGCACGCGGGCGACCTCGGCGTGCACCCGACCGGGGTCGGGCACGAACGGGAGCGCACCGAAGGCGGTGAACACGCAGTCGAACGACGCGTCCGCGAACGGGAGCGCGCGGGCGTCCGCCTGCAGCGCGGGGACCACGACGCCCGCGGCGGCGTCGAGCGCGCGGCCGGCCGTGAGCATCCCCGCCGACACGTCCGTGGCCACGGCCCGCGCGCCGTGGCGGCGGAGCCACCGGGTGCACTGCCCGGCGCCGGCCCCGACCTCGAGCACGTCGCGTCCGGCCACGTCGCCGAGCAGGTGCGCGTCGCCCTCCCGCAGGCCCTCCGGGCACCAGCAGAAGTCGGCGTCGCCCAGGAACTCGCCGTGCTCGTCGAGGTACTCGGCGGCATTGGCGTCCCACCAGCCCCGGCCGGCGCGACCGCCGTCGTCGGGCGGGACCGCGCGGAAGCCGGCGAAGGATCGTGAGGAGGCCATGGGGGTAGTTTCTCCCAGTCCGGGGGCCGGACACGCGCACGCGCGGTGGCCCGACCCGGGACCATGGGTCCCGGGGGACACCAGCAGGGTGCCGGTTAGGCTGTCCGGGCCGGTGCGCAGCAGTGTCGCTTCCCCGGAAGGTCCGCAGTGCAACGGGAACGATCGAAGGAGTGCTCATGCGTGTCGGTTTGCTGACTGGTGGCGGTGACGTTCCCGGACTGAATGCGGCGATCCGCGCCGTCGTCAAGCGGGGCGAGGGCGAGCACGGTCACACGATCGTCGGGTTCCGGAACGGATGGCGCGGGGTGGTCGACGGCGACGTCACCCCCGTCTCGCGCCAGCAGATCCGCAACGTGCTGCCGGTGGGCGGGACGATGCTCGGCACCGCGCGCTACCACCCCCGTGCCGAGGACGGTGGCATCGACGCGGTGATCGCCACCTTGGAGCAGGAGCGCATCGACGCCCTGATCTGCATCGGTGGGGACGGCACGCTGCACGCCGCCAGCAAGGTCGCCGAGGCGGGCGTCAAGATCGTCGCGATCCCCAAGACGATCGACAACGACGTCTTCGGCACCGACAAGTCGATCGGCTTCGACACCGCGGTGTGGATCGCGACCGAGGCCATCGACCGGCTGCACACCACCGCAGAGAGCCACAACCGCGTCATGGTGGTCGAGGTCATGGGCCACCACGCGGGCTGGATCGCCGTCACGTCGGCGATCGCCGGTGGGGCCGAGGTCGTGCTGACCCCCGAGGAGCCGTTCGACATCGAGAAGGTCGTCAAGTACCTCAAGCACCGTCACCGCTCGCACGCCAGCTTCTCGATCGTCGTGGTCGCGGAAGGTGCGGTCCCGCTCAAGGGCTCGGCGATGGACTACGAGGTCCCCGTCGGGAAGTTCGGCGAGATCGTCGCCGGCGCCATCGGCGAGCGGGTCAAGAACGAGATCGAGGCCCGCACCGGGTTCGACGCCCGGCTGACCGTGCTGGGCCACGTCCAGCGAGGTGGCAGCCCGACGCCGACCGACCGGATCCTCGGCTCCCGGTTCGGCGTCGCGGCCATCGACGCGATCACCCGGGGCGAGTCCGACGTGATGACCGCGCTGCACGGCGAGAACATCGTGCTCGTCCCGCTGCCCGAGATCGCCGGCAAGATCAAGGTCGTCCCGGCCGACCTCATCGAGGTCGCGCGCACCCTGGCCTGACCCCTGGATCGACTCCTGGACCGAGGGCGTGCGCACGGTCGCTTTGACCGTGCTACAAGGCACCGATAAGATTCACGCCGGTGCTGCACGTCTCCTGACGTCCGCTCACCAAAGATCACATCTTCGGTGCTCTGCACTGTCCTTCAGTGTTCTGCACCGTCGACACATCAGCACTGTCCCTGTCCGCACTAGATCCTGTCCGCATCGGAGCAAACGACTCAATGACCATCTCCACCTCGGCGAAATCCGCCACCCCGCAGGTCGCTATCAACGACATCGGCTCGGCTGAGGACTTCCTCGCCGCCGTTGACGCCACCATCAAGTACTTCAACGATGGCGACATCGTCGAGGGCACCATCGTCAAGGTCGACCGCGACGAGGTCCTTCTCGACATCGGGTACAAGACCGAAGGCGTCATCCCCTCCCGCGAGCTGTCCATCAAGCACGACGTGGACCCCGGCGATGTCGTCAAGGTCGGTGACGTGGTCGAGGCTCTGGTCCTCCAGAAGGAGGACAAAGAGGGCCGGCTGATCCTGTCGAAGAAGCGCGCCCAGTACGAGCGTGCCTGGGGCACGATCGAGAAGATCAAGGAAGAAGACGGCGTCGTCACCGGTACCGTCATCGAGGTCGTCAAGGGTGGACTCATCCTCGACATCGGCCTGCGTGGCTTCCTGCCCGCCTCCCTCGTGGAGATGCGTCGCGTCCGCGACCTCCAGCCGTACGTCGGCAAGGAGATCGAGGCCAAGATCATCGAGCTCGACAAGAACCGCAACAACGTGGTCCTGTCGCGCCGTGCCTGGCTCGAGCAGACCCAGTCGGAGGTGCGCTCGACCTTCCTGCAGACCCTGCAGAAGGGCCAGGTCCGCCCCGGTGTCGTCTCCTCGATCGTCAACTTCGGTGCGTTCGTCGACCTCGGCGGCGTGGACGGCCTCGTGCACGTCTCCGAGCTGTCCTGGAAGCACATCGACCACCCGTCCGAGGTTGTCGAGGTCGGCCAGGAGGTCACCGTCGAGGTTCTCGACGTCGACTTCGACCGCGAGCGTGTCTCCCTGTCGCTGAAGGCGACGCAGGAGGACCCGTGGCAGGCCTTCGCCCGCACCCACGCGATCGGGCAGGTCGTCCCCGGTAAGGTCACCAAGCTCGTCCCGTTCGGCGCGTTCGTTCGCGTCGAGGACGGCATCGAGGGCCTCGTGCACATCTCGGAGCTGGCCGTGCGCCACGTCGAGATCCCGGAGCAGGTCGTCCAGGTCGGCGACGACGTGTTCGTCAAGGTCATCGACATCGACCTCGAGCGTCGCCGCATCTCGCTGTCGCTGAAGCAGGCGAACGAGGGCCTCGACGCCAGCAGCGAGGACTTCGACCCTGCGCTGTACGGCATGACGGCCGAGTACGACGAGGCCGGGAACTACAAGTACCCGGACGGCTTCGACTCGGAGACGAACGAGTGGCGTGAGGGCTTCGACGCTCAGCGTGAGGTCTGGGAGGGCGAGTACGCCAAGGCGCACGAGCGCTGGGAAGCGCACCGCAAGCAGGTTCTCGCGGCCGCGAAGGCGGACCTCGAGGCTGCGAACGGTGGCACCTCCTCGACGTCCAGCAGCTCGTCGAGCAGCTCCTCCTCGACGTCCAGCTCGTCGTCCAGCTACTCCTCGGCCGCTCCGGCCGACGAGGCTGCCGGCACGCTGGCCTCCGACGAGGCGCTCGCCGCACTGCGCGAGAAGCTCACCGGTAACTGATCCACCGCACTGCCCAGCCGGGCCGGTCACCGCAAGGTGCCCGGCCCGGCTGTTTTTTCCCCGTGCGCAGGGCCGGTTAGGGTCGGGTGGTGAATCAGCTCGTGCAGGTCACCCCCACTCCGCCCGGCCGCCCCGCGGGACCGGCACGCCGTCGCGTGCCCCACGCGCTGGCGGTGCGGCGGGTCACGGTCGCGGCGCTCCGGCGGGTCACCCCCGGCATGCTGCGCGTCACGCTCACCGGCCCCGAGCTCGCCGGGCTCGAGGCCAGCGGCCCGAACGACCATGTCAAGGTCTTCTTCCCCGATCCCACGACCGGCGAGCTCGCCGCCCCGACCCTCACCGCCGACGGGCTCCAGCCGCCTGAGCACGGCACGCCGTACCCGCGGGACTTCACGGTGCGGGGCGCGCGCCCCAGCGGCGCGAGAGGGTTCCCCGAGCTCGACCTGGACCTCGTGCTGCACGGGCCTGCCCTGCCCGACGGCGACGACGTCGGCCCGGCCGCGACGTGGGCGGCCCGCGCCGTCGTGGGAGACCCTCTGGTCGTGGCCGGCCCGAAGTCCTCCAAGCTCGTGCCCGAGGGGTTCGACTCCTTCCTGCTCGCCTGCGACGAGACCGCGCTTCCGGCGGCGGCGCGCTGGCTGGAGCTGTTGCCGGCCGGCACCCCCGTGCGCGTGCTCGCCGAGATCTCCTCCGGAGAGGACAAGGCCTATCTGCCGACGCTCCGGCGCGGCGCCGAGGTGCTCTGGTTGCAGCGGCACGGGGAGCTGGGCACCTCGCCGGTGCTCGAGCAGGCGGTCCGGGCCTGCGGTCCGATCGGCGCGCACACCTACGTGTGGGCCGCGGGGGAGGCAGGGTCGCTCGTCGGCGTGCGCCGGTACCTGCGGCGCGAGCTTCGTCTGGCGCCGCGTCAGGTGGAGGTCTCGGGCTACTGGCGGCGCGGGGCCAGCGACTTCGACCACCATGCCCCGATCGACCCGACGGACCCCGACTGACAGGATGGCTCGATGCAGCGCATCGGATTGACCGGCGGGATCGCAGCGGGCAAATCAGTGGTGGCGGGCCGACTGGCGGAGCTCGGGGCGGTCGTCATCGACGCCGACCGGCTCGCGCGCGAGGCCGTCCGCCCCGGGTCGGTGGGGCTCGACCAGGTCGTGGAGGCGTTCGGGCCGGAGATCCTCGCCTCGGACGGCTCGCTCGACCGGGAGGCGCTCGGGCACGTCGTGTTCGCGGACCCGGCAGCCCTCGCCCGGCTCAACGCGATCGTGCACCCGATCGTGCGGCGGCTCGCCGCCGAGCGTGAGGCCGCCGCCGGCGCGGCCGACGCGGGCGCCGTCGTCGTGCACGACATCCCGCTGCTGATCGAGACCGGCCAGGCGCAGGCCTTCCACCTGCTCGTCGTCGTGCACACCCCGGCCGAGCTGCGGGTCCGTCGGCTCATGACCGAACGCGGGCTGACCGAGCAGGAGGCGCGGTCGCGGATCGCCGCGCAGGTGGACGACGAGACCCGGGTCGCGTCGGCCGACGTCGTGCTCGACGGGACGCGGACCGTGGCGGACCTGCAGGCCCAGGTCGACCAGCTCTGGGAACGGCTCCAGCAGGAGCGGGTCGCCGAGGTCGACGCCGCGCCCTGAGCGCCGGCGCACGGAGAGTCGCGGCGCCCGTGCCCCCTGCGCGCCCGGGCCCCGACCGCGCGTGATGCTCCTATAGGTGTCAAGCGGCCTGAAGCCATTGGCGGTAGGCGTCGGCGAGTTCGTCGTCGCGGGTCAGTCC
>NZ_SDWW01000040.1 GCF_004168625.1 Pengzhenrongella frigida
ATTCCTCGTCGCCGGACACACCACCTGGCTCCCCATCACCGGCACCGCCCAGACCCGCACCACCAGCACCCCCCTCATCGTCCACACCGCCCGCACCCACCTCGTCGCCGACCCCACCTGACCCAACTCGGTGCATTGCACGCCGATCGGACACCGCCCGGCCGCCCGATCCCGGCGCGCGCGATGTCGCGCCGCGGGCCCGGTTTCCCACCCGTCCCCGACCCCCTACCGTGTCTTCGTGACTACCACCGCGCCGTCGGGCGCCCAGTACCGGATCTCCCACGGGGACCACCACGCCACGATCACCGAGGTGGGGGCGGCGCTGCGCGAATACGCCGTCGGCGGCCGCAACGTGGTCACCCCGTTCGGCGAGCACGAGATGCCCCCCGCCGGCCATGGCGCGGTCCTGGTGCCGTGGCCCAACCGCCTCGAGGACGGCCAGTACACCTACGCGGGCGTCGGCTACCAGGTCCCGATCAACGAGCCCGAGCTCGGCACCGCGCTGCACGGCCTGGCCAGCTGGGTGCGGTGGACCGTCGTCACGCACGACGACGACGCCGTCACGCTCGCGGTCGCCCTCGTGCCCACGCCCGGCTACCCGTTCCCCGTGCGGATCGAGATCACCTACGCCTTGTCCGACGCCGGCCTGAGCGTGCGGACGGTCGCGACGAACGACGGCGACACCACCGCGCCCTACGGCGTCGGCTTCCACCCGTGGCTCTCCCCCGCGGGCGCCTCGCTCGACGACTGCACGCTGCGCCTCGACGCCGCGACGCACGTGACGATCGACGAGCGCCTGCTGCCCACCGGCACCGAGCCGGTCGACGAGCGCACCGACTTCCGCACGCCCCGCCTGCTGCGCGGCGTCGTGCTCGACGATGCCTACCTCGATGCGACCCGCGACGCCGAGGGCCTGTCCTGGATGCAGCTCGCCGCGCCGGACGGCCGGACCGCTGCGGTCTGGATGGACGACTCCATGGACACCTGGCAGGTCTGCACGGGTGACGCGCTCTCGATCCTCGCCGTGCGCCGCACGGGCCTGGCCGCCGAACCGATGAGCTGCATCGCGAACGCGTTCCGCACCGGCGACCGCCTGGTCCACCTCGCGCCCGGCGCGCAGCACGCGGTCACCTGGGGCGCGACGCTGCTCTGAGGTCACCGCGCGGGCGGGCACCGGTTGGCGAGGAGCGCGACGGAAGGTCGCCCCGCCGCCCGGTGCCGCCCGCGGCAGATCTGCCGCGCATCGGGATTTGGGGCTACGCGCCCACCCGGAAACCGAGGGCAGGGTTGCACGTGCGGGAGGCGAGGAGCGCCGTCCGGGCTATGCGAATGCCAGGCGCGGAGCGCCCGTCCGGGACAACGCGGCCGTCAGGCGTGGCGCGCGTCGAGCCTCGCGTCAGGAGTTGTAGTACTCGCCGTCGGCCTGGACACCGCGGGTGTACTCCCAGTGCCACGGCTCGTGCGGACCGCTGCCGCCGCTCAGGGCCCAGGCCGGGTTCTCCCAGCCGTAGATGGCGCCGTTCTCCTTGAGCCAGGTCCAGCCTGCACCCTTGGTCTCGTTCGAGCAGAGGTCGATCGCCAGGCCCCAGCCGTGGTTGCTGCGGCCGGGGACGGCGGCGAGGCCACCCTTGGTCGCCTTCAGCACACGCTGGGACGCGAGCGTGCGGTACGCATCGGTCACGCACAGGTCCCGCGAGAACCGGGCCTTGAAGGCGAGGTTGAGCTCGGCGAGGGACGAGGCGGCGTCGCCGCGCAGCTGCAGCTGGCCGTCCCAGAGGGTGCACAGGTCGGAGGTCTTGAGCTGGCCGTTCGCGCCGGCGGGCCGGACCGTGCCGTCGCACCCCGGGAGCGGGTCGCGGACCTCGGACCGGCTGGCGGCGATCTCGGCCCGCGTGGCCGTGGCCGCGCTGGCGGCGATCGCGGGCGGCGGGACGGTGTCGACGGTCGAGTTGGCGAGCACGTCGATCGTGGCGGGCAGGTTCGCCTCGGCGGCGGCGGCGCTCGCGCCGGCGACGAACGTGCCGTTGCCGGGTGAGACGTTGCCGGTGAGCGGCAGGACGACGGTGATGCCCATCAGCGCACCCAGGAGCGCGAGGCGCGGGAGCCAGCGGCGCGGGTGCGAGACCGACGGGAGTGCGAGCGACGGGAGTGCGAGCGGCAGCGCGCCACGCGAGCGGGATCGGGAGTCTGAACGGGAACCGGAGGTGCGCCCACGGGGCCGACGACCGGCCTCCTCGGCGTCGCGTCGCTCACGGCGGGTCTGCACGCCGGGCTCGGGCGACAGCACACGTTCAGGCCGCACAGAACCTCCGAGACTCGGCTGACCGATCAGCGAATACGACGACGACCGCTGCATCAGTTACCGGCGCGGAGCCGGACCCTTCTTGGGGGCGGTAACGAAACCATAACGGGGCGTGGTATCGCTTCCAAATCCCTGTCCCCGACATTCCGCGGAACCGGGTGAAATCTGCCGACGCAAACCCAGCGTTCCCCGCGTGTCGCACGGCGTGTCGGCGCACCCCCGCAGGGCGAGCCGCTCACTGTGACATACGTCTCAGTGGAACTGCCCACGCTGCATCGCATCGCGTACCTCGCCCACGAGCTCCTCGAGAATGTCCTCGAGAAACACCACCCCGACGCAACGGCCGTCCTCCTGGACCCGGGCCAGGTGCGACCCGGACGCCTGCATCGCGGCCAGCGCGTCCTCGACCTCGGCCTCGGGGGTCACCGACGCCAACCCGCGGATCCGCCACGGGGGCACCGGCTGGGACCGCTCGTCGTCGTTCGCGAAGAGCACGTCCTTGAGGTGCAGGTACCCGGCGATCTGGTCGGACGCCGTGAGCCCCGCCACCGGGAACCGGCTGTAGCCGGTCCGGGCCACGAGCCGCTCGACCTCCTCGGGGGTGGCTCCCGCCGCGACGGTGATCAGCCGATCGACGGGCACCATGACGTCGCGGGCCGTGCGGTCGGAGAACTCGATCGCCCCGGCGAGCAGCCCCTGGGTGTCGTCGAGCAGCCCCTCGGCCTGCGAGCGCTCGACGATCGAGTGCACCTCCTGCGCGGTGAACGCGGAGGCGACCTCGTCCTTGGGCTCGACGCCGAACAGGCGCAGCACGTGGTTCGCGATCCAGTTGAGCGCGCCGATCAGCGGCCCGACCACGCGCGCGATCCACACCAGCGGCGGTCCGAACCACATGACCGCACGCTCCGGCCCGGCGACCGACAGGTTCTTGGGCACCATCTCGCCGAACACGACGTGCAGGTACACGACGACGGCGAGCGCGACGACGAACGAGATCGGGTGGACCAGGCCCGCGCTCACCCCGAGGGCCACGAGCGGCTCCTCGATCAGGTGCGCGATGGCGGGCTCCGCGACGACGCCCAGGCTCGTCGAGCAGACCGTGATCCCGAGCTGCGCGCAGGCGAGCATCAAGGAGACGTGCTCCATCGCGTACAGCACGGTGCGCGCCCGCAGGTTGCCGGCCGCGGCGAGCGGCTCGATCGAGCTGCGCCGCGCGGTGATGATCGCGAACTCGGCGCCGACGAAGAACGCGTTGGCCGCGAGGAGCACGAAGGCGATCAGCAGCGCTGTTCCACTGTTCATGAGGTCGCCTCGGAGTCGTTCTCGGTCGGGCGGTCGGTCGAGGTCGGGCGGTCGGTCGAGGTCGCGCGGTCGGTCGAGGTCGCGCGGATCCGCTCGACGCGGCGGCCGGCCATCTGCTCGATCCGCAGCCGCACCCCCGGCACCTCGATCTCGTCCCCGACCACCGGGATCCGGCCGAGCACCGTCATCACCAGCCCGCCGAGCGTCTCGTACGGGCCGTCGTCGGGCACGACGAGCGCAGTGACCTCGGTGAGCTCGTCCGGACGGAGGTCGCCCGGGACGACCCAGCCGCCGTCGGGCAGGCGGGACGTGCCCGCACGCCGCGGGTCGTGCTCGTCGGACACCTCACCCACGAGCTCCTCGACGACGTCCTCGAACGTGACGACCCCGGAGGTGCCGCCGTACTCGTCGACCACCACGGCCATCTGCATGCCGAACTCGCGCAGCTCGACGAGCAGCGGTCCCACGCCCACCGTCTCCGGCACGCGCGGCGCGTCGACCATCAGCGCGGCCGCCGGCACGTCGCCGCGCCGCTCGTACGGCACCGCGATCGCACGGCGCAGGTGCACGAGGCCGACGATCTCGTCGGGCGAGCGGTCGATCACGGGGAAACGGGAGTGGCCCGACTCCCGGGCGCGTGCCACGACGTCGGCCGCGGTCTCGTCCCGGCGCACGACGACGAGGCGCATGCGGTCCGTCATCACGTCGACCGCGGTGAGCTCGTCGAGGCTGATGGTGTTGGTCAACCGCATGGCGGTGGCCTCGTCGAGCGTGCCGATCGCCGCCGAGCGACGCACGAGCGAGGCGAGCTCCTGCGGCGAGCGGCCGCCCGACAACCCCTCGCGGGGCTCGACGCCGAACCGGCGCAGCACCGCGTTGGCCGTGTTGTTGAACAGCGAGATGAGCGGGCGCAGCGCGGTGGTGAAGCCGCGCTGCAGGGGCGCGACGGTGCGCGCGGTGCCCAGCGGGTGGCTGATCGCGAAGTTCTTCGGCACGAGCTCGCCGAACAGCATCGAGAAGCCGTTGACGAGCACGACCGCGAGCACCGCGGCCACGATCCCACCGACCGTGCGGCCCAGCGGCGAGTCCTGCAGCGGTGAGCCGATCAGCCGGTTCACCGCCGGCTGCGTCGTGTACCCGAGCAGGATCGTGGTGACCGTGATCCCCACCTGGGCACCGGACAGCTCGGTCGACAGGTGCGCGAGCGCCTTGAGCACGGACTGCCCGCGGCGATCACGCTGCCCGGGGGTGTTCTCGACGACCCCGGGGTCGAGCGCGATCAGCGAGAACTCGCTCGAGACGAACAACGCCGTGCCGACGGTGAGCACGATGCCGAGCCCGACGAGCAGCCATTCGGTCAGCACGCGGGACCGCCCGGGCGAGCGCAGGCGCGACGACGTTCCGCGCGGTGCGCGGTGCGGTCACGGTGGGGGGAGATCAGGACAGTGGAGGGGCCGGCAACGTGTCCCCCGGAGGGGCACAGCCGGCCGCTACTTGAGCTGGGCATTGTGCTCGTCATCATACGGGAGCCCGGAGCGCGGGGCTTGTGCCAGGCTTAGGGCATGTCTGTGCCGTCTGGGACGCGACCGGTGGGGGTCGTCGTGCTTGTCGTCGAGGATGAGCCCGCCATCGCCCAGGCCGTCGCCCAGCGACTGGCGTCCGAAGGCTGGACGGTCGAGATCGCCGTCGACGGGTACGCCGGGGTCGAGGCGGCGGCCCGGCTGCACCCCAGTCTCGTCGTGCTCGACGTGATGCTGCCCGGGATCGACGGGCTCGAGGTCTGCCGGCGCATCCAGGCCGACCGCGCCGTGCCCGTGCTGATGCTCACCGCGCGCGACGACGAGACGGACATGCTGATCGGGCTGGGCGTCGGCGCCGACGACTACATGACCAAGCCGTTCTCGATGCGGGAGCTCGTCGCGCGCTTGAAGGCCCTCCTGCGGCGGACCGAGCGCGAGCTGCGCGCCGCCGACGCAGGCGCGACCGGCCACCCGGTCAGCGAACCGATCACGATCGGGGACGTGGTGATCGACCGCGCCCAGCGCCGGGTGTGGCGCGCCGACGAGGTCCACCTGACGCCGACCGAGTTCGACCTGCTCGTGACGCTCGCGAGCAGCCCGCGCACGGTGCTCACCCGCGAGCGCCTGCTGGCCGAGGTCTGGGACTGGGTCGACGCGAGCGGCACCCGCACGGTCGACTCGCACGTCAAGGCGCTGCGCCGCAAGCTGGGCGCCGATCTGATCCGCACGGTGCACGGCGTCGGCTACGCGTTCGAGCCCCCGGTCCCTGCTGGTGAGGATTGACGACCTCGCCCCGTCACGGCCGCAGCTCGGTCCGGGACCGCCTCCCCCACGTGCACCCGCTCGACCGGGTGCGGTCGATCCAGGCCAAGATCGGGTTCCTCGTCGCGGTGACCGCGACGTTCGGATCGCTGCTGACGTGGCTCGGCCTGAACAACGGCTTCGGTCCGGCGGTCTCGGTGCCGGTGGCGGTGGTCCTGTCGCTCGCGCTCTCGCAGGTGCTCGCGCGCCGCATGACCGCGCCACTGCGGGAGATGACGGCGGCCGCGCAGGCGATGGCGGGCGGTGACTACTCCCAGCGCGTGCACGCCACGGGCCGCGACGAGGTCGGCCTGCTCGCCGCGACATTCAACACCATGGCCGAAGACCTCGGCACCACCGACATGCTGCGCCGGGAGATGGTCGCGAACGTGTCGCACGAGCTGCGCACCCCGGTGACCGCGCTCCAGGCCCAGCTCGAGAACATCGTCGACGGCGTCACCGAGGCCGACCCGGCCTCGATGAAGGTGGCGCTCGCCCAGACCGAACGCCTGGGCCGGCTCGTGACCTACCTGCTCGATCTGTCCCGCGTCGAGGCCGGCGCGGTGGGGCTCGACCTGTCCGACGTCCCGCTGCGGGACTTCCTGCGGGAGGCCGCCGACCGCGCCTCGCTCGTCGGCACCGCCAAGATGCTCGTCTTCCGGGTCAAGGTCACCCCGCCCGACCTCGTCATCCGGGCCGACGCCGAACGGCTGCACCAGGTCATCGCCAACCTGCTGCACAACGCCGTGCGGCACTCCCCCGCCGACGAGGAGATCATCCTCGTCGCGACCCAGCACGGGGAGATCGTCGTCATCGAGGTCATCGACCTGGGGCCCGGGATCGCCCCGGCCCAGCGCCAGGTGGCCTTCGAACGGTTCGCCCGCGGCAACTCCCAGGCCCAGACGGGGCAGGTCCCGACCGGAGGCACCGGCATCGGGCTCGCGATCGTGCGCTGGGCCGTCGGGCTGCACGGCGGGACGATCGAGGTCGCGGACACCCCGACCGGGTGCACAATGCGTCTGACCTTGCCGATGCACCACCCGCCCTCGGGACCACCCACCGGGGTGACCCCCTACCGAGAGACAGGCGACGCGTGACCGCGCTCACCCCACCAGCCACCGTCACCGCCGACGGCGTGATCGTGATCGACCACCTGACCAAGCGGTTCGGCCCCGTGCTCGCCGTGGACGACCTGTCGTTCACCGTGCGGCCGGGCCGGGTCACAGGGTTCCTCGGCCCCAACGGCGCGGGCAAGACGACGACGCTGCGCATCCTGCTCGGCCTGGTGCGCGCGACGGCCGGCACGGCGACGATCGGCGGGTCGACGTACGCGCACTTCACCCAGCCGATGCGCACGGTCGGGGCGGCACTGGAGGCGGCGAGCTTTCATCCCGGGCGTACCGCGCTGGACCACCTGCGGGTCTACGCCCCGCAGGCCGGGGTCAGCGACGCGCGGTGCCGTGAGGTGCTCGACTTCGTGGGGCTGGGCCCGGTCGCGAACCGCCGGGCCGGTGGCTTCTCGCTCGGCATGCGCCAACGCCTCGCGCTCGCCACGACGCTGCTCGGCGACCCGCAGGTGCTCCTGCTCGACGAGCCCGCCAACGGTCTGGACCCCGAGGGCATCGCGTGGCTGCGCGGGCTGCTGCGGCACCTGGCCGCCGAGGGGCGCACGGTGCTCGTCTCCAGCCACGTGCTCTCGGAGGTCGAGCAGACCGTGGACGACGTCGTCATCATCGCCCGGGGCGCCCTCGTGCACTCCTCGTCGCTCGCCGCGCTCGCGGCGCTGGCCGAGCCCAGCGTGCGGATCGCGTCGCCCGACGCCGCCGGTCTGACGCGGCTCATCGAGCTGGCCGGTTGGGCCGACCGGCTCGAGCCGGCCGCCTCCACCCGGCCGGGCGTGGCCGTGCTGCACCGCGTCACCGCGGCCGAGATCGGCGCGCGCGCCTTCGCCGCCGGGCTCGAGCTGCACGAGCTGACGCCGCGCGACGTCGGGCTCGAGGACACCTTCCTCCGGCTGGTGGGCGAGGGCGCCATCCCCGGCGTTGCCGAACCGCGCCTCGAGGGAGTGGTCCGATGACCGCCGCACTGCGCACCGAGTACCGCAAGCTCGTCACGACCCGCCTGTGGTGGATCCTGCTGGCCTCCATGGCCGCCTACATGGCGTTCCTGGCGGGGATCATGGCGTTCGCCCTGACGCAGGACCCGGGTTCGATGACCGGGGGCGCGCCCGGGGTCGAGGCAGCCCCGATGACGCCCGAGTCCGTGGCCCGGACCATCTACACGCTCGCGACGTCGCTCGGCTACGTGTTCCCTGTGATCGTGGGCGCCCTGGCCATGACCAGCGAGTTCCGCCACCAGACCATCACGCCCACCCTGCTCGCCGAGCCGCGCCGCACGGTGTTCCTCGCGGCGAAGATGCTGTCGTCCGTCGTGGTCGGCCTGCTCTTCGGGATCGTCGGGACCGTCTCGACGGTCGGGGCCGGTGCCGGGGTGCTCGCGCTGATGGGTGAACCGACGTACCTGTCCGACCCGATCGTGGTGCGAAGCGCCTGGCTGTCGGTCGTCGCCCTGACCGTGTGGACCGTGGTCGGGGTCGGGTTCGGGACGCTGCTGACCAACCAGGTCGCCGTGATCGTCGTCGTGCTCGCGTTCACCCAGTTCGTCGAGCCGATCCTGCGCATCGCCGGCGGTCAGTTCGACTGGTCGGAGGGGATGTCGAAATACCTGCCCGGCGCGGCCGGCGAGGCGATCACCGGGAGCTCGTTCTACGCGGACTCCGGCATGGCCGCCGGGCTGCTGACCTCCTGGCAGGGATTCGCCGTCCTGCTCGGGTACGCGGTGCTGTTCGCGGTCGTCGGTCGCGTCACCACGCTGCGCCGCGACATCACCTGACCCGGGTTGCGGACCACCCGCTCTTGAGCCGAAATCGGGTCACCGATGACCGGACATTTGCCAAGGTCAGCACTCGCAGCACGATCGCATCACGGTCGCCGTCGGCGACCCGGACGGACTCGTCCCCTGCCGAGAAGGTGACATAGGGTCGAAGCCAACATTTGATCCAACGAAGCGGTGGGTGTGCCGCGACGGAAGCGGGCGAACGTTACGTGTCCCAGAAATCCGAGGCGGACTCGATCCGCGCCGAGTTCGGTGCCAACGAATGGCTCGTCGATGAGCTGTACGAGCAGTACATCAAGGACAAGAACTCAGTCGACCCGGCGTGGTGGGAGTTCTTCCAGGACTACAAGGCCGCGGACACGTCCGACCTTGTCGAGAGCGAGAACGGCCAGCCGCCGGAGTTCGCCGCCGCGGCGGTGACTCCCGCCGACACCGCCAGCACGGCTTCGGTCGAGGCGGTCGCCCCCGCGCAGGTGGCACCGCCGCGGACGCCGGTGCCCGCGGCGGCTGTCGCGCCTGCGGCGCCGGCCGCGGCGGCTGCTGCTGTCGAGCCCGTCGAGCCCGTCGAAGACGACGCCGATCTGCTCACCCCGCCGGTCGCGACCGCACGGCCCGCGACCGCCCCGTACGCCGAGGTCCTCGCCACCACGCTGCCGAAGGACGAGACCACCCCCGAGGCCGCCGACGCGGTCACCCGGCTGCGTGGCCCCGCCGCCCGCGTCGTGACGAACATGGAGGCGAGCCTGGCCGTCCCGACGGCCACCTCGGTCCGCGCCATCCCGGCGAAGCTCCTCGTCGACAACCGCATCGTCATCAACAACCACCTGGTCCGCACGCGCGGCGGCAAGGTCTCCTTCACGCACATCATCGGGTTCGCCCTGATCGAGGCGCTGGCCGAGATGCCGGCGATGAACTCGGGCTACGCGCTCGTGGACGACAAGCCGTCCATCGTCAGCCCGGCGCACGTCAACCTCGGGCTCGCGATCGACCTGGCCAAGCCGGACGGCACGCGCCAGCTGCTGGTGCCCAGCATCAAGCACACCGACGAGATGGACTTCGCCCAGTTCTGGGCCGCGTACGAGGACGTCGTGCGTCGCGCCCGCGGGAACAAGCTCACGGTCACCGACTTCGCCGGCACCACGCTGACGCTGACGAACCCCGGCACGATCGGCACCGTGCACTCGGTCCCGCGCCTGATGGCGGGCCAGGGCGCGATCATCGGCGTCGGCGCGATGGACTACCCCGCCGAGTTCGCGGGGACCTCCGAGGAGCAGCTCAACCGCATGGGCGTGTCGAAGGTGCTCACGATCACCTCGACCTACGACCACCGGATCATCCAGGGGGCGCAGTCCGGCGACTTCCTGCGGATCGTCGGCATCAAGCTGCTCGGTCAGGACGGCTTCTACGACCGGCTGTTCGCCTCGCTGCGGGTGCCGTACGAGCCCGTGCGCTGGGTCCGGGACCCGTCGTCGGACTCCGACGCGGACCTCGGCAAGCCCGCGCGGATCGCCGAGCTGATCCACTCCTACCGGTCGCGCGGCCACCTCATGGCCGACACCGACCCGCTCGCGTACCACCAGCGCAAGCACCCCGACCTGGACATGCAGAACCACGGCCTGACGCTGTGGGACCTGGACCGCCAGTTCCCCACCGGCGGGTTCGGCGGCAAGGCCCGGGCGAGCCTGCGCGAGGTGCTCGGCCTGCTGCGCGACTCCTACTGCCGCTCGATCGGCGTGGAGTACATGCACCTGGCCAACCCGCGCCAGCGGCGCTGGCTGCAGGAGCGCCTCGAGTCCGGCCACGCACGCACGCCGCGCGAGGACCAGCTGCGGATCCTGCGCCGCCTCAACGCCGCCGAGGCGTTCGAGAGCTTCCTGCAGACCAAGTACGTCGGCCAGAAGCGATTCTCGCTCGAGGGCGGCGAGGCGGTCATCCCGCTGCTCGACGCGATCCTGTCCAAGGCCGCGGACAACGGCCTCGACGAGGTCGGCATCGGCATGGCCCACCGCGGGCGGCTGAACGTGCTCGCGAACATCGCGGGCAAGAGCTACGGCCAGATCTTCAGCGAGTTCGAGGGCAACCAGGACCCGAAGTCGGTCCAGGGCTCCGGCGACGTCAAGTACCACCTCGGCACCGAGGGCAAGTTCACCGCGGAGTCCGGCGCGACCACGCAGGTCTACCTCGCGGCCAACCCCTCCCACCTCGAGGCCGTCGACCCGGTGCTCGAAGGGATCGTGCGCGCCAAGCAGGACCGCATCGACCTCGGCGGGGACGGGTTCTCCGTCCTGCCGGTCCTGCTGCACGGCGACGCCGCGTTCGCCGGCCAGGGGGTGGTCGTCGAGACGCTCAACCTCTCCCAGCTGCGCGGCTACCGCACGGGCGGCACGATCCACGTCATCATCAACAACCAGGTCGGCTTCACGACCGGGTCGAGCTCGTCGCGGTCGACGCTGTACGCGACCGACGTCGCCAAGGGCCTGCAGGTGCCGATCTTCCACGTCAACGGGGACGACCCCGAGGCGTGCGTCCAGGTGGCCGAGCTCGCGTTCGCGTTCCGCGAGCAGTTCGACCGCGACGCGATCATCGACATGATCTGCTACCGCCGGCGCGGCCACAACGAGGGCGACGACCCGTCGATGACACAGCCGCTGATGTACAACCTCATCGAGGCGAAGCGCTCGGTGCGCAAGCTCTACACCGAGGCGCTCGTCGCCCGGGGCGACATCACGCTGGCCGAGGCCGAGCACGTCCTCAAGGACTACCAGGCCCAGCTCGAGCGGGTCTTCACCGAGACCCGCGAGGGCGGCTACACCGCGCCGGCGTCGACCGAACCCGTCGCGGGGCTCGAACGCCCGGAGGCCCAGCTCGAGGACGCCGGCGCGATGATCGGCTGGCGGACCGCGGTGGACGCGTCGGTCCTCGAACGGATCGGCAGCGCGCACACGACCCCGCCCGAGGGCTTCACGGTGCACCCCAAGCTCGCGCAGCTGCTGGCCAAGCGTGAGCTCATGTCCCGCGAGGGAAACGTCGACTGGGGCTACGGCGAGATCCTCGCCTTCGGCTCGTTGCTGATCGAGGGGACCCCGGTCCGCCTGGCGGGTCAGGACTCGCGTCGCGGCACCTTCGTGCAGCGGCACGCCGTCATGCACGACCGCCGCACGGGCGCCGAGTGGACCCCCCTGCTGTACCTGGCGGGCGACCAGGCCAAGTTCTGGGTGTACGACTCCTCCCTGAGCGAGTACGCCGCACTCGGCTTCGAGTACGGCTACTCGGTCGAGCGGCCCGACGCCCTGGTGCTGTGGGAGGCGCAGTTCGGCGACTTCGTCGGCGGCGCCCAGACGATCATCGACGAGTTCATCTCGTCGGCCGAGCAGAAGTGGGCCCAGCGCAGCTCGGTCGTGCTGCTCCTCCCGCACGGTTTCGAGGGCCAGGGCCCGGACCACTCGTCCGCGCGCCCGGAGCGGTTCTTGCAGATGTGCGCCGAGAACAACATGACCGTCGCGGCGCCGACGACGCCCGCGTCGTACTTCCACCTGCTGCGCCGCCAGGCCTACGCCCGGCCGCGCCGCCCGCTCGTCGTGCTCACCCCGAAGTCGATGCTGCGCCTGAAGGCGGCGTCGTCGGCGGTCGAGGACTTCACCTCCGGGACGTTCCGCGAGGTGATCGGCGACGACATCGCCGCCGGGGCTCAGGACCGCGTCGTCGATCGCGTGCTGCTGTGCTCGGGCAAGGTGTACTGGGACCTGCTCGCCCACCGCACCGAGTCGGGCGACACGAGCACGGCGATCGTCCGGCTCGAACAGCTCTACCCGCTGTCCGGCGAGGCCCTGCGGGAGGCGGTCGCCCCGTTCCCTCAGGCCGAGCTGATCTGGGTCCAGGAGGAGCCGAGCAACCAGGGCGCCTGGACGCACATGACGATGACCGCGCAGCCGTTGCTCGACCGCCCGCTGGGCGTCGTGGCACGGTCGTCGTCGGCCTCGCCCGCCACGGGATCCGCGAAGAAGCACCAGGCCGAGCAGGCCGAGCTGATCCGGGCCTCCTTCGCCCGCTGAGGTCGGACGGTCGGGCCGGTCGGGTCAGGCCGGGCCGGGCTGATCGGGCCGAGCCGGGCCGGTCGGGTCAGGCCGGGCTGATCGGGCCGGTCAGGCCGGATCGGCCGCGGGCACCGTCGCCGGCGGGGACGCGAACGCGCGCCGATAGGCGAGCGGGCTCGTGCCGAGCGTGCGGGCGAAGTGGTGACGCAGGACGGCGGAGGTGGCAAAGCCGCTGCGGCTCGCGACCTCCTCGACCCCGACGTCGGTGCGTTCGAGCAGCTCCTGCGCGCGCAGCAGGCGCTGGCGCGTGACCCAGACGGCCGGCGTCGTCCCGGTCTCGGCGCGGAAGCGGCGGGCGAACGTGCGCTCGGACATCATCGCCCGCACCGCGAGGTCCGGGACGCTCAGCTCCGCTTCGAGGTGCGCCACCATCCACACCAGGAGCGGGGCGAGCGTGTCGCCCTCGTGCGGCAGGGGCGTGTCGATGAACTGCGACTGACCACCGTCGCGGTGCGGCGGGACGACCATCCGGCGGGCGATCGCGGCGGCCGCCGCCGCCCCGAGCTCGCGCCGCACGAGGTGCAGGCATGCGTCGATGCTCGCGGCCGTCCCGGCGCCGGTCACCACGTGGCGGTCCTCCACGTACAGCACCGCCGGGTCGACGACCGCCGTCGGGAACACGGCCGCGAGCCGGTCGGCGTGCAGCCAGTGGGTGGTGCAGCGCCGGCCGTCGAGCAGTCCGGCGTGCCCGAGCACGAACGCCGCGCTGCACAGGCTCAGGACCCACGCCCCGCGGGCCTCGGCCGCACGCAGGACGTCGAGGACCGGCTCGGGAACACCTTCTTGAGCACCCTCCGCCGGCACGACGACGACGAGGTCGGCCGTCGCGGCAGCCTCCAGCCCGTGCTGGACGACGATGTCGATCCCGACCGCGGTCGGGATCGGGCCCGGGTTCTGCGCGCAGACGGCGAAGTCGAAGTCTGGTCCCCCCGTGTCTCGGCGGTCGATCCCGAACACCTCGCACACGACCCCGAGCTCGAACGGGGCGACGCCCGGCAGGATGATCGCGGCCACCTTTGTCAGCATCTGGTCAGTATGGCAGAAAAGAGCCGAATAGAGGCAGTTCAGCCACTAGTGGCCGGTTATCGAGTATCACAGACTTTCTGCCATGACACTTCTCTGGATCCTCATCGGTATCGCCCTTCTCGCCATCGTGGTCGCCCGCTTGATCGACACGGTGCGCACCGACGGATACGGCTCGAACCAGCCGCCGCAGTCCCACGAGGCCTGGTTCGTCGGCGGGCCGGACTCGTACCGTCGCACCGGCTTCTGACCGCACCGCCCACCCGTTCCGACCCGCCGCCGACCTGTCCTGACCCCGCCACCCACCTGTCCTGACCCGCCACCCACCTGTCCTGATCCCGCCGCCCACCCGCGTGCCCGCGCGTCGGCGCAATGACACGCCGCGCGCGCGGGAGACTGGTGCGGGCGCCCACCGGGTGCCGTTGGCATACGACGGACTGGGGTGAGAGGCGTGGGCGAGCTGTCGCTACGGCTTGCGGTGATCGGTGACGAGCTGGCCGCGGGAGCCGGTGATCCGAAGGGGATCGGCTGGGTCGGTCGGGTCGCGGCACGCACGCACGCGCAACCGACGGCCATGTTCCTCACGCTCGCGGTCCCCGGGGAGACCACGACGGCGCTCGCCGGCCGCTGGGAGGACGAGGCAGCACGCCGGTTCTCCCCCGAGGCCGACAACCGGCTGATCGTGGCTCTCGGCCGCGCCGATATCGCCGCCGGCCTCTCCCTCGCTCGCAGCCGCCTCAACCTCGCGAACATCCTCGACGTCGCGGATGCGCAACGCGTGCCGACCTTCGTCGTCGGCCCGCCGCCGGGACATGCCGACGACGGCGCCCAGATCGCCGAGCTCTCCGGGGCCTACGCGGATGTGGCGGCTCGTCGTCGCGTGCCGTTCGTCGACATGTACACCCCGCTCGCGACCCACGAGCAGTGGCTCGGCGACCTCGCGGCGGGCGACGGTGTGCTGCCCGGTCAGGCCGGCTACGGGATGATGGCGTGGCTCGTGCTGCACACCGGCTGGCACCTGTGGCTCGGGCTGCCGGAGAGCCCCGCCTGACGCGTCAGCGCAGCGTCGCGCGAACGGCCGTGAGCGCGCTGTCGAGCACGGCGCGGATCGTCTCGACGGTGAGCTCATCGATCCGGCCCCGCGCGTCGGCCTGCCGCAGGTCGGCGCGCACCTCGTCACGGAAACGCAGCACCATCGCCTCGGCGTCGATCCGGCGCACGTGCGCCGTCGTCCGGGCATCCCCGGCCGCTCCCGCCGACCCGGTCACCGGGACCGCGCGGGCCCGAGCCTCCTGGGCGGCGGCGGCGAGGTCCGCGCGCAGCCCGGACATCGAGCCCCGGACGTCGTCGCGCACCTGCTCGGCGAGCCCTCGGACGGTCTCGGCGAGGTCCTCCTCGAGCGCGGCGAGCTCCCCGCGGCGGGCTGCGACCTCGCTGCGGCCGGCGTCGGTCAGGGCATAGGTGCCCTTGCGGCCGTCCTCGGTGCGTTCCACCAGCCCCTCCTCCTCGAGCCGGGCCAGTCGCGGGTACACCGTGCCGGGGCTCGGCCGGTACATGCCGCCCGTGCGGTCGGACAGGGCGGTGATGAGCTCGTAGCCGTGCTTGGGGCCGGACTCGAGCAGCGCCAGCAGGTACAGCCGCAGCTGGCCGTAGGCGAAGACGGGGGCCATCAGGCGACCGGCCCACGCAGCACGGTCAGGTGGCCCGACACCGTGTTCGCCGTGATCGAGCACGCGCCGTCGGCCGTGGTGAGCTCGACCTTGGTCTGCCCCGGCGTCGGGCCCTTGTGCTCGTGCCCGTCGACGACGACGCGGCCGGTCAGGCTGCGCGCCGAGATGGTGACGCCGCGCCCCGCCGGCAGCCGGATCGTCACGTCACCCGCGACGCTCGTGGCGACGATCGAGGCGGCGTGCGACGACACGTCCAGCGTGATCGGTCCGGAGACCGTGCTGGCCACCACGCGCGCCAGCGCGCCGGACGCGGTCAGCTCACCCGAGACCGAGTTGAGGCGCAGGTCGCCGTCGTGGTCCCGGACGACGATCTCGCCCGACACCGACTTCGCCACGACCGACCCGCGGGTGCCGTCGGTGACGATCGACCCCGACACGGTCGACACCGACGCGCCGGCCAGGACCCCGGCCAGGAGGCCCTCCGCATCCACCGTGCCCAGCCGGACCGCCACCTGCCGCGGCACGGCGATGTGGACGTCGGCGGTGTCCTTGTCCCGCAGGTTGCGGAAGTCGTCCAGGAAGCTGTCCCAGCCCCGCAGCGTGAAGGCGTACCCGACCCGCAGCTCACCGCCGGTCAGGCTCACCTCGAGCGGTCGGCCGTCGACCGAGTGCACCTCGATCCGTGCGCCCGGCTCGTCCCGGGCCACGACGTCGACGCGGCCCCGCACGAGCCCGACGCGCAGGGCGTCCAGCTGGTCGACCTCGATGATCTGGGGGCCGGTCACGACCCAGGTGTCGATGCTCATGTCGTCGGATCCCATCTCGAGATATATCGCGTTTCTCGACACGATAGATCTCGAACGGCCCGGCGACAACCCCCATCGCTGTGAGACGAGGCCGACACCTCAGGAACGACTACGCGATGAGGCCGACCGCCCGCAGCTCGACCGTGAGGTCCTGCGGGTTGGACGCGACCGCGCACGCGTCGTCGAAGGTCACCGCGCCGTCCCGGATCAGCGCGAGAAGGTGCTGGTCGAAGGTCTGCATCTTGTAGTAGCCGCCGTCACGAATGAGGTCGACCATCGGCGGGGCGTCGCCCGGCTCCAGGATCGCCTCGGCCGTCCGTCCGGTGTTCACCATGACCTCGACCACCGCCTGTCGTCCGTTGCCGTCCGCCTTGCGCACGAGCCGCTGCGAGACGATGCCACGCAGCGACTGCGCGAGCGCGATCCGGACCTGCTTCTGCTCGTAGGGCGGGAAGAAGTCGACGATGCGGTTGATCGACTCGGACGCGTCGCTCGTGTGCAGGGTGGACATCACGAGGTGGCCGGTCTCGGCAGCGGCGATCGCGGCCCGGACCGTCTCGGTGTCGCGCATCTCACCGACGAGGATGACGTCGGGGTCCTGGCGCATCGCGGCCCGCAGCGCCGTCATGAAGTCGGCGGTGTCCTGCCCGATCTCGCGCTGCGAGACCATCGCCTTCTTGTCCTGGTGCAGGAACTCGATCGGGTCCTCGATCGTGACGATGTTGACCTCACGAGTCGTGTTGATGAGGTCGACCATCGACGCCAGCGTGGTCGACTTGCCCGAACCGGTCGGCCCGGTGATCAGCACCAGCCCGGTCGGCTCCAGCGCCAGCTCGCCCACGATCTCCGGGATCCCGAGCTCCACGAGGGTCGACGTCCCGGACGCGACCCGCCGGAAGACGATCCCGCAGGTTCCGCGCGCCTGGAAGGCGTTCACCCGGAAGCGCCCGACGCCGGCCAGCGAGAACGCGAAGTCGGCCTCGTGCGTCTCCGCGAACGACTCGACGAGGTCGGCCGGGAGCACCTCGGTGACCATGTGCCGCGTGTCGGCCGGCAGCAGGTTGCGGACCTGAAGCTTGCGCAGCCGACCATCGATGCGCAGGCGCGGCGCCGAGCCGACCTTCACGTGCAGGTCGGACCCGCCGGTGCTGGACAGCGCGTGCAGGAACGGGATGACGGACAGCAGCGGGTTCTCACTCACCCTGACGTCATCGGCGCACCACGGCCCGGACTTGAACGCACGACCCCGCAGCGTTGCCGAACCATCGCCGGCGCGGTGCCGGGATGTCGGCCGCGACCCGCCGGGCATTTCGGGACCTGGCCGCGGATGTGGGACCCTGGTGCGACCCGGAATCACCGCCGACCCCGCCGGGGCCCCGGCGAGCGGTAGAGGAGACACCATGAGCAAGAGTTCCCGCAAGAAGAGGTCCCGTAAGAAGAGCAGCGCGAACCACGGAAACCGGCCCAACGCCTGATCCGTGCGACATGCCACGAGCCCGGTGCGATTCGCACCGGGCTCGACGCATGTCCATCGAAGTTCTGCCGCTGGTCAGCCCGGCAGATCGCCGCGCAGCACCGTCAGCTGGGTGCGGATGCGCGCGTGCAGCTCGCGCGGCGCGGACTCGCTGCACGAGCGCTTCACGAGCTTCTTGATGTGGTCCTCGATGTCGTACTCGGACAGGCAGGGCTCGCAGTCCGCGAGGTGCTCGCGGATCCGGTCGCCGTCGGTGTCCGTGACCTCGGAGTCCAGGAACTCAGACAGCCGCTCGAGCGCCTCGCGGCACTCGACCACGTCGAGGGGCTGGCCGGAGCCGGGGTGCAGGGACGACTCTTCTGCGCTCATGACCCGACCTCCTTCTCGCCGGCTCCGACGAGGCCGCGCCCGCGTGCGTAGTCGCTGAGCAGGTCACGAAGCTGATGGCGGCCTCGGTGCAACCGAGACATCACGGTGCCGATCGGCGTGCCCATGATCTCGGCGATCTCCTTGTAGGCGAACCCCTCGACGTCGGCGAGGTAGACGGCGATCCGGAAGTCCGCCGGGATCTGCTGCAGGGCGTCCTTGACGTCGGAGTCCGGCAGATGGTCGAGCGCCTCCGCCTCGGCCGAGCGCAGGCCCGACGACGTGTGGGACGCGGCGCGCGCGATCTGCCAGTCCTCGATCTCCTCCGCCGCCGAGCGCAGCGGCTCGCGCTGCTTCTTGCGGTAGGTGTTGATGAACGTGTTGGTGAGGATCCGGTACAGCCACGCCTTGAGGTTGGTGCCCGGCCGGTACTGGTGGAACGCGGCGAACGCCTTGGTGAAGGTCTCCTGGACGAGATCCTCGGCGTCGGCGGGGTTCCGGGTCATGCGCAGCGCAGCGGCGTAGAGCTGGTCCAGGTAGACCAGCGCCTCCGCCTCGAAGCGTGCGACGCGGGCGGCGGAGTCCTCGGCCTCAGGGGCCCGGTGCGTGTCCTCGGTCATCGCCCAAGAGCCTATCCCGGTGGTTCCCCCAGGCTTGCCCCACGGCGTCTGGCCGAGAGGAGTCGGGACGGTAGTGGGGCGGGACGCCAGGACGCAGCTCATGTCGGTCTCAACCTCGCACCCCTGGTGACCATTCCCGCCACGGTCCGACGCGCCGCTCCTCGCGTGCTCTCGCACACCGGAGGGACTAGCGTGCCGGTATGACTGACTCCCGATTCCTCCAGCTCCTGCGCGAACAGGTCGGGCACGAGCTCGGTGCCCACCAGCAGTACATCGCGATCGCTGTCTGGTTCGACCGCTCCGACCTGCCCCAGCTCGCGCGGCACTACTACCGCCAGGCCGTCGAAGAGCGCAACCACGCGATGATGATCGTGCAGTACATGCTCGACCGGGACCTGCCCATCTCCATCCCCGGGATCGACGCGGTGCGCAACGACTTCGCCGACGTCGTCGAGCCGATCGCGCTCGCGCTCGCCCAGGAGAAGCAGGTGACCGCGCAGATCGAGGCGATCTTCCAGGCCGCGCGCACCGAGGGCGACCCGCTCGGCGAGCAGTTCATGCTGTGGTTCCTCAAGGAGCAGGTCGAGGAGGTCGCCTCCGCGTCCACGCTCCTGACGGTCACGCAGCGGGCCGGCACCAACCTGTTCGACCTCGAGAACTACATCGCCCGCGAGCAGGTCGGTGACGGCGGGGAGTCGCTCGACGCCCCGTCCGCCGCCGGCGGCGCGCTGTAACACCCCACTCCGAGCACCCGCTACCCGACCGAGGGAAACACCTGTGATGCTGCTCCGCCGGCTCGCCCGCCCGCTCCTTGCCACCTGGTTCGTGTCCCAGGGGGTCGACGCCGTTCGGGGACCGGCGGTCCACGTCGCGTTCGCGCGACCCGCTGTCGACTCCCTCGCGACCGAGCTCGGCAGCGTCAAGCGCCTGACCGACTCCCAGCTGCGGAGCATCGTGGTCGCCCACGGCGCGCTCACCGCTCTCGCGGGCCTCGGCCTGGCACTCGGCCGGGCGCCGCGGACGGCGGCCTTCGTGCTGGCCGGGCTCACCCTGCCGATCGCCGCGGCGAGCCTGCCGGTCCGCAAGGCCGGCAAGGTCCCGCCCGAGGTCAAGCGCGAGCGCCGCGAGCGGTTCATCCGGAGCATCGCCTTCACCGGCGCCGCGCTGCTCGCCGGGGCGGACTACGAGGGCCGGCCCGGGGTCTCCTGGCGGGTCAGCAACGCGCGCGAGCAGGCCGCGGCGCGGGCCAGCGCGGTGGCGTCGGAAGCGGCCTCGCACGCCAAGGCCCTCACCACACCCCGGTAACCTGGGCGGCATGACGACGCCAGCCACCACGGCAACCCGCGAGGCCGACGCCGACTGGCTTGCCCCGACGGCGACCGGACCGCTCGACGCGACGGTCGAGGTCCCCGGTTCCAAGTCCCTGACCAACCGCTACCTGGTGCTCGCGGCCCTCGCCTCCGGTCCCGGACGGCTGCGTGGCGCGCTGCGGTCGCGCGACACCGAGCTGATGGCGGCGGCCCTGGCAACCCTGGGCACACGGCTCACGGATGACGCCCGGACGGACGCCACGGCGGCCGGAGCCGACCCCGACTGGCTGATCACCCCCGCACCGTTGCGGGGTCCCGCCACGATCGACTGCGGCTTGGCCGGCACCGTGATGCGCTTCCTGCCGGCGGTCGCTGCCCTCGCGGACGGCCCGATCCGGTTCGACGGCGACGAGGGTGCGCGGGTCCGACCCATGGGCCCGGTACTCACCGCCCTGCGCGCGCTCGGGGTCTCGATCACCGAGTCCGGCGCGGTCGGGCACCTGCCCTTCACGGTCACCGGGCGCGGGTCCGTGCGTGGCGGGGCCGTCGACGTCGACGCCTCGGCCTCGAGCCAGTTCGTGTCCGGTCTCCTGCTGGCCGCCGCCCGGTTCGAGCAGGGGCTCACGGTGCGCCACATCGGGGCCACCCTGCCGAGCCTGCCGCACATCGACATGACGGTGCAGCTGCTGCGTGACGCCGGCGTCACGGTCGACGACTCCCGCCCCGCCATCTGGCGGGTGGCCCCCGGGCCGATCGCCGCGCGCGACGTGCGGGTCGAGCCCGACCTGTCCAACGCGGGCCCGTTCCTCGCCGCCGCGCTCATCGCCGGTGGGACCGTCCGCGTCCCGGGCTGGCCCGCCACCACCACCCAGCCGGGTGCGCTCCTGCCGCAGATCCTCGAGCGGATGGGCGCCACCACGCGGCTCGACGGCGACGTGCTCACGGTCACCGGGACCGGTGTCGTGCATGGTCTCGATCTCGACCTGCACGCGGCCGGCGAGCTGGCCCCGACCCTCGCCGCCCTCGCGGCCCTCGGGGACTCCCCCACCCGCCTGCGCGGCATCGCCCACCTGCGGGGCCACGAGACGGACCGCCTGGCGGCGCTCGCGATCGAGATCACCCGCCTCGGCGGGCAGGTCGAGCAGACAGCCGACGGGCTCGTCATCACCCCGCGACCGCTGCACGCCGCCACCATGCGCACGTACCACGACCACCGGATGGCCACCGCCGGCGCCCTGCTCGGGCTGCGGATCCCCGGCCTGCTCGTCGAGAACGTCGCCACCACGGCCAAGACGCTGCCCGACTTCCCCGGGCTGTGGCGACGGATGCTCGCCCGGTGAGCCCCGGCAAGCAGCGGCTGGACGAGTCGGACATCCGCATCCGACCGAACCGCCGCGGCACCCGACCGCGCACCAAGCAGCGACCCGAGCACGCCGACGCGATCACCGCCATGGTGACCGGCGTCGACCGCGGCCGGTACACGCTGCTCATCGACGAGGGCGGACCCGACGAGCACCGGGCGATCGCGATGAAGGCGCGCGAGCTCGGCCGCGACCGGGTGGTGCCAGGCGACCGGGTCGACGTCGTCGGCGACTCCTCCGGCGACGACGGGAGCCTGTCCCGGATCGTGCGGATCGAGGAGCGGACCACCGTGCTGCGGCGTTCCGCGGATGACACCGACGCGATCGAGCGCATCATCGTCGCCAACGCCGACCAGCTGGTCATCGTCACGGCGCTGGCCGACCCCGAGCCGCGCACCCGCATGATCGACCGGTGCGTCGTGGCCGGCTACGACGCGGGGATGGATGTGCTGCTGTGCCTGACCAAGGCCGACCTGGCCGACCCGACGGAGCTGGTCGCGATGTACGCCCCGATCGGCGTCGCGGTGGTCGTCACGCGGCGCGGCCCGGGCGGTGAGCTCGAGGCGCTCGACGACGTGCGTCGTGCGCTGGCCGGACGCACCTCGGTGCTCGTGGGCCACTCGGGGGTCGGCAAGTCCACGCTGGTCAACGCGCTCGTGCCCGATGCGTTCCGCGCGGTGGGAGTCGTCAACGACGTCACCGGCCGGGGTCGCCACACCTCGAGCTCGGCGATCGCGCTGCGCATGCCGGCGCCCGAGGGTCCCGCCGACGGTGAGGATCGTGCGGACGGCGCCGGGTGGGTCATCGACACGCCCGGGGTGCGCTCGTTCGGGCTCGCGCACGTCAAGCTGGAGAACCTGCTCGCACCGTTCGGCGACCTCGCCGGCGTCGCGCAGGAGTGCCCGCGCGGCTGCACGCACGCCGACGACGCCCCGGACTGTCTGCTCGACGAGTGGGTCGCCGCCTCCCCGGATCCCGAGACGAGCGCGGCGCGCGCGGCGCGCCTGGAGTCGTTCCGCCGGCTGCTCGTGAGCCGGGCCGGCACCATCGGCGCGGAGAACACCCCGGAGCGCGACTCCCGCTGAACTTGTGGGTCTGTCGCATCGAGCATCCTGATCTGCGCCGACCCGCTGCGCTGCGCGGCTACCGTGTCCCCATGACCATCCGCTCGGGATACGACGACGACCTGCGTCTCGCCCACGTGATCGCCGACCAGGTCGACTCCGTGACGATGGCCCGGTTCAAGGCGCTGGACCTGCGGGTCGAGACCAAGCCCGACCTCACGCCGGTGTCCGACGCCGACCGCACCGCCGAGGAGGTCATCCGCGCGCAGCTCGCCCGCGCCCGGCCCCGGGACGCGGTCCACGGCGAGGAGTTCGCCGACACCGGCCGCGGTCCGCGGCAGTGGGTGATCGACCCGATCGACGGCACCAAGAACTTCATCCGGGGCGTACCCGTCTGGGCGACCCTGATCGCGCTCGTCGACGCCGGGCAGCCGGTCCTCGGCGTGGTAAGCGCGCCGGCGCTCGGCCGCCGGTGGTGGGCGGCGACCGGCTCGGGGGCTTGGACCGGTCGCTCGCTGGCGGCGGCCACCCGGCTCCACGTCTCCGGGGTCGGCGACCTCAGCGACGCGTCCCTGTCCTACTCCAGCCTGACCGGCTGGGAGGACCGCGGTCGGCTCGACAGCTTCCTCGACCTGACCCGCAAGGTCTGGCGCACGCGGGCCTACGGCGACTTCTGGTCGTACATGCTGGTGGCCGAGGGCGCCGTCGACCTCGCCTGCGAGCCGGAGCTCGAGCTGCACGACATGGCAGCGCTCGTGCCGATCGTGACCGAGGCCGGCGGGCGGTTCACCTCGATCAAGGGGGTGCCCGGTCCGTTCGGCGGCTCGGCGCTCGTGAGCAACGCGCTCTTGCACGACGCCGCACTGCAGATCCTGGACCCGCTGCTCGACGACTGATCCCCTCAGGTCACCGCGAGATCCAGGTCACCGCGGGATTCAGGTCACCGCGGGATCGCGTCCAGCTCGCTCGCGTCGTACCAGAGCAGGTCCTGCTCGTCGAGCCTCTCGACGGCGGCCTCGTCGCCGGTGAGGGCTGCGACGACGTCGGGCGCGGCCGCGGGCTCATCGACGTGCCCGCACGCGATCGCGTCCCACGGCACGCTCTGGTGGAGCTCGACGGCGCTCGGCACCGCATCGGGGTCGACGACGACGGTCACGGCAGAGTCCGCGACGTCGGCCGTGAGCACCAGCCGCAGGCGCGGCGCGGTCGGCGCCGCCGCGAGGAGCTCGAGCGAGTCGTCGGCGGCCGCGAGCTGGGCCGCGAACTCCAGCCCCTCGTCCTCGTCGTCGGGGAACATCGCACGGAGCGCCGGCGTCACCGCGTGGGCCCGGCGCGGACCGAGTTCGAGGCGTCCTCCCGGCGGCGTCGAGGCGAGGTCGAGCAGGGTGGCCGGCAGGTAGATGCGCACGGCCCCAGTGTGCCCGCTCAACCGGCGTGCGCGAACCCCGCCGCGCGCCGCCCGCCCGCCGGCCGACCCGCGGGTGCGGCCGGTCGGGCGATGCGCGTGGCCAGGGCCGCGATCGCGCGGCGGGCGGGCGACCCGGGCGAGACCTCCAGCAGCGTCGCCCCGCGCAGCACCGCGGCGTCGACCGCCGCCCGGTCCTCCGGCACCAGATACGGGTCGTCCACGCCCGCGTACCGCCCCAGCGCCTGGCCGATCGCGACGCCGGGACGCGGACCCGCAGCGGAGGCGCGGACGCGGTTGACCACGACCATGCGTGCGCCCGTGATCGCCACGGGCAGGGTCGCGAGGTCCGTGAGCCCGCGCACCAGGCGCTGGATCCCGACCGGATCCCCCGCACCCACCACCACGACGACGTCGGCCGCCTCGAGCGCCGACAGGGTCGCCGCGTTCCGGCGGGGTGCGCGCGTGTCATAGCTCAGGGCCTCGTCCTGCTCGAGGCAGAACCCGCAGTCGATCACGGTCCACGCCGCGAGCTCGCGCGCCACCTCCCAGACCACCTCGAGCGCGGACGCGGGCAGCTCCGGCCAGCGGTTCGCGCGCGAGATCCCCGTGAGCACCCGCAACCCGGGCGCGAGCACGGGCGTCAGCCGGGCGAGCCCGGCGAGGTCGAGCCCACCCTGTCCGGCAGCCCGGGCCGCAGCGGCCAGGCCCGGCGCCTCGTCCAGCATGGCCACGAGCTGTCCGATCGTGCCGCCGTAGGTGTCGGCGTCGATGACCAGGGACCCGCCACCGGAGCCGGCGTCGGCGAGCTCCGCGGCGAGGTTGAGCGCGATCGTGGAACGCCCCGGCGCGCCGGTCGGCCCCCAGACCGCCACGACCTTGCCCGGCGGACGCGCGCGTTGGCCCGGGCTTGCGGCGACGCCGCCGAGCTGGTCGGCGGTGTCGGTAGCTGGGCCGGTGGCCGGGCCGCTCGCCGGGCCGAGGGCTGCCGGCCCGGGCTCGAGGTCCTCGTCCGCCGCCTCGGCCAGGGCGAGCACTGCCGCGACCAGGCGGAGGCCCGCGGGATCGTCGTCGTCGAGCACCGCGTCGACCCCGAGCGCCAGCGCTCGCGCGACCTGCTCCGGGGCGGTCAGCGCGAGCACCCGGAACCGGCCGGAGTGCAGCTGGGCCACCGCTTCGCGGTCGAGGTGCGGCAGGTCCGCCGAGACCACCGCGATCCGCCCCAGCCCGGCTCCGGCGGCGGCGAGCAGCTCGGCGAGGTCCGCGCAGCGCCGCATCACCGTGATCCGGTTCGCGGCGCCGTCGAGCGCCGTCGCCACCGCGGCCTCGCCCGCCCCGCGCACCGCGCAGAGCACCCCGACGGGCGGGGTCACCGCGGACCGCCGGTACCCGGGACGAGAACGAGCCAGGCGGTGCCGTCAGCGGCGAGCGCAGCGAGGACCTCGGGCAGCGACCCGGTCGGGACGAGCACGTGGACGGTCGTCCGGCTCCCGACGGCGAACGCGCCGGCCGGGCGCGCGACCTCGGCGACCTCGAGGTTCGCGGCGAGCTGCCGTGGAGCGGCGCTCACCTCGCCGTCGAGCTCGGGGGTCACCCACAGGTCGACCTGCGCCCCCTCGACGACACCCGCCGATGGCGCGTCCGCCACCACCACGGGCACGGGCCGGACGTCGAGCGCGGCGGCCTCCCCGAGGGCGGAGAGGGGCACGAGCTCGCCGGCGGCCACCGTGCGCAGCACGACCAGGCCCGACGGCGGTGCGGCCGTCGCGGCCAGGTAGTGGCCGGCCTCGGCCGATCCGAGCCGCACCCGCCCGACGACGAGGTCGGCACCCGAGACCGTCTCGCCGGGCGTCAAGGTGCCGCGTGCGACGTAGACCGGGGTGTTCGCCTCCGCCGCGGACACGACCCACGCTCCGAGTGCGACCGCTGCGGCCACCATCACCACTCCGGCCAGCAGCCGGGGGTCGCGCCAGGTCGGACGGCGCAGCCGCACCGCGACCGGGCTCACCGGTTCTCGCCACGTTGCGACCATGTCCGCGCCCCCTGCTCGGCCGGTAACCGCCTCGAGTGCCCATCATGGGCGATTCCGCCCGATTGCGCAGGTGAGTTGTGGAGGACTCCCGGATCGACCGAGGTGCGTGCCAGACTTCGGGCATGTCCTCCCGGTTCCTCACGCTCGCCGATGTGACCGAGGTGCTCAACATCTCCGCCGCCCAGGCGTACGCACTCGTCCGCACGGGCGAGCTCCCCGCGATCCAGATCGGCGGGCGGGCGCAGTGGCGGGTCGAGGCGAGCGAGCTCGAGTCGTACATCGAGCGGATGTACGCGCAGACCCGGGCGCGCATCGGCGTCGAGTCGGACGCGTCTGGGCAGGACCGCTCGGCCGACTGACTGACTGACCGACCGACTGCGGCGTTTCATTCAGAGCGCCCGCTCCCTAGGAACGCCCGCTCAGTCGGAAGGCACGCTCAGTCCGAACGCACGACCCGGATCGACACGAACGGGACGGCCCACAGCTGCGCGGCACCCGTGCCGCCGTCGACCCCGGTGGCCAGATCGAGATGATCGGCCCCGACGCGTTCGATCCGACCCGCGAGCTCGGTGCCGTCGGCGACGATGCGGACCGCCACCCGGTCCCGCGCCAGCGCCCGCAGGGCGTACCCCAGCCCGAGCCGTCGCGCCACCTCGCCCGTCGCGGGGGCGGAGCGCGCGGGCAACCCCCGCACGGCAGCCACCGCTGCGAGCGGCACGAGCGCGCGTCGAGGCCCCTCGGCGACGAGCAGCCAGTGGGCGGCCACCTCGAGCAGCTGCCCGGCGACCACGTGCCCGCCGGCGACCGAGATCCGCACCTCCGCACCGAGGGCCGCGCGTAGCCGGTCGCCGAGCTCCACCCCCGCAAGCTCGGCGCGCGTCAGATCGGCCACCTCGACCACTCGCTCTGCCGCCTGCGCGGCCTCGAGCTGGGCCTCCATATCCGCAAAGAGTGCTTCCCACCGCATCCGCCCACCGTAGGGCGCGCACCCCGTCGAACCGTCCCCAACGCATGACTACCCCTGGACAAGTGCGCCCGTTCCCGGTAAGCCTGACCCACCGAACGACAGCAAACATCATCAAACGGCATCAAACGGTGACCCAGGAGGTCTTTCGATGATCAGGAGCACCCACCCCCGGTCCCCCGCGTGGCCGGACCCTGCGCTGCCCGACCGCACCCGTCCGGCGGACACACATCGCCCCGTCCGACTCGCCAGCCTGGCGGGCGCGGCGAGCGCAGCGCTGGCCGCCGCCGGCGCGCTCAGCACGCGGCTCGCGGCGATCGCCCCCGAGGCCGTGTCCGGGCTGACCCCGGTCGACGAGCTGGTCGGGCTCGGTGCGCTCGCCGCCGGTGCCGCCGTCGCGTGGTGGCTCGCCCTGGGGTTGGTGACGGCGGTGGGGTGCGCAGCCGTCCGGGGGCTCGGTCGACGCTGGTCCGCCGGTGAACGGTTCGTCGCCCGGCACGCCCCCGCGATCGTCCGCCGGGGTTTGGCACTGACGATCGGGGCCGGGGTGGGCCTGGTCTCGGTGATCGTGCCGGCCGTCGCCCAGGCTGCCGATCCGCCGGTCGACCTCGGCTGGGTCGCCACACGAGTCGCCGTGGACCCCGCGGAGGGTGGGACCGGCTCCGATGCACCCCGCCCCGCCGAGGCTGCACCGACGGCAGGTGCCGAGGTCTCGGCCACCCCGTCGGAGCCGACCACGAGCACGCCGGCGCCAACGGCGAGCGCGTCAGCACCGACCGCGGGCGCACCGGTACCAACGGCGAGCGCACCGGCACCGACGGCAAGCACGTCAGCACCAGCAGCGGGTGCGCCGGAACCCACCGCGAGCGCGTCGGATCCCGCGGTGGGCGCGTCGGAGTCCCCACCCGACCCTGCCGCCGCCGAACAACGTGTCACCGTGCAGGCCGGCGACAGCTTGTGGAGGATCGCGGCCGACCACCTCGCCCTCGACGCCAGCGACGCGGACATCGCCGTCGCCTGGCCCGCCTGGTTCGAGACGAACCGGGCGGTCGTCGGCGACGACCCCCACCAGATCCACCCCGGGCAGGTCCTGTCCGCCCCGGGACGGGCCACCCAGGCCGGTCAGGCGACTCCACCCGCTCACACCACCGGGAGCCGATCATGAGCGCCGCGACGGTCGCGAGCGAGCCGGAGGACGTCCCCGCAGCAACCCTCACAGCGGCGCCCATCACGGCAGCGCCCATCACCGCGGCGCCCGTCATCGCCACGTCCGCTATCGCGACTCCAGCGACCGCACGAGACCGAAGGACCCCGCAGACCCGAGTGGCCGACGCCGCGGCTGCCCCCGACGTCCCCGACGCTCCGGGACGCACGACGCCCGCACGGGTCCGGCTGACCCCGCTCGTGGAGCCGGCCGCGCGGGTCGTCTGGGCGGAGAGCCCGGCGTTCTCCCAGCCGCCGATCGCCGGTTCGGCGATGGCCCTCGCCCGCTGGCGACCGCCCGGGCCTGACGCAGATTCGGCCGGCGCGACCGAGCGCCCGCGCCTGCCCGACCCGACCAAGATGTGCTGCGCAATGGTCCAAGCCGCGGTCGAGGCGCTGCGCGGGAACCGCCCGCTCGCGCAGCTCGCGCGGTGGGTGTCGCCGGAGGTCTACGAGCAGCTCACCGCACGCTCGGCCCTCACCCAGCGCGTGCTCGGCCCGGGCGAGGCGACCCACCGTGCCTCGATCCGCCGGATCCGGTTGTTCCGGCTCGGCGAGTTCGCGGCGGAGGCGACGGTCGTGGTCGAGGACGGCCCCCGCGTGCGGGCGGTGGCCGTACGACTCGAGGGCCACCGCGGCCACTGGCGCGCGACGGCCCTCGAGATCGGCTGAACGTGGAACGAGGCGGCGAGCCTCAGCGCTTCTTGCGCTGCTTCTCGGCCTTGCGGCGCTCCTCGCGGTTGACGGCGGCCGCGGGGGCACCGGTCGTGGCACCCGACGCGTCCGGACCGACCGCTGTGACCGCGATCTGTGCGTCGCCGTCCACGGTCGGCGCCGAGTACTGCAGCGGCGCGCTGCGGTCGGGGCCCTCGAGACCCTTCGCCACCAGCGTGCCGGCTGCCCGGCGACCGGACGGCGCACCCTTCGCCTCACGGCGTGTGGCGGGCGTCGTGTCGGCGTCGGCTGCCGGCTCCGCGACCCCGGCGTCCGCCGCGGGCTGGTCGCCGTCGGCCGGGCGCGGACGCGCGGCTCCCGCACCAGCACCGACCGCTGCCTGAGCCGCAGATGCTGCCGTCACGGTCGGGCCCGTGTCCTCGGGCTCGGCCACCTTGACCTCGAGGTTGAACAGGTACGCGACCGACTCCTCCTTGATGGCTTCGGTCATCGCGCCGAACAGCTGGAAGCCCTCGCGCTGGTACTCGACGAGCGGGTCGCGCTGGGCCATCGCCCGCAGGCCGATGCCCTCCTTGAGGTAGTCCATCTCGTAGAGGTGCTCACGCCACTTGCGGTCGAGCACGCTCAGCACGACACGGCGCTCGAGCTGGCGCATGTTGTCGGACCCGATCTGCTCCTCACGGGCCGCATAGGCGAACTGTGCGTCGCTGATCACCTCGGTCGCGAGCAGCTCGGCCGAGACCCGGGTGGGTCCGCCGGCCTGCTCGATGATCTCCTCGGAGGTGATCGAGACCGGGTAGACGGCCTTGAGCGCGGTCCAGAGCGCCTCCAGGTCCCAGCTCTCCGGGGTGCCCTCGGCCGTGGCGCCCTGCACGTACGCCGTGAGCACGTCGCCGGAGAAGTGCTGGATCTGGTCCTTCATGTCCTCGCCCTCGAGCACCCGACGGCGCTCGGCGTAGATGACGGACCGCTGACGGGACAGGACGTCGTCGTACTTGAGGACGTTCTTGCGGATCTCGAAGTTGCGCCCCTCGACCTGCGACTGCGCGCTCGCGATGCCGCGGGTGACGATCTTGGACTCGAGCGGGAGGTCGTCGGGGAACCCTGCCCGGGTCATCAGCGACTCGGCCATCTGCGAGTTGAACAGCCGCATCAGGTCGTCCTGGAGCGAGAGGTAGAACCGGGACTCGCCCGGGTCACCCTGGCGACCGGAGCGGCCGCGCAGCTGGTTGTCGATGCGCCGGGACTCGTGCCGCTCGGTCCCGAGCACGTAGAGCCCCCCGAGCTCGACGACCTCCTCGTGCTCGGCGGCCACCGCCTCGATCGCCTTCGCGAGGGCATCGGGCCAGGCGGCCTCGTACTCCTCCGTCTGCTCGGCGGGGTCGAGACCGCGCCCAGCGAGGTCCGCGACGGCCATGAACTCGGCGTTGCCGCCGAGCATGATGTCCGTACCGCGACCGGCCATGTTCGTCGCGACCGTGACCGCGCCCTTGCGCCCGGCCTGCGCGATGATCGGCGCTTCCCGCGCGTGCTGCTTGGCGTTGAGGACCTCGTGCGGGACGCCCTGCTTCTTCAGCTTGCTCGAGAGCAGCTCGCTCTTCTCGACGCTCGTGGTGCCAACCAGCACGGGCTGGCCGGCGGCGTGCCGCGCGACGATGTCGGCGACGACGGCGTCGAACTTGCCGGTCTCGTTCTTGTACACCAGATCGCCCTGGTCGATGCGGCACATCGGCTTGTTCGTCGGGATGGGCACCACCCCGAGCTTGTAGGTGCCCTGGAACTCGGCCGCCTCGGTGTCGGCGGTCCCGGTCATCCCGGCGAGCTTCGCGTACAGGCGGAAGTAGTTCTGCAGCGTGATCGTGGCGAGGGTCTGGTTCTCGGCCTTGATGACCACGCCCTCCTTCGCCTCGATGGCCTGGTGCATGCCCTCGTTGTAGCGGCGTCCGGGCAGCATGCGTCCGGTGTGCTCGTCGACGATGAGCACCTCGCCGTTCAGCACGACGTAGTCCTTGTCGCGCTTGAAGAGCTCCTTGGCCTTGATGGCGTTGTTGAGGAACCCGATCAGCGGGGTGTTCAGGGACTCGTAGAGGTTCTCGATACCGAGGTAGTCCTCGACCCGCTCGATGCCTGGCTCGAGCACGCCGATGGTGCGCTTCTTCTCGTCGACCTCGTAGTCGCGCTCCGCCTGCAGCCGCTTGACCACCTTGGCGAACTCGGCGTACCAGCGGTTCGCGTCGCCCGAGGCAGGCCCGGAGATGATGAGCGGGGTGCGCGCCTCGTCGATGAGGATCGAGTCGACCTCGTCGACGATCGCGAAGTTGTGGCCGCGCTGGACGAGCTCCTCGGTGTTCCACGCCATGTTGTCGCGCAGGTAGTCGAACCCGAACTCGTTGTTGGTGCCGTAGGTGATGTCGGCCGCGTACTGCTGGCGGCGCTCCGCGGGCGTCTGTCCGGAGAGGATGACGCCGCTCGACATGCCGAGGAAGCGGAAGATGCGTCCCATGAGCTCGGCCTGGTAGCTGGCCAGGTAGTCGTTGACCGTGACGACGTGCACGCCCTTGCCCGACAGCGCGTTGAGGTAGGCGGGCGCGGTCGCGACGAGCGTCTTGCCCTCGCCGGTCTTCATCTCCGCGATGTTGCCCAGGTGCAGCGCCGCGCCACCCATGAGCTGGACGTCGAAGTGGCGCTGCCCCAGCGTGCGTCGAGCGGCCTCCCGGACGGCCGCGAAGGCCTCGGGGAGCAGGTCGTCCAGGCTCTCGCCGTCGGCGACCCGCGCCTTGAACCGGTCGGTCTCCTCGCGCAGCTCCGCGTCAGTCAAGGACGTGAAGCTGTCCTCGAGCGCGTTGACCTGGTTGGCGATGCCGGACAGCTTTTTCACGATCCGGCCCTCGCCGAAGCGCAAGATCTTCTCGAGGATCGCAGGCACGCATGACTCCCTGGTTTTTCTTGTGTCCGCGGCCGGGTGGCCGGACGGATCCACGTCTCGCGGCCGCCCCACCGGTACGTGCGCACGCACTCGCGCGGCAGCAGGCGGACAGCCCGTCCCCATCGTAGGCGAGCGATCCGCTAGATGACCCGCTCCCCGCGCGGTCGAAGCGCAACGATCGCGGCCGCGAGCAGCGCGGCGCCGGCCACCCCGGCCGGGCCGAGCCGCTCGCCGAGGAGCAGCGCAGCGCCGACGGCGGCTGTCAGCGGCTCGAGCAGCGCGAGCACCGCGGCCGTCGTGGCGGGCACCCGCCGCAGCCCGGCGAAATACGCGCCGTACGCGGCGGCTGTGGGCACCGCACCCAGGAAGCCGATCAGCAGCCAGCCGTCCGCCCCGCTCGGTGCGACGAGCCCGGCGCCGACGACGGCGGCGAACGGCAGGAGCACCGCGCCGCCGAGCGAGAAGGACACCGCAGTGAGCGTCAGCGGCTCGAGCCCCGGGAGCGGCCGACTGTTCAACAGGGTCATCACCGCGAACGCGATCGCCGACACGAGCGCCAGGCCGAGCCCGAGCCCGAACCGGGGTCCGCCGGTCGCCGGCACCCCGAGGAGCAGTGCGAGGCCAGCGAGTGCCAGGCCCATCGCGACGACCACGTGGGTGGCAGGTCGCCGTCGGGCACGCGCTGCGGTGGCGACGGCCACGACCACCGGCGCCGCCCCCAGCGCGACGAACGTGGCGGCCGACACCGAGGCGAGCGACACGGCCACGAAGTAGGTCGCCTGGTACGTCGCCGCGAGCGCGCCGGTGGCCAGGATGCGGATCACGACCGGGCGCGAGCGCCCCACGGTGGGCCGCCACGGCGTCCGGCGCACCCGCCCGGCCACCAGGAGACCGGCGGCCAGCACGCCACCGCCCACGAGCAGGCGATAGCTCGCCACCGCGATCATCGACAGGTCGCTGCCGGCGGCGAGGAAGGTCCCGGCGATCCCGCCGCTCCCCCACAGCACCGCGCCAACGACGACGAGAGCGAAGTCGCGCGGGCGCATCCCCCACGACTCGACCGGACCCCCGGCCGACCCATCGGCCGACGCCACGGGCGGGTCCGGGCGGGTTCGCCCCACGCTCGGTCGCGGTGGCGGGCGCATCCTGCGGAGCCTACTGGGCACCTGCGGTGCCAGTGCGCGCACCTGCGGCGCCAATGCGCCAGCCGGTACCCGGCGTCAGACGTGCCCGGCGTCAGACCGTCGCGAGCGCGGCCGCGAGGGAGGCGGCGAGGTCACCGCGCCGCGGGTCGGCGACCTCGATGTCGTCCAGCGCGAGCCAGCCGGCCAGCTCGCGCAGCTCGGCGGCGAGCTCGTGCGGGGTCTCGGCGGGGGCCCCGTCCTCGGCGAACGCCCCGACGACCCGCAGCACCGCCGCGGCGCGATCCGCCTTGAGGTCGACCCGGGCCGCGATCCGCTCCCCCAGCAGGAACGGCAGCACGTAGTAGCCGTGCACCCGCTGGGCCGCGGGCACGTAGATCTCGATGCGGTAGTGCATCGCGAACAGCTCCTCGAGCCGACGCCGCTCGAACACCAGCGGGTCGAACGGGCTCAGCAGGGTGCGGGCCGAGGCCCGGCGCGGGTGACGCGCACCGGTGTGCAGGTAGGCGACCCGGTCCCAGCCGCGGACGGTCACGGGTCGCAGCACACCCTGTTCCACGAGCTCGTCGATCGCGCGGCGGGCCGGCGTGAGCCGGAGCCGGAAGTAGTCGGCCAGGCAGCGGACCGTGCCCACGCCGTGCGCGCGGGCGGAGATCTCCACGAGCGCGCGGATCGCGTCGTCGTCCGCGATCGGGGGTGCGGCCAGCACCGCCGGGGGCAGGACGCGCTCGGTGAGGTCGTAGCACCGCTCGAACGACGCGGTCCGACGTGCGGAGGTGACCTCGCCGGTGAAGAAGAGGAACTCGAGCGCCCGCTTGGCCACCGTCCAGTTCCAGCCCCAGTCGGTGCGCACCCGGGGATGATCGCTCTCGTAGAACTGGTGCACCTCGCTCGCCGTCATCGGGCCCCGCTCGGCGATCAGCGTGCGGATCTCGGCCACGACTCCCGAATGCGCCAGCTCGACCCCGCTGATCGCACCCCAGGCCTCGGTGCGGTAGGCCCGCTGCCGCCACTCGAGCAGCCGGTACGTCGATGGCGGCACGTACGACGCCATGTGCCCCCAGTACTCGACCAGGGAACGGGGCGCGGTGCCCGCGGCGCGGTCGAGCAGCGCGGGGTCGTACGCCCCCAGCCGTGAGTACACCGGCATCAGGTGGGCGCGGGCGAGGACGTTCACCGAGTCGATCTGGAGCAGACCGGTCCGGTCGACCACCTGCCGCAGGTGCCGCGGGGTGATCACCGTGCCGGGCTCGGGCCGCCGCCGGTCGAGTCCCTGCGCGCCGAGCGCGACGCGGCGGGCCTGGCTCAGGCTGAGCACGTCGACGGGGCGGGAGGTGAGCATGCGCCCATCCTCCCGCCCCGCACCGACATCTCGTGCTCGCACGCCTGGCGGCGTGCCGGTCGTCCTAGCCGGCGACCCGCCGTTCGGTCGGCTGCGCCGGCACGACGCCGGCCGAGGCGACCGGCTTGTCGAGCTTGATCACGCCATAGCTCCAGCCGTGGCGCCGGTAGGCCACGGACGGCTGCGCGGTCTCGGCGTCGATGAACAGGAAGAAGTCGTGCCCGACCATCTCCATCTCGTACAGCGCGTCGTCCACGGTCATCGGCGTGGCCGCGTGGACCTTCTCGCGGATGATCACGGGCGAGTCGCCGAGCGTGTGCTCGACAGCCTCACCGGGGACGGGCGGCGGCGGGGTGGGCGCGACGGGCTCCAGCGGACGCACGTCGACCGGCGCGAGCGGGGTGTTGTTGCGGTGGTCCTTGCGGCGGTCGCGCGACCGACGCAGCCGTTCGAGCAGCTTGGTGGTCGCGAGATCCAGGGCCGCGTACCGATCGTCCGCGGACGCCTCGGCTCGCACGACCGGCCCCTTGTCACGCACCGTCAGCTCGACGCGTTCGGAAATCCCGGAAAGCCGCGGGTTGTTCTCGTGGGTGACCTCGACATCGACCCGCTGCGCGGTGGGCGCGAGCTGGTTGATCTTGGCGAGCTTGTCCTCTACGTGCAGACGGAACTTCTCAGGCAGCTCGGTGTGCCGACCAACGACGACGATCTCCATGCGGACCTCCGGAGTATCTTGGCGGCTCATTTCCTTGCCGCCAGATGGACGTGCTGTTCTCACCCCTTGCGGGCGGTCAGTCGACACCTCCCTCTCCAGACCGCGACGGCTCCACCGGCAGGTGCTTCATTGGCCCTGGACCGGTGGTCTGTGCGTCGATCTTGTCTTAACCGTAACGCGCCCGGGGGCACGCTCCAACCACCCCTGCGGCCATCCGGTGGACGCCAAAGATTCACCCGCTGGACCCTCGTTCCAGGATGTGCCGGGGAATCCTCCCGGAGGCGGCGTGGCAGCGAGCGTGAGGGCGCCGACGACGATTCCCCCGGCCGCTCGCACCGCGCGCTCGCACGCGGCGAGGGTCGCCCCGGTGGTCAGCACGTCGTCGACCAGGAGCACCGGCTGGCCCGCAGCCGGGAGGTCGGCCCGGGTCCGCCAGCGGACCCCGCCGCCGAGGTTGCGGCCCCGCGCGCGGGCTCCGAGCCCGACCTGGTCGCGCATCCCGGCGCGCTGGGCGAGCACTGGGGCGGCCCGCGCCGGGACCCCCGCCGCGACGCACCCGCTCGCCACCGACCGAGCGAGCAGCCCCACCAGATCGGCGCCGCGCCGCCGTCGGGCAGCGGCCGACGACGGCGCCGGTACGACCAGCAGCGGCCACGGCCCGAGCCGGGCCGCGCGCAGGACCGCCGCCACGTCGCCCGCGCCCACCGCGAGCGCAGCGGTGAGGGTCTGGGTGAGGTCGACGCGGCCACGGTCCTTCCACGCCACGACGAGCTCGCGCACCGGGCCGGTGTAGGGCGTCAGTGCCCAGACCGGGAACGCCGGGCGCCCGTCCATGAGGTCGAGACGCGGCGCGGACTCCTCGCACCGTTGGGGTGGTCCGGTCAGCGGGGCGCGACAGCCCGCGCAGAGCACCTCGTCGAGGGTTCCGCAGCCGGCGCACTCGACCGGGAGCACGAGCCGGGCCAGGTCGCGCGCCGCGAGCGCCGCCGCCCCACCGAGCGAGCACAGCCACGTCGCACCGACCTCCGCCGATCCCATCTGCGCAGCCTCGCCCCACCCACGGGCGCGCACCATGCGGTGGCGCCGACCCTGTGGAGCACGGGGTGGCCTCGGCGACCGGGGTCGGCTACCGAGGCTGGCCCGCGCTGCTCGAGCTCCGCGCGGCTCGATCTCCGCGCAATCCGCGTTACTTCTGCCCGGGGTCCTTCTGGCTGCGCAGGAAGTCCTTGGCCTTGTCGGTGGCGTCGTCGATCCGCGAGTCCGTGGAGTCACCGGTGCGCGACTTGATCGCCTCGGCGCCCTTGTCCAGAGCGTCGGACACCTGGTCCTCGTGACCCTTCAACGCGTCCTTCGCCTTGCCGATGATGTCGTCGATACCCATGTGAGCTCTCCTCGGTCGCGGTGGTCGGCGAGTTCGCCTGCGAGCCAGCACCGGTGCCGGCTCCCTTGAACTTCCTACCCGCCCGACCCCGGCAGCGGCAAGGGGCGCCCCGCAGGCCAGTCCTGGAGCCGCTCAGTCCTGGAGCCGCTCAGCCCTGGAACGCGGGGTCCGTGACGCCGGTGGCCACGCGGATCCAGCTGTTGCCCTGCAGCGTGAACAGGGAGCCGTCGCTCGAGCCGAGGTAGAGCGCACGCTCGCCCTTGCCGGCCGCGATCGACGTCGCGCCCTCGAGCGCGGGCAGGGCGCGTGTCTCACCGGCGATGGGGACGAGGTGCATGGTGGGACCGGTCATCGTGCCGCTGGTCCCGAGCACCGCGAGGTTCTCCTCGTCGACCCACACGACCTGGGTCGCGTCGACCATGCGCGCCCCGACCCGCAGCTGCTCCCCGAGCCGCTGCGGTGTGCCGGACTCGTCCCGGACGATGCCTACCACGTCGACCGCGGGACCGTCGAGCCCGGTCGAGACGACCGCCATGCGCGTCCCGTCACGGGAGACCCGGACCGAACGCACGATGCGCCCCTCGAGCCAGTCGACCGCCACGTCGACGACCGTGCCGTCCGACCGCACGGCCCACAGTCCGCCACTGGGGGCAGGTCCGCTCCAGACCCAGCCGAGCCGGTCCACCGACGGCGCGAGCAGCCCGGTCCGCGCGAGCAGCGGCTGCGCCGGCTGACCGGGCGTCGGTGCGAGCACGAGCTGGCCGGGGCCGGAGAGCAGGACCTGCGGGGAGCCGTCGACACCCGCCGCCGGGCTGCGCGGATCGAGGTTCGCGAGCGACCCGACCGTCTCGATCGGCGTCAGCGTGCTGCCGGTGAGCTTCTGGAGCAGGCCGTCGCTGAGCACCTGCAGACCGTCCGCGGGGGCGGGGTCACGCAGCAGCGTCGCGGCCGGGGGCTCCACCATGGGCACGCCCGCGATGGTCACGTTCACGGCCCGGATCCCCTTCAGCTGGAGCACCTGCACCAGCTGTGCCTTGAGCAGCGCGCGGTCCTCGGTGTTCGCCGACGCGACCGCCGCGTTCAGATCGACCATCGCGTTGCCCTCGCTGTCGATCGGGACGGACTCCACCGCGAGCCGGGTGCCGTCGGGGAACGCTGTCGTCACCGCGTCGCGCAACCACGGCGACGGGCCCGCGAGCAGCGCGCGCACCGCGTAGGTCGCCGCGTTGCGGCGCGGGAACCACCGGACCTCGGGGACGAGCAGGTCTCGGGTCGGCGTGAGGAAGTACAGCGGGGTCGCCCCGTACACCGAGTAGAAGAACGGCTCGGAGAGGAGCACGCCGTCATCGAGCCCCGAGATGCGCCACTCCCCCGTGGAGTCGCGGACGAGGTCGAAGACGGCATCCTGCTGAGCCCCCGGGAAACCCTCGGTGTACCGGCCGTCGGCGTCCACGGTCGCCACCACCGGCAGGGTCACGCTGACCTGGGTCTCGGTGACCTGCTCGAAGTCGATCGACGCGGCGGTGGAGTACACGACGACGCCCTCGGTCGGCTGCCAGGACGTGCGCGACTCGCGCGCCAAGAACTGCCGCGCGACGGCGTAGTTGTCACCGAGCCCCGCCGCCCCGGCCGCGAGGAAGCCCTGCACGATCGCCTGGGGTTCGGCGCCGATCGGGGGGCCGAACGCGAGCGGGAAGATCGAGCCGGGCTCGTCGACGGCGCCGTCGCCCTGGCCGACCGGGCCGGACGTCGGCAGGCCCGCACACCCGGCGAGCACGAGCACCACCAGCGCAGCGAGCAGCGCGCGCACGCCGCGGACCGGACGGGCGCTCATCGGGTCTCCAGGTGGTCGAGGTCGGGCAGCGCGGCAGGGTCGGAGGTCGAGCGGTAGGCCGGGTCGACGCCGATCTCGGGCTGGGCGTCCGGCGGCGGGACGAGCGGGAGCGGGGAACCCGCGAGCTGGATCCCCGCGCGCCGCGGGAGGGTCAGGCGGAAGCAGGCACCGCGCCCCGGGCGCCCCCACGCCTGGAGCCACCCGCCGTGCAGGCGGGCGTCCTCGAGCGAGATCGCCAGTCCGAGCCCGGTGCCACCGAGGGTTCGCGCCCGGGCCGGGTCCGCGCGCCAGAACCGGTCGAACACGTGCTCGGCCTCCTGCTGGGTCATCCCCACGCCGCGGTCGCGCACGGTGACCGCGACCGCCCGCTGGTCCGCGGCGACGGTCACCTCGACACTGCTGCCCTCCGCGTGCTCGATGGCGTTGACGAGAAGGTTGCGCAGGATCCGCTCGACCCGGCGCGGGTCGATGTCGGCGGTGCACCGGGCCTCGGGCAGCGTCACGTGCACCCACGAGCCCTTGTTCGCGGCGAGCGGCATCGCCTGCTCGACGGCGGCCGCCACGACGTCGCGCACGTCCTGGCCCTCGGCGTCGAGCATCGCGGCACCGGCGTCGAACCGGCTGATCTCGAGCAGATCGGCCAGGAGGTCCTCGAACCTGTCGAGCTGCATGGTGAGCAGCTCCGCGGACCGCTTGATCGCGGGCTCGAAGCTGTCACGCGCGCCGTGCAGCACCTCACCGGCCATCCGGATGGTCGTGAGCGGGGTGCGCAGCTCGTGGGAGACGTCCGAGACGAACCGACGTTGCAGCGTCGACAGCTCTTCCATCCGTTGGATCTGGACCTGCAGCGACTCCGCCATCTCGTTGAACGAGCGGGCGAGGGTGGCCATCTCGTCCTCGCCGCGCACCGTCATCCGCTCGGTGAGATGGCCGTCCGCGAGGCGTTCCGCAACCCGGGCGGCGGTGCGCACCGGGAGCACCGTCTGCCGCGTCACGAGCCACGTCATGCCGCCGAGCAGGCCGACGAGCGCGAACGCCCCGATCCCGAGCGTGCGCTGCAGGAGGACGAGCGACTCCTGCTCCGCGGCCAGCGAGTAGAGGTAGTACAGCTCGTACGTCTCGGTCCCGGCCACCCCCACGGTCGACCCGACCATGACCCCCGGATCCAGCCGGGAGCCGACGGGGTTGCCAGCGGGGATCGCGACCGACTGCCAGCGCTGCCCCTTCCCCTCGGCGACGCTCGCGCGCAGCTCGTCGCTGATGAGCGGCACGAGCCGCTCGTCGGACTGGACGGGGATGATGAACACGCCCTCGCCGGTGGGCGACTCCGCCGGGCGCTGGATGAACACGTCCCGCTGCCCGGTGCCCCCGACCTGCAGAGCCTGGACGAGGTCGACGAACAGCTCTTGCAGCTGGGTGTTGGCCGGCGCCGCGTCGAACCTGTCCTGCGCCTGGCGGGTCGAGCGCGCGCTCTCGTCGAGGATCTCCTCGAGCCGCTGGTTGAAGTTCCCGTCCCGGATCCGGTTCGACAGGTAGCCGCCGAGCACGAGGACGGTCAGCAGGCCGATCACGAGGGTCGAGGTGATGACCCGCACCTGCAGCGACGAGCGCCAGCCGCGGACCACCGACCGCGACAGCAGCAGGGAACGCAGGCGAAGGCGTCGCCAGAACCGGTTCACCGGGTCGTCGCGCCCGCCTTGTACCCGACGCCGCGCACGGTCACCACGATCTCCGGCCGCTCCGGGTCGGCCTCGATCTTCGAGCGCAGGCGCTGCACGTGGACGTTCACCAGGCGCGTGTCGGCGGCGTGCCGGTAGCCCCAGACCCGCTCGAGCAGCACCTCGCGGGTGAACACCTGCCAGGGGGTGCGGGCGAGCGCCACGAGCAGCTCGAACTCGAGCGGCGTCAACGAGATCGGGGAGCCGCCGCGGGTGACGCGGTGACCGGTGACGTCCACCTCGAGGTCACCGATGCTCAGGTGCTCGGGGGTGGTCTCGTCGCTGCGCCGCAGGCGGGCTCGGACGCGAGCGACGAGCTCCTTGGGCTTGAACGGCTTCGAGATGTAGTCGTCCGCGCCGGACTCGAGCCCGTGCACGACGTCGACCGAGTCGCTCTTGGCGGTGAGCATCACGATCGGGACGCCCGACTCGGCCCGGATCTCCCGGCACACCTCGGTCCCGTCCTTGCCCGGGAGCATGAGGTCGAGCAGCACGAGGTCCGGCTGGGTGCTCCGGAACACGCCCAAGGCCTCATCGCCATCGGCGCAGAAAACCGGATCAAACCCTTCGGACCTCAGCACGATGCCGATCATCTCGGCAAGCGCCACATCGTCGTCCACGACCAGCACGCGACCCTTCATGGGCCCATGGTGTCATCTCGCAGGTCGGACGCGGTATCGCGGCACGGGAAACCACCCACCGAACGGCTCAGCCCACCGCTCCCCTGCCGGCCACCCGCGTGGCACCATAGGCGGCGGGTCGCTCGCGCGTCCCGAGCCACCGACGGCGAGCGCCACGCGGCTTCGCGCCGCCGGCACCAGGGGAGCAGCACACCATGACCAGCCCGAACCACGAGACGCCGACGACGCCCGGCTGGGCCTCGCCCGCTCGTCAGCCGGCCGAGGGACCGGGTGCCCAGCAGGGGCCGCCGCAGTGGACCCCGCAGGACATTCCGCAGGACTCGCCGCAGGGGGCTCCGCAGGACGCTCCGCGCGGCCCGACGCCGCCCCCGCCGGGGTACTACGGGCCCGGGCAGCCGGGACCCGGTTACGCGGGCGCCAGCCAGCCGGGACCCGGCTACGTGGGCCCCGGATATGCGAACGCGCCCGGCTACGGTCCCGCCGGCGGGTACCGACCGCCCGCTGCCCAGCCCGGGATCGTCCCGCTGCGTCCGCTCGGCCTCGGCGAGATCCTCGACGGCGCCTTTCGCGCCATCCGCGCCAACCCGCGGGTCATGTTCGGCCTCACCGCGCTCGTCGTGACGATCACGGTTGCACTGCAGACCGTCGTCCAGTGGTACGTCGGCGGACTGCTCAGCGGTTCGCTCGCCGATGCCACCTCGACCATCGACCCCACCGGCGAGCTCGCGCTCACCGAGTCCATCGCCCCGACGATCGGCCCGATCCTCACGTTGCCGGCGCTCGCGCTGGCGACGACCGTGCTGACCGGACTGCTCATCGTCTCGGTGAGCCGCTCGGTCCTCGGCCAGAAGGTCACGATCGGCGAGGTGTGGCGCGAGTACAAGGGCCGCGTCGGCCTGGTCGTCGTGTTCACGATCTTGCTCTCGGTCGCGACCGTCGTCGTGGTCGCGATCCTGGTCGGGATCGTCGTCCTCCTTGCCACGAACCAGCACGAGATCCTCGGGGTGACGGTCGGGCTCATCGGCGGCGCGACCTTCTTCGTCGCCTACGTCTGGGTCCTCGTCCGCACCCTTCTGGTCCCGCCCGCGATCATGCTCGAGGGCGCCGGCCTGTGGTCGGCCGTGCGCCGAGGCTGGACGCTCAGCCGCGGCAGCTTCTGGCGCCTGCTCGGGATCTACCTGCTCACCTCGATCATCGTGAGCATCGTGCAAGGGCTGATCACGGCCCCGGCCACCATCATCTCGACGTTCGTGTTCCAGGACCCGCTCTCGACGTCGTTCGGCAGCCTCGTGCTCCTCGGCGTGGCCAACATCGTCGCGCTCACCCTGACGACCGTGTTCACCGCTGCGGTCGTCGCGCTGCTCTACGTCGATGTGCGTATGCGCCGCGAGGGTCTCGACGTCGAGCTCGCACGCGCAGCAGGTGCGACGACGGCGTGAGGGTCCTCGCTCTGCGACGCCTCGAGGTCCCGGTCGTGCCGGACGCCTCGACCGCGCGCCGCTGGGCCACCGAGGAGCTCGCCGACCCCGTCTACCACCGCGGCAAGAGCCTGCTGAGCCGATTCCTCGACTGGGTGCTATCCCTGTTCGACGGCGCTTCGGTCCCCATGCTGGGCCTGTCGCCCGGGGTGGTGGCCGCGTTGGTCGTGGCCCTCGCGCTCGTCGTGGTCGCGGTCGCGTTCTGGATCGCCGGCCCGGTGCGGCTGGCACGCCGTGCCGGCGGGTCCGTCGTCGTGCTCGGGAATGACACGCGCACGGCGACCGATCTGCGCGCCGCCGCCGACGCGAGCGCCGCGCGAGGGGACTGGTCGGCAGCGGTGCTCGACCGGTTCCGCGCGATCGTCCGCAGCCTCGAGGAACGCACCCTGCTCGACGAGTGGCCCGGCCGCACCGCGCACGAGGCGGCCGAGGCGGGCGCCGTCCGGCTCCCGAGCCACACCTCCGAGCTGCGTCGCGCCGGCCGGACCTTCGACGAGGTCTGCTACGGCAAGGTCGCCGCCGGCCCGGACACCGATGCGTGGTTGCGCGCGCTCGACGGCGCCCTGGCCGCGACCCGCCCGGTCGCACCCGTCGGCCGGGGCACGGTGGACGCATGACCGAGCGCGCCACGGCGCCGGTGGCCCCCGCAGCGCCGGCCGGCGTCCCCGGGTCCGCTGCGCCAGCCGGC
>NZ_SDWW01000041.1 GCF_004168625.1 Pengzhenrongella frigida
ACATCGAGATCCACTGGGAACCCGGCCACGGCTGGCAATTCACCGACCAAAACGGCCAACCACTCCGACCAGAATGAGGATCAACCTTTCCCGCCGAAGCGGGCGCAGGCAGTCCGGACGCCGCAGTCCGGACGCCGCAGTCCGGACGCCGCAGCCTCAGAACAATGAGCCCTTGAACACCACGGACTCAATAATTCCGAGCAACCCGAGAATCATGCCGAGCACGGCTTTCCGCTTGCCGATCGGCGCGTACCCGAACTGGCTCATCAGCGACGCCCGGTTGTAGCCGAACGCCGAGAACCCGATCGCGGCGATCCCCACCAGCAGGATCGGGTTCACCACCACGCTGACGAGCCCAAGGACCAGCCCGACCGTCGCCGCGGTGTTTCGCCCCGTCGTCTCCTCACGTGCGCAGTCACCGCTCGCTGCCGGTCGGTCCGGTGCGGATCTGCCGGGTTCGGGGACCGCCGACTCGAGACCTGCTGCCATGCTTCGCCACCGTTTCTTCCCCGGGTGTCTCGACACCCTCCAGCGGAGGGCTCGACTCTGCGGCTACGACTCTAGAGCGGCCGGCTGTGCCCGCTGGGCGTGCCACCCGGACATGACTGCGACATGACGGCCACCCGAAGGAGACTCCTGCCCCAGACGGGACGGTCGCCCCAGATTCGCGGCTCCGCGCCCGACCCGAGCGAGCCCGACCGCCACGCCTGAGACGATAGGGGGGTGTCCACCCTCACCGACCGCCCGCTCACGCTCTCCGCGCGGATGCCGGCGCAGCCGGACGCGGACTCCCTCTACGAGGCATTCATCGCCTGGGCGACGGATCAGGGTCTCGAGCTCTACCCCGCACAGCAGGAGGCGCTGCTCGAGCTGGTGACCGGTTCGCACGTGATCCTGTCGACCCCAACCGGTTCCGGGAAGTCGCTCGTCGCCATCGCCGCCCACTTCGTGGCACTCGCCCAGGGACGCCGCACCTACTACACGGCGCCGCTCAAGGCGCTCGTCAGCGAGAAGTTCTTCTCGCTCGTCGCGGCGTTCGGGTCCGAGAACGTCGGGATGATGACCGGCGACTCGTCCGTGAACCCCGGCGCACCGATCATCTGCTGCACGGCCGAGATCCTCGCGAACATCGCCCTGCGGGAGGGGGGCGCCGAGGGCGACCCGACCGTCGTCGGGCAGGTCGTCATGGACGAGTTCCACTTCTATGCGGACCCGCAGCGCGGCTGGGCCTGGCAGATCCCCCTCCTCGAGCTTCCCCAGGCGCAGTTCCTGCTCATGTCGGCGACGCTCGGCGACGTCACGTTCTTCAAGGAGGACCTCGAACGGCGCACCGAGCGCTTGGTCGCGGTCGTCGAGAACACCGAACGACCGGTACCGCTGACGTTCAGCTACGCCATCGAGCCGCTGCACGAGCTGCTCGAGGAGCTCGTCAACACCCACCGCGCGCCGGTCTACGTCGTGCACTTCACGCAGGCGGCCGCCGTCGAGCGAGCCCAGGCGCTGATGAGCATGAACGTCGCCACCCGCGAGCAGCGCGACCAGATCGCCGTCGAGCTGGGGGCGTTCCGGTTCGGCCCGGGCTTCGGCCGCACGCTGTCTCGCCTGCTGCGCCACGGCATCGGCGTGCACCACGCCGGGATGCTGCCCAAGTACCGGCGCGTCGTCGAGCGCCTCACGCAGAAGGGCCTGCTCAAGGTCGTGTGCGGAACCGACACCCTGGGTGTCGGGATCAACGTGCCGATCCGCACGGTCGTGCTGACCTCCCTGGTCAAGTACGACGGCGTCCGGATGAGGCACCTGTCCGCGCGGGAGTTCCACCAGATCGCGGGCCGCGCCGGGCGGGCGGGCTACGACACCGTCGGCGAGGTGATCGTGATGGCGCCCGATCACGTCATCGAGAACCGCAAGCAGCTCGAGCGCGCCGGGGACGACCCGAAGAAGATCCGCAAGGTCGTGCGCAAGAAGGCCCCCGACGGCGCGGTCAACTGGACGGACAAGACGTACGAACGACTGCGCGACGCCGCCCCCGAGCAGCTGACCTCGAGCTTCGCGGTCTCGCATGCGATGGTGCTCAACGTCCTGGCACGTCCGGGCGAGCCCATCGCGGCGATGAAGCACCTGCTCACGGACAACCACGAGCCCGAGTCCGCCCAGGGCCGGCACGTGCGTCAGGCGGTCGCCGTCTACCGCTCCCTGAAGGCGGCCGGCGTCATCGAGCGCGTGCCACGACCGGACGGGCACGGCCTGACCGTCCGGCTCACCGTCGACATCCCGGCGAACTTCGCGCTGAACCAGGCCCTCTCGCCGTTCGCGTTCGCCGCCCTGGACCTGCTCGACCTCGAGTCCCCCACCCACGCGCTGGACGTCGTCTCGGTCATCGAGTCGACCCTCGACAACCCGCGCCAGGTGCTGTCCGCGCAGGCGAACAAGGCGCGCGGCGAGGCGGTCGCGGCCATGAAGGCCGACGGCCTCGAGTACGACGAGCGGATGGCGCTGCTCGAGGACGTCACCTACCCGATGCCGCTCGCGGAGCTCCTCACCGGTGCGTTCGTCACGTACCGTCAGACCAACCCGTGGGTCGCGGACCTCGAGCTCTCCCCCAAGTCGGTCGTGCGTGACATGCACGAGCGCACGATGACGTTCGTCGAGTACGTCTCGTACTACGCGCTGGAGCGGACCGAGGGCGTCCTGCTGCGCTACCTGGCCGACGCGTACCGCGCACTGCGTCAGACGGTCCCCGAGGAGAGCCGCACCGAAGAGCTGGCCGAGCTGGTCGAGTGGCTCGGCGAGCTGGTCCGCCGCACCGACTCGAGCCTGCTCGACGAGTGGGAGCGGCTGCGCAATCCGGCCGACGACGGCTCGGACGCGGTGGTCGATGTGGACACCGAGGACGCCCCGAAGCCGATCACGACGAACAAGCGTGCCTTCCGCGCCCTGGTCCGCAACGCCCTCTTCCGGCGGGTCGACCTGGCCGCTCGCGAGAACTACGCCGCGCTGGGCGCGCTCGACGGCGCCGACGGCTGGGACTCCGAGGCCTGGGCCACCGCGCTCGACCCGTTCTACGTCGACCACGACGCGATCGGCATCGGCCCGAACGCGCGCGGCCCCAAGCTGTTGCAGATCACCGAGCGCACCGGTGAGGAGGGCGCGCGCTGGGAGGTCCGCCAGATGCTGGACGACGAGCCCGCCGGCGACCACGACTGGTTCATCGGGGCGGTCGTGGACCTCGCTGCCAGCGACGTCGCAGGTGAGGCAGTGCTGCACGTGACCGCCGTCGGCCCGATGTAGGGGGCAGTACACATGGCCAAGAAGTCGACCAAGCACTCCGCCGGCGGCACCCCTGCCCTCGTCGCCCTCGATGGCGCCGGTGTCGCCCACTCGGTGCACCCGTACGAGCACGATCCCGCGAGCGGGCTCGGGTACGGGCTCGAGGCTGCCGAGGTCCTCGGGGTCGAACCCGCACGGGTGTTCAAGACCCTGGTGACCTCCGTCGACGGCGCGCTCACGGTCGCCGTCGTGCCCGTCACCGGACAGCTCGACCTCAAGTCCCTCGCGCACGCCGTCGGCGGCAAGAAGGCCGCGATGGCCGAGCAGGCTGCGGCCGAGCGCGCGACCGGCTACGTGGCTGGCGGGATCTCCCCGCTCGGCCAGCGGCAGCGGCTACGCACGGTGGTCGACGTGACCGCGACCGGCCACGCGACGGTGTTCGTCTCAGGTGGCCGCCGCGGGCTCGACGTCGAGCTCGCGCCGGCCGATCTCGTCCGGCTGACCGACGCCGTCGTCGCCCCGATCGCCCGGGCATAGCGGGCCCGCATCAGGCGCAGCCGGGCAGAGCCGGCGCCAGCTGCGGTCAGCGCGCCCCGAACGGCGCGTCGCTCGAGACGATGTCCTTCCCGAGCGGCATGAGAGAGACGGGGATGAGCTTGAAGCTGGCGATCCCCATCGGGATCCCGATGATCGTCACGCACAACGCGATGCCGGTCATCAGGTGGCCGATCGCGAGCCAGATCCCCGCCACGATCAGCCAGATCACGTTGCCGATTGCCGAGCCGACCCCCGCCGACGGCTTGTCGACCACCGTGCGACCGAACGGCCAGAGCACGTAGTTCGCGATCCGGAACGACGCGATGCCGAACGGGATCGTGACGATCAGGACGAAGCAGATGATCCCGGCGACGGCATAGCCGACGGCCATCCAGAAGCCGGCCAGGACGAGCCAGATGAGGTTCAGGAGCGTGCGCATGCCCCCAGCCTGCCGCACTCGGGCCGCGGACTCACACCCGGATAGGGTGCCGTTCCATGACTGACGACGACGCCCACGTGGCGGGGATCGCGACCCGGCTGGGCGCGGTGCGCGCCCGGATCGCGGCCGCCGAGCACGATGCCGGCCGGCCCGCGGGTGCGGTGCGGCTCCTGGTCGCCACCAAGACCATGCCCGCGAGCCTGATCCGCGCCGCGATCGGCGCGGGGGTCGACCTGATCGGGGAGAACCGGGTCCAGGAGCTCGTCGCCAAGGGACCCGAGCTCGCGGGGCTCGGCGTCGAGATCCACCTCATCGGCCACCTGCAGGGCAACAAGGCCAATCCGGCCCTGCGCTGGGCGACCTGCGTCCAGAGCGTGGATTCCCCGGAGATCGCCGCGCGCCTCGGCGAGCGCAGCGCCGAGGCCGGGCGCGTGCTCGACGTCCTGATCCAGGTCAACGTCTCGGGCGAGCCGACCAAGTACGGTGTGCTGCCCGACTCGGCGACGGACTTTGCGGGCGCCGTCGCGGGCATCCCCGGCCTACGTCTGCGCGGCTTCATGACGATCGGGGCGAACTCCCCCGATGCCGGGCTCGTCCGCGCGGGCTACGCACACCTGCGCGAGCTGCGCGACGCCGTCGTCGGCTCGGGTCTGGCGGGCACGACGGACGTCACCGAGCTGTCCATGGGCATGAGCGGCGACCTCGAGCTCGCGATCGCCGAGGGGGCCACGATCGTGCGGGTCGGTACCGGCGTGTTCGGCGCCCGCCCCCGGTAGCCGACGCAGCAGGTCGTCGCCGCTGATCGCCTCACGGGACGCGCGTGAGCCACTCCGGCGTACCGAACTTGGTGCTGACCAGGTGCTCGGCCCGCGCGACCTCGGCCTCGCGGAGCTCGCCGTCGACCGTGTCGTAGCGCCCGCGGAAGTGGGTCTTGAACGCCTCGATGACCTCGGTACGCGGGCGGCCGGTCTGCGAGCGGACGGGGTCCACGCGCTTCTTGGCGCTCGTGGTGCCCTTGTCGGAGAGCTTCTCGCGCCCGATCCGCAGCACCTCGAGCATCTTGTCGGCGTCGATGTCGTACGCCATCGTCACATGGTGCAGCACGGCTCCCCCGGCCAGGCGCTTCTGCGCGGCGCCGGCGAGCTTGCCGGCCGGGGAGGCGATGTCGTTCAGGCCGGAGAACCCCGCGATGACGCCGACGTCGGCCAGCGCACCGATCACCCAGTCGTCCAGGAAGGCATAGGACTGCTCGAAGCTGAGCCCGTCGACGAGGGAGGCGGGCACCACGAGCGAGAACGTGATGCAGTTGCCCGCCTCCATGAACATCGCTCCGCCGCCCGAGATGCGCCGCACGACGGTGATGCCGTGCTTGTCGGCGCCGTCGGGGTCCACCTCGTTGCGCAGCGACTGGAACGAGCCGATGACGACGGCGGGCTCGACCCACTCCCAGAACCGCAGCGTCGGGCCGCGTCGGCCGGCCGCGAGCTCCTCGGCGAGCACCTGGTCGAGGGCCACGTGCAGCGCGGGCGCCTGCGGGCCGGTGTGGATCAGCTCGAAGGTGTGGTCGCGCCAGCTCGTCGCGTGGCCCAAGGCCCGCCGCACGGCGATCGCCACCGACTCGGCGGTGAACCCTACGAGCGTGACCGTGTCGTCGAGCGCGGCCTCGATCGCCCGGGTGAGCTCCGGAACCTTCGCCTCGACGAGCTGCCCGACCAGGGCGGCGTCGATCCGCTCGAGCGCGTCGTCGGGCTCGAGGAAGAAGTCACCGCTGATGGCAACCGACGCCAGCAGCCCGTCGGCGACCACGACGTCGGCCGCCACCAGCTTGCCGCCCGGAACCTTGTACTCCCCCCGCAGGGCGACGAGCTCGGCGGCGTCGCGGGGCTGGACGGAATCGGGCATCGACACGGGGATTGTCACGAAATCATCCTACGACCGGCCGGATGGCAGGCTGCCCGCGAGCCCTGCCCGTCGACGGTCAGCGGCGGGCCACGCCCGCGCGCAGCAGGCCGTAGACGATCGAGTCGACGATCGCCTCGAACGAGGCCTCGATGACGTTGGGGCCGACGCCGACGGTGCGCCACGTCGTCTCCGCACCGGAGTCCATGGTCTCCACGAGCACGCGTGTGACCGCGTCGGTGCCGTGCATCGTGTCCATGATCCGCACCTTGAAGTCGATCAGCTCGAGGCGCTCGATCTCGGGATACGTCGTGACCAGCGCCTGGCGCAGCGCGTGGTCGAGGGCGTTGACGGGCCCGTTGCCCTCACCCGTCGCGACGGTGCGCGTGCCACCCGCGGTGAGCTTCACGGTCGCCTCGGCGTTCGCATGGTCGAGGGTCCCGGGGAGCGTCTCGACGATGACCCGCCAGCTCTCGACGTCGAAGAAGGCGAGCCGCTCGCCGTCGACCTCCTCGCGCAGCAACAGCTCGAACGAGGCGTCCGCGGCGTCGTAGGTGTAGCCCTGCGCCTCAGCGTCCTTGATGCGGTTCATCACCCTGCCGAGCAGTTCGCTCTGCCCCGCCAGGTCGATGCCGAGCTCGCGACCCTTGAGCTCGATCGACGCGCGACCGGCCATGTCGGAGATGAGCATGCGCATGTCGTTGCCGACCCGGATCGGGTCGATGTGCTGGTAGAGGTCCGGATCCACGCGGATGGCGCTCGCATGCAGCCCCGCCTTGTGGGCGAACGCGCTCGCACCGATGTAGGGCTGGCGTGCGAACGGGCTGATGTTGGTGATCTCGCTGATGGCGTGCGCGATGCGGGTGGCCTCTCGCAGGCCGCCGGAACCGACGAGCAGGTTGCGTCCCTGCTTGATCTCGAGGTTCGCGACCACGGCGATGAGGTCGGCGTTGCCCGTGCGCTCGCCGTACCCGTTGACCGTCCCCTGCACATGACCTGCGCCGGCGCCGACCGCCGCGAGGGTGTTCGCGACCGCGCAGCCGGAGTCGTTGTGCGCGTGCATTCCCAGCCGGGGACCATGCCCGACGGCGGCCTGCACCTCGCCGACGATCTGCGCCACGCCGTCGGGCAGCATGCCGCCGTTCGTGTCGCACAGCGTGACGACCTCAGCGCCCGACCCGAACGCCGCCAGGATCGCCTCGAGGGCGTAGCCGGGGTCGTACCGGTAGCCGTCGAAGAAGTGCTCGGCGTCGAGCACGACGCGCCGCCCCTCGCCCACCAGGAGCGAGACGGTGTCGGTGATCATCGCGAGGTTCTCCGCGGCGGTCGTGCGCAGCGCGCGCTCGACGTGGCGGATGTCGGTCTTGGCGACGAGGGTGACCACCGGCGTCTGGGCATCGAGCAGCGCCCGCACCTGCGGGTCGTCCACTGCCTTCACCCCCGCCTTCCGGGTGGCCCCGAAGGCGGCGAGCACCGCGTTGGTCAGGTGCAGCTCCTTGGCCGCCCGAGCGAAGAACTCCGTGTCCTTCGGGATCGCACCCGGCCACCCGCCCTCGATGAAGCCGACCCCCAGCTCGTCCAGAAGCGGGGCGATGGCGAGCTTGTCCGCGACGGAGAGGTTCATCCCCTCCTGCTGCGCGCCGTCGCGCAACGTCGTGTCGTAGACGTCGAATGCACTGTGCTGCGAGTGGTCGCTGGTCACGATGAACTCTCTTGAGCATGGAGACGGTGACGTGCCGGGAGACAAGAGTCTTCGTCGATCGCGTATCCCTGTGCGGGGAGCTGCCGGCGGGGGGTGGTGCCGGACTGGCGATCGACGGGCTGTCGGGTAGGGGGGTGGGCCCGACAACAAAAAGACCCCCCGAGGGTACGGGAGGTCTGCGCGTTCGGCGGTCTGCCGAACGCGCTACACGATAAGGAGCTGGAACAGTGGCACGGGGTGATCATGGCACAGACGTCCGGGGCGTGAGAACTCCCGTCCACCTGCTGGATGAACGGGAGTTCGGAGCCAGCTGCTACACGAGCCGGCGGAGCCAGGCGTGACGGTCCGTCGCACGGCCGTACTGGATGTCGGTGAGCTCACCGCGGATCCGGGTGGTGACCGCGCCGGCGGCACCGTCGGCCACGGTGAGGTTGAAGTCCTCCCCCGCCAGCCGGCCGATCGGGGTGATGACGGCCGCCGTCCCGCAGGCGAAGACCTCGGCGATCGAACCGTCCGCGATGCCGTCCTGGAGCTCGGTGAGCAGGATCGTGCGCTCGTCGACCTCGTGCCCGGCGTCGGTCAGGAGCGCGATGATCGACGAGCGGGTGACGCCCTCGAGGATCGATCCGGTGAGCGCAGGCGTCGACACCCGGCCGTCGGCGTGCACGACGACGACGTTCATCCCCCCGAGCTCTTCGATCTGGGTGTTGGTCGCGGCGTCGAGGAAGCAGACCTGCTCGCACCCGCGCTCGTGCGCCTCCTGCTGGGGCAGCAGGCTGGCGGCGTAGTTGCCACCGCACTTGGCTGCGCCCGTGCCGCCGGCACCCACCCGGTGGTAGTGCTGCGAGACCCAGATCGACACCGGCGCGACCACGGCGCCGAAGTACGACCCGACGGGCGACGCGATCACGAGGAACTCCGCCTCGAGCGTCGTGCGCACACCGAGGTACTTCTCCGAGGCGTACATGAACGGGCGCAGGTACAGGCTGGTCTCGCCGCCCGACGGCACCCAGGCCACATCCGTGCGGACGAGGGCGGTGATGGCACCGAGGAAGTCCTCCTCGCTCAGCTCGGGCAGCGCGAGCCGGCGGGCCGACGCCGCGAACCGGGCCGCGTTCGCCTGGGGCCGGAAGGTCCAGATCGAGCCGTCCGCGTGGCGGTACGCCTTGAGCCCCTCGAAGATCTCCTGGCCGTAGTGCAGCACGGCCGACGCCGGGTCGAGCAGCAGCGGCCCGTACTTCACCACGCGTCGGTCGTGCCATCCGGTGCTCGCCGACCAGCTGATCCGCGCCATGTGATCGGTGAAGACCGTGCCGAACTTGGGCGCGGCGATCTCCGCCTCGCGCTCCGCCGTGGGTACGGGCGTGTCGCTCAGGCGCAGCTCGAATGCCGTGGAGCTGTCGCCGCGCGCACCGAGGGCGTCGAGATCGGAGGTCGTGGTCATGAGGAGGGCCTTTCAGCAGGTAGACGAGAACGACGGTACCCGCGGTCGCGGCCGGGTTCGTGGCGGCGGTGCGGGCGGGGCCGGTCGAAGGTCAGCCGCGGATCCGCGCAGCGAGATCGGTACCGACCTCGGTGGTCGACCGCACCCGCCCCACGTGCGCGAGGCGATCGGCGAGGTCGGCCGCCACGGCGCGCTCGACGCGTGCGGCGGCGTCGGGCAGCCCGACGTGGTCCAGCAGGAGCGCGACGGACAGGACCGTCGCCGTCGGGTCCGCCTTGCCCTGGCCCGCGATGTCCGGAGCCGAACCGTGCACGGGCTCGAACATCGACGGAGCGACGGACTTGCCCGCGGCGTCGCGGTCGGGGTTGATGTTGGCCGACGCGGCCAGCCCGATGCCGCCCGTGATCGCCGCGGCGAGGTCGGTGAGGATGTCACCGAACAGGTTGTCGGTGACGATCACGTCGAACCGCGCCGGGTTCGTCACCAGCAGGATCGTCGCCGCGTCCACGTGCAGGTAGTCGACGGTCACCTCCGGGAACTCGGCGTTGACGGCCTCGACGGTGCGGCGCCACAGGTGCCCGGCGTGCACCAGCACGTTGTGCTTGTGCACGAGGGTCAGCTTCTTGCGCGGCCGGGCGGCCGCACGGGCGAACGCGTCGCGGACCACGCGCTCGACCCCGAACGCCGTGTTGACGCTCACCTCGTTGGCGACCTCGTGCGGCGTGCCCACGCGGATCGCGCCGCCGTTGCCGACGTACGGCCCTTCGGTCCCCTCGCGCACGACGACGAAGTCCACCTCACCGGGCGCGGACAGCGGGGAGGTCACCCCGGGGTACAGGCGGCTCGGCCGCAGGTTCACGTAGTGGTCCAGCGCGAACCGGAGCCGCAGCAGCAGCCCCCGCTCCAGGACGCCCGACGGGACCTGCGGGTCGCCGACCGCGCCGAGCAGGATCGCGTCGTGCGTGCGGATCGCTGCGAGGTCGGCATCGGTGAGCGTCTCACCGGTCGCGTGCCAGCGCTTGGCACCCAGGTCGAAAGCGGTGGGGTGCACGACGACGTCCTGCCCGCTCAGCGCCGCGTCGAGCGCGAGCAGCCCCTGCTCGACGACCTCCGTACCGATGCCGTCGCCAGCGATCACTGCCAGTTCGAGGGTGCGCGTCATGTGGGTCATCCTATCGCCGCGTCCCACCCATCGGGACGACTATCTCGAGATGTGGTCCGCGGTGGCGTCGTCGGAGGGGCTCCGACGGGGCGGGTACCGCAGCTCGAACTGCTCCAGCACCAGCTGGACCGACTCGTCGAAGCCAGAGCTCTCGACGGCGGGATCGACCGGCGCAACCCCGTGCGCTGCCTGGCTTCGGGAGAAGTAGGCCTGATGGCCTATCCGCCATGCCTCGAGCGACAGGTCGTCCTCACCCTCGAGCCGGGCGAACTCGGCGTCGACCTCGGCGAACGCGGCGATGCGCACGGAGGTGGTCCGCACGAGCGCCCGCGGATGCCCGCGACCATCGAGGATGATCGACAGGTCACCCTCCTGAGGGAGGGCCTCCGTTCCGGTCCCGCCCTGCGCGTCCGTGGCGGTCTCGTACTCCCAGACGCCGGAGGAGCACGCGGTCTTGGTGCCGTTCAGCACCGCCGCGAGCAGCCCGTCAGCGAGCTCCGGTGAGTCGCCGAACGCCCACGCCGGGGGCGGGATGCTCTCCGTCGGGCTGGGCCCGACGATCACGCCCAGCCGACCGAGCCCGACCTGTCGCCGCGCGAGCTCCCAAAACGCCGCGACCGCGTCGCCGTCGGGCAGGTCGACCTCATCGGACAGGTTGACCCCGTCGGACAGGTTGACCCCGTCGATCGATTCGCCGTCGCTTCGCTCGGCACCGTGCAACCCCGCGCTGTCCGTCACGCCACCATCCTCCCCCGCCGGGCAGCACCGGTCGGCCCGCTGGCCGACCCGACTGGCCCAGAACGACGATCCGCCCGTCGAAGGGTGCTTCGACGGGCGGATCGTGACTCACTCGCGACAGCGCGCGGTCAGCGGCCCGCGGAGCCCTCGACGTAGTCCGTCTCCGACGGCTTGACCCACGCGAAGAGCTTGCGGAGCTGGCGTCCGACGGCCTCGATGGGGTGCGCCTCGCCCTTGGCGCGCAGCGCCTTGAACTCGGGCGCGCCGGCGTCCTGGTCGTCGATGAACCGCTTGGCGAAGGCGCCACTCTGGATGTCCGCGAGGACCGCCTTCATGTTCTCCTTCACGCTCGGGTCGATCACGCGCGGCCCGGAGACGTAGTCGCCGTACTCCGCGGTGTCCGAGACGCTCCAGCGCTGCTTGGCGATCCCGCCCTCGTTGATGAGGTCGACGATGAGCTTGAGCTCGTGCAGCACCTCGAAGTAGGCGACCTCCGGCTGGTAGCCCGCCTCGGTGAGCGTCTCGAAGCCGTACTGGATGAGCTGCGAGACGCCGCCGCACAGCACGGCCTGCTCGCCGAACAGGTCGGACTCGGTCTCCTCGGTGAAGGTCGTCTTGATGCCGGCCGCCCGCAGGCCGCCGATCGCCTTGGCGTACGACAGCGCGAGCGCCCACGCGCCGCCGGTCGCGTCCTGCTCGACGGCGACGATCACGGGCACGCCGCGCCCGTCGACGTACTCGCGCCGCACCAGGTGTCCGGGCCCCTTGGGCGCGATCATCACGACGTCGACGCCGGCCGGCGGGGTGATGTAGCCGAACCGGATGTTGAAGCCGTGCGCGAAGACGAGCGCCGCGCCGGGTGCCAGGTTCGGGGCGATCTCGTCGCGGTAGACCGAACGCTGGGCCTGGTCGGGGGCGAGCACGACGACGACGTCGGCCTCCTTGACTGCGTCCGCGACCGAGAGCACGCGCAGGCCCTCGTTCTCGGCCTTGGTGCGGGACGCGCTGCCCTCACGCAGGCCGACGCGGACGTCGACGCCGGAGTCGCGCAGGTTGAGCGCGTGCGCGTGCCCCTGGCTGCCGTACCCGATCACGGCGACCTTGCGGCCGGCAATGATGGACAGGTCGGCGTCGTCGTCGTAGAAAAGCTCTGCCACGGTGGATCTCCTTGAGTGGGGGTGGTTCAGCGGACGGGTGGGGTGGGGGTCAGGCCGGTCGGCTGACGCGGTCCATGGCGCGGTCTGTGATGGAGCGGGCACCGCGGCCGATCGCGACGGTCCCGGACTGGACGATCTCGCGGATCCCGAACGGCTCGAGGGCGGCAAGCAGTGCATCGAGCTTGTCGGGTCCGCCGGTCGCCTCGATCGTCAGGGCGTCGGGCACGACGTCGACCACGTGCGCCCGGAAGAGCTCGACGACCTCCAGGACGCCGCTGCGCTGGGCGGGCTCGGCCCGGACCTTCACCAGCATCAGCTCACGCTGGACCGACGTCGGCCCCTCGAGCTCGACGATCTTGATGACGTTGATCAGCTTGTTGAGCTGCTTGGTCACCTGCTCGAGCGGCGCATCCTCGACGTCGACGACGAAGGTGATGCGCGAGATCTCGTCGTGCTCGGTCGGCCCGACCGCGAGGGAGTGGATGTTGAACGCCCGGCGGGCGAACAGCCCCGCGACGCGCGTGAGCACGCCGGGCTTGTTCTCGACCAGGACGGAGAGTGTGTGCCTGCTCATTGCCATTGTCCCCTCAGTCCTCTCGGTCCCACGCCGGGGAGATGCCCCGCGCGTACTGGACCTCGTCGTTGCTGACCCCGGCGGTGACCATCGGCCACACCATCGCATCGCGTGAGACGGTGAAGTCGATCACCACGGGCTGGTCGTTGATCTCCATCGCGCGCTTGATCGTCGCGTCGACGTCGCCCTTGCTCTCGCACCGCAGGCCCACGGCGCCATAGGCGTCGGCCAGCTTGACGAAGTCGGGGACGCGCACCGTGCCGTGGCCCGTGTGCAGGTCGGTGTTGGAGTAGCGCTCCTCGTAGAACAGGGTCTGCCACTGGCGGACCATGCCGAGCGAGGAGTTGTTGATGACGGCGACCTTGATCGGGATGTCGTTGATCGTGCAGGTGGCGAGCTCCTGGTTGGTCATCTGGAAGCAGCCGTCACCATCGATCGCCCACACGACGCGGTCCGGTGCGCCGACCTTGGCCCCCATCGCGGCCGGGATCGCGTAGCCCATCGTGCCCAGGCCGCCGGAGTTGAGCCAGGCGTTGGGACGCTCGTACTTGATGAACTGCGAGGCCCACATCTGGTGCTGGCCGACGCCGGCCACGAAGATCGACTCCGGCCCGGAGATCTCACCGATCCGCTGGATCACGTGCTGCGGCGCGAGGTGCCCGTCCTCCGGCTCGGAGTACCCGAGCGGGAACGTCTCGCGCCAGTCGTTGATCTGCCGCCACCAGCCCTCGAGGTCCGGCTTGCCGCGCTGGGCGTGCTCGCGCGCCAGCTCGGGCAGCAGGTCGGCGATGACCTCGCGCAGGTCCCCGACGATCGGCACGTCCGCGGTGCGGTTCTTGCCGATCTCCGCGGGATCGATGTCCGCGTGCACGATCGTCGCGTGCGGCGCGAAGCTCGACAGCTTGCCGGTCACGCGGTCGTCGAACCGTGCTCCGAGGGCGACGATGAGGTCAGCCTTCTGCAGCGCGGCGACCGCGGCGACGGTCCCGTGCATGCCCGGCATGCCGAGGTGCTGCGGGTGCGAGTCGGGCAGGGCCCCGCGCGCCATCAACGTCGTCACCACGGGGGCGCCCGAGGCGTCGACGAGCTGTCGCAGCTCGGCGGACGCGCCGGACCGGATGGCACCGCCACCGACGTAGAGCACAGGCCGGCGCGCCGTCGCGAGCAGCCGCGCGGCCTCCCGGATCTGCTTGGAGTGCGGCTTGGTGACCGGGTGGTAGCCCGGCAGGTTGAGCTGCTGCGGCCAGGAGAAGGTCGTGCTCGCCTGCATCGCGGACTTGGAGATGTCCACGAGCACGGGGCCCGGGCGACCGGTGGAGGCGATGTGGAACGCCTCCGCGATCACGCGGGGGATGTCGTCGGCGTTGGTCACGAGGAAGTTGTGCTTGGTGATCGGGAGCGTGATGCCGACGATGTCGGCCTCCTGGAACGCATCGGTACCGATCATCGACGCACCCACCTGACCGGTGATCGCGACGAGGGGGATCGAGTCCATGTTCGCGTCGGCGAGCGGGGTGACCAGGTTGGTCGCCCCGGGGCCCGACGTCGCGATGCAGACGCCGACCCGGCCCGTCGCGTGCGCATAGCCCGAGGCCGCGTGGCCGCCACCCTGCTCGTGCCGCACGAGGATGTGGCGGACGCGCTCGGAGTCCATGAGCGGGTCGTACATGGGCAGGATCGCGCCGCCGGGGATACCGAAGACGACGTCGACACCGACCTCCTCGAGGGAGCGGACGATCGCCTTCGCGCCGGTGACGGCTTCCGGCCCGATGGCGGCCGGGCGGGCGACCGCGGCGAGGCGGCTCGGCGCGGATGTGTCAGGCGTCGCTGCGCGCGAGCTGTCCGACGCGGACGTGCCGCGCAGACCGCTGCCGCGCGGCGGCGCCGGGTGGTGTCCCTGGACCATCGATCTCTCCTAAGACGTCGGTGCGGGTGCTGCTCTGCACTGCAGACTGCGAGATGCACGTGCCGTGACACAAAAAAGCCCCTCGGCCCAAGCGGGCTGGACGAGGGGAGGCGCGTTGCCGTTGATCCGTTGGATCTTTAGGCGACGCGCTCGTTAACTACGAGAATCGACTGCACCGGACGTACGTTACGCCCGCGCGGGGTCCGATGTCACTCCAACCCATCGCTGTCTCACATCGTGGTTCACGTGACCATCCAGTGGAACGCCCGGTGGGGGCGCCGTCGAGCTCGTCGAGGGCACCCGCACCGGTCGGGGTTCCGATTGCAGTCAGCAGCACCGCGCCAGCGTCAGCAGCACCGCGCCAGCGTCAGCAGCACCGCGCCAGCGTCAGCAGCACCGCGCCTGGACGGGAGAGTCGTGGCGCGAGCGCCAGTACTCGCGGATGCTCTCCGGTTCCTCGCCCGGGTGCACCCGGGCGAGGTGCGCGACGTAGCGCTCATAGTCGTGGTCACCCATCAGGGTCGTCCAGTACCACCGCACGCCGGCCGCCGCCCGCGCCACGGCGGCCCTCAATGGGTGCCGGTCGCGACGGGCCGGCGATCACCCTCGCGGCCACGGGCGTCCCACTCGGCCTGGATGGCCTTCTCGGTCGGCGTGGCGAGGAGCCCGCTCGGCGCGAACAGGTGCGACGGCAGCGCGGGGTCCTCGCTGGTCGGCATCCCCCCGAGCTTGATCGAGCGGACCATGACCGACACGGCCGCGCCCACGACGATCAGCACGAGCACCGCGAAGACGATCGACAGCGTCCCCTGGATGAAGGTGTTCCGGATGACGGCATCGATCGCCTGCGGCGTCGCCGCCGAACCGAACGTCTGCGCACCGGACGCCTTGGCCTCGAGGAAGGCCTGGTGGTTGGCCCAGTACCCGATCTTCGGGTTGCTCGAGAAGATCTTCTGGTACGACGCCGTCATCGTGATGATGAGGTCCCAGATCAGCGGGGCACCGGCGACCCAGGCCCACTTGCCGCGGCCCTGCTTGACCAGGACGGCGGTCACGACGGTCAGCGCGATCGCGGCGAGGAGCTGGTTGGCGATCCCGAACAGCGGGAACAGCGTGTTGATCCCGCCGAGGGGGTCGGTCACGCCCATGAGCATGATCGCCCCCCAGCAGGCCACCACGATCGCCGAGCAGAACCAGGCACCGAAGCGCCAGGACGGGTCCCGGAAGCGCTTGGCCCGCCCGCCCAGGTTGCCGATGGTGTCCGAGAGCATGAACCGGGCGACGCGAGTCCCCGCATCGACGGTCGTGAGGATGAACAGCGCCTCGAACATGATCGCGAAGTGGTACCAGAACGCCGCGAGCGCGGACCCGCCGAACACCCCCGAGAGCACCTGGGACATGCCGATCGCGAGCGTCGGGGCCCCGCCGGTGCGGGAGATGATCGACGCCTCGCCGACGTTCGCCGCCGCCTGGGAGATGTCGGCCGCCGTCATGGGCGCACCGCCGAGCCCGAGCGTGTTGACGTAGGCCGCCGCGGTCTCCGGGGTGCCGCCGGTGAGGGCGCCGGGGGCGTTCATGACGAAGTAGAGGTTCTGGTCGATCACGAGCGCGGTGACCAGGGCCATGATCGCGACGAACGACTCGGTCAGCATGCCGCCGTAGCCGATGATCCGTGCCTGGCTCTCCTTCTCGAGCAGCTTCGGCGTCGTCCCCGAGGCGATGAGCGAGTGGAACCCGGACAGTGCCCCGCACGCGATCGTGACGAACAGGAACGGGAAGAGCGACCCGGCGAACACCGGACCGTTGCCCTCGAGCGCGAAGGTCGTCACGGCGGGGGCGTGGATCTCGGGTCGGACGAACAGGATGCCGATCGCGAGCAGGGCGATCGTGCCGACCTTCATGAAGGTCGACAGGTAGTCGCGCGGCGCCAGCAGGAGCCACACCGGCAGGATCGAGGCCGCGAAGCCGTAGGCGATCAGGCACCACGCGATCGTGACGGGCTCGAGCGTGAACCAGGACTGGCCCCAGGCGGTCTCGGCGACCCAGCCGCCGGAGATGATCGCGAGGAGCAGGAGCACGAGGCCGATGACGGAGACCTCGGAGACCTTGCCCGGCCGCAGCGTGCGCAGGTACACGCCCATGAACAGCGCGATCGGGATGGTCATGGCGATGGAGAACACGCCCCACGGGCTGGCCGCGAGCGCGTTGACGACGACGAGCCCGAGGATCCCGATGACGATGATCATGATGACGTACACGCCGACCAGGGCCGCCGTCCCGCCGACCCGACCGAGCTCGTCCCGCGCCATCTGGCCGAGGCTGCGGCCGCCGCGGCGCACCGAGAGGGTCAGGACGAGGTAGTCCTGGACGCACCCGGCGAGCACCGCGCCGAAGATGATCCAGATGGTCCCTGGCAGGAACCCCATCTGGGCGGCCAGCACGGGCCCGACGAGCGGGCCGGCCCCCGCGATGGCGGCGAAGTGGTGCCCGAACAGCACGCGCCGGTCGGTCGGCATGAAGTCTTTGCCGTTGTCGTACGTCTCCGCGGGCGTCGCCCGGTCGTCACGCGGCTTCACGACGTTGTACTCGATCAGGCGCGCGTAGAACCGGTAGGCGACCACATAGGTCGAGACCGCCGCGAGGACGAACCAGACGGCGTTGACGCTCTCCCCGCGGAAGAACGCGATCATCGCCCACGAGACCGCCCCGAGCAGCCCGATCGCCGCGAACAGGAGGCGCTTGCGCGGGGTCATCGGTGATCTGTCGATCACCCCGACCGGGGGTGAGGTGGGATCGGTCCGAACCAGTTCGACGGCGATGTCGGCCACGAGGCTCCTGGGTGGGTGGGGTCACTCACCCGGGCCTGAACGGCGGCGATGTCGTGACAAAGATCAGACTAACCGACGAAAGACCCGCGCTTCCCACGGCCGGGCGATATCAACGCTTCCGGCGTCCGGGTAGTTCCCGAGCACGAGCTCGGCGTCGGCCCAGATCTCGGCGGCGGGCAGCACCACCAGCTGTTCGCGGTCGGTGAAGTTGCCCACCACGAGCAGCTCGGTGCCCGCCAGCCGACGCACGAAGGCGTACACCGCCTCGTCGTCGGCCATGAGCATCGTGAAGTCCCCGAGCGCGACGGCCGGTTCGGTGTGCCGGAGCTCGATCAGGCGCCGGTAGAAGTGGAAGACCGACCCCGGGTCGTCGTGCTGCGCGGCGGCGTTGATCTCGGAAGAGTTCGGGTTGACCGCGATCCACGGCTGGCCGGTCGTGAACCCCGCGTGCGGGCCGTCGTCCCACTGGACCGGGGTCCGCGCGTTGTCGCGACTCATCACCCGCAACGACTCGAGCAGGTCGTCCTGGGTCGCGTGGCCGTGCGCGATCGCCTCGGCGAAGTAGTTGAGGGTCTCGATGTCGCGGTAGGAGTCGATGGACTCGAAGTGGGCGTTCGTCATCCCGAGCTCTTCGCCCTGGTAGATGTACGGCGTGCCGCGGTGCAGGTGCAGCACCGTGGCGAGCATCGTGGCGGAGAGCTCGCGGTGCTCGCCGTCGTCGCCGAACCGCGAGACGATGCGCGGCTGGTCGTGGTTGTCCCAGTAGAGGCTGTTCCAGCCGCTCTCGGCGAGGCCGGCCTGCCAGCGACCGAACGACGCCTTCAGGTCCGTGAGCCGCAGCGGGTGCACGTCGAACTTGTTCGCCCCGTGGTCGAGGCCGACGTGCTCGAACTGGAAGACCATGTCGACCTCGGCGCGGGCCGGGTCGGTGAACAGCACCGCCTCCTCGACGGTCACGCCGGGCATCTCCCCCACGGTGAGCGGCGCGGACTCGCGTCCGGCGAAGACCTCGCGGTTCATCTCCTGCAGGTACTCGTGGATCCGCGGGCCGCACCCGTAGTGCGGCTGCCCGTCCCCGTACAGCGCGCCGTCGTGCACGATGCCGTCCGGCAGCGAGCCGTCCGCGCGCACGTCCTTGGAGATGAAGTTGATGACGTCCATCCGGAATCCGTCGACCCCGCGGTCGAGCCACCACCGCATCATCGAGTAGATCGCGGCGCGCACCTGCGGGTTCTCCCAGTTGAGGTCCGGCTGCTTGCGGGAGAACAGGTGCAGGTAGTACTCACCGGTCAGCTCGTCGAGGTCCCAGGCCGGACCGGAGAAGAACGAGCCCCAGTTGGTCGGCTCGGCCCCGGGAGCGCCGGCCTCCATGTGCGGCCGGGCCGGCCGCCACCAGTACCAGTCCCGCTTGGGGCTGTCGACCGACGACCGCGACTCGATGAACCACGGGTGCTCGTCGGAGGTGTGGTTGACGACGAGATCCATGACGAGCTTCATCCCGCGCGCGTGCACGTCGGCGAGCAGCGCGTCGAAGTCCTCGAGCGTGCCGAACGACGGGTCGATCGCCTGGTAGTCGCTGATGTCGTACCCGGCGTCGTCCTGCGGGGAGGCGTACACGGGCGACAACCAGATCACGTCGACCCCGAGCCGCTCGAGGTGGTCGAGCTTGCTGGCGATCCCCCGCAGGTCACCGATCCCGTCGCCGTTCGAGTCGGCGAAGCTGCGCGGGTAGACCTGGTAGACGACGGCGCTCGTCCACCAGGGTGCGGCGGTGGTGGTCACAGAAGAGCTCCTCGTGCTTCGACGAACGGCGGGATCTGGTCAGGTCCGGTCTAGCGCAGTTCCGCACCGGGGTCGATCCGCCGCGCGTGCAGCAGGACGGACCGTTCCGGGAAGAGCACCGGGGCGCGCAGCCCGACCACCGCCAGCGCCCGTCCCGTCGACCGCACGCCGGTCCCCCACCACGGCAGCGCCGACTGGCCGGTGCCGACGATCTGGTCCCCGGGCGCGAGCGGGCGCACCTCGTAGGTCGCGTCGGCGGCCAGGCCGGGCAGGGTCACCGATCCGGTCGGGTAGCAGACGCTGGTCTCGCGCTGGGTCAGGGCGTAGATGGCCTCGCCGCCGTCGGGAGCCACCACGCCGTGCAGCCGCAGCGCGGGGTCGGGCTGGTCGGCATGCACGACGACGCCCGAGTGCAGCAGTGCGCGATGCGCGCGGTGGGCAGCGACCCACTCGGCGAGGCGCGCGAGCTCGTCACCCGTCGCGGTCGTGAGGTCCCACTCGATCCCGAGGTGGCCGAAGAACGCCGCCGCCGCCCGGAAGTCGAGCGCGTGCGTGCGCCCGGTCGTGTGCGAGACGGGGCTCCCGATGTGGGCGCCGATCATCTCGGGCGGCACGAGCAGCTCGGTCCACCGCTGGATCTGGTCCCGTTCGAGCGGGTCGATGCAGTCGCTCGCCCAGACGCGCTGGGTGAACTGCAGGATCCCCAGGTCCACCCGGGCGCCCCCGGACGCGCAGGACTCGATCTCGACGTCGGGGTGGCGGCGCCGGAGCTCGGCGAGGAGCGCGTAGAGCGCAGCCGTCTGACCGTGGACCCCCGCGACCCCGCGCGGGCCGTGACCGGCGTCGATGAGGTCGCGGTTGTGGTCCCACTTGAGATAGGCGATGTCGTTCTCGGCCAGCAGGGCGTCGAGCCGCTCGAGGATGTGGTCGTACGCCTCGGGCCGGCCGAGGTCGAGAACCTGCTGGTTGCGCGCACTGGGCGGGGTGCGCCCACCGGTCTGCAGGATCCAGTCGGGGTGCGCCCGCGCGAGGTCCGAGTCCGGGTTGACCATCTCGGGCTCGACCCAGAGCCCGAACTCCATGCCAAGACCGCGCACCCGGGTGATCAGCGGCGCGAGCCCGTCGGGCCAGACGTCCGCATCGACGTACCAGTCCCCCAGGCCCGCCGAGTCGTCGCGGCGGTGGGAGAACCACCCGTCGTCGAGCACGAATCGCTCGACCCCCACGGTGGCCGCGGCCTCGGCGAGCGCCGTGAGGCGGGTCAGGTCGTGATCGAAGTAGACGGCCTCCCACACGTTCAAGGTCACCGGCCGGGGCCCGCGGGGGTGCTCGGGCCGCGCCCGGAGGTGCTCGTGGAACCGGGTGGCGAGCTCGTCGAGCCCGTCGCCGTGCGACCCGAACACCCACGGCGACTCGTAGCGCTCGTCGGGCGCGAGCAGGATCTCACCCGCGAGCAGGAGCTCGCCGGCGGCGAGGAACGAGACTCCCGAGATGGTGCGCTCGGCCAGCAGCCGCTGGTTCCCGCTCCAGGCAAGGTGCACGCCCCACACCCGGCCGGAGCGGGCCCCGAAACCCTCCTCGCCGGCCACGAGCAGCAGCGACGAGTCGGCGCCCGGCCGCCCGCGCCGCCCCTCGCGCAGGTGCGTCCCGACGTCCCACCGCTGCCGCTGGGGCGAGCGCTCGCGCAGGTGGCGCCCGGTCAGGTCGAGCAGCTCGGTCGCCGCGTCGGGCACGGGGAACGTCGCCAGGACACCGGTGAGCTCGAAGGTCTGCGCCCCGAGGTTGCGCACGGTCGCCCGTTGGCGCACCAGGCCGGCTGCGGTGACCTCGAGCTCGAGGGTCACCGCCAGCTCGGCCGCGGGATCGATCGCCTCGACCACGATGCCGGGCGCGTCCGGCGAACCTGTCGTCCGCACTGCGGTCGTCCGCACTGCAGTCGTCCGCACTGCAGTCGTCCGCAGCGCCGTCGAGAACGCGGCCCCGTGACGGTGACCGGTCAGACCCGGAGTGCCCAGCCACCCGCTGGACTGCTCCGGGAGCAGGCTTGCCGACGGCGTCTGATCCGTGCTGCCCGACACCCGTTGCGGCGCCTGGGCGTCGACCAGCGAGGCGAGCAGGTCGGGGGCGAGGTCGCCGAGGTCGGCCCCCCAGTGGACGATCCGCGGCAGGCTCTCGCCGCGCGCGTCCACGACCACGCTCGTACCGCCGGCCCGCAGGTGCAGGATCGATGCAGGGCACCCGTCGGGCATGAGACTCCTTCGTCCAGGTGCCGCCGGTGCGGTGGCGACCAGGGGGACGAGGGTATCCGCGCCGACCGCGATCCCCCGCGACCGCGATGCCCGGCGACCGCGATCCCCCGCGACCGCGATCGACGCCGTGATCAAGTCGCGCGCCGCCGACGCTCAGACGAGGACCGCACCCACCGACGCCGACTGCACCAGCTTGACGTACTTCGCGAGCACGCCCCGGGTGTAGGCGGACCGCAGCGGCTCCCAGCCTTCGCGACGGGCGGCGAGCTCGGCCGGGTCCACGAGCAGGTCGAGCCGGGCGTGCGCGACGTCGAGCCGGATCCGATCGCCGTCGCGCACGAAGGCGATGGGACCGGCGTCGACCGCCTCGGGGGCGACGTGCCCCACGCACAGGCCGGTCGTACCGCCCGAGAACCGGCCGTCGGTGAGCAGCAGGACGTCTTTGCCGAGTCCGGCGCCCTTGATCGCTCCGGTGATCGCGAGCATCTCGCGCATCCCCGGGCCGCCCTTCGGTCCCTCGTACCGGATCACCACGACATCGCCGGCCACGATGGTGCCGTCCGCCAGGGCGTCGAGCGCCAACCGCTCGCGCTCGAAGACCCGCGCGGTGCCCTCGAACACGTCGGAGTCGAACCCGGCGGACTTCACGACCGCGCCCTCGGGCGCCAACGTCCCCTTGAGGATCGTGATGCCACCGGTGGCGTGGATGGGGTTGTTCAGCGCGCGCAGGATCTTGCCGTCCGGGTCCGGCGGGTTGATCTCCGCGAGGTTCTCCGCGACGGTCTTGCCGGTGACGGTGAGGCAGTCGCCGTGGATCAGGCCGGCGTCGAGCAGCGCCTTCATCACCACCGGTACGCCACCGACCCGGTCGACGTCGCTCATCACGAACTGGCCGAACGGCTTGAGGTTCCCGAGGTGCGGCACCCGGGACGCGACACGGGTGAAGTCGTCGAGCGTGAGGTCGACCTCGGCCTCATAGGCGATCGCGAGCAGGTGCAGGACGGCATTCGTCGAGCCGCCGAACGCCATGACGACGGCGATCGCGTTCTCGAACGCCTCCTTGGTCATGATCTGCCGCGCGGTGATGCCGTGGCGCAGCAGGTTGACGACGGCCTCGCCAGACCGGATCGCGAAGTTGTCGCGGCGGCGGTCGGCTGCCGGCGGCGCGGCGGACCCGGGCAGCGACATCCCCATCGCTTCGGCGACCGACGCCATGGTGTTGGCGGTGTACATCCCGCCGCAGGCGCCCTCGCCGGGGCAGATCGCCCGCTCGATGCGGCCCAGGTCCTCGGTGCTCATGAGGCCCTTGCGGCACGCGCCGACGGCCTCGAACGCGTCGATGATCGTGACGTCCTTCTCGGTGCCGTCCTCGAGCTTGACCCAGCCCGGCGCGATCGTGCCCGCGTAGAGGAACACCGACGCGAGGTCGAGGCGGGCGGCGGCCATCAGCATGCCGGGCAGCGACTTGTCGCAGCCGGCCAGGAGCACGGAGCCGTCGAGGCGCTCGGCCTGCATCACGGTCTCGACGCTGTCGGCGATGATGTCGCGCGAGACGAGCGAGAAGTGCATGCCCTCGTGGCCCATGGAGATGCCGTCGGACACCGAGATCGTGCCGAACTCGAGCGGGAAGCCGCCGGCCGCGTGCACGCCGTTCTTGACCGCCTTCGCGAGCCGGTCGAGCGACAGGTTGCAGGGCGTGATCTCGTTCCACGAGCTCGCGACGCCGATCTGCGGCTTGGCGAAGTCGTCGTCGCCGAGCCCGACGGCGCGCAACATGCCGCGTGCGGCCGTCGCCTCGATGCCGTCGGTCACCAGCCGGCTGCGCGGCTTGATGTCGACGCCGTCGATGGCCGTGGCGCGCGGGGCGCCGGTCGTCGTGGTCGGGGTGCTTGCCGTCTCGGTCTTCGCCGTCATGACCGGGAGTCTAGGACCGCAGGTGGCAGCCTCGGCGGCTCGGATCGCTGGCCGGACACTTCCCGCGCCGACCGGCTCAGCCCTGGCGGTCCTGCTGGCGGTCCTGCTGGCGGTCCTTCCAGGTGGACACGCACGCCTCGTTGCCCTCGGGGTCGGCCAGCACCCAGAACGAGGGTGCGCGCCGGTCTGAGACGAGCCGGCCGCCCGCGGCGATCGCGGCCGCGACCCGATCGGGTGCGACGTCGTGCGGCACATCGACGTCGAGATGGATCCGACCTCGCTGCGGTCGGGGCGCGTCCATCTGCTGGAACCACACGACCGGCCCGACGCCGTCCGGGTCGACGAGCGCGGGCGAGCCGCCGAGGTCGGGCACGACCTCGTCGCGGTAGGCCAGCACGGCGCGCCAGAACGGCAGCACGCTCGGGATGTTCAGCGCGTCGATCGCGATCTCGAGGCTGTGCGGTCGGGCCGGTTCGCCGGCGATCCCGAGCTCGTCGGCGACGGCCGAGATCCTCGCCGCAAGATCGACGTCCTTGGCGGTGAGTCCGCCGGCGTCGTGGGTGGTGAGCGTGATCCGCACGCGGGGGTAGCGCAGGTCGACGTCGGGATGGTGGCCGGCCGCCTCGGCGAGGTCGGCGACCCGGCGCACGAGCTCGACCCCGCGGACGAACGTCTCGGTCCGGAAGCTCGCCTGCAGCGCCCCGAGCACGACCCGCCAGTGGCGCGCATCGACGGCGGACTGGACGGCGGCGTAGGTCAGGGTGGCGGCCATGCACTCACTGTGCCACCGGAGATGCTGGGCCACCGGAGATGCTGGGCCACCGGTCGCGAACACCCGCGCGAGGGGACTTGCAGTTGACGTAGCGTCAACTCCTATCGTCGAACTCGTGGCCGGATCTCCCGGCCTCGTGATGAAGGAGGTCGCCCGATGAGGGAGATCACCCGGGACACTGCGCGCACCTCAACCGAGGGCACATGGCTCATCGGGGACCTCGCCCGGCTGTCGGGCGTGACCTCGCGCACCCTGCGCCACTACGACGCGATCGGCCTGCTCGCTCCCCGCGGTGCGGGGCCCGGCGGCCGGCGCTTCTACGGGCGGTACGAGCTGCTGCGGCTGCAGCAGATCCTCGTGCTGCGCGAGCTGGACGTGCCGCTCGCGACGGTGGCCGAGATGCTGTCGAGCGGGACCGATCCCGCCGGCAACGACGCCGCTCTGCTCGCCCAGCTGCTCGAGCACCTGCGCGAGCACCAGGAGCGGCTGCTGGCCGAGCGGGACCGGTTCGACCGGCTCGCGCGGACGGTCGCCGCCACCATCACGGCACTGACGAAAGGTGAGGACATGGCAGCGGACAGGCTCTACGAGGGCTTCGACAACAGCGCCTACGACGCGGAGGCGCGCGAACGCTGGGGCGACGAGCCCGTCGACCGCAGCAACGCCGCATGGGCGCGCCTGGGCCCGGCCGGTCAGGCCGAGCACCACCGGGAGACGGCAGCGATCGGCACCGGCCTGGCTGCCGCGATGGCCGACGGCGCCACGCCCGACGACGACCGGGTCCAGGCGCTGGTGGCCCGGCACTTCGCGCAGATCGTCGTCTTCTGGACCCCGACCGCGGCGGCGTACGCGGGCCTGGGCCAGATGTACGTCGACGACGAGCGGTTCACCTCCACCTACGACGCGTTCGCCCCGGGGCTGGCCGTCTATCTCCGTGACGCGATGGCCGTCTACGCCCGGGTCAACCTGAGCTGACGGGCGGGGCGAGCTCCGGGGGGACGTCGAGGTCCGCGACGACGTTCAGGTCCGCGCGACGACGTTCGCGAGGGGCTCGCCTGCCACCAGCCGGTCGAGCTGCGCCTGCACCAGGGCGACCATCCGCGGGTGCGTCGCCGTCGTGTTGCCGCCCTCGTGCGGCGTGATGATCACGCCCGGCGCCCGCCACAGCGGGTGGTCGGCGGGCAGCGGCTCGGGGTCGGTCACGTCCAGCGCCGCGCGCAGCCGCCCCGATCCGAGCTCGGCCAGGAGCGCGGCGGTGTCGACCACGGTGCCGCGCGCCACGTTCACGAGGAGAGCGCCGTCGGGCATGAGGGCGAGGAAGCGCGCGTCGACCATGCCGACCGTGTCGGGCGTCTGCGGCACGATCACGATCACGACGTCGACCGTCGGCAGCAGCGCACCGAGCTCGTCGACCCCGTGCACGTGCCCCGTCGGCTCGTCCCGCGCCGTGCGGGCGACCCGCACGACGTCGACGCGGAACGGCACCAGCCGTGCGGCGATCGCGGACCCGACCGACCCGTGCCCGAGCACCAGCACCCGGCGGTCGGCGAGGGACGTCCGCTGGTGCGGGGCCCAGACCCGGTCCGCCTGCTGGCGCAGGCAGACGTCGAGGCCGCGCAGCGATGCGAGGACGAGCCCGATCGCGAGCTCGGCGGTCTCGTCGTCGTGCACCCCGCGCGCGTTCGCCAGCGTGATCCCGCGCGGCAGGTGCGGCAGGACGTGCTCGTAGCCGGCGCTGGGCAGCTGGACGTAGGACAGGCGCGGCAGGCGGTGCAACCGCGCGAACCCGGTCGGGTCGACCAGCCCGTGCGGTGCGACGACGGCGTCCACGACCGACGCGACGTCCGCCGGCAGGTCGGCCGCCAGGCCCCACTCCACCAGCCGGATCCCCGCCGGGGCACGCAGGTCGACCAGGGTGGCGGCGTCGGGCACGGTGACGGTCAGGGAGTGCGGAGTGGGCATGGCTCATTGTCTTCGGGAATCCAGGAGCCCGTGAACGCGGGCCCTGTGGCGAAAGTGGGGACCTTCGGCCCAGGACAGGCTTGCCTTCACTCGAAAACCTGGACATGTCGGTAGAAACCGGCAGGACCTCGGTACCAGGACTCGCCAGGAGGAAGCTCATGACCACGACCCATTCCTCGACCTCGCACACCGATCTGCCGCTGCAAGAAGACGTCGTCCGCTCCGGCACCGGCCGCCGGCTGCTCGCCGCGACCCGGATCGCGCTCGGCTTCATCTTCCTGTGGGCGTTCCTCGACAAGACGTTCGGCCTGCACTACTCGACCGGAGCCGCGGTGGCCGAGGGCGAGCCGACGCTCTCGTGGATCGCCGGCGGCACCCCGAGCCAGGGCTACCTCATGTTCGGGACGGCCGGACCGCTCAAGGACACGTTCGCGAACCTCGCGGGCACCGGGAGCGACTGGCTGTTCATGATCGCCCTGCTGGGGATCGGCCTCGCGCTCATCCTCGGCATCGGCATGCGGATCGCCGCCGTCTCGGCCACCATCCTGCTGGTGCTCATGTGGCTGGCCGCCTGGACCTTCGCCGAAGGCTCGAACAACCCGCTGATCGACGACCACCTCATCTACGCCCTCGTCGTGTGCACGCTGGCCGTGCTGTACGCGGGCGACACCTGGGGGTTCGGACGGTCGTGGGCCAGGCTCCCCCTGGTCCAGCGGGCGACCTGGCTGCGCTGAGTCACCCGAACCGACCGAGGCCACCACGACCGAGGCCGACCGACGAGGGCCGTGCACCCGAAGGTGCACGGCCCTCGTCGGCGCGCAGGGAGGTTCGACCGGTCAGGGAACGGCGAGCTCGGCCTCGTCGGCTGCCTCCGCGGCCTCGGCAGTCGTCTCCGCACCGGCCACGATGTGCCGCTCCACCCAGGGGGCGACCGCGAACAGCGCGAGACCGAAGAGCAGCGCGACGACCCCGATCCCGCCGAAGTACACCGTGTCCGAGGTCCCCTCGGTCGCGGTCACGAGCTGAGCCGTGATCGCCTGGCCCGCGGCCGGGGCGAGGAACCACAGCGCCATCGCCTGGCTCCGGAACGCCCGGGGGGCGAGCAGCGTCGTGGCCGCCAGACCCACCGGCGACAGGCACAGCTCACCGAGGGTCTGCACGACGTAGACGACGACGAGCACCCACGCGGGGGTCTTGCCGTCCACCCCGGCCACGGCCGAGGCCCCGGCGAGGAAGAGGAACGACAGCGCCGCGAGCGTGAGCCCGATCGCGAACTTCACGGCCGTCGGCGGCGGGTTGTCGAGCTTGACCCACAGCCAGGCGAACACCGGGGCGAACAGGATGATCGACGCCGGGTTGACCGACTGGAACAGCTCCGGGGCGATGTTCATCCCGAAGGCGGACAGGTCCGTGCGGTTCGCCGCGAAGCTCGCCAGCGTCGTCGCGGCCTGTTCGAAGATCATCCAGAACAGCGTCGCGGCGATGAACAACGGGATGTACGCCTGGAGCCGCGACCGCTCGGGCGACGTCACCTTGGGCGACCGGATCATGACGACGAAGTAGGCCACCGGCGCAGCGAGCGCCAGGATCGACAACGTGTCGATCAGGGCGCTGACCCCGAACGACCCGGAGACCAGTCGCGCGACCACCAGGACGGCCACGATGGCCGAGCCGATCAGGCCACCGGTGCGCAGGAGCGCGGGCCGGTCGGCCGGCGTGACGGGGTTGGGCACGGCCGCCCCGGCATCGCCGAGCAACCGGCGGCCGGCGACGAAGAACACCAGCGCGAGCGCCATGCCGACGGCGGCGACGGCGAACCCGGCGTGGTACCCGCCGAACGCACGGGCCGCACCGACGAGGATCGGCGCGACCAGCGAACCGATGTTGATGCCCATGTAGAAGATCGAGAAGCCCGAGTCGCGGCGACCGTCCTCACGGGTGTAGAGCTCCCCGACCATGGCCGAGACGTTCGGCTTGAGCAGTCCCGTGCCGAGGGCCACCAGGACGATGCCCAGGTAGGAGAACCCCGCGCCCGGGATCGAGAGGAAGACGTGGCCGGCCGCGATGACGACCCCGCCGTAGAGCGTCGACCGCCGCGCGCCCAGGACCCGGTCCGCGAGCCACCCGCCGACGACGGCGAGCAGGTAGACCGACGATCCGTAGATCGACACGATGGCCAACCCGGTCGTCTCGCCGATGCCCAGGCCGCCGTCGGCAACCGCGTCGGTCAAGTAGTACAGCAGGATGGCGCGCATCCCGTAGTAGCTGAACCGTTCCCAGAGTTCCGTGGTGAAAAGTGTCATCAGGCCGAGCGGGTGGCCGAAGAAACCGCGGCTTCGCGGTACCTCGCCGGCGACCGGCTGGGGTTCTAGAGGATGCAGACTCATTTGCACTATCGTGCCCCATGAGGCGGCAAAGTTTTACCACGCGCTAGTTATTGAGCGCCTATAGGTCAGGTAGAAAGGCTCCGAAACTCGTCCTCGAGGAGCCCCATCACGATGGCGTCGCAGTACCCGTCGCCGTCTCGATAGGCGTCCCGCAAGCGGCCTTCCACGGTGAATCCGACGCTCTTGTAGACCCCGAGCGCGCGGGAGTTGATCGACAGCACATCGCACCCGACCCGGTGCAGCCCGAGCCCCTCGAACGCGAGCCCCAGGACGAGGCCGATCGCCTCGCCGCCGTACCCGCGGCCGCGGCTCCCGGGCCGCATCGACAGCCGGATCACCGCACTCCCGCGCGGCTCGTCGATCTCGGACAGCACGATCACGCCGAGGTACTCGTCGCTCCCCCCAGCGGTCACCGCGAGGTCGATCCGGCCGTCGCGGTCCGAGATCGTCTCGCACCAGCTGTCGATCTCGGCCCGACTCAAAAAAGCCGTCTGACCTGTGACGCGACGACTCTCGGGGTCGGTGACGATCTCCCACAGGCCGTCCGCGTCACGGGCCGCGACGGGTCGCAGCCGGACGAGCTCCCCCTCCAGGGTGGGCTTGCGCATCACACCTCCCGCCGCATGGTCGACTCAGCCCTCGACGCCGAGCTTCTCGAGGATCAGGGCCCGGACGCGGCCCGCGTCGGCCTGCCCGCGGGTCGCCTTCATCACTCCGCCGACGACGCTTCCGACGGCGGCGATCTTGCCGCCGCGAATCTTCTCTGCGACGTCCGGCTGGGCGGCCAGGGCCTCGTCGATCGCGGCCAGCAGCGCGCCGTCGTCGGACACGACCCCGAGGCCGCGTGCGGTCACGACCTCCTGCGGCGAACCCTCCCCGGCGAGCACCCCCTCGAGCACCTGCTTCGCGAGCTTGTCATTGAGGGCGCCGGAGTCGACCAGGCCCTGCAGATCGGCCACCTGGACGGGGGTGATCGGCAGGTCCTCGAGCTCGCCGTCGGTCGTCTTGACCACGCGCGCGAGCTCCCCCATCCACCACTTGCGAGCCGAGGCGGGGCTGGCACCGGCGGCCACGGTGGCCTCGATGAGGTCGAGCGCACCGGCGTTGACGACGTCGCGCATCTCGGCGTCGGCGAAGGCCCAGTCACCCTGCAGCCGGTTGCGGCGCGCGACCGGCATCTCGGGCAGGCCGGCGCGGATCTCCTCGACCCACTCGCGGCTCGGGGCGATCGGCAGCAGGTCGGGCTCGGGGAAGTACCGGTAGTCGTCGGCGTCGGACTTGATCCGCCCGGCCGTGGTCGTGCCGGTGTCCTCGTGCCAGTGCCGGGTCTCCTGGACGACGACGCCGCCCGCCGCGAGCAGAGCAGCCTGCCGGGAGACCTCGAAACGGATCGCCCGCTCGACGGACCGGAACGAGTTGACGTTCTTCGTCTCGGAGCGTGTGCCCAACGGGGACTCGGGGGTGGCGCGCAGCGAGAGGTTGACGTCGGCGCGAACGTTGCCGCGCTCCATCCTGGCCTCGGAGACCTCGAGCGCACGGAAGATGTCACGCAGCGAGCGCACGTAGGCGCGCGCGATCTCCGGGGTCCGGGCGCCGCCGCCCTCGATCGGCCGCGTGACGATCTCCACGAGCGGGATGCCGGCACGGTTGTAGTCGACCAGGGAGTACTCGGCGCCCTGGATGCGGCCGGTGGCGCCGCCGACGTGGGTGTTCTTGCCCGCGTCCTCCTCCATGTGCGCGCGCTCGATCTCGACGCGGAAGATGGTGCCGTCCTCGAGCTCGACGTCGAGGTACCCGTCGAACGCGATCGGCTCGTCGAACTGCGAGGTCTGGAAGTTCTTCGGCACGTCCGGGTAGAAGTAGTTCTTCCGGGCGAACCGGCAGGTCTCGGCAATGGTGCAGTTCAGCGCCAGGCCGATCCGGATCGCGTACTCCACGGCGGTGCCGTTGACCACCGGCAGCGCGCCCGGCAGCCCGAGCGACGTCGGCGACACGGCCGTGTTGGGCTCGGCGCCGAACACCTGGGGTGCGGAGTCGAACATCTTGGTCTTCGTGCCGAGCTCGACGTGCACCTCGATCCCGAACACGGGGTCGAAGCGCGCGACGGCCTCGTCGTAGTCGATCAGGTCGATGGGACCGTGGGTCGAGATGCTCATCGGGTCGCCTCCACAGGTGAGTTCGCAGCGGTGGCCAGCTCGGGTGCACGCTCAAGCAGCGGGCCGCCCCAACGGGTCTCGAGGAGGGCCTCGAGGGCCGCGCCGACCCGGTACAGCCGGTCGTCGGCCTTCGCGGGGGCGAGGATCTGGAAGCCGACGGGAAGACCGTCGTCGGACAGGCCGTTCGGCACGGACATGCCCGGCACGCCCGCGAGGTTGGCCGGGATCGTGGCGACGTCGTTGAGGTACATCGCCAGCGGGTCGTCGAGCTTCTCGCCGAGCTTGAACGCCGTCGTCGGGGCGGTCGGCGAGACGAGCACGTCGGCCTTCTCGAACGCCGCGGCGAAGTCGCGCTGGATGAGGGTACGGACCTTCTGCGCGCTGCCGTAGTAGGCGTCGTAGTAGCCCGCGGAGAGGGCGTACGTGCCCAGGATGATGCGGCGCTTGACCTCGGGACCGAAGCCTGCGCCACGCGTGGCCGACATGACGCGCTCCGCGGTCGCGGCCAGCCCGTCACCGCCGTCGGGCGTGACGCGCAGGCCGAACCGCATGCCGTCGAACTTGGCGAGGTTGCTGGACGCCTCGGCCGGCAGGATCAGGTAGTACGCGCCGAGCGCGTAGGTGAAGTGCGGGCAGGAGACCTCGACGATCTCGGCACCCGCCTGCTGCAGCAGGGTCAGCGACTCGCTGAACCGGGCCCGCACGCCGTCGGAGTAGCCGTCGCCGTTGAGCTCGGTGACCACGCCGACCCGGACCCCCGTGAGGTCACCGAGCGCACCCTGACGGGCGGCGGCGACGAGCGGGGGCAACGGCTCGGGGATCGAGGTGGAGTCGTGCGGGTCGTGGCCGCCGATGAGCTCGTGGAGCAGCGCGGAGTCGAGCACGGTGCGCGTGACCGGACCGGCCTGGTCCAGGCTCGACGCGAGCGCGATGAGGCCGTAGCGCGAGACGCTGCCGTAGGTGGGCTTGACCCCGACGGTGCCGGTGACGGCTCCGGGCTGGCGGATCGAGCCACCGGTGTCGGTGCCGATCGCCAGCGGGGCCTGGTAGGAGGCGACCGCGGCGGCGGAGCCACCGCCGGACCCGCCGGGGATCCGGTCGAGGTCCCACGGGTTGTGCGTGGGGCCGAACGCCGAGTGCTCGGTGCTGGACCCCATGGCGAACTCGTCCATGTTGGTCTTGCCGAGGATCGGCAGCCGCGCGGCCTTGATCTTCGAGACCAAGGTCGCGTCGTACGGCGGGACCCAGCCTTCGAGGATCCTCGACCCGGCCGTCGTCGGGACACCCTTGGTCACGATGATGTCCTTGACCGCGATCGGCACGCCGGCGAGCGGGTGGAGCTCCTCGCCGGCCGCCCGGCGGGCGTCCACGTCGCGGGCGGTCGCGAGCGCACGTCGCCCGCAGATGTGCAGGAACGCGTGCACCGCCGGGTCGACCGCGGCGATCCGGTCCAGGTGGGCGCGGGTGACCTCGTCGCTCGACACCTCGCCGGCGGTGAGCTTGTCGGCCAGGGTGGCGGCCGAGAGACGCGTCAGATCTGTTGATTCAGCGCTCATCAGTCCTCCTCGAGAATCTGCGGGACCATGAAGCGGCCCTCTTCGGAGGCGGGCGCACCGGCCAGGACGTCGGCCACGGGGAGCGACGGCTCCGGGACGTCGGCGCGGAACACGTTGAACATGGGCAGCGGGTGGCTCGTGGCCGGAACGTCTGCTGTGGCGACCTCGCTGATCCGGGCGACCGACTGGACGATCACGTCGAGCTCGCCGGCAAGGCGGTCGAGCTCGTCGGAGGTCAGGTCGATCCGGGCCAGCCCGGCCACACGCGCGACCTCGTCGCGGGAGATGGTGGACATGCCGTGGAGTCTAGACGGTGGGCTCTGACGTCCCGCTAGGCGCCCGCGCCGACGTCAGTTCGGCGCCCCGCCGACCGCCAGTCCCACCAGGGCGAGCAGCGCCTGGGCATAGGCGTCGGCGGCCGAGTCCGCGTGGAACGTCGTCTCGATGCCCGACGGCGACGACGTCGTCACCAGGTAGGACCCGTCAGCCACCTCCAGCGAGCGGAAGGTCCAGCCGAGCATCGTGCGCAGCTGGTCCTCGCCGGGGAGCCAGAGCGCGTCGTCCTTCGCGACGGAGTCCATCGCCCACTCGGTGGTCCCGTTGAACCCGAGCACCGTCCCGGTGGGGAACTCGTGCGCCTCGACCATCATGTCGCTGATGGTGAAGACGTCACCCGTCAGCTCGGGCTGCAGGATCGTGAAGCGGTCGCCCGAGCGGGGATACCAACGCACCCCGGCGACCGCCAGCTGCCACGCGAGCTCGATCGAGATCATCGGATCATTATCTGGTGGACGGGTCGGGCGCGCGAGGGATGGATGCCCGAGCGACGGGCGGGGGCGAGAGGCGTCAGCGCTGGCGGTAGTGGTAGCGCTCGGCCGGGGTGAACCCCAGTCCCTCGTAGAGCGCGATGGCGGCCTCGTTCGACTCCTCGACCTGCAGGAAGGCCCGTCGGGTACCGCCGGTCGCGGCGACCCGCAGGGCGTCTCGGGTGAGCGCGCGCCCGATGCCCCGCCCTCGGACCGACGGCTCGACCGTGAGGCACGCCAGCCCCACCCAGTCCTGAGCGAACGCGGCCCGGATCACGCCCACCGTGGTGCCGCCGGCCAGCGCGCTGACGAACGCCGCGCGAGCCCCCGTGACGACGGACTCGGCCAGGGCCCGGTCGACCGGGCGAGCGGCGCGGTCGGCGAGCCACACCGAGAGCCACGCCTCGTCGGGCCGGTCCGCCGGCAGATACCTGACCGCGGCGATGCCCGACGACGTGCCATCCGGCTCGTCCCGGTCCGAGTCCGGGTCCAGGTCCGTTTCCGCGCCGGCGAACTCCTCGAGGTCCCCGCGCACCATCACCAGCGTGTGCGCGACGTCGCGGTAGCCGCGAGCGCGCAGCAGGTCGTCGAGATCCTCGGGCATCGACTGCGCGCAGACCCGGAAGATCGGCGGCTGGCCGGCCTCGGCGTAGATCCGCTCGACCTCGTCGATGCATCCCGGGACGTCGTCCGGCTCGGCGAGCGCGACGACGCTGTTGGCCCGGCGGGTGAAGCCCCCGGAGATCCCGACCCGCCACCCGTCGACGTCGCGCACCTCGCGGGGGCGCCAGACCGCGGTCTCGACCCGGATCCCGGGCCCGGCCGGGACGTCCCAGGCGTACACGCGCAGCGCGACCCCCTCGTGGTGCCAGTCGCGTTCGGGCTCGGCGGCGAACCCGAGCCGCCGGTACAGGCGATGGGCCGTCGTCATCGCCTCGAGGGTCGACAGGACCACCCGACCGGCACCGAGGGTCACCGCCTCGCGCATCGCGGCCCGCGTGAGCGCCTCAGCGATACCGCGTCGCCTCGCCTCGGGCGCGACGGCGAGCATCCGCACCTCGAACTCGCCCGGTTCCGCGATCTCGGCGTACGAGCAGCCGGCCGGGGCCAGCGTGATCGTCCCGACCAGCGCCATCGACGCCGCATCCGACCCGACCGGCACGAGCGCCACCAGCAGCGTCGCCTCGTGCGCGCGACGCTCGGCGTCGAGCAGCTCCTCGCGGTACTCGTCGGCGTCGTCGATCAACCCGTCGGAGTGATAGGCCTCGGCGGTGAGCGCGCCCGCCGCGGCGACGTCGTCCGCGGTCGCCACCCGGATGAGCAGGTCAGCCATCGTGCACGTCCGCGGTCCCGGTGGGCTCGCCGGCGTCGGGGAGCTCGGCCCCGTCCTCCGCCTCGACCCCGTCCTCCGGCACAGGCCCGTCCTCCGGCTCAGGCCCGTCCGCGAGCAGGCGGGTGAAGCCGGCCTCGTCGAGGATGGTCAACCCCAGCTCGCGCGCCTTGGCCTCCTTGGTCCCCGCGCTCGCGCCGACCACGACGAAGTCGGTCTTCTTCGACACGCTCCCGGCCGCCTTGCCGCCGCGGGCGATGATGGCCTCCTTGGCGCCGTCGCGCGAGTAGCCCTCGAGGGATCCGGTGACCACGACGGTGAGGCCCTCGAGCGTGCGCGGCACGGACTCGTCGCGCTCATCGGCCATCCGGACGCCGGCCGCCGCCCACTTGCGCACGATCTGCGCGTGCCACGCGTCGTCGTCCCCCGGCTGCTCGAACCAGTCGCGCACCGCGGCCGCGATCGTGGGCCCGACCCCGTCGACCACCGCGAGCGCCTGGGAGTCCTCTCCCCGGGCCACCTTCTCGATCGCGTCGAGCGAGCCGAACTCGCTCGCGAGCGCGCGGGCCGCCGTCGGACCCACGTGCCGGATCGAGAGCGCCACGATCACGCGCCACAACGCGGTGTCCTTTGCCTTCTCCAGGTTCGCGAGCAGGCTCTCCCCGACCGCGTTCAGGTCCCCCGCCTCGCGGACCCGGCCCTTGACCTTCGACCCGGCGGACAGCACGAACAGCGGCACCCGGCGCAGCGCGTCGGCGTCGAGCGCGAACAGGTCACCCTCATCGGTCACGACCCCGGCGTCGAGCAACGCCCCTGCGGCCTCCCACCCGAGCGCCTCGATGTCGAACGCGCCGCGCGAGGCGACGTGGAAGAGCCGCTCGCGCAGCTGGGAGGGGCAGGACCGCGAGTTGGGGCAGCGGATGTCGACGTCGCCCTCCTTCGCGGGGGCGAGCGCCGTCCCGCACGACGGGCAGTGCGTGGGCATCACGAACGCTCGCTCGGTGCCGTCGCGCAGCTCGACCACCGGGCCGACGATCTCCGGGATCACGTCCCCGGCCTTGCGCAGCACGACCGTGTCACCGATCAGCACGCCCTTGCGCCGGACCTCGCTCGCGTTGTGCAGCGTGGCCATCTCGACCGTCGACCCGGCGACGAGCGTCGGCTCCATCACCCCGTACGGCGTCACCCGCCCCGTGCGGCCGACGTTGACGCGGATGTCGAGCAGCTTGGCGTTGACCTCCTCGGGCGGGTACTTGAACGCGATCGCCCAGCGCGGGGCCCGGCTGGTCGCCCCGAGCCGGCGCTGCGAGGCGATCTCGTCGACCTTGACGACGACGCCGTCGATCTGGTGCTCGACGTCGTGGCGGTGCTCGCGGTAGTGCTCGATCATCTCCTCGACGCCAGCGAGGCCGTCGACCACCCGGCTGCGGGTCGACACGGGGATCCCCCAGCCCGCGAGCAGGTCGTACCCCTGGGACTGCCGCTCGACGGAGCCCTGCGCCCCGGCCCACCGCAGTGCGCCGATCCCGTGGGCGAGCATCCGCAGCGGCCGACCCGCCGTCACGCGCGGGTCCTTCTGGCGCAGCGAACCCGCGGCGGCGTTGCGCGGGTTCGCGAACGGTGCCTTGCCCGCCTCGAGCTGCGCGACGTTGAGCTCCTCGAAACCGGCCACCGGCAGGAAGACCTCGCCCCGCACCTCGATCAGCTCGGGGTGGTCGCTGCCCGCGAGCACGTGCGGGATGCCGTCGATGGTGCGGACGTTGTTCGTCACGTCCTCACCGGTCCGGCCGTCCCCGCGGGTGGCGGCCCGCACCAGCCGCCCGTTCTCGTAGAGCAGCGCGATCGCGAGACCGTCGATCTTCAGCTCGCACAGGTAGTGCACCGTGTCCAGGGCGCCGTCCAGGTCGCGGTGCACGCGCTCCGCCCAGGCAGCCAGGTCCTGCGTGGAGAACGCGTTGTCGAGCGAGAGCATCCGCTCCACGTGGTCGACCGCGGTGAAGTCGGTCGAGAACGTGCCGCCGACGAGCTGGGTCGGGGACTCCGGGGTCCGCAGCCCGAGCGTCGCGTACCGCTCCTCGAGCGCCTCGAGCCGGCGCAGCAGCGCGTCGTACTCGCCGTCGCTGATGGTCGGCGCGTCGCGGACGTAGTACGCGAACTGGTGGTCGCGGATCTGCTCGGCGAGCGCGGCCCAGCGGTGCCGGGCCGCGGCCTCGTCGAGACCGGCGTCGGCGAGGTCGGCGTCGGCGAGGTCGGCGTCGGCAAGGTCGGCGTCGGCAGGCTCGGCGCTGGCGGGGTCGATCGTCTGGTCGCTCACGACCCCATCATCGCGCGAGACGCCGACACGGTCAGTCCTCGGCGCGCTCCGCGATGACCTCGGCCGCACGGATGATGTCGGCGAGCGCCGTGCGGGCCGTGTCCGGCGTCGGGATCCCGGGCGCCTGCGCCGCCAGCACCACGACATCACGCAGGGAGGCGAGCGGCATCCCGAGCTGCGACCAGGGACGCAGCAGCTCGGCCGCCTGCCCGACGACGTCCGGCCCGGACTTTCGCGACGACGTCCGGTCGGGCAGCGCGGCGGGCAGGGCTGCCCAGAGCGCCACACCCCGCTCGACCGCCTCGCCGATCCGCTCCCAGCCCCGGTCGTTGAACCCCTCGACCGTCAGTCCCAGCCCGTCGGCGCCCGCGGCGACGATCGTGCGGACCGGGACCCAGGACGGGCCCGCCTGCACCACGACGCGCGTCGCCCCGGCGGCCCGTGCAGCCTCCGCGACGGTCCGCAGCAGCTCGCTCGCCACGCCGGACGGCACCGCCCGGATCACCGAGTTCCCCGAGAACGTCGAGATCCGCCCGAGCAGCACCTCGGCCAGCCGGGTCTCGTCGAGCGCCAGGATCGGTTCGGCGCCCGGGACGGCGACCCGCACGGCGGCGAGGTGGGCGGCGATCCCGGCACCGAGGGACTCCGCGAGCTCGCGCACCGCGCCGGCGTCGGACAGCACGCGGTCACCGCGCGCGAGGTACAGCCGCGCCGCCAGCGACAGCGGACCGGCGACGCCCACCACCACCGGGCCGGTGTACCCGTACGCCGCGACCGCGAGCGCGTCGAGGTCTTCGCGCAGGAACGCGGCCGCCCGGGACGCGTCGCGACCCGGTCGGTCGGCGAGCTTCCAGCCGTGCGGGCCGAGCTCGCACGACAGCTCGGCCAGGAAGACCGTCCCGCGGCCGGTCGGTTCGGCGCCGTATCCCCGGTCGGGCAGCTGGACGAGGAACGGCAGCCCGTCGACGCCGGTGGGAGTGCTCGTGAGCTCGCCGACGACGGCGGTCTGCGCCTCGAGCACGTCGGACCCGGCCCAGGGTCCGAGGCCGGAGACAGCCGTCATCCGGCGAGCCGCGCGTGCAGGAAGCCGACTGTTCGGGCGAGGGCGACCTCGGCCGCGCGCGGGTCGGCGAGCGCCACGTCCGCGTTCGCGAACGAGTGCTCGGTCCCGGCGTACGTGAACGTGTCCACGGGCGCGCCGGCGGCCCGCAGGGCCTCGACGAACTCCGCGACGTCCTCGGCGGGCTCGAACTCGTCGTCGTCGGCCAGGTGCAGCTGCACCGGGCAGGTCAGGCCGGCGGCGTCGTCGAGGCCGCAGGTCGCGTAGTAGACGACGACGGCGTCGAACACCCGGCCCGCGGCCACCCGCAGCACCAGGGACCCGCCGAGCGAGAAGCCCACCGCCCCGACGTACCCGGCGCCCGCCTCCCGCAGCCGCTGCGCCGCCGCGGCGATCTGCTCGAGCGCGTCGGTTCCGTCCAGGGCCTCGGCGAGCACCTCCGCCCGCCCGGGATCGTCCGTCGTCACCCCGTCGTAGAGGTCCACCAGCTCGACGTCGAACCCGGCCATGGTCAGCTCGTCGGCCAGCTCGGCGACGTGCGGCAGCGGGCCGTACCAGTCGTGCACGACGACGACCCCCGGACCGGTCGTGCGACGGTCGGGCTGGGCGGCCTCGATCTCGACCTCGTCCGGCTCCCCCGACGGCTCCACTGCCTGTGCGTTCATTCCCGTACCTCCGTCGTCGCCGTCATCCGCTCGGTCGCGCCGACCGTCGCCTGCCCGAGCACCCGGGTGCCGTCGTAGAGCACGATCGACTGCCCCGGCGCCACCCCGCGCAGTCCGGGCGAACCAGGGTCGCCGGTCAGCTCGACGCGCACCCGCCCGCCGGGCAGGACCCGGGCCCGCGCGTCGACGGCGGTGCCGTGCGCACGGACCTGCGCCGAGCAGTCGAACCACGCGGCGTCCCGGGACGGCACCCCGCCGATGCCGACCGGCGGCTCGACGTCGCCGGCGAGCCACCCCGCGTCGTCCGCCAGGATCGCACCCACGGCGAGGTCGGCGGCGGAACCCACGACCACCCGGTTGGTGATCGGCTGCACCTCGAGCACGTACCGGGGCTTGCCGTCGGGCGCGGGCCGGCCGATCGCGAGCCCCTTGCGCTGACCGACGGTGTACGCGTAGGCGCCGTCGTGCGCTCCGACGATCTGGCCCTCGGCGTCGACGATGTCGCCCGGACGCGCCCCCAGCTTGTCGCGCAGGAACCCGTGGGTGTCGCCGTCGGCCACGAAGCAGATGTCGTACGAGTCCGGCTTGGCCGAGACCCCCAGCCCGCGGCGGGCCGCCTCCGCCCGCACCTCGTCCTTGGACGCCACGTCCCCGAGCGGGAACATCGACCGAGCGAGCCGGTCGGGGCCGATCACCGCGAGCACGTACGACTGGTCCTTGGCGAGGTCGGCCGCGCGGTGCAGCTCGCGCGAACCGTCCGGGCGCAGCTCGATCCGCGCGTAGTGGCCGGTGCAGACCGCGTCGAACCCGAGCGCGAGGGCCTTGTCGAGCAGCGCCTCGAACTTGATGTGCTCGTTGCAGCGCACGCACGGGTTCGGCGTGCGGCCCGCCTCGTACTCGGCGAAGAAGTCGGCGACCACGGTCTGCTCGAACTTCTCCGACAGGTCCCAGACGTAGTACGGGATGCCCAGGACGTCGGCCGCGCGGCGCGCGTCGCCCGCATCCTCGATCGAGCAGCAACCGCGCGAGCCGGTGCGGAACTGGTCGCGGTTGCGCGACAGGGCCATGTGCACGCCGACGACGTCGTGCCCCGCGTCGACCGCCCGCGCGGCCGCCACCGCGGAGTCGACCCCGCCCGAGAGCGCCGCCAGCACCTTCATCGGGCCGACCGTGCCGTCAGGGTCGACAGGCCGGCCGAGCGCGCCCGGTCGACCACCCCGGGCAGCACCGCGAGCAGCGCGTCGACGTCGGCCGCGGTCGAGGTGCGTCCCAGGCTGAAGCGCAGCGCCCCGCGCGCGTCGCCCTCGTCGACCCCCATCGCGAGCAGCACATGGCTCGGCTGGGGCACCCCGGCCTGGCAGGCCGACCCGGTCGAGCACTGCACGCCGGCCGAGTCGAGCAGGTACAGCAACGAGTCGCCCTCGCACCCCGGGAACGTGAAGTGCGCGTTCGCGGGGAGCCGGTTGGCCGCGGCGGCGGGTGCGCCCGCGGCCCGGGGCTCGGGTCCACGCAGCAGCGCGCCGGGCACCGCCGCGCGCACGCGCGCGACCAGGTCGTCGCGCAGAGCGGTGAGGCGCGCGGCGAGCTCCGGCTGCTCGCGCACCGCGGCGTCGACCGCGACCGCGAACGACCGTGCGCCCGGGGTGTCGAGCGTGCCTGAGCGCACCCCCCGCTCCTGGCCGCCGCCATGGAGCACGGGCGTGAGCGCGAGCTCCCGACGCGCGAGCAGCGCGCCGGTGCCGTGCGGTCCCCCGACCTTGTGCCCGCTCACGGTCAGGGCGTCGAGTCCCGAGGCGGCGAAGTCGACGGGCAGCTGCCCGATGGCCTGGACGGCGTCGGCGTGGACGGGGACGTGGTGGCGCCGCGCGAGGGAGACGACGTCGGCGATGGGCGAGACCGTGCCGACCTCGTTGTTCGCCCACATGACGGAGATGAAGGCCACCTGGTCGCCCGAGGTCTCGAGCTCCGCGGCGAGCGCGTCGAGGTCGACCCTCCCGGCGGAGTCCACCGGGAGCAGGACGATCTCGGCACCCGCGTGCCCCGCCATCCAGAACGCGGGGTCGAGCACGGCGTGGTGCTCGATGGCGGTCACGACGATCCGCCGCCGGGACGGGTCCTGCGCGCGACGTCCCCAGAACATCCCCTTGACCGCGAGGTTGTCGGCCTCGGTACCACCCCCCGTGAGCACGACCTCGCTCGGCCGGGCCCCGAGGGCGGCGGCGAGCTGCTCGCGCGCCTCCTCCACGGTGCGCCGAGCGGCACGCCCCGCGGCGTGCAGCGAGGACGCGTTCCCGGTCCGCGCCAGTTCCGCGGTGAGCGCCTCGATGGCGGCAGGCCGCATCGGGGTCGTCGCCGCGTGGTCGAGATAAGCCGTCACAAGGGTCGAGTCTACGAACCTCGTCCGCCACCTCGACGACGTGCGGCAGGATGGGCCCGTGCAAGACGAGCGCGTGGACACCGAGGCCACCGACCTGCCCCCGGTCGCATTTTCGGGATCCCGCCTCAACTGGCAGGACCTGCCGAGGCACGTGCGGTCCCGGATCGCTGCGCTGGCCGGCGCCCAGGTGAGCTCGGAGACGAGCGCGACCAGCGGGTTCACCCCGGGTTTCGCCGCCGTCCTCGAGCTGGGCGACGGACACGAGGTCTTCGTCAAAGCTGTCTCGGCCGAACAGAACCCGCAGGCCCCGGACCTCGCCCGGCGTGAGATCGTCGTCGCCGGCGCGCTGCCGCCCGAGGTCCCGGCGCCTCGGCTGCTCTGGTCCCACGACGACGGCACCTGGGTGATCCTCGGCTTCGATGCCGTGCACGGCCAGTCCCCCGAGCAGCCCTGGCGCCCCGCCGACCTCGATCGAGTGCTGGTCGCGCTCGCCGACCTCGCCGTCGCCCGACCCCTCACCCCCAACGGGCTGCTCCCGGTCACCGACACCATGGCGGACGACTTCCGCGGCTGGCGCCGGATCGCTTGCGCACCGGACGGGCCGCGCACCCACAGCGCCGCCCGGTTCGGCGAGCGGGGAGTGTGGGTGATGGCGCACCTCGACCAGCTGGCGGACTGGGAGTCCGGGTGGGCCGTGGCCGCCGCCGGGACCGCGCTCGTGCACGGCGACCTGCGCGCGGACAACGTGATGCTCGACACCGACGCGACCTGGCTCGTCGACTGGCCCCTGGCCTCGCTCGGCGCGCCGTGGCTCGACCTCGCGTTCATGCTCCCGAGCGTGGAGATGCAGGGCGGCGGCGACGCCGACGCGCTGTTCTGGGCACATCCCGTCGCGGCCGGCGTCGAGCCCCATGCACTGCGGTCGGTGCTCGCGGCCCTCGCGGGACACTTCACCCTCGCGTCGGCCCAGCCCGCGCCCATCGGGGTCCCGAACCTGCGCCGGTTCCAGCAGGCACAGGCCGTGGTCGCGCTCGACTGGCTGCGGCGGCTCCCCGCCTGACGCCGATCAGCCCTTGCGGGCCCGGATCTCCGCGATGGTCTGGGGCAGCACGGTGAACAGGTCGCCCACGATGCCGAAGTCGGCGATCTCGAAGATCGGTGCCTCCGGGTCGGAGTTCACGGCCACGATCGTGCCGGCGGACTGCATCCCCCCGCGATGGTGCACGGCCCCGGACACCCCGGCCCCGATGTACAGGCGCGGTGCGACGGTCACCCCCGTCTGGCCGATCTGAGC
>NZ_SDWW01000042.1 GCF_004168625.1 Pengzhenrongella frigida
GGAAGCTAAGCCCCTCTGCGCCGATGGTACTGCACGGGAGACTGTGTGGGAGAGTAGGTCGCCGCCGGACAACCATTGAAAAGAAAGAGCCATCCCTTCGGGGATGGCTCTTTCTTTTTGCCCAGACGCACTTGACGTGCGGATCCCGGTAGACGGGGTCCGCACACGTTGTGAGGGCCCGCGCACGTCCGACCCGCGTCCGACCCGGGAGATACTGGGGGCGCGTACCGGCTTCCCGCACCGGCGGAGCTGAGCCGGACAAGTTTGGAGAACTGAGACTTCGTGCTTCTGACGACCCCGTCCCCCCGCCCGCTGCGTATGGTGGCGACCGATCTCGACGGAACGATCATTCCGCACGGTCGAACCATCTCGGACCGCACTCGTGCGGCGCTCGAGGCCTGTGAAGAGGCCGGCGTCCAGGTGGTCTACGTCACGGGTCGGCCGCCGCGCTGGCTCGCACCCGTCGTGGCGGCGACCTCCGCGTCGCGCTTCGCGATCTGCGCGAACGGGTCGATCACGCTCGACCTCCAGACCGATGCGATCTTCTCGTTGCACGCGATCTCGAACGATGTCGTGCTCGAGGTCGCCCACCGGCTCCGATCCGCCGTCCCGGACGTCGTGTTCGCCGTCGAGACAGCGCACGGGCTGCGGGTCGAGGCCGGCTACGAGGCTGCGCGCGGCCAGGGGCCGGCGGAGGGGCTGGCCCCACCGCGGGGCGGGCCGCACGATCTGTGGTCGGCGGGGACGCTCGAGGAGCTGCTCGACGACGAGCCGCTCATCAAGATGGTGGCCATCAGCGCCGGGTCGACCCCGGACGGCCTGCTCGCGGCCGGGCGCACGCACGTGACCGATCTGGTCGCACCCACGCACTCGAGCCCGGGCCTCGCCCTGCTCGAGATGGGTCCGCTCGGGGTGACGAAGGCGTCCAGCCTCGGGGCGCTCGCTCGGGCATGGGGGATCGACGCGGCCGACGTGGTGTCCTTCGGGGACATGCCGAACGACATCGAGATGCTGCGCTGGGCCGGGACGAGCTACGCGATGTCGGGCGGGCACGCCGACGCGATCGCCGCAGCGGGCAACCTCGCGCCGCCTGCCGGCGAGGACGGCGTCGCGCAGGTGCTCGAACGGATGCTCCGGGGCGACTGACATGCGCGCGTCTGCCGACTACGTTGGCGATGGCGCGTACCGGATTCGGTGGCTGCGGGCCCGGTGCCCGACAGGTGATCGGGAGCACCGGCCGCCGCGGCGGAAGGGTGTGGGGTGGCAACGGAGACAGGGCACTCGTCCCGCGCGACGGCGGGGGCTGCCCATCCGGAGGTGAGCCGGTGGTTCCTCACCGCTGCCGAGCGCGGAAACGATCGGACCACGCTGGACCGTCGGCACGGCGACGGGACGGCCTGGTCGACGGGGAACGTGGTCGAGCCGCTGGTGCACGGTGCGGTCTACTTCGCCGAGCTGCTGCTCGCGGTGCAGGCCATGGGGTCGGGCGACCTCCTCCTGATCACGGTGTGGCGCGGTGATCGTGACCAGCTCTTGGCCGGACCCGGCACGGAGGTGGGCGCGGTCCTGGCCGCCGCCGCGCGCCGGGGCGTCGACGTGCGCGCACTGGTGTGGCGCTCGCACTCGGACAGGTTCCAGTTCAGCGCCGCGGGGAACCGTCAGCTGTGCGAGCAGATCGAGGCCGCGGGTGGGCAGGCCCTGCTCGACATGCGGGTGCGCCGGCTCGGCTCGCACCACCAGAAGCTGGTCGTGCTTCGGCACCCGGGCCACCCCGAACGTGATGTCGCGTTCATCGGCGGGATCGACGTGTGTCACGGTCGGCGCGACGACCGCCGGCACGAGGGCGACCCGCAGAGTCAGCAGATGGCCACGGCCTACGGCGGTCGTCCACCCTGGCATGACGTCCAGCTGGCGGTGCGCGGACCGGCCGTCGGCGACGCCGAGACCGTGTTCCGGGAGCGCCGGGACGACCCCGCCGCGCTGAGCCGCAACCCGGTGCACGTCCTGACGGCGCGACTGCGCGGTGAGCGGCAGCGGGGCACGTCCCTTCCGGCGCAGCTTCCCGATCCGCCGGCCCGTGGTCCCCATGCCGTGCAGCTGCTCCGGACGTACCCGGCCCGCCGCCCGGGGTACCCGTTCGCGCCGTCCGGGGAGATGAGCATCGCCCGGGGATACCGCAAGGCGCTCGGGCAGGCACGCTCGTTCGTGTATGTCGAGGACCAGTACCTGTGGTCGGCGAACGTGGCGAGGGCGTTCGCCGAGGCGTTGCGGCGGGAGCCCTCGCTGCACCTGGTCGTCCTGATCCCGCGCGCCCCGGAGCAGGCGGGTCGGGTCGCGGCGCCGCCGAGCCTGCGCGGTCGGGAGCCGGCGATGCGGGTGCTGCTGGCTGCCGGCGGCGACCGGGTCTCGATCTACTGCCTCGAGAACGAGGCGGGCACCCCGATCTACGTGCACGCGAAGATCTGCGTCATCGATGACATCTGGTCGTGCGTCGGCTCGGACAACGCGAACCGCCGCTCGTGGACGCACGACAGCGAGCTCAGCTGCGCGGTGCTCGACACCGTGCCCGGCGGGGGCGCCGTCGCGTCGGCGGCGCGCGAGCTACGGCTCGAGCTCGTCCGCGAGCACCTGGGGCGCCCCGCCGATGACGACGGCCGTGACCTGGCAGATCCGGGGCGCACGTTCCGCGCCCTCGCCCGGTCGGCTGCCGAGCTGGATGCCTGGTACGCGGGTGGCCGCCGTGGACCGCGCCCGCCGGGGCAGCTCCGCCGCTACACGCAGGAGCCCCTCTCGCGGTGGACACGCCTGTGGGCCACGCCGCTATACCGAGTACTTTATGACCCCGACGGGCGTAGCTTGCGGATGCGGCGTTCCCGCACCTTCTGATGGCCACGGCGGTGGTGGCCGCCTTTTCGTCACCCGTACGGGTGAACGTCACCTCAGCGCGGCAGAACCGGTGCCGATAGGGATCGCAGGGAAACCTGTGTGGTGCGCCGTCTGGCCCGTCACCTGGAGGATCCCTCACGACGATCAGAACGGGAGGGGTGTGGACGGCGCCGCGGCACTGCCTGCTCACGACGCGACCTCCCGGGTCGGTCGACTGGAGACGATCTTCGAGCTGGCCCCGGTCGGCATCGGCATCGTCGACCTCGAGGGCCGCACCACCATGACGAACGATCTGCTGCGTCGTTCGCTGGGCTTCACCGCGGACGAGTTCGCCGCCATGACCTTCACGGAGTTCACGCACCCCGACGACGCCGCGGCCAACCTCGAGCTGTTCGAGCAGATGGTCGACGGCGAGCTCGATCAGTTCTCGATGGACAAGCGGTTCATCGGCAAGGACGGGCAGATGGTCTGGGCCGAGCTGACGGTGTCGCTGGTCCGGAACCGCGCAGGGGCTCCCGACTACGCGATCGGCATGACCCAGGACATCACGGCCCGCAAGCGGCTCGAGCGCGAGCTGCGCACCGCCGAGGAGGGCTACCGCCTCCTGGTCGAACGGGTGCCTGCGGTCGTCTACGCCGCCGAGCCGGGGGCGGCCGGCCGGTGGGACTATGTCAGCCCGCAGATCGCGGGGATGTTGGGCTTCACCGCGGACGAGTGGCTGGCCGAGCCGGACCTGTGGAACCGACAGCTCGACCCGCGCGACCGCGCGGCGGTGCTCGACCATGAGCGCCGGGTGATCCGGTCCGGTTCGACGAACGAGAGCACGGACACCTACCGCCTGCGGCACCGCAACGGCACGACCGTGTGGGTACGGGACGACGCCATGCTGCTGTGGGACGCCGAGGGCCGTGCGGTCTTCCATGGCGTGCTCGTCGACGTCACGCGCGAGAAGCAGCTCGAGGAGCGGCTGGCGCACGAGGTCCTGCACGACTCGCTCACCGGGTTGCCGAACCGCAAGCTCTTTCGCGACCGGGTAGGACATGCCCTGACGGCCGCGGCGCGCTCAGGCGAGGCGGTGGCCGTGCTCTTCATCGACCTCGACGGCTTCAAGACGATCAACGACACGTTCGGCCACGCGGCCGGCGACGAGGTGATCGTGGCGGCGGCCCGTCGCCTGCAGACCTGCGCCCGGGCGGGTGACACCGCCGCGCGCCTCGGCGGCGACGAGTTCGCCGTGCTGGTCGAGAACCTGACCCCCGCGCAGGCGATGGCGCTGGGCGACCGCATCCTGGCCGTCCTGCGCGACACCCCGGTGGAGTTCGGTGGCCGAACCGCGACGGTCGGAGCGAGCATCGGGATCGCCGTGGCGGGAGCCGGGGAGACGACGGAGACCCTGCTGCGCAACGCGGACCTCGCCATGTATCAGGCCAAGGCGGAGGGACGCGGCCGTCTGGCGCTGTACACCCCCGGCATGCACGACGAGGTCGTCAACCGGTTCCGGCTCGAGTCGTCGCTGCATGCGGTGGCGGTCGCGACCGCTGCGATCTCGCTCGACTACCAGCCGATCGCGGACCTGGGTTCGGGCGTCGTCGTCGGGATCGAGGCGACGGTCCGCTGGTCCGACCCCGCGTTCGGTGAGCTGCCCCGCAATGAGCTCATCGCGGCGGCGGAGCACTCGGGTGTCCTGGCCGGAGTGGGCTCGGAGATGTTCCGACGGGCCTGCACGGCATTCGTCGCGTGGCGGTCCGCGGTCGGTCAGGACGCCTACCTCAGCTTCGCCGTCTCACCGCAGCAGGTCGAGCACGCCCTGTTCGCCACGGCGGTGCGGGGGATCATCGACGACCACGGGCTCGAGCCGGCCGGGCTCGTGATCGGGGTGGCTGACGGACTCGAGCTCGCCGAGGGCGGCCTGGGCGCTCTGGACGACCTGCGAGCGATGGGCGTCCGGATCGCGATCGAGGGCTTCGGCACCGCCCGGTCGTCCCTCGACTGCCTGCGCCGGCTCCCGGCCGACATGGTGAAGATCGACGGGTCGTTCCTGGAGCAGGGCGCGTCCCACGACCCGGCGCTGCTGCGCGCGATCGTCCAGCTGGTGCGCAGCCTCGACCTCGTGGCCATCGGCGACGGCGTCGAGACCCTCGACCAGCTGGCCGAGCTCCGGGCGGCGTCCTGCGACCTCGGCCGGGGACCACTGTTCGGGGTCGGCGCGATCGAGCTGATCCCCGCGACCATCCCGGTCCTTCGAACGACGGGCGCCACCGGACGCACCTGAGACCCGGTTACCGTCGTGCGTCCCGATCTGGAACGATCAGGGCAGGGGGGCGACGGTCGGTGACGGCAAGGAGCACAGCATGTCCGAGAGCGTGGACCGGGTGGTCGACGCCGCAATCGCGTCCGCCAGCGTCGATCTCGAGGCGCCCGCCGGTGCGCGGGTGCGGTTCGAACCTGACGCCCTCGAGTCGGTGCGGGCGCTGGGTGGCGACGAGCCCACCCGGGCCCGGGTGCTGGCGGTCCTGCGGCAACGGCTGAGCACGGCGATCCTGTCGATGGAGCCCGTCGACGCCGAACCGGACTGGCACGACGCCCAGGCAGCCCAGGGTCTGCTCAGCTGGGTCGAGGGCGCGTCGGACGGCTCAGGACGCGGTTGAGCATCCGTTTCGTCTTTCTTGTCCTGTGGTAAACAAGTCGTCATGACCTCTTCTCCTGCTGCCGGGCTCGTGTCATCTCCCGAACGGCTCTTCCGGTCGCCCGCAGGGGTCTGGGCCCAGTTCACCGAGAGCGCGACCCTGCGCCGGCTCGATGCCGGTGACCACAGCGTCCTGATGTACCCGTCCGACGACGTGGAGGCGGGACCCGCCAACATCTACCTGCGGCTGCACCTTCCCGGCGGCGTCGTCGAGGTCACCCCGCTGCTCGGCCCCGCGAGCCCGGGCGCCGTGACCTGGACGCGCACGGGGCCGGAGGTGAGCGGGACCTGGCGCGGTATCAGCTTCCTGGTCCGGTTCGCGCTGGCAGAGTCCGACACGGCCTGGTTCTGGCACGTCGAGGTGACCAACGAGACCGACGGGCCCACCACCGTGGACGTGGTCCACACCCAGGACGTGGCGCTGGCGCCGTACGGAGCCCTGCGGGTCAACGAGTTCTACGTGGCGCAGTACCTCGACCTGACCCCTGTCCTGACCCGCGCGGCGGGGACCGCGCTCGCCGTCCGCCAGAACATGCCGGCCGCGCAGGTGCCGTGGATGGTGCTCGGGGGCCTTCGCGACGTGGTGGCGTGGGGCACCGATGCCCTCCAGGTGGTCGGTCGGGCCGGGCTCACCGGGATCGTGCCCGTCGGCCTGCAGGCCGAGACGCTGCCGAGCGCCCGGCTGCAGCACGAGCACACCCTGGCGATGCTGCAGGACCGCCCGGAGCGGCTGGCTTCGGGCGGGTCGCTGACCACAGGGTTCTACGGCCTCTATCGCGCCGACCACCCGGCGGCCACCTCCGCTGCCGACGGTGCCGTGGCCGACGCTGCGCTCCGCCTGCCCGAGGCCGCGGCGCCGACGGGCCTCGCGCGACCCGGCGCCCGCGAGATCGTCGGGTCGCTGTTCTCCACCGCCCCGGTCCTCGAGACGCTCCCGCTGGACCAGAGCGCGCTCACCGCGTTGGCCGGTCCGGGGGTGCACCACGCCGAGCTCGACGGCGGTGCGGTGCTCGCCTATTTCACCGACGACGGCACGCACGTGGTCACCGCAGCCAAGGAGCGCGCGGTGCTGCGCCCCCACGGGCACGTCCTGCGCACGGGTGACGTGCTCGTGCCGGACGAGTCGAGCCTGACCTCCACGGCGTGGATGGCTGGCGTGTTCCACTCCCAGCTCACCCAGGGGCACGTCAGCCGGGACTCCCTGCTCTCCACCCGGCGGGGCTACCTCGGTCTGCGTCGCGCGTACGGCCTGCGGGTGTTCGTCGCGTCCGCCGGCGCCCCGGGCAGCTGGTCACTGCTCGACGTCCCGAGCGCCTGGGCGCTCACCCCCGACTCGTGCCGCTGGTGGTACCGGCACGACGGCGGCCTGCTCGAGGTCGTCTCGCGGGCCGCGGCGCCCTCGCACGAGGTGCAGCTGACGCTGCGCGTCGTGGCGGGTGGGCCGGTTCGCGCCCTCGTGTGCGCGCACGTCGCGTTCGGGGGCGACGACGGCGCAGACCCGATCCCCGTGATCGTGGACCAGGACTCGCGGGGGGGTGACCGTGCGCGCCCCCGCGGGCTCGGCGATCACGGCCCGGTCGCCCGGCGCGTCGTTCCGGATCGCCTGGGCCGACGGGGCGATCGAGGCCGTCGGCCGCGACGAGGCGCTGTTCGCCGACAGCACGTCGCGGGACATGCCCTGGCTGACCCTCGCGACGCCCTCCACCCGGCGGCTTGACCTGGCGATCACGGCCGACGTCGTCCCGGCCGGCCGCCTCGCAGCGCAAGGCCTGGGCACCGGGCCGTGGCCGGACTTCTGGACCGGCATCTCCGACGCGATCACGCTGCACGCGCCGGTCGGCACGCGGTGGGAGGCGGAGTTGGACCGCCTGAACGCCGTCCTGCCCTGGTTCTCCCACGACGCGCTGGTCCACTACCTCGCCCCGCGCGGGCTCGAGCAGTACACCGGCGGGGCCTGGGGCACGCGTGACGTGTGCCAGGGACCGGTCGGGCTGCTGCTCGCCCTGAGCGAGATGGCGCCGCTGCGCGCGCTCATCCTGCGGGTGCTGCGGGCCCAGAACGCGCGTGGGGACTGGCCGCAGTGGTTCGAGTTCCTCGACCTGGACGACGCGCGCGGTCAGTCGAGCGCGCACGGAGACGTCGTCTACTGGCCGTTGCTGGCCGTCGGGGAGTACCTCGCCGCCACCGGTGACCGGACCCTGCTCGACGAGTCGGTCGCCTTCGTCGGCGACGACGGTCCGACCGAGGCGACGTCCGTCCTCGACCACCTCTCTCGGGCGCTCGCGCACATCGCCGCGAGCACCGTGCCCGGCAGCCCGCTGCCCGCCTACGGCCACGGCGACTGGAACGACTCGCTGCAGCCCGCCGATCCGGAGCTCGCGGCGCGGCTCTGCTCGACCTGGACGGTCACGCAGCAGGTGTTCTCGTTGCGCACCCTCGCCGGCGCGCTGCGCGGACTGGACGCGGACGCAACGCGCGGTGCGGCCGAGTGGGACGGGTCCGCCACGCAGGCCGCCGCCGCCATCTGGGCCGGCGCCGCCGAGGACCAGGCGGACCGCAGCGCGACCGCCCTGGCGCAGGTCCTGGTGAAGGACGGCCTGCTGTGCGGGTACGGGCTGTTCCACGACGACGGGACGGTCGAGCATCTCGTGCACCCGAGCGACGAGCGCACCGGACTGCGCTACAGCGTGCTGCCGATGATCAACGCGATCACGGGCGACCTGCTCAGCCCGGAGGCGGCCCGCACCCACCTCGAGGCCCTCGAGCAGCACCTGCTCGGCCCCGACGGCGCCCGGCTCTTCGACGCGCCGGCGCGCTACCAGGGCGGCCCGATGGAGGTCTTCCAGCGCGCGGAGGCCAGCACCTTCTTCGGCCGGGAGATCGGCATCATGTACACCCACGCCCACCTGCGGTACGCCGAGGCGCTCGCCCGGCACGGGGATGCCGACAAGCTCCTGCCGGCGCTGCTGCTGGCCAACCCCGTCGGCCTCGCCGGCCGGGTCCCGACGGCAGCGCCGCGCCAGTCGACCTGCTACTACTCGTCGTCGGACGCGGCTTTCACCGACCGGTACGACGCCGCCGAGCACTACGACCGGATCGGTACCGGCGAGGTGGCCCTCGAGGGTGGCTGGCGGGTCTACTCCTCCGGTCCGGGGCTGTTCCTGCGGCTCGTGGTCGAGACCCTGCTCGGGATCCGCCGGCGCGGCGACGTGCTGGAGATCGACCCGGTGCTCCCGGCGGCGCTGGACGGCCTGACGGCAACCGTGCCGCTCGACGGCCTGGCGCTGCGCCTGGCCTACACCGTGGGGCCGCGGGGTTGCGGCCCGGTCTCCGTGCTCCTGGACGGCGCGGCGCTGCCCACGACGTCGCTGGTCAATCCCTACCGTCAGCCCGGGGTGGGCGTCGACCTCGAGCTGGTCCGCCGAGCGGTGCGGGCCGGGGGAGGTCTGCTGCAGATCGTCACCGCCTGACCGCGCGGAATGAAAGTCCTCGCGGCACGCTTCAAGCGGGGAAGTCCGCAATCGAGGGAGACACCGTGGGAACTCAGGGCGCGCTCGAGGCTGTGCGGGGGGCGACCTCGTTGCTCGAGGCCATCAGGCGGGCCGACGAGCTCACCCTCGCAGCGAGCCGCGACGGGGGACCCCGCGCCGTCCTCGTCCTCGCGGCGGCCGCGGCCGACCCCAGCGACCAGCTCACGGCGATCGCTGCCGTCCACGCGCTGGCCCAGGTGTTCGACCAGTCGGCGGACGAGGTGCTCGTCGGGCTCCTCGCGCAGGACGTGCCCTTCCTGCGCGAGCACACCGCCTGGGCGCTCGGGACGCGGCTGCCGCGCCTGGACGCCGTCGCGGGCCTGGTCGCCATGGTCGTCGACGGCGGCTTCCCCGGCATGCTCGCCCAGCGCACCCTCGAGCAGTGGGGAGGTTCGGCTCCCGATCACGTGGCGCTCGCGCTCGAGGGCGCGCTGCTCGGGATCGACGACCCACCGGCCAGGGCCCGGCTGGTCGAGACCGCCGGTCTGGTGCCCGGCCGGATCCCCGAGCGCATCCTGCGGCGCGCTGCGCTCAGGGCAGGCGAGGCCACGGTCGTCCGGGCGGCCGGCATCGCGGGGCTGGGCGACCGCACCGCGACCGACGCGGTGCTCGCCGTCCTGTCGGACCTGGCCCAGGGGGCCGATGAGCTCGCCGACCTGGCCCGGTTGGCGCTGGTCGACCTGACCGTTCCGGAGGCGTCCCGGGCACCGTGGAACCAGGGCATGACGATCGCCCAGCTCTTCCTGCACGCGGACCTCGACCGCGATCTCGCCCAGGTGGGCGCGGGAGACAACGGCGGCATCGCGACGCTGCTCGTGCGCCTGGGCGACGCCCTGGTGGCCGGCGATGTGTCGAGCTCCCGCCAGGTCGAGCGCGTCGTGACGATCTCCCGGGGCCGGCCCGCCCAGGCGCTGTCCTGCCTGGCCGAGATCGGCTCCACCGTGCCGGGACACTCCTTCGCGGCCGTGCCGTTCCTCGGGGAACCGGTCGCCTCCGTCGATGCCTGGCCGCAGCGGGTCGCCGCGCAACGCGGAATCCGTCGCGTGCTCCGCGCGGCCGGGCCCGTCGACGCGATCCACCTGCGGATGGCCGACGTCGGTTCCCTCGCCGCCGCGACGGTCGCGCGCGAGCGGGACCTGCCGATCCTGTTCACCGTCGCGCCCGACCCGCACGCGGCCATCGAGACCCTGGCGGCAGCCGGGACGCTGACCCGCGCGAACTTCGGCAGCGTGGACGAGACCGAGCACTTCTGGTTCCGGGTCCGCCTCGTGCAACGGCTCACCGCGGACGCTGCCCATCTCGTGCTCTTCCCGCGCCCGAACCTGGCGCCGGACCTGCGTCGGCTCGTCGGTCTCGACCTCGACGCGCACCCCGAGCGGTACTCGGTGATCGCCGAGGGCATCGACCTCGGGGTCATCGACCGCTCCCTGGCCGACGCGCGCGGTGCGATCGGGACCGCGCCGCACCTCGGCTCGACCGGACAGGCGGCCTTGGGTGCGCTCGATGCGCTGCTCAGCGACCTGCCGCCCGCGCGTCGCGGGCTCCCGCTCGCGGTCACGGTGGGACGGCTGCACCAGGTCAAGGGGATGGCCACCCTGGTCGAGGTGTGGGCGCAGGACCCGGCGCTGCGAGAGCGGTGCAACCTGCTCGTCGTCGGCGGTGACCTCACCCGGCCGTCCGTCGCCGAGCAGGGGCAGCTGACCCGCATCGCCTCCGCCGTGCCGGACGGTCCGCGGCAGGGGCTGCTGCTGGCCGGGCACCGGGCGAACGGGACGGTGGCGCGCTGGCTCGCGGCGGCTCGGTACGGCCGACCCGGCCTGGCGGCGCCGCACGGCGTCTACGTGTGCGCGAGCGTCAAGGAGGAGTTCGGCATCGCCCTGCTCGAGGCGATGGCGACCGGGCTCACGGTCGTGGCGCCGTCGTCCGGCGGTCCGGCGACCTACGTCGAGGACGGGGTGACGGGCCTCCTGGTGGAGACCCGTGACCCGCGCGCGCTCGCCGGGGCGATCGCCGCTGCGCTCGACCTGGCCTCCGGTCCGCACCGCGACGAGGGCGTCGAACGGGCCCGGGACATGGTCCGGGCGAAGTTCACGATCCAGGCCATGGCCACGAGGCTGTCCGACGCCTACCGCCGCGTCGCGGCGCCCGCCGGGTCGGCGTCCTGGGCGATGATCGGCTCATGACGCTGCTGATCATCAGCCCCGACTACGCCTCCCACCTGTTCCCGCTCGCGACCCTCGGTTCTGCCTGGCTGGCCGCGGGGGAGCGGGTGGTGGTCGCCAGCGGGCCGGCGACGGCCGACATCGTCGAGGCGTTCGGGTTCGAGCGCGAGCACCTCCAGCTGGGCCGGGGGTCGAACCCGGGCGTGATCCGGGCCGAGCAGCAGCCGAAGGGCGAGGACGACGCCCTGCGCGGCTTCTTCGCCGCCACCCGCGAGGGCATGGTCGCCACGCTGCGCTTCCAGGCGCAGGCCCGCAACGCAGATCTGCTGTGGAACCCCGTCGACACGGCCCGGGACGTGCAGCGCCTCGTGGCCCGGGTGCAGCCCGACGAGGTGATCGTCGACCACCTCGCCTTCAGCGCACGCCTGGCCCTGAAGAGCGCGGGGATACGCCACGCCGACGTCGTGCTCGGGCATCCGACCGCGCTCAGCGTCGGCGACGAGGTCTACGGGTATCCCGCGCGATGGCCGGCGTGCTTCGATCCGCACACTGCCGACCTGGCCGCGCTGCACCGGCTGTGCGGGCAGGTCCGGGACACCTTCACCGAGCAGTGGAACGGGGCCCTCGTGCTGCTCGACCCCGGCGCGGCCGCGAGCGAGGATGCGTTCACGGAGACCGGAGACGTGCTCCTGCTCAACTACCCGGTCGAGCTCCACGACCCCGACCGGGGGCGACTGCTCCCGCCGCACGCGTTCCTCGGCTCCGCGGTCCGTGCCGAGGTCGTCGACGACGACGTCGAGCGCTGGCTCGCCGGGAGCGATGTCCCGGTCGTGTACGTCAGCTTCGGCAGCTTCCTGTCCGTGCGGTCGGACGTGCTCGCGCGGGTGGTCGAGGCCCTGCGCGGGCTGGACGTGCGGGTCGCGATCGCGACCGGCTCGACGAGCCCGGTCGAGCTCGGCCCCGTTCCGGCGACCTGGCTCGTGCGTGAGTTCTTGCCGCAGGTGCGGTTGTTGGACGGCGCCGCGCTCGCCGTCTCGCACGGTGGCAACAACTCGGTGACGGAGGCGATGACCGCCGGTGTCCCCTTGCTCCTGCTGCCGTTCTCGACGGACCAGTTCGCCGGCGCCGCGGCCGTGGAGGACGCCGGTTTCGGGCTGGTGCTGGACCCGAACGTGGCAGGCGCGGGCGAGCTGCGCGCGGCGGCGAGCCGGCTCCTCGCCCTCGATCGGGAGGCACGCGACCGGCTCGACCGGCTCAGCGGGTCGCTCGCCGGCGGCGCCGGGTCCCGGCGGGCGTTCGCGGCCCTGACGGGTGCCGCCGCGCGGCCCTGACTGGTCCCGTCTACGACCGGTCGACGTCGAGGCCGGTGCCGAGGTCTGCGCACTCGATCTCGACGGCCTGGCGGGCCGCGAGGTAGGCGCGGGCGCCGCTGTCACCGGTGAGCCCGTCCAGCAGGGGGGCCCAGTGCCGACGTCCGAGCACGACCGGGTGGCCCGGCTGGCCGTGGAAGACCGCGCGTCGGAGGGTGCCGTCGTCGACCGGGGTCGTACCCGGACCGTTGGCGTGTGCGCCCGTGAGCCGCGCCACGAGCTCCGCGCTCAGGTCCGGCACATCGACGGGGACGACGACGACGGCGGTGGGCTCCGGCACCAGCGCCGCGACCGCGCCCAGGCCGGCACGCAGCGAGGCGGCCAGGCCCGCGGCCCAGTCTTCGGCGTGCACCACCAGCACCTCGGCCGACCGGTCCAGCAGCGCCTCGGCCTCGTCGGCGCCCGCGCCGAGCACCACGACGACCGGCGCGCACCCGCCCTGGCGGAGCGCGTGCACCGCACGCGAGAGCCACGGCGTGCCGTCGGCGTCCCGCGCCAGCGCCTTCGGGCCGCCGTAGCGGGACCCGCGGCCGGCTGCGAGGACCAGGCCGACGACCGACGGGTAGCGGATGGACGCGCGTGGGCTCGTGATGGTCGCCATCGTAGGCGCGAGCGGCGTCGATGCGGTGGCGAGAGCCTGTGCCAGGCTGCGGACATGACGTCAACCCGCGCACCCGCGCCGGGCCGATCCCGCCGGTGCCGTGCCCGTGCCGTGGTGCCGCCCGTCGGAGCCGTCCGTGCTTGAGATCGCGGGTCCGCTGCTCGACGCGCTCGACTCGGGGCACCGCGTGGCCGTCGCGACCGTCACGAGGGTGCTCGGCAGCGCGCCGCGCACCCTCGGCACAGCGATGGCGGTCACCGAGGCGGGGACGGTGGTGGGGAGCATCTCGGGTGGCTGCGTCGAGGGCGAGGTGTACGCGTTGTCCGGCGAGGTCCTCGCGGACGGACGATGCGTGCTCACGGAGTTCGGTGTCACGGACGACGACGCGTTCGCCGCGGGCCTGAGCTGCGGCGGCAGCCTCGAGGTGTTCGTCAGCGAGCTGGCCCCGGCCGGTGAGCGGAACGCGCTGAGCGCCGGGGTGCGGTCCGAGCTCGAAGCGGCGCGGCGCGGCGAGCCGGCCGGCCTGGCGATCGTCGTCGACGGGCCCGGGACCGGGATGATCCTGCCCGCGGGGGCGGGTGCCGCTGCGGACCACGACGTGGCACTCGACGACGCCACCGCGCGGCGGATCACCGCCGAGCTGCGGGCGCTCCTCGCCGCGGGCGCCACCGCCACCGGTGAGCTGGCGTGCGGCGCCCGTGAGGTCCGGGTGCTCTACGTGGTCGCGGCGCCGCCGCCCAGGCTCCTCATCTTCGGCGCGGTCGACTTCGCCGCGGCGCTGTGCGACGCCGCCACCCTCCTGGGGTACCGCGTGACCGTGTGCGATGCCCGCGCCGTGTTCGCCACACCCGAGCGGTTCCCTTCCGCGCACGACGTGGTCGTGCAGTGGCCGGCCGACTACCTCGCGGCCACGCCGGTGGACTCGCGCACGGTCGTCTGCGTCCTCACCCACGACGAGAAGTTCGATCTGCCGCTGCTCACCGTGGCGCTCCGGCTCGGAGTCGGCTACGTCGGGGCGATGGGATCGCGACGCACGCACGAGCGGCGCGTCGGGCGGCTCACGGATGCGGGGGTCGGTCCCGACGAGCTGGCCCGGTTGCACTCGCCGATCGGGTTGGACCTTGGCGCGAGCACCCCCGCCGAGACGGCCGTGTCGATCCTGGCCGAGGTGCTCGCGGCCCGCACCGGCGCGTCCGGTGCGCCGCTGGCCCGCACCGATGGTCCGATCCACCCGACCCGCGGCTGACCGGGCCGATCGATCCTGGTCGGGTTCAGAGCTGCAGCAGCCGCCAGATCCGGTCGCGCGACATCGGCAGCTCGAACGGTCGGACCCCGATCGCGTCCCGAACCGCGTTCGCGAGCGCCGGCGCGACCGGGTTGTAGGTGGACTCGCTCATCGACTTGGCGCCGTACGGGCCGAGGGAGTCGGTCGTGCTCGCGAAGTAGATCTCCGTGACCGGGACGTCGGCCAGCTGGGGCACGTGGTAGCTGCGCAGCACCCGGGTGGTGACGGTGCCGGCGCCGTCGAGCACGATCTCCTCGTACAGCGAGGTCCCGATCGCCTGCGCCACCCCGCCCTCGATCTGTCCGCGGCACTGCTCGGGGTTCATCACGACGCCGGCGTCGGCGGCCTGGATCGACTGCAGGATGCGCACCTCGCCGGTCTGCGTGTCCACCGCCACCCGGAACGCGTGCACGTTGAAGGCGAGCGACCGCACGGCGCCATCCTCCGCGCCCTTGGCCTCGAGCCCGGTCGCGCCGGCGAGCTCGGTCAGCGGCAGGAAGACCGACCCGGACCGCAGCCCGGTCGGCTCCGGTGTCCAGGACTCGGCCGGCAGCCCCGTCCGGGCGGCGGCGGTGAGCTGCAGCTGCTCGATGAGGGCGGTGGCGGCCGCGAGCACGGCCTTGCCTGCGACCGTGATCCCGGCCGACCCGTACGCGCCGGTGTCGTAGTCGGCGACGTCCGTGTCCGACTGCCGGATGTGGACCCGGTCCGCCGTGGTGTTCAGCGCGGTCGCCGCGATCTGAGCGTGCACGGTGGTCGTCCCGTTGCCGAACTCGACCGTCCCGATCCCCAGCGTGTAGGTGCCGGCGGGGTCCAGCCGGATCGAGGCCTGGGAGAAGTGCCCGCGCGGGGGCATCGTGGCGATCATGGCCGACGCCATCCCGGCGCCGACCCGCCACTGCGGTCCGGCCGGCGCTTCGACGCCGTTGCCGCGCGTGAGGGCGGCCTCGGCCAGGTCCAGGCACTGGTCCAGGCCGTAGCTGCCGATGATCAGGTCGGCGCCCTCGACCTCGGTCACCACGAGCGGGTCCGTCGGGCCGATCGAGTTGAGCCGCCGCAGGTCGAACGGGCTGATGCCGAGCCTGCGCGCGAGCTCGTCGAGGGCGGACTCGATCCCGAAGATCACCTGGCCGAGGCCGTACCCCCGGAACGCCCCCGACGGCGGGTTGTTCGTGTAGACGCACCGCGCGTCGACCCGCTTGTGGGGGACGGCGTACAGGCTGACCGACTCCGAGCAGCCGTGGTACATCACCCCGGGCCCGTGGTTCCCGTACGCCCCGGTGTCGGACAGGACCTCGAGCCCGAGCGCGGTGAGCCGCCCGTCCTGCGTCGCGCCGAGCGTGACGGTGACCTCGAACGGGTGCCGCACCGGCGAGATCGTCATCTCGTCGGTGCGGGTGAACTCGTACTGCACCGGCCGGCCGGTCGTCAGGACCGCCAGGGTGACGATGTCCTCGGTCAGGATCTCCTGCTTGCCACCGAAGCCGCCACCGACCCGGGCCGCGAACACGCGCACCTTGGCCGGTTCGAGGGCGAAGATCCGACAGATCTCCTTGTGCACCAGGAACGGCACCTGCGTGGCCGTGCGCAGCACGAGCCGACCGTCCTCGATCCAGCCGATGGTCGCGTGCGTCTCGAGCTGGACGTGCGCCACCCGCTGCGTCTGCCACGTGCCGGTGACGACGGTCGTGGCCTCGGCCAGGCCCGCGGCGAGGTCGCCGTGCTCGCCGTGCATCTCGGCGACCAGGTTGCGGCGGGGGTCGGCGAGCCGGGACGTGGCCGCGTCCTTGTCCCCGTGCACCAGCGCGGCGCCGGGGGCGAGGGCCGCCCGCGGGTCGAACACCGCCGGGAGCTCGTCGTAGTCGACCGCGATCAGGGCGCACGCCTGTTCGGCGATGGCCACCGTGTCGGCGACCACCGCCGCGACCCGCTGCCCGCGGAACCGCACGACGTCGTCGAGCACGAGCGAGTCGTCGGGGTCATCCAGGCGGCTCTCGTGGCGCGCCGAGGAGTAGAGCGTCGCGGGGGAGTCCACGTGGGTGAGGACCGCGTGCACCCCGGGAAGGGCGGCGGCGGCACGGGTGTCGATCCGGGTGATGCGGGCATGCGCGTGCGGGCTGGCGAGCACGGCCAGGTGAAGCAGTCCGGGCACCGCGATGTCCAGCGTGTACGGCTCCTGGCCGCTGACGATCCGGGTGCTCGCGGGCGCGGGATGGGACGTGCCCACCCGGCCGCAGGCGCGGGCGGCGGCGGCGCGCGAGGTGGCCGGGTCGGGTTCGCGGGGCTCGCCGACCCGACGGTGGGTGCCGCGCACGGCGTCCTCGATCGCGCGATAGCCGGTGCACCGGCACAGGTTGCCGCTGAGCATGCGCGGCAGCGCGTCGAGCTCGTCGGCGTCCAGCGTGGAGGCGGTGACGATCATGCCGGGGGTGCAGAACCCGCACTGGAAGCCCGCCGCGTCGACGAAGCGCTGCTGGAGCGGGGAGAGGTCGCCGTCGCGGCCGAGACCGGCGACGGTCGTGACCGCCGCGCCCTCCGCCCGGCCGGCCGGGTAGAGGCACGAGTGCACCGGGACGCCGTCGAGCAGGACCGAGCAGGCTCCGCAGTCGCCCGTGTCGCAGCCCTTCTTCACCTCGAAGTGCGCGCGATCGCGCAGGAACGTGCGTAGCGACTGTCCTGGTGCGGCGACCGCGTCGACGGTCTCGCCGTTGATCGAGAGCTTCATGCCACCGACCTGTCCTCGAGCTCGGTGCGGATCTCCTCGCCGAGCACCGCGCTCACGGCGCGTCGCCAGTCGGCCGCACCGTGCGGGTCGGTGAACCAGGAGCCGATGGCGTCGAGGTCCGCGCGCAGCTCGGCGGCGGTGGGTAGCGACGGGTAGCGCAGCAGCTCGGGCCGCACGGTCGCCCCGGTCACGGCGAGCAGGAAGCCACCGTCCGGGTCGAGCCGGCCCACCAGGACGGCGCCCGACCGGCCCAGCGGGGACAGGGCGATCTTGCGGTACGCGGTCCGGGCGCGCAGCGCGGCGAGGGGGAGGTGGATCGATCGCAGGACGTCCCCGGGTTCGAGCACGTTCGTCATGTTCCCGGTCACGAACTCGCTCGCCGGCAGGACCTCGTCCTGGCCGTCGCGACGCCAGACCAGGAGCTCGGCGTCGAGCGCGACCGCCAGTGCGGTCATCGGTCCCGCGGGCAGCGAGGTGCAGAGGTTGCCGCCGACGGTCGCGACGTTCCAGATCTTGAAGGAGCCGAACAGGGCGCCGCAGCACTCGAGAAACAGGGGCTGGGCGGTCCATCCGGGCACCGCGGGCAGCCGGGACAGCGCGGCGAGGGTGCAGGTCGCGGCGATCTCGAGGCCGTCGTCGGAGATCACCAGGGCGGGCCACCCCAGGCTGAGCAGGTCGACGAGCCCCACGAGCTCGGGCCGCGGAGAGGCGAACAGCTCGGAGCCGCCGGCCAGCGGGGCGACGCCCGGGCCGAGCAGGCGCAGGTCGTCGCGGCTTCGCGCCGGGGTGATCGACGCCACGGTGTTCAGGTCCATCAGCTCGTCCTCTCGCACCCGGTGGCCGCTCGGCGAACCATCAGGCCCGGCGCCGACGGGCCTGATGGTCCGACCCTAACGCGCCACGTCGGGCCCGCTTCCGCGGACCCGACGTGGACTCTGTCACCGTGCTTGGTGCCCGACGGTGAGCGGTGACCCGCGCTCCGCCGTCGTGGGTGCGACCGGCTCCACGGCCGGGGTGGGCGGGCCGAACGGGTCGTCGGCGAACGGGTTCGCGGCCTTGGACGAGGTGAAGACCGACAGGTCGAGAAGACCTTCGCGCTTCGCCACGATGGTCGGGATCACGGTCTGGCCCGCGACGTTGACCGCCGTGCGCCCCATGTCGAGGATCGGGTCGATCGCGAGCAGCAGCCCGACCCCCTCGAGCGGGAGGCCGAGGGTGGACAGCGTCAGGGTGAGCATGACCAGCGCGCCGGTGAGCCCGGCCGTGGCCGCCGAACCGACGACCGACACGAACGCGATGAGCACGTAGTCCCAGATCGACAGGTCGATGCCGAAGACCTGGGCGATGAAGATGGCGGACAGGGCGGGGTAGACCGCGGCGCAGCCGTCCATCTTGGTGGTCGCACCGAAGGGCACCGCGAACGCCGCGTACTCCTTGGGGACCCCGAGGTTCGCCACGGTGACGCGCTCGGTCACGGGCAGGGTGCCGAGCGAAGAACGCGAGACGAACGCGAGCTGGATCGCCGGCCAGGCGCCCGCGAACCAGCGCACCGGCGACAGACCGTTCAGCTTCAGGATCAGCGGGTACAGCCCGAAGAGCACCAGCGCGAGCCCGAGGTACACCGCGACCGCGAAGATCCCGAGCGGGCCGAGCAGCTCCCAGCCGTAGCTCGCGACCGCGTTGCCGAGCAGGCCGACGGTGCCGAGCGGCGCGAGCCGGATCAACCACCACAGCACCGTCTGGATGATGGCGAGGACCGACCGGTTCACGGAGAGGAACGGTTCGGCGGCCGCGCCGACCTTGAGCGCCGCGAAGCCCAGCACGAGCGCGATCACGACGAGCTGCAGGGCGTTGAAGGACAACCCGGTGCTGGCGGCCGCGACGACGCCGTCGGCCCCCGGCTCCAGGTGCGTGGTCGCACTCAGACCGAGGAAGTTGGCCGGCAGCAGACCGGTGAGGAAGTCGAGCCAGGAGCCGGTGCGGTCGGGGACCGCGCCGTCCTGCGGGGTGAGGCTGGTGCTGAGCCCGGGCCGCAGGACCAGGCCGAGGGTGATCCCGATCAGGACGGATGCCAGGGCCGTGATCGCGAACCAGAGCAACGTCTGCCCGGCCAGCCGGGCGGCGTTGGTGACGTTGCGCAGGTTCGCGACCGAGGCGATGATCGCGGTGAGGATGAGCGGCGGGACCAGCGCCCGGAGCAGCAGGACGAACGAGCTGCCGATGGTGGACAGCGTCACGGTGAGGCCGTTGTCGGCGCCGTCACCGGCCGGTCCGATCGAGCGGGCGAGGACGCCCAGGGCGACGCCCAGGACGAGGGCGACAAGGATCTGGATGCCGAACGAGGGCAGCCGAAGGCGGCGAACAGCCATGAGGGGGAGAGCCTTCCGGAGGGGTCAGGTCGTGCGGGGCGCGACAGCGCCACCGACTTCGCGTCAGCGAAGATTCGTCGGGTGCTCGACGTTGCGACAGGACCCGCTCGCCTGACGTCGAAGATCGACGTGGAGGCGGGAGGAGAGGTTCCAGGGATTGCGCATGAGGTGAGTCATCCTACGACTTGCCTCACGCCGGCGTGACGCCGGGCTCGTCCACCGGGCTGAACCAGGAGCGGACCAGGGCTTCTGCTGCCGCCAAGATCGCGAGCTGCTCGACCCGGTCGACCCGGTCGAGCAGCATCGCGCTCGTCGACATTGCGGCGATCGTCCGGGCGCGCTGGTCCACCACGCCGGCCCCGACGCGGGGGTCGCCCGCGATGGTCAGGGCCTGCCGGAGCGCCGCGGTGAACTCGTCCCAGTACGCGGCGACGAACTCCCGGGCGGCTTCGTCCTGGCCCGCGAGACCGGCGGCGCAGCCCACGAGCAGGCAGCCACGGCGCGCCGCGTCGTCGGGGAGGGACTCGATGGCGACCCGGACGGACGAGAGGTACCGCAGCACCGCGTCGGCGCCCGCTGGCTCGGTGCGCAGAACGCGAAGGCGGGGCCGGATGACCGTGTCGAGGTAGTCGTCGAGCGCGACGTCGAAGAGCCCGCGCTTGCTCCCGAAGCAGTGGTAGAGGCTCGACCGGTGCAGCCCGGTCGCACTCTCGAGCTGCGCGATCGAGGTCCCCTCGAAGCCCCGCACCCAGAAGAGGTCCCGGGCGCTGCGCACCACCGTGGTCCGGTCGAAGAGCGGGGTCCTGCCCATGATGACCTCCGTGCTCGACGGTTGCGGGGACGAGGGTTCCCTGCACTGCTCGGGGCCTCTCGGCCACGGAACCTATAGTAGAACGATCAGTACACAATCTAGCGAGAGGCTCGCGCTCATGGCGTTGCCCAGTGTCAGCACGCAGATCCAGCTCGTCGCGCGGCCCCAGGGCTGGCCGGTCGACGGCGACTTCCGGATGACCACGGTCGAGCTCGCCGAACCGGGACCCGGCCAGGTTCGGGTGGTGAACGAGTACATCTCCGTCGACCCGTACATGCGTGGGCGGATGAACGACGTGAAGTCCTACGTCCCACCCTTCGCCCTGGGCGAGACCATGACCGGGGGAGCGGTCGGCCGCGTCGTGGCGTCCACGGTGGACGCGCTCAAGGTCGGCGACGTCGTCGTGCACCAGCTCGGCTGGCGCGACGTCGCGCAGGGCGACGCGGCGCAGTTCCGGGTCGTGCCCGAGGTCGCCGGCGTGCCGGTCTCCGCCAACCTCGGGGTGCTCGGCATGACGGCGCTCACCGCGTACGTCGGCCTGCTCGAGGTGGCCCAGATGGTCCCGGGCGACACCGTCTTCGTCTCCGGCGCTGCCGGTGCCGTGGGCTCCATGGTCGGGCAGATCGCGCGGCTCAAGGGCGCGGCGCGGGTCATCGGCTCGGCCGGGTCCGACGCGAAGGTTGCACTCCTGACCGGCCGGTACGGGTTCGACACCGCCTTCAACTACAAGAGCGGCCCGGTGACCGACCAGCTCGCGGCCGCAGCCCCGGACGGCATCGACGTCTACTTCGACAACGTCGGCGGTGACCACCTCGAGGCCGCGATCGCCACCCTGAACGACGGCGGCCGTGCGGCGCTGTGCGGTGCGATCGCGCAGTACAACAGCACGGACGCTCCGGTCGGCCCGCGGAACATGGCCAACATCGTCGGTCGGGGACTGATGCTCAAGGGCTTCATCGTGGGCACGTACCTGCAGCACTACCCGGCGTTCGCCGCGGAGATGGCCGGCTGGCTCGCTGCGGGCGAGGTCGTGTTCGACGAGACGGTTGTCGACGGGATCGAGCACGCCGTCGATGCCTTCGGGTCGTTGATGCGCGGCGCCAACACCGGCAAGATGCTCGTCCAGATCGCACGCCCGTCCTGACCACCGGTGATAACGGAACCATGCGCTCCGGCCGCGCATGGCGGTGCCGGGCCCAGCGCGCACCAAGAACGCCCTGACCAGAGGGGTGGGCTTCCGTTATCACCGATGGTCTGAGGTCTTCAGATCCTGGAACCCGGTCATCCCCGTGGTAGACCACGGGGATGACCGACCAGACTGCAGCGTCGCGCGCGCGAGGGCAGATGCCGAGCGCTCAGGGCCTGGTCGAGGTCTACCTGGGTCAGCTCGAGGGCGCGGAGTCGACCGTGCGGCAGCGCCGGTGGGCGCTGCGCGACCTGCTGGCGTTCGTCGCCGAACAGGGGGAGCCCGCACACCTGACCGGCCGGATGCTGCTCGACCCGGAGCTGCTGACCGCGTGGGTCACCCGGGCCGCCAACGATCCGGATGCCCCGGCGTCGCAGGCGGGGCTGCGCGCCCGCGCAGGTGCCGCCCGAGCACTGGATGGCTTCGCGCGCGCCCAGAACCTGCTCGGACCTGATGTCCACGCGCCCGCTCCGCTCACCCTGGCGGCGCCACCAGGGCCCGCCAAGACCGATCGGTCCGCGGCCAGGCACCTGCTCACGGTCGCCGCGGGCGCCGCGCCCTGGCCCGTGCACCCGGGAGTGTGGGCCCGGTTCGCGGCGCATGCGCATCTCGCGGCCGTCACCGGCTCCGGCGAGGGTGCCCTCGCGGCGCTGACGGTGCACGACCTCACGGCCACCGGATCGCTCCCGGGCGTCGAGCTGGACGATCGCGCCCGGCTGACCGTCGCCCGGTGGGTCGGGGTGCGGACCGCCCTCGTCGCGGACCTGCAGGGCAGCGACCCCGGGGCGCTGTGGCTCCGCGTGCATCCCTCGACCAACCCGCGCACCGGGAAGATCGCGCCCGCCGGTCTCGCGATCACCGCCCGCGGGCTGCGGATGGCGTTCACCCACATGGTGGCGGCCGCCGCGGCCGTCGACGACCGGGTCGCCACGGTCCGGCCGCGTGACCTGCGTGCGCTGGGCCGGGAGCCCGTCTGAGCGGCCAGGCGCTACGGGTCGAACGCCGCTCGGTACGCCTTGACGGCGTTGTTCACCGTCGGGAAGAAGTGCTCCGGCCCGAACCGGGCGCCGACGCCGAACTTGACCAGGCGGTCCTTGATCGGGCCCTTCATCTCGGCGAAGACCATGGAGATCTCCCGGCGTTCGAGGAGCTCGTCGAGCTCGACGAGATCGTCGAGGGCGGTCGTGTCGAGCCCGGTGATCGGCTCGGCCGCAACGATCACCCAGCGCACCGGCTGGGGAGCGCGGGCGACGAGATCACGGATGTGCGATTCGAAGACCCCTCCGTTGGCGAAGAAGAGCGGGGCATCGAACCGGACGATCACCAGGCCGGGGATCCGCTCGCCGTCGGCGTGCCGGCTGACGTCGTGGTAGCCGGGCACCCCCTCGAGATTGACGAGCTCGGTGCGATACGGGTTCCACGCCTGCCGCACGAACACCATCAGCGACAGCCCGACGGCAACCAGGATTCCCTCGAGCACCCCGACGAAGGCGACGCCGAGGAAGGCCGCCACGAGCAGCGCGGTCTCGGTACGACTGATCCGCGCCAGGCGTACGAGCGTGCGCACGTCCACCATCGACGCCGCCGCGACGATGACCACGGCCGCGAGGGTGCTCGTCGGCAGGAACCGCGGGAGCCCGGGAACCACGACCATGAACACGATCAGCAGCCCGGCCGCCACGACCCCTACCAGCTGCGTCCGGGCCCCGGCCTGGACCGCCACCGGCGTGCGCGACGTGCTGCCCGAGACCGGGAACCCGCCGAACAGGCCGCTGGCGGCATTGGCGATCCCCAGCGCCCCCATCTCCTGGCTCCCGTCGACCTGGTAGTGGTGCCGCATCGACAACGTGCGGGACAGCACCCCGGTGTCGGCGAACGCGATCACCGCGATCCCCGCGGCCGGGCCGAGGAGGTGGACGACGTCGTCCAGGTCGAGCCCGGTCAATGCCGGTGCCGGCAGGCCCTGGGGCAGCGCCCCCACGACCGGGATCTGGGTGTCCAGCCCGAGGACGGCGGTCACGACCATCGAACCGACGACGGCCACGAGGACTCCGGGGACCTTCGTGTGCGCGATCCGGGTCACGACGATGGCGGCCAAGGAGGCGAGGCCGATCGCGAGCGCCAGCCCGTTGGCCTCACCCGCGGCCAGGGCCTGTGCTGTCTGCCCGAGGTGGACCCACACGGAACCGCCCGGCACGGAGACGCCGAGCAGCTTGGGCAGCTGGCTCGCGATGACCACGAGCGCGATCCCGTTGAGGTAACCCACCCGGATGGGCTTCGACAGCAGACCGGTGACGAAGCCGAGCCCGAACACTCGCCCGGTCAGCAGGATCAGGCCCACGAGGATGGCGAGCAGTCCCGCCAGCGCGACGCTCTGCGCGGGGTCCCCGAGCGACAACGGGAGCACCGCCGCGGCGATCATCGGCGCCAGCGACGAGTCCGGTCCGAGCACGAGGACGCGGGACGGGCCGAAGAGCGCGTAGGCGAGCAGCGGCACGATGGACGCATACAGCCCCGTCACCGGTGGCAGCCCGGCGACCTCCGCGTACGCCATTCCCGCCGGGATCATCAAGGCGCTCAACGTCGCACCGGCGACCAGATCGGGCCGCAGCCAGGAGCGCTCATAGGTCCGGGCGGTCGCCACCCCGGGCAGGGCACGGTCGATCCGGCGGCGCTCCATCGTGAAAGGTTAGGCCGAGAGGCCTGGTCACCGCCGGAATTCCCCCGGTGGGCGCATCGTCTCACCGGGTCGACCCACCGGCCCCGGGCTAGCCTGAGATCGAACCGAGGGCGCCGCGTTCGCCTCGCCCCGGCCGGTGAGAGGGGGCAGTGATGCGCGCCACCTCGCGTGTCATCCTGGTCGGGCTGGGCCTGCTCGTCGCGGGCACGGCGGTCTTCATGATGACCCGGGGCGACGACGATCCCCTCGACGGGTCCAGCTGGGTGCTGACCGACTGGTCGGAAGACGGGATCGACCCCGCCGAGTTCGCGATCACGGCCGAGTTCGCCGATGGCCGGCTGGCTGGCAGCTCGGGGGTCAACCGGTACACGGGCGGCTACACCGCGACGTCGGCCGGTGAGTTCTCGGTGAGCGAGGTCGCCTCGACCATGATGGCCGGCCCAGAACCGGCCATGGCTGCGGAGGCGGCGTATCTCGAGCTGCTGGCGTCGGCGCGCGGGTTCCGGATCGAGGGCGACCGCCTGGCCCTGCTCGACGCCGAGGACCAAGAGATGCTGACGTTCGCCACCGGTCCTGACGCCACCGCCACGTGATGACGAAGCCGCACCGACGACGTAGCGTCGTGGCATGACCTGTATGCGGTTCGCGCGCGTCGCGGTGCCTGGAGGGTGTGGCTGGTGACTCGAACCTGGCAGCGATGGCTGCCCGCCCTCGTCGTCCCGACGCTGATCGGGGCGGGAGCCCTCGTCAACGCCTCCCAGGCCGGCGCCACGGTCGACCTTCCCGACAGGACGGCCGCGCAGGTCCTCGCGATGATCGGCGAGAGCTCCGTCGATGCGCTGTCGGGGACCCTCGAGCAGACCTCCGACCTGGGCCTGCCTGAGCTGCCGACGGAGGCAACCGGTGCGGGCGGCGGCACGGGCACCGGCGGAGCGGCCCTCGAGCTGCTCACGGGGTCGCACACCGCTCGGGTCTACCTGGACGGGCCCAGCCGGTTGCGCGTGCAGGTGCTCGACACGCTGGCGGAGCGGGACGCGATCCGCAACGAGCGTGAGATCTGGCTCTACAGCTCGGCGGACAACGCCGCCACCCACATCGTCGCGCCGGCCGACCAGGCGCCGGCCGACGAGAGTGCGGACCGGACCACGGACGAGCAGACGATGCCCGGTCACGTCGGGACTCCCGCCGAGGTGGCCGAGGAGCTCCTCGCCGCGATCGATCCGAGCACCCGGGTCACCGTGGGCACGGACACCGTGGTCGCCGGCCGGTCGGCGTACGAGCTCGTCCTCACGCCGCGCACGACGCAGACCCTGGTCGGCTCGGTCTCGATCGCGGTCGACTCCGAGACGGGACTGCCGCTGAGCGTGGCCGTCACAGCCCGGGGCCAGGACGAGCCGGCCTTCCGGATCGCGTTCACCCAGATCGACCTGAGCACGCCACCGGCCGCCCGGTTCGAGTTCACGCCACCACCGGGCGCCACCGTGACCGAGCTCGTCCCCGACCTCCCCTCGGCCATCCCGGAGTCGGGGATCCCCGGATCGACCACGTTGCTCGGGATCGGGCGGCCCACGGTCTCGGGCTCGGGCTGGGACGCGGTCGTGGAGATGCCGCTCGGGCTCGCCGCGACCGTCCTGACGGACTCGCCGCTGCTCGAACAGCTGACGCACGCCACCGCAGGCGGTCGTGTGCTCGAGTCCGCACTGATCACCGTCCTCGTCACGGACGACGGCCGGATCCTCGTCGGACCGGTACCGCCGGAGCGGCTTCTGGCCGCGGCCGGCACGCGGTGACCGTTTCGACGCCATCCGTCGACCTCGCGATCGAGACGCACGGGCTGACCAAACGCTTCGGTCATCAGGCCGCCGTCGACGGGATCGACCTGGTCGTGCCCCGGGGGGCGGTGTTCGGGTTCCTCGGGCCGAACGGGTCGGGAAAGACCACCACGATCCGGCTGATGCTGGGCCTGGCCGCGGCCACGAGCGGGGACATCCGGGTGCTCGGCCGGGCCATGCCGCAGAGCCTGCGGGACGTGCTGCCGCGGGTCGGTGCCCTGGTCGAGGGGCCGGCGTTCTACCCCTTCCTGTCCGGTGCAGCGAACCTGCAGCGCCTGGACACCGCCGACCGGTACGCGCCGTCGGCCACCCGGGCCGAGCGCGTGGAGCTGGCGCTGGAGCGGGTCGGCCTCACCCACGCCGCGGGCAAGAAGGTCCGCGCCTACTCGCTCGGGATGAAGCAGCGGCTCGGGATCGCGAACGCCCTGCTGTCACCTCGGGACCTGCTCGTGCTCGACGAGCCGACGAACGGGCTCGATCCGCAGGGCACCCGCGAGGTGCGGAACCTGGTCGCCTCGCTCGCGGCGGACGGCGCCACGGTGTTCGTCTCGAGCCATCTGCTCGCCGAGGTCGAGCAGATGTGCACCCACGCCGCGGTGATGAGCTCGGGCCGGATCGTGGCCCAGGGAACCCTCGCCGACCTGCGCGGCGGGGGCATCGCGCACGTGCGGATCCGCACCCCGGACGGCGCCGAGGCACGGGTCGTGCTCGCCCGCCTGGGGCTCGTGCCGGCACCGCGGGTCGGGGCACCGGACCGCCCGCCCGAGCTCGACGACGTCGTGACCGCACCGCTGCTCGACGACTCGACCGCGTCCGAGGCGATCGTCGCCGCCCTCGTCGCCGCGGGCGTACGGGTGCGGGGCTTCGCCGTGGAGGGTTCCACTCTCGAGGACCGTTTCGTGGCCCTGACCGGGGAGGGGTTCGACGTTGCCCAGTGACCTGGTCGTGCGCCCGGCGCGTCCCGCCGCCGGCTGGGCACTGCTGTCCTCGGAGCTCTCCGTGCTCTTCCGGCGCCGGCGGACCTGGGCGATGCTCGCCGCGCTGGCCGCGATCCCCATCCTCATCGCGGTGGCCGTGCGCCTGTCGTCCTCGCCACCCGCTGCGGGGGAGGGCCCGCCGTTCCTCGACCGCGTGACCCAGAACGGGCTGTTCGTCGGGATCACCGCACTGGTGGTCTCCATCCCGCTGTTCCTGCCGCTCACCGTCGGTGTGGTCGCCGGCGACACGATCGCGGGCGAGGCGAGCCTCGGCACGCTGCGGTACCTGCTCGTCGGCCCCGCCGGGCGCGTCCGGCTGCTGTTCGTGAAGTACGCCGGCGCGGCGGCGTTCTGCCTGGCCGCGACGATGACGGTGATGCTCGCCGGCGCCCTGATCGGCGCCGCGCTGTTCCCGGTGGGCCCGGTGACCCTGCTGTCGGGCGATACCGTCGCAGTCGCCGAGTCCGCTGTTCGTGCGCTGCTCGTCGCGGCCTACGTGACCGTCTCGCTGCTCGGGCTGTCGGCGATCGGGCTGTTCATCTCCACGCTCACCGAGGTGCCCGTCGGCGCGATGGCCGCCACGATCGTCCTGTCCGTCGTGGCCCAGGTGCTCGACTCGCTGAGCCAGCTGGACTGGCTGCACCCCTGGTTGTTCAGCCACTACTGGCTCGGGTTCGCCGACCTGCTGCGCCAGCCGATCTCCTGGGCGTCGTTCGGCGACAACGCTGCGCTCCAGGCTGCGTACGTCCTCGTGTTCGGCGCGCTGGCCTACGGCAGGTTCGTGACGAAGGACGTCTTGACCTGACCTCGTCACGGGAGCCGAGCCGACCTCTGGCACCATCGGGGGGTGATCAGCAACCGCGCGACGTGGCAGCCCAGCACGAGCGTCCTGGCCGGCATCCTCGTTCCCCTGGCCGTGCTGGCGATCGTGGGCATGATCGCGCTGTGGCCGTCGGGGGACTCCGCCACGCACGGGGAGATCGTCGCCGTCGACACCGAGTACCCCGCCGCTCGGGTGACCGGGACGGCCGCGGAGAGGTGTGAGTCCTCGTCGGAGGATCGGCTGGCCGACGGCACCATCCCGGCCCAGGTCGACTGCCTGCGGGTGCAGGCCGTCGTGTCCAGCGGAACTGGGAAGGGACAGGCCGTCGAGGTGTGGGCGACGGCCGGGCTCCGCGCGCAGGACGTACCGATCGGCACCCGGATCACCCTCGAGCACTACGGCGCCACAGCGGGCGAGGCGGAGGCCTGGGCCTGGCACGACTTCGCGCGGACCCTGCCCCTGCTCGTGCTCGCCGCAGCCTTCGCGGCCGTCACGATCGCCGTCGCGCGGATGCGGGGCCTGCGCGCGCTCATCGGCCTTGCCCTCTCGTTCGTGGTGATCGCCTCTTTCATGCTGCCGGCGCTGCTCGCAGGTGAGAATGCGCTCCTGGTCGGACTCGTGGGCTCCACGGTGATCATGTACGTCGTCCTCTACCTCGCACACGGCCTGAGCAGGCGGACCTCGACCGCCCTGCTCGGGACGATGGCGGGCCTCGGGGTGACCGCCGGGCTGGGGGTGATCGCCGCGAGCGCCGCACACATCACCGGGGTCACGTCGGAGGACAGCTTCCGGCTCGCCTCGCTGCTCGGGCAGTCGGACAGCACCGCCCTGCGCGGGATCTTCCTGTGCGGCGTCGTGCTGGCCGGCCTCGGGGTCCTCAACGACGTCACGATCACGCAGGCGTCCGCGGTCTGGGAGCTGCGGTCCGCCGATCCGGAGGCGACCCGCCGCGACCTGTTCACGCAGGCGATGCGCATCGGCCGCGACCACATCGCCTCGACTGTGTACACGATCGCGTTTGCCTATGCGGGCGCCTCGCTCCCGCTGCTGCTGCTCGTCGAGGTCTACCAGCTGCCGCTGGTGCAGACCCTCACGAGCGGGGAGTTCGCCGGCGAGATCGTGCGCACGCTCGTCGGGTCCATCGGGCTGGTCCTCGCGATCCCGCTCACGACGGCGATCGCGGCCCTCGTCGTGACCGCGGACCCCCAGGGGGCTCTGCGCAGACGTCACCGGGAGACCGTGCCGCTCGCACACCACCACTGAGGTCGCCGGACCACCGCGACCGGCCGGCAGCCCGCTTCGGGCCGCCGGCCGGTCGGAGGGCGAAGGTAGGGGGGTGGGCCTGTCGGGTGCTGGGGGCTAGGCCAGCGCCTTGGCCTTGAGCGCCTCGAACTCCGCCGGGGAGATGGCCCCGGCATCGAGGAGCGCCTTGGCCTTCGTGACCTGGTCGACGGACGTTCCGGTGCCCGCCACGTCCTTGATGTAGGACTCCTGCGCCGACTGGATCGCCCGTGCGTTCTGGGCCGAACGCTCGGCCATCCCACCACCGCGCGCGATGAGGTAGATCAGTGCGGTGAGGAAGGGCAGGAATATGAGCGCCAGGATCCACAGCGCCTTGACGAAACCACCGGTCTCCCGATCCCTGAATAGGTCGGCGATGATCGAGAACATCACCATCAGATAGGCGATGAAGGCGAACGAGATGACGATGAACCAGACGATGTCCCAGAATGACATGTCAATTCCTTCCGACGAACATGAACCCACCGCCGCGTGCCGCGACACCTAAATCGTGACACTATTCGCCCAAAACGACCACCGCTGGGCGGGTCGCGGGGCAGCGAGCCCGACTGGTCAAGGACTTCCGCACCGGGGCAAGAACCGGGCAGGATGACGCCATGACCTCACTCGCGATGAATGCGGATGACGTGCCGGCCGGGGGAGTCAAGGAACGCGCTGCCCGCGGAAAGGCCGCGCGCCAGTTCGCGCCGCTCGACGACCATGCCCGGTTCGAACGGTCGCCGACGGTCGACCCGATGGGGATCCTCGCGACCCAGGCGCTGACCCGGGTACCCGAGCTCCTTCCGATCCGGCACGGACGCATGGCCGCGTCCCCGTTCGCCTTCTATCGAGGCGCGGCCGGGATCATGGCCGCCGATCTCTCCTCCACCCCGTCGTCGGGCCTCCGTGCCCAGGTATGCGGCGACGCGCACCTGTCGAACTTCGGGCTCTACCTCGCCCCGGACCGGCGGATGGTCTTCGACGTCAACGACTTCGACGAAACCCTGCCCGGTCCGTGGGAGTGGGACGTCAAGCGCCTTGTCGCCAGCGTGGAGATCGCCGGCCGGGAGCGCGGCTTCACCGACCCCGAGCGACGCAAGATCGCCCTCGCTGCGGGGTCCGGCTACCGGGAGGCCATGCGCGACTTCGCGGGCAGACCCAACGCGTCGGTCTGGTACGCCCGGGTCGACGTCCAGGATCTGCTCCGCCGGCGAAAGTCCGAGCTCACGGCGCGCCAGCGTTCCCGGACGGCGGCCGCAGTGACGAAGGCCGGCCGGCGGGACAGCCTGCAGGCCGCACGGAAGATCACCCGGCTGGTCGACGGTGAACGACGCCTGATCAGTGACCCACCGTTGCTGGTGCCGCTCGAGGACCTGCTCCCCGCGGCGGTCGCGGACGAGACCCTCGCCGGGCTCACCGCGATGCTCAGCGGGTACCGCCGTTCGCTGCAGCACGACCGCCGCGCGCTGCTCGACCAGTTCCGTCTCGCGCACGTCGCGCACAAGGTCGTCGGGGTGGGGAGCGTCGGGACGCGCGCGTGGGTGATCCTCCTGGTCGGCCGCGACGACGACGACGTTCTCCTGCTGCAGGCGAAGGAGGCCCAGCCGTCGGTCCTGGCCCCGTACGTCCGCCCCGGCCGGATCACCCACCAGGGCGAGCGGGTGGTGCGGGGCCAGCACCTGATGCAGGCGGCCACCGACATCTTCCTCGGGACCCAGCGGCTGACCGGACCGCAGGGGGTGCGCCGCGACTTCTACATCCGCCAGCTCCGGGACGGAAAGGGATCGGCCGCGGTCGCCGAGATGATCCCGTCCGGGATGGCGGCCTACGCGCGGTTGTGCGCCTGGACGCTCGCGCGGGCGCACGCACGATCCGGTGATCGGGTCGCCATCGCGGGCTACCTCGGGTCCAGCGGCCGGTTCGAGCGGGCGGTGGCCGACTTCGCGGTCGGGTACGCCGACCAGAACGCGGCCGACCACGCGGCCCTGGTGCGTGCCGTGGCCGCCGGCCAGATCGTCGCGTCCAGCGGCATCTGATCCCGATCGCCCGGAGATGGCGTGCCCTTGCTTCGCACGCGCGGAGGACTTCCGACCACCGCGAGTAGGAGTCACCATCAGGTTGGCAGGCGTCGGAGGGTACCCGGCCAGTAGTGTTCACGAAGGCGTGGAACACGCGGTGCATCGCTGCCACATCGTGGGGGTCTCATGGGCGTCACAGACTCGACCGTCGGACCGGCAGCGAATGAGCCCGGCCCCACGACCCTGAAGCCGAACGCGATCGGATTCGTCGATGCCCTGGTCATCGGGCTCGCAGCCACCTCGCCTGCCTACTCCCTGGCGGCCGTGCTCGGCCCGATCGTGGCCCTCGTCGGGATCAATGCCCCGGGCGTCCTGCTCGCGTCGTTCGTCCCGATGCTGCTGATCGCCTCTGCCTTCTACTACCTGAACCGGGTCGATCAGGACTGCGGCACGACCTTCTCCTGGGTGACCCGTGCCATGGGGCCCTGGTTCGGCTGGATCGGAGGGTGGGCCATCACCCTCACGGGCGTGCTCGTGATCGGTTCGCTCGCCGAGGTGGGGGTGCGGTTCGGCCTGCTCACCGTCGGTCTCGACGGCGTCGCGGAGTCCAAGCTCGCCGTCACGGTCGGTGCGGTCGCGCTGATCCTCGTGATGACCTGTTTCTGCGTCCTGGGGACCGAGCTGTCGGCGCGCGTCCAGAACATCCTCATCCTCGCGCAGGTCGGTTCGCTGCTGGTCTTCGGTCTCGTCGCGCTGATCAAGGTGTCCCAGGGGAACGCCGCCACGGGCGCCCCTGCGATCTCGCTCGCCTGGCTGAACCCGTTCGGGGCGGGCGGCGCGGCGCTGACCGGCGGCCTGCTGCTGGGGGTGTTCGCGTACTGGGGCTGGGAGTCGGCGGTCAACCTCAACGAGGAGACCGAGGACTCGGCGAGCGCGCCCGGCCGGGCCGGGGTCCTGTCGACCGTCATCCTGCTGGTCACCTACGTCGGCGTGGCGATCGCCCTGGTCGCCGCGGTGGGGACCGAGTACCTCACGCAGAACGCCGAAGAGGAGGAGTTCATCTTCGCGTTGATCGCGACCGACATCCTCGGCGGGTGGGACTGGATCGTGCTGCTCGCGGTCACGACGTCGGCGATCGCCTCCACCCAGACGACGATCATCCCGGCCTCCCGGACAGCCCTGTCCATGGCGCGGCGGCAGGCGATCCCGGCGCGGTTCGGTCATGTGAGTCCCCACTACCGCACCCCGGACGTGTCCACCTGGTGGGTCGCCGGTATCGCCATCGTCTGGTACCTCGTGCTCGGCCTGACGAGCGAGAACGCCCTGTTCGACTCCCTCACCGCACTGTCCCTGCTGATCGCGTTCTACTACGCGCTCACCGGCGTCGCCTGCGCCATCTACTACCGCCGGCACCTGCTGGACAGCGCACGCAACCTGATCCTGATCGGCGTCGGACCGGTGGTGGGATCGGTACTGCTCATGTGGCTGCTGGTCGAGTCGGTGATCGACATGTCGGACCCGGCCAACTCCTACACCGGCCAGGCATGGTTCGGGGTGGGGCCGCCGCTCGTCATCGGGGTCGGCGTGTTCGTCATCGGGCTCGCGCTCATGTTCGTGTGGCGGCGCAGGGACGCATCGTTCTGGCAGGAGCGGGCCGGCGTCGCCGACCCGGACCTGGTGCCGCGAGCGAGCAAGGGGAAGTCATGACGATCGTGGTCGGCTACGACGAGACACCAGGTGCCGATCTCGCGCTCGATGCGGCCATCGATCTCGCTGCGACGTACGGGGAGCTGCTCGTCCTCGTGTACGGCGTCGCACCGCCCGGAGTGGTGGGGGAGGAGTTCGCGGCGCACATGGCTGCGGTGGAGGAGATCGGTCGAGCAGCCACGGCCCACGCCCTTGCCCGGGCGACGGCGGCCGGTGTCACGGCCGAGGTCGAGCTCGTCCACGAGAAGCCGGCCGCCGCGCTGCTGTACGTGGCCGATCAGCGCGATGCCCGCATGATCGTCGTCGGCTCGTACGGCGAGAACCCGATCCGCGGGTTCATCCTCGGGTCGACGACGTACAAGGTCCTCAACCAGGCTCAGCGACCGGTGCTGGTCGTCAAGGGCTGACGGTCACCTCAGCGAGCGAGCCGGATCCACCTACTGCGCGGCCGCCAGGACCTTCATGAACTCGCGCATCCACGCCGGGTGATCCGGCCAGGCGCGACCGGAGACCAGATTGCCGTCGACCACCCCGGCCCCGTTCTCGAAGGTGCCACCGCCGAACTCGACGTCCGGCTGGAGCGCCGGGTAGGCCGACGTCGTGCGCCCGACCAGCACGCCCGCGGTGGCGAGCAGCAGCGGACCGTGGCAGAGGGCAGCGACGGGCAGGTTCTTCTCGAAGAAGTAGCGCACGATCTGCTTGGCGTGCTCATCGTTGCGGATGTACTCCGGGGCACGTCCGCCCGGCACGACGACCGCGATGTAGTCGGCCGGATCCACGTCCCGGAACGCCAGGTCCGCATCCCAGGTGTGCCCGAGCTTCTCGGTGTAGGTGTCGAAGCCGTCGACGAAGTCGTGCACGACGAACTGGAGCTTCTTCTTCTCCGGGGCGGCGATGACGACCTCGTACCCCTCCTCGAGCAGGCGCTGGTAGGGGTAGAAGACCTCGAGCGTCTCGGCGGCGTCCCCGGTGAGCATGAGTACCTTGGGCATGTCATACCTCTTCGTATGTCGGAGCGGATTCGTACCGTTTGCATGGATCTGGTCGAAGCCCCACCCTGGCGCGACACGGAGCCGCAGACAACCCCGATGCGCCTTCCGTCGCCCCGGGTCGGGCGGCCCCGCCGGGATGTCTACGCTCGTGCCATGGAAACGCGCAGGCTCGGCAGCAGCGGACTCGCCGTCTCGGTGGTGGGGCTCGGAGCCAACAACCTCGGCCGGGCCGGCACCGCGAGCGAGACCCCGGACGGGGCAGCCGCCGTCGTGCATGCCGCCATCGACGCCGGGATCACGTTCTTCGACACCGCCGACTGCTACGGCAAGTCACCCGGGCTGAGCGAGGACCTGCTCGGCCGCGCGCTGGGTGCTCGGCGCGACGACGTCGTCGTGGCGACCAAGTTCGGGATGGACATGGCCGGCACGGACGGTCCGGACCACGGTGCCCGCGGCTCGCGCAGCTACATCATCCGCGCGGTGGAGGCCTCGCTACGGCGGCTGCGCACCGAGTGGATCGACCTGTACCAGTTCCACACCCCGGACCCGCTGACCCCGATCGACGAGACGCTCGCCGCGTTGGACGCCCTGGTGACCTCCGGGAAGGTCCGGTACCTCGGCCACTCCAACCGCGCCGGCTGGCAGATCGCCGAGGCCGAGTTCGTGGCCCGCAGCGGCGGCTTCACCCGGTTCGTCTCGGCACAGAACCACTACAACCTCCTTGACCGGCGCGCGGAGCTCGAGGTCATCCCCGCGGCGCACGCCTACGGACTGGGCGTGCTGCCGTACTTCCCGCTCGCCAACGGACTGCTCACCGGCAAGTATCGCGGGGGCACGGCGCCGCAGGGGAGTCGGCTCACGCGGTCGCGCACGCAGCTGCTGCAGTCGACGGACTTCGGGCAGCTCGACCGTTTCGGCGACTTCGCCCGGGCCCGCGGGCTCACCGAGGTCGCGGTCGCGTTCTCGTGGCTCGCGAGCCAGCCCGCCGTCGCCAGCGTGATCGCCGGGGCGACGACCCCGGCGCAGGTCGGCCAGAACGCGGGGTCCGCCGGCTGGGTGCCGTCGGCGCAGGACCTGATCGAGCTCGACGAGATCTTCCCGCGGCCCGCCAAGGTCGCGCTCTTCTGATCGGACACTGATCCCCCAAGACCGCGCCGCGGGTGACCGTCCGGCCCTACGCTGCGACCTATGGCCAAGAGCGCGAAGGTCCGCCAGTCCGCGAAGAAGTCCGCCAAGACGACCGCGTCGAACCGGTTGCCCAAGAAGCTCTACGAAGAAGAGCTCTTCCGGCTCCAGGCCGAGCTCGTCACGATGCAGGAATGGGTCCGCACCGAGGGCAAGCGCGTCGTGATCATCTTCGAAGGCCGCGACGCCGCCGGTAAGGGCAGCACCATCAAACGCGTCACGCAGTACCTCAACCCGCGCGTCGCCCGCATCGCCGCACTGCCCGCCCCGAGCGACCGCGAGCGCACGCAGTGGTACTTCCAGCGCTACGTCGACCAGCTTCCGGCCGCCGGCGAGATCGTCCTGTTCGACCGGTCCTGGTACAACCGCGCCGGTGTCGAGCGGGTGATGGGCTTCTGCACGAACGACGAGTACCACCGGTTCCTGCACCAGTGCCCGATCTTCGAGCGGATGCTCGTCGAGGACGGCGTGATCCTGCGCAAGTACTGGTTCTCCGTGAGCGACTCCGAGCAGGAGGCCCGGTTCCGCTCGCGCCTCGAGGACCCGATGCGGCGGTGGAAGCTGTCGCCGATGGACCTGCAGTCCATCACCCGCTGGGAGGAGTACTCCCGGGCGAAGGACCAGATGATGGTGCACACGAGCATCCCCGAGGCGCGCTGGTCGGTGGTCGAGAGCGACGACAAGCGGCGGGCGCGGCTCAACATGATCCAGCACCTGCTCTCGACGATCGACTACCGCGAGGTCATCCGGCTCCCGCTCGACCTGCCGCCGCGGCCGCCGTCCACCGGCTACGTCCGACCGCCGCGCGACCCCGAGGACTACGTGCCCAACCACGCCGACACCCTGCTGACCTGAGGACGGGCCCGGGCAGAGGCCCGGGCAGAAACGGGGCACACTGCACGCGTGGCCGATGACCCGATCCTGCGGCTCCTGGCCGACCCGCCCGACCTGCCTGTCCGCTTCGGGCTTCCTGCCTTCGCCGACGCCGTCCGGTCCCGCGGCCTGGCGGTGCTGCACGCCCCGCCCGGCACCGGCAAGACCACCCTCGTGCCGCCCGCGCTGGCCACCCTGGTGCACGGCCGCGTGGTGGTCACCCAGCCGCGCCGGATCGCGGTGCGCGCCGCGGCGCGTCGGCTCGCCCAGCTGCTGGGGGAGCCGGTCGGCCAGAGTGTCGGGTACGCCGTTCGGGGCGAGCGCCGCAGCAGCGCCGCGACCCGTATCGAGGTGGTCACCACGGGGGTGCTGCTGCGCCGCCTGCAGCACGATCCCGAGCTGCCCGGGGTCGACGCCGTCATCCTCGACGAGTGCCACGAGCGGCACCTCGACGCCGACCTCGCCCTCGCGCTGCTCGTCGACATCCGCGGAAACCTGCGCGAGGACCTCACCCTCGTGGCGATGTCGGCCACCGTCGAGGCGGCGCGCACCGCCGCCCTGCTCGGGGGCGACGAGCCCGCCCCGGTGATCGCCGTGGCCGGGTCGCTCTTCGACGTCGCCGAGGTCTGGTGCCCCCCACCGCCGTACGCCAAGCGCACCGACGACCGCGGCGTCACGCCGGGGTTCCTCGACCACGTCGCAGCGTGCGTGCGGCGCGCCCTGACCGAGCGGGCGGGCGACGTGCTCGTCTTCGTCCCCGGCGCCGGGGAGGTCAACGGGACGGCGCGCCGCCTGGCCGGTGTCGACGCCGACATCCGCCCGCTCCACGGCCGGCTCTCGCACCGCGAGCAGGACCTGGCGCTGACCGCGGGCACGCGTCGGCGCGTGGTGATCGCCACCGCCGTGGCCGAGTCCTCGCTCACCGTGCCCGGGGTGCGGATCGTGGTCGACGCCGGCCTCGCGCGCCAGCCGCGGACCGATCACCGGCGGGGGCTGGCCGGACTGGTCACCGTCAGCGTGAGCCGATCGGGCGCGACGCAGCGGGCCGGGCGGGCCGGGCGTGAGGCGCCCGGAGCGGTCTACCGCTGCTGGTCTGCCGCCGACCATCGCCTGCTGCCCGAGCACCCCGAACCCGAGATCGCCACCGCCGACCTGACGGCGTTCGCCCTCGAGCTCGCCTGCTGGGGCAGTCCGTCGGGTGCGGGGCTGGCGTTGATGGACCCGCCACCGGCGCCCGCGATGGCGGCCGCCCGCACCACCCTGCTCGGGCTGGGCGCCGTCGGGGCCGATGGACGCGTCACGGCGCGCGGCCGGGTCATCGCCGGGATCGGCGCGGACCCCCGCCTGGCCCGCGCCCTGCTGGACGCCGCGGCGGTCATCGGCGCGCGCCGGGCGGCCGACGTCGTCGCCATGCTCTCCGACGACGTCCGCACGCCCGACGGCGATCTCGTCGCCGCGCTGCGCGGCCTGCGGCGCGGGGGACCGGAGGCGTCGGCCTGGTCGGCCCAGGCCAACCGCCTGCACAGCGCCCTGCCCGCCGGCGTCGGCCGCACGCCGACCGAGGGGGGCCTGACCGACGACCTCGCCGTCGGGCTGGTCGTCGCGCTGGCGCACCCCGACCGGATCGCGCGCCGCCGATCGAGCGGGGCCGCGTACCTGATGACGTCGGGCACCGGGGCGACCCTGCCGGCGGGCTCCGCGCTGACCGGGCTGGCGTGGCTCGCGATCGCCGACGCCGACCGGGGCGCCGGGCGCCGCGACGCGACCGTGCGCTCCGCGGCCCCGCTCGACGAGAGCCTCGCGACCGAGGCGGCGTCGTCGCTGCTGCGCGAGGACGCCACGGTGGCGTGGACCGACGGCCGGATCGTGGCCCGCCGCACCACGCTGCTCGGAGCGATCGAGCTGTCCTTCCAGGCGTTCACCGACCCCCCGCGAGACCTCGTCGTGGCCGCCGTGCGCGACGGGCTCGACCGCGACGGGCTGTCCCTCCTGCCGTGGTCGGCGAGCGCAGCGTCCCTGCGCCGGCGGCTGGCCTTCCTGCACTCCGCGCTCGGCGAACCCTGGCCGGACGTCGGGGACGAGGCGCTGCTGACCGACCTCGAGGTCTGGCTGGGTCCCGACCTGGCGCGCATCAAGGGCGTGCGTGACCTGCAGCGGATCAACGTCACCGCGGCCCTGCGCCGACTGCTGCCCTGGCCCCAGGCCGGGCGCCTTGACGAGCTCGCCCCCGAGCGCGTCGAGGTCCCCAGCGGCGCGAGCGTGCAGGTCGACTACGCAGCCGACCAGCCGGTCCTCGCGGTACGCGTCCAGGAGGTGTTCGGCTGGCGGCGCACCCCCCGGCTCGCGGACGGCCGGGTGCCCCTGCTCCTGCACCTGCTGTCGCCGGCGCGCCGCCCGGCCGCCGTCACGGCCGACCTGGAGTCGTTCTGGCGCACCGGCTACCCCCAGGTGCGGGCCGAGCTGCGCCGGCGGTATCCGAAGCACGCGTGGCCGGACGACCCGTTGACCGCGGTGCCGAGCCGCGGACCGCGCCGCCCACCCCGGGGCTAGGCTCCACGATCTGCCGACCGAAGGACGTCCTCCCATGAACACCGACCTGTTGCTCGACGGCGTCCCGACCGTCGCGGCGGTCTTCGCGACCGTCGCGGCCCTGATCCACGTGTACATCTTCGTGCTCGAGAGCATCCTGTGGACGACGCCCCGCGCGCGGGCGACGTTCGGCATCCGGTCGGAGCAGGAGGCCGCCGCGACGCGTGCCCTGGCGTTCAACCAGGGTTGGTACAACCTGTTCCTCGCGATCGGGACGGGCATGGGTCTGGTGCTGGCCGGATCCGCGACCGACGTCGTCCGGGCCGCGGGGGTCGGCGTCCTGCTGCTGGCCACTGCGTCGATGGTGTGCGCGGCCCTCGTCCTGGTGATCAGCAACCCCCGGATGGCACGCGGTGCGGCGGTGCAGGGACTCGCCCCGCTGATCGCGGTGGCCGTGACGGTCGCCCACGGTCTCGCCTGAGTACGCTCGGGCGTCGTGGCACAGGCGAGCGCACCGCAGGAGGACGCAGCGCAGCCGACGTGGCTCACCCGCGGCGTGGGCAGCATCGGCGCGGCGTCGTTCTTCAGTGATGCCGGGCACGAGATGGCGACGAGCGTGCTGCCGACGTTCCTCGCGACGACAATGCACGGTGGGCCGGGGGTGCTCGGCGCGATCGAGGGGACCTCGAACGCGCTGATCGGGTTGAGCAAGCTCGCCGGCGGGCCGCTGGCGAACGACCCGGAGCGTCGCGGCCGCATCGCCTCCGGCGGGTATCTCGTGACCGCCGTCGCGACGTCGGCCATCGGGCTCACCACCGCGGTGTGGCAGGTCGGGGCGCTGCGATCGCTCGCCTGGATGTCTCGCGGCCTGCGCTCGCCCTCGCGGGACACCCTGCTCATGTCGCTGGTCCCCCGGGAGGCGTACGGGCGCGCGTCCGGGGTGGAGCGGGCGGGCGACAACGCCGGCGCGATCGTCGGCCCCTTGCTCGCGGCGGTGCTCGTCGGGGTGGTGGGCGTGCGGCACACCATCTTGCTCGCGTTGGTCCCCGGGGTCTTCGCCGCCCTCGCGATCACGGTTGCCGTCCGGGAGGCCCGCCGCGGGCTCGCGCCCGTGCAGGCCAGACGCGCGCTGTCGTTCAACCTGCGCGAGCTGCGCGCGGCCGGGCTGGTGCGCGTCCTCGCCCCGGTCGCGCTCTTCGAGGTCGGCAACATGGCGACCACGCTGCTCATCCTGCGCGCGACCGACCTGCTGCACTCCGGCGGCCGGTCCCTGGCGGCCGCGACCAGCGTGGCGATCGTGCTCTACGCGGCGCACAACGGTGCCGCCACGGTCGCCGCGCTCGGTGGCGGGCACCTGTCCGACCGGCGCGGCCCCCGGGTGGTGTTCGCCGCCGGATGCGCCAGCTACGTCGCGGCCTACGCGGTGTTCGCCTGGGACCAGACGGCCTGGCCGGTGCTCCTCGCCGCGTTCGTGCTCGCCGGCGTGGGGATCGGCCTCGCCGAGACGGCGGAGTCGACCGTCGTGGCGCTGATGCTCCCCGACCGGTTGCGCGGCAACGGCTTCGGCGTCCTCGGGCTGGTCCAGTCGATGGGCGCGCTCGCCGCGTCACTGGTCGTGGGTTTCCTCTGGACCGTCGCGTCCCCGACACTGGCCTTCGGCTACGCGGCGGCCTGGATGATGGCGGCCGTGGTCGTCACCGTCCTGGTCGTCCGTCCCACGACCCCGGCCGCGGCGGAGGCCTCCGCGTGACCGACCCGAGATCCACCCTCACCACCGAGACGGGAGCAAGCCCACCGATGTCCGCGCTCCGCACGCCGACCCGCCCGCGGGTGTGGGACGTGACGCTCACGATCGCCGCCGGTGGGGCGCTCGGTGCGATGGCCCGGTACGGCGTGGCCACGGCGTGGCCGCACGCGCCGGGGGCCTTCCCGTGGGCGACCTTCGGCGTGAACGTGCTCGGTTGCCTGCTGATCGGCGCCCTCATGGTGGTCCTCACCGAGATCGTCGGCCGCCCGCACCGCCTGACCCGGCCGTTCCTCGGGGTGGGGATCCTCGGCGGTTTCACCACCTTCTCGACCTACGCCGTCGAGGTCGACCGGCTGGTGGCCGGCGGCCAGCTCGAGCTCGCGCTGGCCTACCTGTTCGGCACCGTGGCCGCCGCCCTGCTCGCGGTCCAGGTCGGCATCGTCGCGACCCGGCTCGCCACCCGCGCCCTCACCCTCGTCCTCACCCGTGCTCGAACCCGGAAGGGAACGCCCGCATGAAACCCCACGAGATGGCGCTGCGCCTGACGATCTACCTGGGCGAGGCCGACCAGTGGCACCACCGGCCCGTCTACACGGAGATCGTGCACCGGGCGCACGCCGCCGGGCTGGCGGGGGCGGCGGTGTTCCGGGGGTTCGAGGGGTTCGGGGCTTCGCACCACATCCACACCACCCGGATGCTCAGCGTGAGCGAGCACCTGCCGGTGACCGTGGTGATCGTGGACACCGAGGACCGTGTCCGCGCCTTCCTGCCCCAGCTCGACGAGCTCATCCAGACGGGTCTGGCGATCCTCGACCCGGTCGAGGTCGTGCGGTACGTCGGCCGCCGGACGCAGGCGCCCGCGTCGTGACCCTCCTGCTCGTCGCGCTGGGCGCCGCCGTCGGGGCGCCGCTGCGGTACTTCACCGACCGCGCCGTCCAGGCGCGCCACGACTCGGTCTTCCCCTGGGGCACGCTCGCCGTGAACGTGGTCGGCTCGCTGGTGCTCGGGCTCCTGCTCGGCGGCGCCGCCGCGGGTGGGATCCCGGCCGCGGTCGTGACGGCCGTGGGCGTCGGGTTCTGCGGTGCCCTGACGACGTACAGCACGTTCGGCTACGAGACCGTCCGGCTCGCGGAGGGCGGTTCGCTGCTGTACGGGTCCGCGAACATCGTCGTCAGCCTGGCGGCCGGGCTCGGCGCCGCGTGGCTCGGGCTCGCCGTCGCCGGCGCCATCTGGACCTGAGCCGCACCACGTGACCGCTACAACGCGGCCCGCCGGTCGGCGGTGACTCCGGACGGGACCGTCGAGGCGGCCCACGCGGACACGTCGGTGCAGCCCTCGGCGCAGTACAGGCCACAGGCCGGGCAGACCCATACGAGGTGACGCCGCTCGACCGTGCACACGCACGACACCGAGCGCTCCGAGGGGCGCCCGGGACCGTCCACCGTCCATCGGTGACCGCGCGGGCAGCCCGACGGCGGGATGAGCTCCCACCCGCGTGCGGTCTGCCGCCATCGCGACCAGTCAACGTCCGGCATCGAACAAGTGTACTGTGTCGCTTAGCGTGGATATGGCACGCTCAAGATTGTCCGCTCAGGACCACAAAGACGGAGTTGCGGCA
>NZ_SDWW01000043.1 GCF_004168625.1 Pengzhenrongella frigida
GGCACGTCGGCCAGCGCGACGGCCGCGCGCCGGGCGGCATCGGGCCACGGCGCGCCCCGCGGCGCGATGACGAGCACCTCCACGTCCTGACGGGCGAGGAGCACCTGCACCGGCCGCGAGAGCGTCGTGCGGCCGAGCACGACGACGCGCCGGATCGCCCCGCCGAGCTCGGGCCGGCCGAGCAGCAACCGGTACGCCGGGATCGAGCACTCGCCGCCGCGGGCACCGGACGACGGCTCGGCGAGCAACGGCCAGCCGTTCGCCTCCGCGATCGCGCGCGCCACGACGCCGGCGCCGTCCCCCGCCACGACCACCGTCGGTACCTGCGTCGCAGCCTCCCGGACGTCCTCCGCCGCCGGTCCGACGACGGGCTCCGAGCCGAGCGAGCCGCGCCGCACGACCTCGGTCAGACCGGCCGACGACGGCGTCGGCCAGGTCGCGTCGTCGGCGCCGGGGGCGAGGGGCTCCCGGAAGGAGAGGTTGAGGTGCACCGGGCCGGGGTCGCCGGTGCGGGCGCCGAGCGCGGCCGCGACCGCGCGGCTCGTGAGCTGGCGCAGGTCGGCGTGCTCGCCGGGGCGACCGGTCGGGGCCGGGACGTCGGCGGCGAACCGCGTCGCGGTGCCGTACATCCCGACCTGGTCGGTCGTCTGGTTCGCGCCGGTGCCGCGCATCTCGTGCGGGCGGTCCGCCGTGAGCACGAGCAGGGGGACGCCCGCGTGGTCGGCCTCCAGCACAGCCGGGTGCAGGTTCGCGGTCGCGGTGCCGGACGTCGTGATGATCGCGACCGGGCGGGCGACCGGCACGCCGGTGGGGTCAGCAGACATCACCCCTCCGGGGTCACCAGACACCGAGCCGCGCGCCAGCCCCAGCGCGAGGAAGCCGGCCGTGCGCTCGTCGATGCGCACGTGCAGCGCGAGCGCGGGCGCACCGGCGGGCCGCGCACCGTCGGGCAGGGCCGCCTCGGCGAGCGCGTATGCCAGGGGCGCGGACCGCGACCCGGGGGCGAGGACGACGTCGCGCACGCCGAGGGCCGCGAGCGCCTGCAGCAGGACCCGGGCCGCCGCGATCGCCGGAGCGGGCTGCGACGAGGCGGCGGGGGCGGCGGGGGCGGTCATGCGCCCACCGTACTGACCGCCGCGAGCCGCTCCAGCCATCGGCCGTGGACCTCCGCCGGGGCTGCCGTGGCTGCGAGGCGGGCGTCGTCGGGCACGGGTCGGCGCACGGGGATCGAGCCGCCGACCGGGAGCAGCGGATCGGCGACCACGTCTGCGGTGAGCAGCTGCGCGGTGGCGAGCCCGCACGCGTAGGGCAGGTCGGGCAGCGCGGCGGCGAGCGCGATCCCGGCGGCGAGCCCGATCGACGTCTCCAGGGCGGAGGACACCACCACGGGCAGGCCGACCCGTTCGGCGAGCTCGAGGCACGCGCGCACGCCCCCGAGCGGCTGGACCTTGAGCACGACGATGTCGGCGGCCTCGGCGCGGACCACCGCCAGCGGGTCCTCGACGCGCCGGATCGACTCGTCGGCGGCGATGAGCACGTGCGTCGCGCGGCGCACGGCGGCGAGCTCGGCCACCGTCGCGACCGGCTGCTCGGCGTACTCGAGACCCCCCGCCGCGCGGTCCAGCACCCGCAGGCGATCCAGCGCCGTGTCGACGTCCCAGGCGCCGTTCGCGTCTATACGGATCGCGCCGCCCGGACCGAGGGCGTCCCGGACCGCCTCCAGGCGTGCGATCTCCTCGCCGACGTCCTGCCCGGGCTCGGCGACCTTGACCTTGGCGGTGCGGCAGCCCCCCGAGGCGGTGACGATCCGGTGGGCCGTGGCGGCGTCGACCGCGGGCACCGTGACGTTGACCGGGATCTGGGTGCGGACGCCCACGGGCCAGCCGAGGTCGGCGGCCTCGCGTGCCGCCCGCAGCCAGGCGGCGGACTCCGCGGCGTCGTACCCCCAGAACGGGCTGAACTCGCCCCAGCCGGCCGGGCCGCGCAGCAGGACGCCGTCGCGCACGGTGATCCCCCGGAACCGGGTCCACAGCGGAATCGAGTACACGACCACGGAAGAAGGCACCCGCAACCCTAACCACCGGACCCGACGAGCCCGATGGTCCGGGCGGACGCGTGCGCGGCCGGGGTGGTTAGGGTGGCCGCGTGAGCCAGATCCCCCCGCAGGTGTCCGAGACGTTCGACCCGACCCGCTGGCGGGCGATCGAGGGGTTCACCGATCTCACGGACCTCACCTACCACCGCGGTGTCGAGCGCGCGGCCGACGGGACCGAGCGCGACCTGCCGGTCGTGCGGGTCGCGTTCGACCGCCCGGAGGTCCGCAACGCGTTCCGCCCGCACACCGTCGACGAGCTCTACCGGGCGCTGGACCACGCGCGGATGACGTCGAGCGTCGGGACCGTGCTGCTCACCGGCAACGGACCCAGCCCGAAGGACGGCGGCTGGTCGTTCTGCTCCGGCGGGGACCAGCGCGTGCGCGGCCGGGACGGCTACCGCTACACCGCGGGGGTGGACGACGGCGGCTCGCCCGTCGAGGGTGCCGACGCGATCGACCCCGCCCGGGCCGGTCGCCTGCACATCCTCGAGGTGCAGCGCCTGATCCGCACGATGCCCAAGGTCGTGATCGCCGTCGTCGGCGGGTGGGCCGCCGGGGGTGGGCACTCGCTGCACGTCGTGGCGGACCTGACCATAGCGTCCCGCGAGCACGCCCGGTTCATGCAGACCGACGCCAACGTCGGCTCGTTCGACGCCGGCTACGGCTCGGCGTATCTCGCGCGCCAGGTCGGCCAGAAGCGTGCGCGCGAGATCTTCTTCCTCGCCCGCGAGTACTCCGCCGAGCAGGCCGAGCGGTGGGGCGCCGTCAACGAGGTCGTCGACCACGCCGAGCTCGAGAACCTCGCGCTCGATTACGCCCGGATCATCGCGACCAAGTCACCGCAGGCGATCCGGATGCTGAAGTTCTCGTTCAACCTGGCCGACGACGGCCTGGCCGGTCAGCAGGTCTTCGCCGGGGAGGCGACCCGGCTGGCGTACATGACGGACGAGGCGGTCGAGGGCCGCGACGCGTTCCTGCAGCACCGTGACCCGGACTGGTCCGGGTTCCCGTACGCCTTCTGACCGCCCAGCCGCCTCTCGGACCCGCACAACCTGCCCGCACGGACGTGGGCGGGTCAGCGGGTCGTCATGAACAGCACGCCGAGCTCGAACAGGTTGCCGGCGATCAGCGCGCCGCCGAGCAGCACCGCGAGCAGCAGCGCCGTCGCGGCGAGGACGGGCGCGGCGGCCCGCAACCGATCGTGGTGCTCGGGCGTGTGCGGCTCGGGCGGGCGGGGAGACGTGATGGTGGCCATGGCTCAAGCCTGTCGGTCCGCCCCGCGCAGCGGATCGCCCCGGGGAGCGATCCGCCAGCACGCCGCCTCCCCCGGAAGAGCGACGTGAGGTCATCCCGTGGTGTGACGGCGGAACCAGAACTACCTTGTGGCGGCTCGATCAGCCGACGGTGACGGAACCCGACGTCGGGACGAGCTCGACCCAGGTCTTCCCCGGCGCGAGCTTGACGACCTGGCCGTCGGCCGTGGTGAGCACGACCGGCGTCTCGGTCGCGGTCTTGGTCCAGGTGACGGCGATCGTCTTGCCGCCGGTGGCCACGACGGCCGCGCCGGAGCCGACCATCTGGGTCTCCGGCACCACGCTGCCGGCCGGGTCACGCGTGCCCGAGTCGACGAGCACGACGCTCATGGTCACCACGTTGGTGCCGGCGAGCCGGGCCCCGGACGAGGCCGTCGCCGGCTCGCCCGCCTCGCTGCGCTGCCACGTTCCACTGGCGGCGTCCCAGGTGAAGCTGGGGTGCGAGTAGCCGGACATCGTGACGGACACCGAGGTCGCCGGGGTGCCGCTCACCGCAGCGGTGGCCTGCTCGGCGCTGCGCGCGAACGCGAACTGCTCGGGCGGGCTCGCCTGGTGGTCGGCGTCGGCCTGCGACCAGAACGTCGAGGGCGTGCCGTACACGTTGTGCGGCGCCGACCGGATCTTGGTCCGGTAGAAGCCGTCGCTGCCCATGTCGTTGCTGAGCACCTGGGCACCGCTCGCCTTGAGCGCGTTGACGAAGCCCGCCTGACCACCCGAGAACGCGATGATGCCGTGCATCGGCGCCACGATCGCCGGGTCCATCGGTCGCACGGACCGGATCGGGCCGACCTCGCCGGGAACCTGGGAGTGGAACACCGCGACGAGGCGGGTGACGCCCCCCTCGACGACCTGCTCCCACACGATGTCGGCCTCGTCCAGTCCCGTCTGCGGCCGGACCTCCTTCGGGTTCTCGATCTTCACCGCGAGCGCCGCGCGCGTCACGACGTCGCCCGCGACGCCCGTGAGCGGCCAGGTCGACGGGACGACCGGCGCCGGCGGGGCGGCCTTGTCGGCCGCGATGTCGGCCGCCTGCGTGCTCGGCGCCGGCTCGTCGGGAGTCTGCCCGCCACCTCCACAACCGGCAGTCGCGAAGAGTGCACTCAGGGCGCCGAGCGCCAGCAGGGCACGACGACGATCGGGGCGGGCGGTGATGAGGGGCACGGAAGAACTCCTTTTCGCACCGGCGCTCGCGGCCGGCGATTCGCCGGACATTCTACGACCTGCACCTACGCTGAACCGGTGAGTCGACAGCTGCGCACCCTGCCGGTCGACGCCGGCCACCTCGACGAGCTGCTGAAAGCACTGCGCGCCGCGCTCGACGGAAGCGGCCCGGCCGTGCGGGCCTCCTCGGGCGGGACCGCGAGCCCCACGCCGCCCGGCCGGTCCGCTGCTTCGGATCGGGCCCCGGACCCGATCGTGCCCGACGACGTCGCCCTGGTCGTCGACACCTCGGGCTCGACGGGGGCGCCCCGCTCCGTGCTGCTCTCGTCGACCGCGTTGCGTGCCTCCGCGGCGGCGACCGACGACCGCCTCGGCGGCCCGGCCCAGTGGCTCCTCACCCTCCCGGCGACCCACGTCGCGGGCCTGCAGGTCCTGGTCCGTTCGATCCTCGCCGGGACGGACCCGGTCGTGTCGGCGCCGGGCGGCTTTCACCCCGAGGACTTCGCCGCCGACGTCGCGCGCCTCACCGGGCCGCGCCGGTACGTCTCGCTCGTACCCACCCAGCTGCACCGCCTCCTCGCTGACGGCGGCGCCGGCCTGGCCGCGCTGACCACGTTCGACGCGGTGCTGCTCGGCGGGGCGGCCACGAGCGCGGACCTGCTCGCCCGGGCGCGCGCCGCGGGCGTGCGGGTCACCACGACGTACGGCATGTCCGAGACCTGCGGCGGGTGCGTGTACGACGGCGAACCCCTCGACGGGGTGCAGGTCCGCCTGGACGACGACGGCCGCATCCAGCTCGCCGGACCGGTGCTCGCCACGGGCTACCTCGGCCGCCCCGACCTCGACACCGCGGCGTTCGTCGTCGACGGCGGCGTCCGCTGGCTGCGCACGAGCGACCTCGGCCAGGTCGCGGGGGGTCGGCTCACCGTCCTGGGCCGGCTCGACGACATGATCGTGACCGGCGGCGTGAAGGTCCCCCCGACCGCCGTCGAGCGGCTGGTGGCCGAGCTGCCCGGGATCGGCGAGGTGTGCGTCGTCGGCGTGCCCGACGTCGAATGGGGTCAGGCCGTGGCCGCGGTGATCGTGCTGACCAGCGGCGCGATGGCCCCGACCCTCGATTCCCTGCGTGCGCACGTCGCGCGTAACCTGGGGTCTCCGGCCGCACCGCGGCACCTGGTCGTCCTCGATCGGCTGCCCACCCGAGGGCCGGGCAAGACTGATCGCCGCGCCGTGGCCGTCCTCGCGGCCGCGCGGCTCACCTGAACAGGAGCACCTGATGGCCACCCTCGCCGAGTGGACCGCTGGCGCGCGCCTTCGAACCCTGCCGGCCGCCGCGGCACCCGTCCTGGTCGGCACGGGCGCGGCGATCCAGGCAGCGGGCTGGGACGAGCCCGGCCGCCAGACCCTGCTGGCGCTGCTCGCGCTCGGCGTCGCTCTGGCGCTGCAGGTCGGCGTGAACTACGCGAACGACTACTCCGACGGCGTGCGCGGCACGGACCTCGATCGCGTCGGGCCGCTCCGGCTCACGGCGGCCGGCCTGGCCGCCCCGACGCACGTGAAGTACGCGGCGTTCGCGTCGTTCGCGCTGGGGGCGGTGTTCGGCCTGGCGCTCGTGGTGCTGACCGGGTACGTCTGGCTGCTCGCCGTGGGCGTGGTCGCGATCGCGGCCGCCTGGTTCTACACCGGCGGATCCCACCCGTACGGCTACCGCGGTCTCGGCGAGGTCGGCGTGTTCGTGTTCTTCGGCCTGGTCGCGGTGCTCGGCTCGACGTTCATCCAGATCGGTCGGTTCACCTGGCCCGCGGTGGCGGGCGCCGTCGGCGTCGGGTTGCTGGCGTGCGCGCTGCTCATGGTCAACAACCTGCGCGACATCCCGACGGACGCGCTGGTCGGCAAGCTCACGCTCGCCGTGCGGATCGGGGACCGGCGCGCGCGGCGGGTCTACGTCGCGATGGTCGCGCTCCCGATCCTGCTGGGGGTGGCGTGCGCGTTCGCGGCACCCTGGTCCCTGCTCGTGCTCCTGCTCGCGCTGCCCGTCACCGTGCTGAGCGTCACGGTGCTGCTCGGCGCACGCGGGATCGCCCTGGTCCCGGTGCTCGCCGGCACCGGCCTGGTCGAGCTCGGATACGGGCTGCTGCTCGGTCTGGGGCTCTCGCTCTAGCGCCCACCGGCAGAGTCGTTCTCGGCAGCGTCGTTCTTGGCAGCGTCGTTCTTGGCAGCGTCGTTCTTGGCAGCGTTGTTCTCAGTGGCGTGGTTCTCGGCAGCGTCGACGACGGCGTCTTCGTGGGCGGCATCCGCCTGCGCCGACCGCGGGAGCTGGGGGCCGGAGGCCGCGCGGCGGGCGGCCCGCTCGGCCAGGACGACTGCGGCGGCGTCCCGCGGACCGGCCAGGACCACGTACGACACGCCCCATGCGGCGAACGCGGCGACGACGACGAGCAGCCAGCCACCGAGGCCCGCCCAGTACAGGACCCCCAGGCACGCGCCGAAGAGCCCAAGACGCAGGACGGAGTAGGTCACGATCGGCACATCGCCCAGGGTAGGCCGCTGCGCACCGGCGAGAGCCACTTACTCTGGAGGTATGCGCAATCTTCTTTTCCTGCTCCTGCTCGGACTGGTCGTGTACGCGGTGATCACCCTCGTGCTGCGGGTCCGGTCCGGTCCGGTCGGGCCGTCCGGTCCCGCGGGGCCCCCGCGGAGCGGCGGCTGGCGTCCGAAGCGTCCGTCCGGTCCGGTCGCGCCCGACGACGACCCCGAGTTCCTCTGGCTGCTCGAGCAGCAGCAGCGCCAGGCTGACCGCGACGCCATGAAGGACCAGAAGGACGACGACGGCTCGGACCACCCGGACCCGCGAGACACGACCGCCTGATCCCGCTGCCCTGATCCCGCTGAAGCGGGGGGCTCCAACGCAGCGGGGGCTCGGCGGGGGGCTACAGGCCCGAGTACGTGTGCTTGCCGGCGAAGAAGAGGTTCACGAGCGTGAAGTTGGCAATCACGCACGAGTAGCCCACCAGGACGAACCAGGCCGCACGCCGACCGGCCCAGCCGCGGGTGGTGCGCGCGTGCAGGTACGCCGCGTAGACGACCCAGATCACGAAGCTCCAGACCTCCTTGGGATCCCAGCCCCAGTACCGGCCCCAGGCGTGCTCGGCCCAGATCGCGCCGGCGATGACGGTGAACGTCCACAGCACGAAGCCCACCGCGTTGAGGCGGAACGAGAGCGCCTCGAGCTCGCCGGGCCCCGGAACGGTGTCGAGCCATCGCCAGACCGGCCGGGACAGGGCCGCGGATCCGCGTTCGCGCGAGCTTCGCAGCAGCTGCAGGACGCTCGCGGCGAAAGCGACGGTGAACACCCCCGCCGCGGTGATCGCGACGCCGACGTGGATGACGAGCCAGTAGCTGTCGAGCGCCGGCTGCACGCCGTCGGCCTGGACGTAGAAGACCAGCAGGGCGACCGCGAGCGCGAGGACGGTGAGCCCGGTGACCGCGACCCCGAGGAACGGCAGGTCGCGCTTGCGCAGGACCAGCAGCAGGACCGCCACCGCGACCATCGTGCCGACCAGGGCGAACTCGTACATGTTGGCCCACGGTGTGCGGCCCGCGGCGATCCCGCGCAGGACCACCGCCGCGACCTGGAGCAGGAGTCCGAGAATCGTCGTCGAACGAGCGATCCCGCGCGCCTTGGAGCTGCGGTCGGCGGCGGGGCGCACGGGGGCCAGGGTGGCCGTGGCACCCGCGCGGGCGCTCCCCCGACCGCCCGCGACGGCACCTCCGGCGGCGGTGACGGCACCGCCGACGGCGACCGCCTGCCGCGCGGCGCGTGCCGCGCTGCCCGCCCGCTCGGTCAGCCGGGCCAGGTCCAGGGTGTAGGCGATCAGCGCGACGGTGTACGCCGTCGCGGCGCCCCACACGAGCGTCGTGCTCAGGTCGCCCAGCTCTGCCACGTTCATCGATTCGCCTCCGGTGCGGTCACTGCGTCGCCTGCGGTCACTGCGTCGTCCTGCTGGTCGCCATCGTCCTGCTGGTCGCCCTCGTGGCGGTCGCCCTCGTGGCGGTCGTCCTCGAGAACATCATCCGTCGGCGTCGTCGGCGACTCATCATCCGCGACGTCGTCGGGCCCCGCATCCGCGGCGACCACGCCCGCAGCGTCCAGCGCCGCCAGGAGCCGGTCCAGCTCACCCTGCAGGCCGAGGTCGTCCCCGCGGGCGAGCGCGGCCGTGGTGACCACCGTGCGGGCCCCCGTCGCCGGCACGGCACGCACCCAGACCCGGCGCCGCGGCGTGAACAGCGACGTCGCGAGGCCCGCGAGGGCCGCGAGCGCGAACGCCAGGACGAACCCGAGCGACGGGTCGTGCCGCAGGTCGAGCGCCACGAACCGGGGCAGGTCGTCGAAGGTGATGCTCCCGAGCCCGTCCGGGAGGTCGACCGTCTCCCCCGGGCGCACGTACAGCGTCACGGGTGCCCCGGCCGCATCGACGGTCTGCGTCAGGCCCGTCTCGTCGAGCCGGTAGACGTTCTGCGGGATCCCGTCGTCGAGCCCGAGATCGCCGGTCCACACCGACAGCACCAGCAGGGGGGCGTTCGGCTGGGGGTTGACCGAGCGCCAGAGCCCCGGCGCCGTCTCCAGCGCCGTCGGCAGCAGGAACCCGACCATGCCGATCTGGTCACCCGCCGAGACGTCCGGCACCTTGATGACGCCACGCGAGGTGTAGACGTCGTCGGACGCCACGAACGGCACGGGGCCGGCGAAGGCGACCTCGCCCGCCGCGTCCCGCACGGTCACGTCGGGCGCGTACCCGTTGCCCTGCAGGTAGATCTTCGCTCCGCCGGCGTCGAGCGGGTGGTTCACGCGGATGGACTCGGCCCGCTCGCTGCCGTCGGGCGAGCGGACGGTCACGTCGGCGCGGAAGTAGCGGGCGGCGAGCGTCTCGGGGTCGAACCTGGCGGTGAACTCGTCGAGGGTGAGCGAGAACGGCACCAGGCTCGACGGATCGAAGCCTGTACCGCTCTCGAACGTGTCGTAGTCGACGACGGCGTTGGCGAAGCCGCGACCCTGGACCACGATCGCCTGGCCGCGGTAGTGCAGGAACTGGCCCGTGCCGACCGCGACGATCAGGCCGAGCAGGGCGAGGTGGAAGACCAGGTTGCCGGTCTCACGCACGTACCCGCGCTCGGCCGAGACCGCCCACGTGCTCGGACCGGCCGTCGTCGGCTCCTCGCGCACGTCGACCCGGAACCGGGGCAGCCAGCGCGACCGGCCGCGCAGCGCCACCGCGGCGGCCTCGGCGACCGCGTGCGCCGTCGTGGTGGTGGTGGTGAAGCCTGCGGAGGTCCCGAACCGGTCGAAGCGACGCGGCACCCGCGGCGGGCGCGAGCGCACCGCGGCCAGGTGGGCCCGCGTGCGCGGCAGGATGCAGCCGATCAGCGACAGGAACAGCATCAGGTAGATCGCGGAGAACCACGCGGAGGCGTACACGTCGAACGCGCCGACGCGGTCGAGCCAGGCCCCCGATCCGGGGTGGTCCACGAGGTACTCGGCCACCTTGGCCGGGTCCACCGGCCGCTGCGGGAACACCGATCCGGGCACCGCCGCCACCGCGAGCAGCATCAGCAGCATGAGCGCGACGCGCATGGACGTGAGCTGGCGCCACACCCAGCGGACCGTCCCGCGGGCCCCGAGATGCGGCAGGGTCGGCTCGGCGCCGTCGTTCGCGAACGAGTCGTCGATGCCCTCGGGGCGGTAGCTGCTCATCAGACCACCGGTTCGAAGCTGTTGACGAGCCCCTGCAGCGACTGCGTCCATGTGCCCCACAGGCCCGTCACGAGCGCGAGACCGATGACGATGAGCATCGCGCCCCCGAGTCGCATGACCGCGAGCCGGTGCCGGCGCACGAAGCCGAGCGCCCGGGCGCTGCGCTGGTAGCCGAGCGCGATGAGCAGGAACGGCAGACCCAGCCCGATGCAGTATGCGATCGACAGCGAGGCGCCCCGCCCGGCCGAGCCGCCGTCGAGCGAGAGCGCGATCACCGCCGCGAGCGTCGGGCCGATGCACGGTGCCCAGCCGAGGCCGAACACGATGCCGAGCACCGGCGCGCCCCACAGCCCGGCCGTCGGGCTCACCCGCACGCGCCGATCCTGCTGCAGGAACGGGATGAAGCCGAGGAACGCGACGCCCATGAGGATCACGACGACGCCGAGGATCCGGCTGATCGGGTCCTGCAGGCGCCCGAGCTCTGCGCCGATCGACCCGGCGAGCGTGCCGAGCGCGACGAAGACGAGGGTGAACCCGGCGATGAACAGCCCGACCCCGAGCAGGAGTCGGCCGCGGCCCGCTCCCGCCGGATCCCGCCGCCCGGTGGTGGTCCCCGACGGCCCGATCGCGGCGCCGGTCATCCCCCCGAGGTAGCCGAGGTATCCGGGCACCAGCGGAAGCACGCACGGTGAGGCGAACGACACCAGCCCGGCGATCAGCGCCACGGGGATGGCCAGCAGCATCGAGCCGGAGAACGCGGCCGTCCCGAACGCGTTCCCGAGGTCGCCCCAGGCATCCGCCGCGAGGCCGATCATGCGGTGCCCGCGGCGGCGGGCTCGGCGAGCACGTCGTCGACCAGCGCGCTCAGCGTGGAGGCGTCCGCGAGGCCGAGGATGCGGGCGGCCACCCGGCCCTCGCGGTCGAGGACCACGGTCGTGGGCACGGCCTGCACCGGGACGGCACCCTGCAGGGCCGCGATCGCGGAACCGTCCGAGTCCGCGATCGACGGGTAGGTCACGGCAAAGGTGCGCTCGAAGGCCTGCGCCGCGCCGGCGGCGTCGGTGCCGTTGATCCCGAGCAGCTGCACGCCGTCGGCGGCGTACTCGGCCGCGAGCGCCACCAGGTCGGGCGCCTCCTTGCGGCAGGGCGGGCACGCGGCGTACCAGGTGTTGAGCACGACGACGTCGCCGCGCCAGTCGGCGACATCGACCGCGCCGCCGGCGAAGTCGGTCCCGCTCAGCGCGACGGGCTCGCCGCGGTCCGCGGGCGCCCAGGCCTTGGTGCTGCCGTCACCCGACTGGTACCCCTGGTCGACGACGCCGGTCGGGCTGTCGGAGGGCGTCGGGCCGCCGGTGCAGCCCGCCAGGAGGGCGACCGTCATCGCCGCGACGGCCAAGACGCGCCGGGGCACCGCATGCACGCGCTGGGGCACCGCGGTCACGCTCCGGCCACTGCGGAGGCTCCCGGCAGCAGGTCGAACGCGGGTTCGCTGTAGTCGATCCGGACCAGGCGATCGTCCGAGAACACGAGCGAGGTCAGCGAGGCCAGCGAGCACTCCCGGTGGCGCGGGTCGTGCCACAGCCGGCGGTCCGAGAGCGCCAGCCGGGTGACCCAGATCGGGAGCTGGTGGCTCACGAGCAGGGCCTCGTGGCCGCTGGCCATCAGGCGCGCGGCGTCGACGGCGGCGATCACCCGGTCGGCCTGCTCCCGGTAGGGCTCGCCCCACGAGGGCCGGAACGGGTTGCGCAGCAGGGGCCACAGCCGCGGGTGCTTGAGCGAGCCGTCGCCGACCCCGAAGGTCAGGCCCTCGAACCGGTTCTCGGCCTCGAGCAGGCGCGCGTCGGACGTGATCTCGAGCCCGAGCGCCGTCGCGATCGGCGCCGCGGTCTCCTGCGCACGCTGCAGGGGCGAGGCGACCACGACCGTGATGTCGCGGTCGACGACGTGGCTCGCGATCCGGTCGGCCATCTGGCGGCCACGCTCCGAGAGCCCGAATCCGGGCAGTCGGCCGTAGAGCACGCCGGTGGGGTTGTGGACCTCGCCGTGGCGAAGAAGATGCAGGGTGGTCGCGACCATGCGCACAGTGTCGCAAACTGCGCTGGATGCTCCGGCCGGTTGGACGTGTGACATCGAACCGTCAGGCTTCGCCGAGCCGTCGGTGCACCGCCGCGAGCGCCTCCCCGAGCGCCCGGAGCTGCTCCTCGCTGAGCGCGTCCACCAGGTGGGTGCGCACCGCCTCGACGTGCCCGGGGGCGGCCGCCTCGAGCCGCGCGAACCCGAGGGCGGTCATCGAACAGTTCACCCCGCGTCCGTCGACCGCACAGGCACGTCGCTCGACGAAGCCGCGGGTCTCCATCCGGCGGATCGTGTGCGTGATCCGGCTGCGGGAGTGCGCGAGGGAGTCCGCCAGCAACGACATGCGCAGCGTGCGTTCGGGCGCCTCAGACAGTCGCACGAGGACCTCGTACTCGCTCAGCGAGAGGTCGGCGTCCTGCTCGAGCTGCCGCCCGAGCACCTCGGTGAGCCGTGCGCTGCCGTCGAGGAACGACCGCCAGTGGCGCTGTTGCTCTTCGGTCAGCCAGCGGACGGGGGGGGTGTCCATCGCGGGGACCTGCTCTCTGGTTCTCGTGGGCCCCGAAAAGACCGGCGGCTCCGGGACGGGTTTGCGTTCTGCGCCGCACTCTAGTAGAAACATCAACTACCGGGTAGTTGCGAGTTCAAGCATCGGCTCGGACAGCCCCACCGACCAGCCGTCACACGAACCGCACCCAAGGAGATCCACATGTCCGTCACCACGCTCCCCACCGAACTCACCGCCGGCGCCTGGGTTGCCGACGTCTCGCACAGCGAGGCCGGCTTCACGGTCCGCCACGCGGGCATCTCGAAGGTCCGCGGCTTCGTCGCGATCACCGAGGCCACCATCACCATCGGCGCGGACCTGAGCGCGTCTGCCGTCACCGCCACGCTCGACGCCTCGACGATCGACACCCGGGACGAGAACCGCGACGGGCACCTCAAGGGCGCCGACTTCTTCGACGTCGAGAACTTCCCGACCTGGACCTTCGTGTCCACGTCCGTCACCGGTTCCGGTGCCGAGGCCGTCGTCGCCGGCGACCTGACGATCCACGGCGTGACCCGCCCGGTCACCCTCGCCACCGAGTTCACCGGCACGGCCGTCGACCCGTGGGGCAACCTCCGCGCCGGCTTCTCCGCCAGCACCGAGATCTCCCGCAAGGACTTCGGCCTGACCTGGAACGCGGCCCTCGAGGCCGGCGGCGTCCTGGTCGGCGACAAGGTCAAGATCGCCCTCGACCTCTCGGCCATCAAGCAGGCCTGACCACCTCGGTCAGTCGCAGCTCGGCACCACCAGTGGGGCGTCCCGGTAGCGGGGCGCCCCACTGCTGTCGGTCGGCCCGCGGGCCTCAGCCGCTGAGGTCGGATCGGCGCCGGTCGTGGAACGCCAGGATCTGCAGCTCGGAACCGAGGTCGACGACCCGCAGGTCGACCGCCGGCGGCACCCGCAGCGCGCGCGGCGCGAAGTTCAGCACGCCGGTCACCCCGGCGGCGACGACGACGTCGCACACCTCCTGCGCCACCGCCTGCGGGGTGGCGATCACCGCGATGGTCGCCCCGTTCTCCTTGACCACCTGCGCGAGCCGCTCGAACGGCTGGACCTCCAGCCCCGCCACGGTCGTCGCGACCACGCGCGGATCAGCGTCCACCAGGCCGACGACCACGAAATCCGTCCCCGCGAAGCCCGAGTAGCTGGCCAGCGCGTGCCCCAGGTGCCCGACGCCGACGATCACCACCCGCCGCTGACACGTCAGCCCCAGCGCTCCCGTGAGCTGCTGCCGAAGGCTCGCGACGTCATAGCCCACCCCGGGGGTGCCGTGGGCCGGGAGGTAGGACAGGTCCTTGCGCAGCTGGGCCGAGCCGACCCCCGCCGCCGCCGCCAGCGTGCGCGACGACGTCACGGCCACTCCTTGGTCGGCGAGCGCCGCGAGCGCCCGCAGGTACACCGGCAGCCGTCCGACCGTGGCGCGCGGGACCCGGCGCGGCCCGCCCGGGACCACGACGCTCATCTGGGCTCCCGCAACGCCTTCGCCAGCCGTTGCGCGTCGATGCGCCAGAACCCGCGCGTGACGCCGTCGACGACCACGACCGGGACCTCCTCGCCGTACGCCCGCTGGAGGGCGCCGCCGTCGTCGGCCGCCGCGGCGTCGACGTCGATCTCGACCCACGGGGTGCCGGCCGCCGCCGCCGCCGTGGACACGACCTCGCGCGCGGCCTCGCACAGGTGGCACCCGGCGCGAACGTAGAGCACCACCCGCACCACACCATCGCCCATGACGCAACCTTAGGCGTCGTCGTTAGAGTGGTCAGGTGCCCGAGCTCTCGAACGCCGAACCCGGCACGCCCGTCTCCGGCCCCGACGCCGTGCCGGTCGCTGTCACGGACCCCGCCCACGACCCGCTCACACCGGTCGGTGCGATCGCCGTGGGTGCGACCGCCGTCGGGCCTGCCGCGGCCGGAGCCCGCACCGCAGCGGCGTTCTTCGACGTGGACAACACGATCATCCGCGGCGCGAGCGCGTTCCACCTCGCCGTCGGGCTGCACCGGCGCGGGTTCTTCCGGTACCGGGACATCGTGCGCGCCTCCCTGCACAACGCGCGCTACCAGCTGCTGGGCGAGGACCGCGGGCAGATCGACGAGGTCCGGTCCCGGGCGCTGAGCATCATGACCGGGCACTCCGTCGCGGAGGTCGTGGCGATCGGCGAGGAGGTCTACGACCAGGTCCTCGAGCTCCGGATCTTCCCCGGCACCCTCCAGCTGCTCGACGACCACCTCGCGGCCGGCCGGCAGGTCTGGCTCGTCACCGCGACCCCCGTCGAGATCGGCAACCTGATCGCCCGGCGCCTGGGCGCCACCGGCTGCCTGGGCACCGTGGCCGAGCACAAGGACGGCTTCTACACCGGTCGGCTCGTGGGCGACATGCTGCACGGTGAGGCGAAGGCGAGCGCCGTCCGCACGCTGGCCGAGCGCGAGGGCCTCGACCTGGCGCAGTCCTACGCCTACGGCGACTCGATCAACGACCTGCCGATCCTGTCGACGGTCGGCAACCCGTGCGCCATCAACCCCGACGGGCGTCTGCGCCGGCACGCCCTGGGCGCGGGTTGGCCCATCCGCGAGTTCCGCGGTCGACGTCGGGCCGCCAAGCGTGGCATCAAGACGGCCAGCTGGGCCGGCCTGGCCTGGGCCGCGGGCCTGGTGCTGCGCTCGATCCGCCGCTCCCTGCGCGGCTGACTCCCCCGCCGGGTGCCCCGGCCGTGGCGGGGGCACCCGGGCGAGCCGGGTTCAGGGGGCCAGGCGGGCCATCGTCCAGCTCACCGGGGGGAGGGTGATGCGGAGCGTGTCCCCCTCGCGCTTGGTGTCCGGGTTCTCGATCGGGACCAGGGAGCCGTCGTCGTCGATCGTGGCCCGGGCGTGGGGGTCCGGGTTCGCGAGCGTCACGCACTCGACGAGCTCGATCGCCCCGAACGCCCGCAGGTCGATCTCCAGGTCGAGCGGCTCGGTGACCGAGCGGTTGACCGCGAACACCGCGACCGCCCCGGTCTCGGCGTCCCGGGTGGCGACCGCGTCGACCAGCGGGGTGTCCCCGAACTTGGCGGTCGGGGCGACCGGCGAGGTGAGCTCCACGCGGAGCACGTCCCCCACCGCGTAGCGGGAGGTGAGCGCGAACGGGTGGAACGTCGTCTGCTTCCAGATCCGCCCGCCCGGCTCGGTCATGATCGGCGCGATCACGTTCACCAGCTGCGCCAGGCTCGCCGAGCGGACCCGGTCGGAGTGCCGGAGCAGCGAGATCAGCAGGTTCCCGACCACGACGGCGTCGGCCACGTTGTAGTGGTCCTCGAGCAGCACCGGCGCGATCGGCCAGGTGTCCGTCGGCGGCTTGGACGCCGTGGCGTGCAGGTACCAGACGTTCCACTCGTCGAACGAGATGTGGATGCGCTTGGTGAGCTTCTTGGCTGCGCGCACCGCGTCGGCCGTCGCGACGACGTCCTCGATGAAGCGGTCCATGTCGATCGCGGAGCCGAGGAAGCTCGCCAGGTCCCCGTCCTCCTCGAAGTAGTAGGCGTGCGCCGACACGTAGTCGACCTGCTCGTAGGCCTCCGCGAGCACCGTGGCCTCCCACGTGCCGAACGTGGGCATCGCCGAGCTCGAGCTGCCGCACGCCACCAGCTCGAGGTCGGGGTCGACCATCCGCATCGCCCGCGCCGTCTCCGCCGCGAGCCGGCCGTACTCGTGCGCCGTCTTGTGGCCGGTCTGCCACGGACCGTCCATCTCGTTGCCCAGGCACCACATCCGCACGTTGTGCGGCCGCTCGGTCCCGTTCGCCCGCCGGAGATCGGAGAAGTGCGTGCCCGACTCGATGTTGCAGTACTCGAGCAGGTCGAGCGCCTCCTGCACCCCACGGGTGCCGAGGTTGACCGCCATCATCGGCTCGACGCCCGCCGTGCGCGCCCACCGCATGAACTCGTCCACCCCGACGGTGTTCGGCTCCGTGCTGTGCCAGGCGAGGTCGAGCCGCGCGGGGCGCTCGTCCACCGGACCGATGCCGTCCTCCCACCGGTACCCCGAGACGAAGTTCCCGCCGGGGTACCGCACCGTCGACACACCGAGCTCACGCGTGAGGTCGACGACGTCGGCGCGGAATCCGTCGGCGTCGGCGGTCGGGTGCGCCGGGTCGTGGATGCCGGTGTAGACGCAGCGACCCAGGTGCTCGAGGAACGAGCCGAAGGTCCGGCGGCGGACCGGGGAGACGGTGAACGCCGGGTCGAGGGTGAGTGAAGCCGTGAGCATGGGGGTGTCCTCCAACAGGGACGCGTGACGAGTTCAGACGTTCAGACGTTCAGACGTTCGGACGAGCGGGTGGCGCGGGTCGGCGGCTCACTTGAGACTGCCGAGGCTCAGGCCCCCCTGCCAGTACTTCTGCAGCGAGAGGAACGAGACCACCAGCGGGATGATCGAGATCAGGGCGCCGGTGATGACGAGGTTCCACAGCTGCGAACCGGCAGCGCCGGAGGTCGACTGGGCCTGCCACTGGCCGAGGCCCACGGTCACCGGCAGCAGCTTGGTGTCCGAGAGCACGGCGAGCGGCAGGAAGTAGTTGTTCCAGGTCGCCACCGTCGAGAGCAGCAGCACGGTGACGATCGCCGGCCGCAGCAGCGGCAGCGCGACGCTGACGAACGTCTTGAAGTCGCCCGCGCCGTCGACCCTCGCGGCGTCGAGGAGCTCGTCGGGCACCGCGTCCTGGGCGTACACCCGCATGAGGTACACGCCGAACGGGCTGAGCAGCGACGGCAGGATCACCGCCCAGATCGTGTTCGTCAGCCCCATGTCGCTGAGCAGGACGAACGTCGGGATCACCAGGGCCGTCAGCGGGACCATGACCGAGCCGAGCAGCACCGCGAAGTACAGGTTGCGGCCACGGAACCGGTACTTCGCGAAGCCGTACCCGGCCAGCACCGACAGCACCGTCGCGCCGACCCCGCCGACGATGGCGTACAGGAACGAGTTGCCCAGCCAGCGCCAGTAGATGCCGCCGTTCTGGCTGAAGAGCTGGCGGACGTTGGCGACCAGGTCGAACTCGGAGTCGAACCACAGCGGTCCACCTGTGCCGGTGAACAACCCGTTGATGTTCTTGGTGCTCGCGACGATGAGCCACCACAGCGGCAGCGCGAAGTAGAGCACCAGCAGCACCAGGAACGTGTGCGAGCCCAGGTTGCGCCGCTGCGTGACCCCGCGGCGGCGGGCGCCGGGTTCGCGGGTGAGCGTGGGTGCCGACATCAGCTGAGTCCGTTCCGCTTGCGCGACAGGAAGAGGAAGACGTACGACCCGATGAACACCACGACGCCGAGCGCGAAGGAGATCGCGGACGCGTAGTTGAACTGGGAGTACGAGAACGCGAGGGTGTACGCGTAGATGTTCGGTGTGAACGACGCATCGATGGATCCGGCCGCCACCGAGCGCAGGATCTGCGGCTCGGTGAAGAACTGCAGCGTGCCGATGATCGCGAACACGAAGATGAGCACGAGCGCGGAGGAGATCATGGGGACCTTGATCCGCAGCGCGATCTGCCAGCCGTTCGCGCCGTCCATCCGCGCGGCCTCGTAGACCGACGTGTCGATCCCCCGGAGCGCGGCGTAGATGATGATCATGTAGTAGCCGGCCCACTGCCAGACGACGACGTTGAGCAGCCCGGCGAAGACGTTGTCCGGGCTCAGCATGAACGGCGCATCGATGCCGAACATCCCGAAGATCTCCCCGATCGGTCCGAACCGGGGGCTGTACAGGAAGCCCCACATCATCGCGCCGATCACGACGGGGATGGCGTACGGCACGAAGATCATCAGCCGGGAGAACTTCGACAGGCGGCTCGAGAGGTTGTCGAGCACCAGGGCGGCCGCGAGCGAGACCAGCATCTGGATCGGGATGAGCACGAGCGAGAACCGCAGCACGAACGCGACCCCGTGCAGGAACTCCGGGTCCGTGAACGCCCTGGTGTAGTTCTCGAACCCGCTGAAGTGCTCACCGGCCGCGAGGGTCTTGGTGTGCAGGCTCATCCAGAAGGCGTACCCGAGCGGGACGATGAGGAAGGTGATGAACACGAGCGTGAACGGGGCGACGAACAGCCATCCGTGGCGCTGCCGCGCCCGGTCGATCCCCCCGGTCCGCGTCGGCCGCGGCCGCGCGTTCGTCGGGGCGGGTACCCCTGTGGGCACCGTGGCGAGCTGGGTCATGAGGACTCCTTGGTGAGGCGGCCCGGGCGGGGCCTACGACGTCGCCCCGCCCGGGACCTGCGAGCTACTTGACCGTGAAGCCCTGGCTGGTCGCGTAGTCGACGACCTGCCCCTGAAGGTCATCGGCCGCCTGCTCCGGCGACTTCTCCCCCTGGACCGCAGCGAACAGCTCCTCGGTGAGCTGGTCGTACGCGAAGTTCTGGAACGGCGAGAACGTGAAGCCCTCGTAGCCGGCCGCCGCGTCGAGGAAGACGTCCTCGTTGATCTTCTGCCCGCCGAAGAACGGGTACTCGAGCGCGGTGAAGTACTCCGACTCGGCGATCGGCTTCCAGAGCGGGTACAGCGCACCCTCTTCGATCCCGATCTTCCAGGCCTCCTCCGTGCCGAAGACCTCCTTGGCGACGGTGGCCGCGGCCTCGGGGTTCTTCGCCTGGCTGGTCACGGCGAACGCCGAGCCGCCCCAGTTCACCTGCACGGGGCTGGCCGCGTCCCACTGCGGCATCGGCGCGGCACGCCAGACGGCGGTGTCGTCGGCGCCCGCGAGGCCGGAGAGGTAGCCCGGCCCCCACGCGGCGGCGAGGTACACGGCATAGGTGCCGTCGACGAGCTTGGTGTTGTAGTCGGTCGTGAACGCGTCGTCCGTGCCGACCAGGCCCTTGTCGATCAGGTCGTACCAGTAGTTCAGGACCTTCTTGGTGCCGTCGTCGTTGAGGTCGATGGCGACCTCGGTCGAGTCGGTGTCGCCGAACACGTACGGCTCGGAGCCGGCCTGGGCGAACAGCGCCTGGTTGAACGCGCGCCCGTTGGTCGGGAAGTCGGTCATCAGCGCGGTGCTGCCGGAGTCGCGCAGCTGCTGGGCGGCCGCGGCGAACTCGTCCCAGGTGGTGGGCGGGGTCATGATCCCGGCCGCCTCGAACACGTCCGCGCGGTAGAGCATCCCCATCGGACCGCCGTCGACCGGGATCGCGTAGACGCCGTCCCCGCTCGAGTGGTCCGCCCAGACGCCCGGTGCGTAGCTGCTCTCGACGTCGGCCGCGCCGTAAGGCGTCAGGTCCGCGAGCGCGTCGCGGATGATGAAGCTCGGCAGCACCTCGGTCTCCAGCATGATGACGTCCGGCGCGCCGCTCTTCGCCTCGATCGTGGTGCTGAACTTCGTGTACTCGTCGTTGCCCTGGCCGGCGTTCGACCAGCAGATCTGGATGTCGTCGTGCGAGTTGTTGAACAGGTCCACGACCCCCTCGAACGCCGGGTACCAGGCCCACACGGTCACCTGCTCGGCGTCGGGGTTGACGACGGTGTTGGTGCAGGTGCCGTCGCTGCCGCCGGCCGCGGGGTCCGCGGTCCCGTCGGCAGCGTCCGAACCACCGCTGCACGCGCTGAGGGTGATCGCCCCCAGTCCGAGCCAGAGCGCCGCGGTCATGACGCGATTGGGGTGCCCACCATGTGTCTTGAGCTTCATCTCGCGAATCCTCCTTGATTCGTCACGGTGACCCACCGGTCGCCGGCCTTCGAGTCGTGATTGCCATCTACATCGATGTACTACAACGATGTAGAACGATCGAGAAGCCGTCAAGGCCTCAATGTCACAGATTGGTCACGATCTGGGTCAGGTCGACGCCGCGACCGCGCTCCCGGTCGACTCGCGTTCGATGATCTCGAAGTCGGCGACGACCTCGACGAACGGCCGGCCCGGGGCCGGGTCGGCGATCCGTGCCATCAACAGCTCCACGGCGGTGCGTGCGATCTGCAGCCGCCCGGGCGCCACGGTCGAGAGCGACGGCGACGAGTAGCGCGCGTCGTCGACGTCGTCGAAGCCGATCACCGCGACGTCCTGGGGAACCCGGACGCCGCGAGCCGACAGGGCCCGCAGCGCACCGAGGGCCATCGCATCGTTGAGCGCGAACACGGCGTCGATCGGGGTGCCGGCGGCCAGGAGACGCTCCATGGCATCGGCGCCGGTCGACCGGTGCCATGCGACCACCGGCCCCATGAGCGCCGGGTCCAGCGGGAGGCCCGCCTCGGTGAGCGCCCGCTCGTACCCCACCACCCGCAGACCGGCCGACCCCACGGTCTCGCCCGGATGGGCGCCGATCACGGCGATGCGGCGACGGCCGAGCTCGATCAGCCGACGGGTCGCCGCGTAGGCCGCCTCGACGTTGGCCATCGTGACGTGGTCCGCGGGGCCGCGGAAGATCCGCTCGCCCAGCAGCACGAGCGGGTAGTGCACGGCGAACTCGGTGCGGTCCTCCTCCCCCAGCGCCAGTGGGCTGAAGATCAGCCCGTCGGTCATCTGGCGGCGCTCGCCGTGCAGCACCTCGAGCTCGCGGACGCGCTGGGCTCCGGTCTGCTCGATCAGCACGGTCACGCCGGCGTCCTCGCCCGCCTGGATCACCAGGTCGGCGAGCTCGGCGAAGTAGGGCTGGCTCAGCTCGGGGACGGCCAGGCCGATCATCCCGGTGCGCCCCTGGCGGAGGTTGCGAGCGGAGACGTTGAGCCGGTAGCCGAGCTCGACGATCGCTTCTTCGACCCGGGCCCGCGTGGCCGGCCGGATGTACGGGTAGCCGTTGACGACGTTCGAGACGGTCTTGACCGAGACGCCGGCGAGCTGGGCCACGTCCTGCATCGTCGCGGACACGGTCCCTCTATCCTCCTGCCAGCCACGTCATCGAAAACCCCTGCCCCTGCGGAGCGACTGCCTCCGTGCTCCCGACCCTACAACGTTGTAAAGCACGTGTCCGGCAGCCAGGACGAACTCGGGCCCGGCATCTCTGCCGGGCCCTGAGGTCACTTCTTGTTGCGGCGCTGGTGGCGCGTCTTGCGAAGCAGTTTGCGATGCTTCTTTTTCGCCATGCGCTTGCGACGCTTCTTGATGACGGAGCCCATGGATCCTCACAATGTTCGACTGGTGCTGGCTGGAACGCCCGAGTTGTGCGGACGCAATAGCCCACGCACGGGAAAGTCCGAGATCATTCTAGCGGGTGCCGCTCACGGCATGCGACCGCGTCGGCCCGGCGAACCGTACCTGATCCTCAGGACGTGAGCCGATCCGCCTCGATGTAGGAGGTCGCGAGGTACTGGTCGAGCGCGTCCTGCGGGACCCGGAACGACCGTCCCACGCGCACCGCAGGCATCTCACCCGAGTGGACCAACCGGTAGACGGTCATCTTGGACACGCGCATGACCTCGGCGACCTCGGCGACGGTGAGGTACCGCGCACGTGGTTGATCGCTGGACATCCCGCACCGCTTCCTCGACTGAGCCTGCTGGCCCCTGACCGTCGCGCCCACTTCACAGGCACGCATGATCACCCTAGGGCCTGGTGGGGCGCGTGGGGTAGGGGCGAACCGAGTGAACGGTGGGACAGCAGTGAACGGTGGCCCCTCAGTCGTGGTTGGGGTCCAGGCCGAGGTGCGGGAACACGGCGTCCCGGGTCGCCCGGATCGCCCGGTCCACGTCGTCCGCCGGGTCGTAGCCGTGACCCCACTCCCGAAACGCGCCGCTCGCGCCGTCGGTCATCCGCTCCGGCGGGGTGCGCCCCCACCGGGCGATGACGTCCTGCCGCCAGGCGTCAGGCAGCGCGGTCGCCGGGTCGAGATCGACGTGGCCCGCGATGGCGATCAGCTGGCTCCAGGCGCGCGGCACGACGTCGATGACGGCGTATCCCCCACCGCCGAGCGCCAGCCAGCGCCCATCGGCCACCTCGTGCGCCAGATCGTGCACCAGCCCGGCGACGTGGCGCTGCGCGTCGATGCTCACCCGGAGGTTGGCGATCGGGTCGGCGGCGTGCGTGTCGCAGCCGTGCTGGCTCACGATCACGTCCGGGGCGAAGCCGCGCAGCACGGCCGGCACGACGGCGTCGATCGCCCGCAGCCAACCGGCGTCGCCCGTCCCGGCCGGCAGCGCGAGGTTCACGGCGGTGCCCTCGGCGCCGTCGCCACCGACCTCCGCCGCGTGGCCGGTACCCGGGAAGAGACTGCGGCCGCTCTCATGGACCGAGACCGTCAGCACCCGCGGGTCGTCCCAGAAGATGTGCTCGACCCCGTCACCGTGATGAGCGTCGACGTCGACGTACGCGACCCGGCGAGCGCCGTCCGCGAGCAGCCGTCGGATGGCGACCGCGGCGTCGTTGTAGACGCAGAAGCCGGAGGCGCTCTCGGGCATCGCGTGGTGCATCCCCCCGGTGATGTTCACGGCATGCACGGCGTCCCCTGACCACACCGCGTTGGCGCCCGCGAGGCTGCCCGCCACGACCCGCGCCGCCGCCTCGTGCATGCCGGGGAACACCGGGTCGTCCTCGGTGCCGAGGCCGTGGGCCCAGTCCGCCACCCCGTGGTCCGACGCCGCGCGGACGGCCGCCACGTAGGTCGCGGCGTGCACGGTGAGCAGCTCGGCGTCGGTGGCCGGCTCGACGCCGACCACCTCGACACCCGGAGCTTCGAGGAGCCCCAGTGCGCCCGCCAGATCCATCGTCAGCTTGAGGCGCGCGGGCGACATCGGGTGCCCCTGGCCGAAGTCGTACCCGAGCAGGGCGGGAGACCAGACGATGTGCACCGATTCGGCCATGCGCCACACGGTAACCCGGCCTCCTGGGGTGTGCGGTGGAACAGGTGCCGCCCGATTCGCGCCCGGCCTCGGCCGACCCGTCCCTGGGACGTGCCAGAGTGAGCGGTCACGACATTCGCCGACCGGGAGGTGCGATGCGTCAGGGGCTTCCCGGGACCGCCAGGTCCATGCGTGAGTTCGTCGACCGCCTGGCCCGGCAGTCACCCGCCCGGCTCGCCCTCGGGGTGTTCGGCAGTGTCATCGCGGTCTTCACCGCGCTGCTGTCGACCTCGTTCGCGACCGCCAGCGGCGAGCGCGCCCCGTTCGTCGACGCGCTGTTCACCGCGACGTCGGCCGTGTGCGTCACCGGGCTGGTCACCGTCCCGACCGGGACCTACTGGTCCGCTGCGGGCCAGGTCGTGATCCTCGTGGCGATCAAGGTCGGCGGGCTCGGGGTGATGACCCTGGCCTCGCTGCTCGGGATGGCGGTGTCGCGCCGGATCGGCCTGACCCAGCGACTGCTGGTCTCGTCGGAGACGAAGATGACGCGGCTCGGCGAGGTCGGTTCGCTCGTCCGCGTCGTCATCGTCACCTCGACGCTGTTCGAGGTCGCGATCGCCCTGGTCCTGATCCCGCGGTTCCATGCCCTCGACGAGAGCTGGGGTCAGGCGACCTGGCACGGCGTGTTCTACGCGATCTCGGCCTTCAACAACGCGGGGTTCATCCCGACCGCCTACGGGCTGACGCCGTACGGCTCGGACTGGCTGATCCTGCTGCCGATCATCATCGGCGTGTTCGTCGGATCGCTCGGCTTCCCGGTGATCCTCGACGTCATGCGCCGGGTCCGCTCGCCGCGACGGTGGAACCTGCACTCCAAGCTCACGCTCGTAGCGAGCGGCTCCCTGGTCGCGTTCGGCACCGTCCTCGTCGCGGCCTTCGAGTGGAACAACGTCAAGACGTTCGCCCCGCTGGACTGGCCGGGCACGATCCTCGCCTCGCTGTTCGCGGGCGTCATGCCCCGCTCGGGCGGCTTCTCGACGGTCGACATCAACGACATGCACCAGAGCACCTGGCTGCTCAACGACGCGCTGATGTTCGTCGGGGGCGGCAGCGCCTCCACCGCGGGCGGCATCAAGGTCACCACGCTTGCCGTCATGCTGCTCGCCATCCTTGCCGAGGCCCGCGGGGACAAGGACGTGGAGGCCTTCGGACGGCGGATCCCCCGCGAGGCGCTGCAGGTGGCCATCGCGGTGTCCCTCGTGAGTGCGACCTTCATCCTCGCCGCGTGCCTCGTCCTCCTGGCCGTGACCGACTGGACGTTGGACGTGGTCCTGTTCGAGGTGATCTCGGCGTTCGCCACCTGCGGGCTGTCCACCGGGGTGACGGCAGACCTGCCCGACACGGGGAAGTACGTCCTCGTGTTCATGATGTTCATCGGCCGAACTGGCACGATGACCTTTGCTGCGGCGCTCGCCCTGCGCAGTCGCCGTCGCGTGATCCGGCTACCAGAAGAGAGGCCGATCATTGGCTGAGAACCCATGGGGCACCAGAGCCCCGAAAGAGCCCAAGGCACGCAAGGACGCGGGGGTCCTGGTCATCGGCCTGGGCCGGTTCGGTTCCGCCCTCGCGACCACCCTCGAGGCGCTCGGCCAGGACGTCCTGGCCGTCGAGAAGTCGCCCGAGCTGGTCGCCCAGTGGGCCGGCCGGATCCCGCTCGTCGAGGCCGACGCCGCCAATCCGGAGGCGCTGATCCAGCTCGGTGCGCGCGACTTCAGCGTCGCCGTCGTCGGGGTCGGGTCGTATCTCGAGGCGAGCGTGCTGATCACGGCCAACCTCGTCGACCTGGGGGCACCCCAGATCTGGGCGAAGGCGATCTCCCACGAGCACGCCCGCATCCTGCAGCGGATCGGCGCGCACCACGTGGTGCTGCCCGAGTCCGATGCCGGGACGCGGGTGGCCCACCTCGTGTCGGGCAAGATGCTCGACTACATCGAGGTGGAGGACGGCTTCACGATCGTGAAGATGCGCCCGCCGCGCGAGACCCAGGGCTTCACCATCGCCGAGACCAAGATCCTCGAGCGGTACGGCGTGACCGTCATCGGGGTGAAGAGCCCCGGTCAGGACTTCGTCTACGCCGAGCCCACCACCCGGATCTCCGCGAACGACCTGCTGATCGTCTCCGGCCACGCCGAGCTGCTCGAGCGGTTCGCCGCCCGCCCCTGACGCGCGCCGCCTCGTTAGAGGACCACGAAGGCCAGGCGCACCACGCCGATGTCGACCGGTGACCTCGTAGCCCCTTCCGCGGCGTCAGAAAGGCCCGCACCGCCGAAGCGGTGCGGGCCTTTCTGGCACTGCGTCAAACGGTCAGCGAGAGACGCCCGCGCGCCGCTTGTTGTAGACGTCGAACGCGACGGCACCCAGCAGCACGAGGCCCTTGATTGCCTGCTGGTAGTCGATGCCGATGCCGAGCAGGCTCATGCCGTTGTTCATGACACCCATGATCAGACCACCGACGATCGCGCCGACCACGGTGCCGACGCCGCCGGTGACGGCCGCCCCACCGATGAAGCACGCGGCGATCGCGTCGAGCTCGAAGTTCTGGCCCGCCTTGGGGTTGGCCAGGTTGAGCCGGGCCGTGAACACGATGCCCGCGACAGCGGCCATGACGCCCATGTTGACGAAGATCCAGAAGTTGACCCACTTGACCTTGATGCCCGAGAGCGTCGCGGCGTTGAGGTTGCCACCGATGGCGTAGACGTGGCGCCCGAAGACGCTCCGCTTGGTGACGGCCGAGTAGACGACCACGAGCACGCCGAGGACCAGCAGGACGACCGGCAGGCCCTTGTAGTGCGCGAGCTGCCAGGCGAAGGCCATCGCGACCAGGGCGACCGCGGCGATCTTGGCGATGAAGGCCGGCATGCCGGCGACGTCCTGCTGGTAGCGCTGACGCGCCCGGCGCTCGCGGAACTGCGAGAACGCGAACGCCGCGACTCCGGCGGCCGCGACCACGAGCGTGAACAGGTCGTAGCCGTCACCACCGAGGACCCCGTTGAGGAAGCCCGAGGCGATGTTCCGGAAGGTGTCCGGGAACGGGGAGATCTGCGTGTTCCCGAGGGTCACCATGGTGGCGCCGCGGAAGATGAGCATGCCGGCCAGCGTGACGATGAACGCCGGAATCCCGACGAACGCCACCCAGTAGCCCTGCCAGGCCCCGACCAGTGCGCCGACGACGAGTGCGCCGATCACCCCGATCCACCAGGGCAGGTCCATGCGGACGATGAGCACGCCCGCGACGGCGCCGGTGAAGGCGACCACCGAACCGACCGAGAGGTCAATGTGCCCGGCGATGATCACGATGACCATGCCGATCGCCAGAATGAGGATGTAGGAGTTCTGCACGACGATGTTCGTGATGTTCTGCGCCGTCAGCAGGGTGCCGTCGGTCAGCACTGCGAACAGCGCGATGATCAGAACGAACGCGATATAGATACCGCTCTGGCGGATGTTCTTGGTGAGAGCCGTCTTCACCGAGTCGAGGGCAGCCATGGGCGATCAGTCCTTTACCTTTGTCATGTACTGCATGAGGAGTTCCTGGGTCGCCTCCGCGCGCGGGACCTCACCGGTGATCCGGCCAGCGGAAAGCGCGTAGATACGGTCGCAGATGCCCAGCAGCTCGGGCAGCTCGGAGGAGATCACCAGCACGGCCTTCCCGGCGTCGGCCAGGCGGTTGATGATCGTGTAGATCTCATACTTGGCGCCGACGTCGATACCGCGCGTCGGCTCGTCGAGAATGAGAACCTCGGGGTCGGCGTAGATCCACTTGCTCAGGACGACCTTCTGCTGGTTCCCGCCCGAGAGCTTGCCGGTGACCGCGGTGACGCCAGGAGCCTTGATGTTCATGCTCGCCCGGTACTCCTCGGCGACCTTGACCTCTTCGTTGTCGTTCACCCAGCCGCGCTCGGAGATCTTGCTGAGCGAGGCCACCGAGATGTTGCGCTTGATGTCCTCGATGAGGTTGAGGCCGTACTTCTTGCGGTCCTCCGTCGCGTACGCGATCCCGTGCTTGATCGCGTCGTGGACGGTGCGAGCGTGGATCTCCTTGCCGTCCATGAACAGCCGGCCGGTGATCCCGGTGCCGTAGGAGTGGCCGAACACGCTCATCGCGAGCTCGGTGCGACCGGCGCCCATCAGGCCCGCGAGCCCGACGATCTCGCCGCGGCGCACCGTGAGGTTCGCACCGCGCACCACGACGCGCTCGTGCTGGATCGGGTGGTGAACCGTCCAGTCCTCGATCCGCAGCACCTCCGCGCCGATGTTCGGCGTGTGGTCCGGGAACCGGCTCTCCAGGTCGCGGCCGACCATGCCACGGATGATCCGGTCCTCGGTGACGGAGTCGGCCTTCATGTCGAGGGTCTCGATCGTCTTGCCGTCGCGGATGATCGTCGTGGAGTCGGCGATCTCCTCGATCTCGTTCAGCTTGTGGGAGATCATGATCGACGTGATGCCCTGGCCCTTGAGGTGGCGCAGGAGGTCGAGCAGGTGCTCGGAGTCGGCGTCGTTCAGGGCCGACGTCGGCTCGTCGAGGATGAGCAGCTTGACCCGCTTGGACAGGGCCTTGGCGATCTCGACGAGCTGCTGCTTGCCCACGCCGATGTCGGCGACCTTGGTGATCGGGTTCTCGGCCAGACCGACCCGCGCGAGCAGCTTTGCCGCCTCGGAGTTGGTCTTGTTCCAGTCGATCATGCCGCGGGTGGCCTGCTCGTTGCCGAGGAAGATGTTCTCGGCGATCGACAGGTACGGGCTGAGCGCGAGCTCCTGGTGGATGATGACGATCCCTTTGTCCTCAGAGGACTTGATGTCACCGAACTCCACGACCTCGTTGTCGTACACGATGTCACCGTCGTACGTGCCGTGCGGGTAGACCCCCGACAGCACCTTCATGAGCGTGGACTTGCCGGCGCCGTTCTCCCCGCAGATCGCGTGGATCTCTCCACGCTTGACCTTCAGAGTGACGTCCTGCAGTGCCTTCACGCCCGGGAACGTCTTGGTGATACTGCGCATCTCCAAGATGTTGTCGTCCATGGGACGCACCGTCCTTGTCCAGTCGTCGGGGGGCGGTGCCCTGCGGACGAGAGGATCTCTCGTCCGCAGGGCACCGGTTGCCGGGTGGTACCGGCGGGAGAAGTGCCTAGCTCAGGCCAGGTCGGCTTCGGTGTAGTAGCCGCCGTCGACCAGGACCTCTTTGTAGTTGTCCACGGTCACGATCTGCGACTTGAGCAGGTAGGACGGGACGACCTTGACGCCGTTGTCGTACGTCTCGGTGTCGTTGACCTCGGGGTCGTCGCCCTGCAGCAGTGCGTCGGTCATCGCCACGGTCACCTTCGCGAGCTCGCGGGTGTCCTTGTAGATGGTCGCGTACTGCTCGCCGGCGATGATCGACTTGACCGAACCGGCCTCAGCGTCCTGACCGGTCACGGTCGGGTACGGCTGGTCGGTCGTGCCGTAACCGGCACCCTTGAGCGCGCCGAGGATGCCGATGGACAGGCCGTCGTACGGCGAGAGCACGCCGTCGACCTTGTCGCCGCTGGAGTAGGTACCCGTGAGCAGGTTCTCCATGCGGGCCTGGGCCGTGGCCGGGTCCCAACGCAGCGTGGCAACCGTCTGGAAGTCCGTCTGGCCACTCTTGACGACGAGCGTGCCGTCGTCGATCAGCGGCTGGAGGATCGACATGGCGCCGTTGAAGAAGAACGTCGCGTTGTTGTCGTCGGGCGAACCGGCGAACAGCTCGATGTTCAGCGGGCCGGCCTTGTCGGTGGCCGCACCGGCGTCGTCGACGAGACCCATGCCCATGAGCAGCGAGGTGGCCTGCTGCACGCCGACCTCGAAGTTGTCGAAGGTCGTGTAGTAGTCGACGTTCTCCGTGTCGCGGATGAGGCGGTCATAGGCGATGACCGGGATCCCGGCCTCCTTGGCGGCCTCGAGCTGGCTCGTGAGCGCCGTGCCGTCGATCGACGCGATGATCAGGACGTCGGCGCCCTGGGTGATCATGTTGTCGATCTGGTTGACCTGGGTCGGGATGTCGTCCTCGGCGTACTGGAGGTCGACCGTGTAGCCGAGCGCCTCGAGCTGCTCCTTGACGTTGTTGCCATCCGCGATCCAACGCTCGGACGACTTCGTCGGCATCGCGACGCCGATGATCTGCTCGCCGCCCGCCGCCTCGGTCGCGTCGTCGGTGCCCGTGCCGGCGCCGCCGCCGCTGCAGGCGGCCAGCGCGAAGGTCAGGGTCATGCCCGCTGCCAGTGCAGCGAACTTAGTGGTGCGCATTCTTCCTCCTTGAAGTGCCTTCCTGGTCCGAGCCGATCGGCAGATCGACCCGGGGTGCCCTGACCACGGGGTACCCAAGGTCAGGAAGTGTGTGTGTCCGGCGCTACTCCACCTGGATCACGTCGATGCCCGCGCGCCGGAGCTCGGCCACGGAGCCTGCACTGGCCGACGGACCGGTGAGGACGCTCGCGATCTCGCTCAGGTCGGCGACGCGGATCAGGTGGGCCTGCCCGATCTTCGACCCGTCGGCGACCACGATCGTGCGCTCGGCCGCGGCGATCATCCGGCGCTTGATCTCGGTCTCGGGCAGGTTGAGGTTGGTCACGCCGTGGATGACGTCGACGCCGTTGCACCCGATGAAGGCGAGATCGGCGTGCAGGCGTTCGAGCAGGAGCGTGGCCATCGGGTCGACGAGCGAGTGCTGCAGCCGGCGCAGCGTCCCGCCGGTCACGATCACGGTGATGTCGCTGTGCGAGGTCTCGAGGTCGAGGGCGACCTTCAGTCCGTTGGTGATCACGGTGACCTGCTCGAGATCGGTGCGGGCGCCGAGCGCCTGACCGATGGCCGCCGTCGTGGTGCCCACGTCGATGATGACGCTCATGCCCGAGGTGACCAGCGCCGCGGCGCTCTCGCCGATGAGCTTCTTCTCCGCAGCCTGGGCGGTCAACGACTCCTCGAACGACCGCTCCGGCCGGATCCCGCGCGACCGGGCCATCGCCCCGCCGCGGACCCGGCGCACGACCTGGGAGTGGTCGAGGGCGTCGAGGTCGGCGCGGACCGTCACGTCCGAGATGCCGAACGCGTCGGACAGCTCGGCGACCCGAACGAACTGGCGGTCGGTAATCATCTCGAGCATCCGCTCGCGGCGGACCGTTGCGGGGAGAGTCACCGCCTCTTCGTTGAGCACATCCCTACTTTCGGCATCTTTCGAATGCCCGTCAAGTTGTTCAGGGCCACTTTTGATTGCGAAACCATAACGCTTTGTGACCGATCACATCCGCTCGGTCCTCGCGAGCCTGAGCCCGTCCGCGCACGACGGGGCAGCGCCCGGAGACGACGCCCTCCGGGCGCTGGGCTGCACCCTCCTTTCGGTATCGAAAGAGGGCGCAGCCGTCCCACCGAACCTCGGTGTCACGAGGAGCCGAGAGCCGAAGGACGTAGCGTTCCGTCCGTCAGCCAGCGCTCCGTCCGTCAGGTCGCGGCCGTGCCGGTCAGAACCCCTGGGCGAGCCGGTAGTAGGCCTGGTTCCAGCGGATCTCGCGGGCGAACCCGCGCGACGTGGTGTCCGCGTCGATCACGAGCAGCTCGGTGCGGGCGATGTCGGCGAAGTCGGCGAAGACCTCGATCCCGACCTGGGTGCTGAGCACCGAGTGGTGCGCGGCGCCGGCCGTGAGCCAGGCCTCGGCCGAGGTGGCGAAGTCCGGCTCGGGCTTCCACACCGCGCGCGCCACGGGGAGCTTCGGCAGCTCCTCGAGCGGCGGCACGACCTCGACGACGTTCGCCGTCAGGCGGAAGCGCTCACGCATGTCGGACATGGCCACCACGACGCCGGGGCCGGCATCCGTGTCGAACACGAGCCGGACGGGGTCCTCGCGGCCACCGATTCCCAGCGGGTGCACCTCCAGGGTCGGACGTGACGTCGTCAGCGACGGGCAGACCTCGAGCATGTGGGCGCCGAGGATGAGCTCGGAGCCGGGCACCATGTTGTAGGTGTAGTCCTCCATGAGCGAGGCGCCGCCGGGGAGGCCGGTGCCCATGACCTTGGCCGCCCGCACCAGCACGGCCGTCTTCCAGTCGCCCTCGGCGCCGAAGCCGTAGCCGTCGGCCATCAGCCGCTGGACCGCGAGCCCCGGCAGCTGCCGCAGCCCGCCGAGGTCCTCGAAGCTGGTGGTGAACGCCGTCGCGCCGAGGCCCTCGAGGAACGACCGCAGGCCGAGCTCGATCCGCGCGCCGTAGCGCAGGGAGTCGTGCCGGTCCCCGCCCACCCGCAGCTCGGCGGCGACGTCGTACAGGTCCTCGTACTCGTCGACCAGGGCGCCGACCTCGGCGTCCGTGGCCGCGTCGACGGCCTCGACGAGGTCGTTCACGCCCCAGGTGTTGACCGAGACGCCGAACCGCAGCTCGGCCTCGGTCTTGTCACCCTCGGTGACCGCCACGTTGCGCATGTTGTCGCCGAACCGGGCGAGCTTGAGCTCGTGCGTCGCGGACCAGCCCGCGGCCGCGCGCGCCCAGGTGCCGATCTTGGCGGTGACCGCGGGGTTCGAGACGTGCCCGACGACGGTCTTGCGGGCCACCCCGAGCCGCGACTGGATGTACCCGAACTCACGGTCGCCGTGGGCGGCCTGGTTGAGGTTCATGAAGTCCATGTCGATGGTCGCCCAGGGCAGCTCGACGTTGGCCTGCGTGTGCAGGTGCAGCAGCGGCGTGCGCAGCGCGTCCAGCCCGGCGATCCACATCTTGGCCGGGGAGAACGTGTGCATCCAGGCGATCACGCCGATGCAGGCGTCCGAGGAGTTGGCCTCGAGCGCCATCCGCCGGATCGCGTCCGAGCTCTTCAGCACGGGCTTCCAGATGACCTTGACCGGGACCTGGTCGGCCTCGGAGATGGCGCGCGCGATCGCCTGGGACTGCTCGGCGACCTGGCGCAGGGTGTCCTCGCCGTAGAGGTCCTGGCTTCCGGTGAGGAACCAGACCTCGCGGTCGGCAAATGCCTTGCTCATGAGACTCCTTCGCGGCCGGACTGCTGGCCGTAGACGTTCTGGTAGCGGTTGTAGAGCGAGTCGATGTCGGCCTGCGGGATCGGGACCGGCTCACCGAGCTGGCGCGAGATGTGCACGGTGCGGGCCACCTCCTCGACCATGACGGCGGCCTTGACGGCAGCGCGGGCGTCCTTGCCGATCGTGAACGGGCCGTGGTTGCGCATCAGGACGGCGGGCGACCGGCTCTCGCGCAGGGTCTCGACGATCCCCTGGCCGATCGAGTCGTCCCCGATCAGCGCGAACGGGCCGATCGGGACCGGTCCGCCGAACTCGTCGGCCATCATCGTCAGCACGCACGGCACCTCCTCGCCACGCGCCGCCCAGGCGGTCGCGTACGTCGAGTGGGTGTGCACGACGCCGCCGACGTGCGCGAGGTGGCGGTAGACGTAGGCGTGGGCCGCGGTGTCCGACGACGGCGCCCGGGTCCCCTCGACGAGCTCGCCGTCGAGGTCGCACACGACCATGGACTCCGGCGTGAGGTCGTCGTAGGAGACGCCCGACGGCTTGATCACGAACAGGTCGGCGCCCGGCACGCGCTGCGACACGTTTCCCGCGGTCCACACCACGAGCCCGTAGCGCGGCAGCTCGGCATGCAGCGCCGAGACGATCGCGCGCACCTGCACGACGGCGGCACGCACCTCGTCGCTGTAGGCGGCGAGGCCCCCGCGCTGGTCGGCGGCGCTCATGCGCGGCCGCCGATCGCCGCGCGCCGGATGGCCTTGAGCCGGTGCATGACGTCGTTGGCGCCACGTCCGAAGTAGTCGTGCAGCAGCGTGTACTCGGCGAACAGCGCGTCGTACCGCACCGCGTTGGCCTCGATGGGCGTGTAGGCCGCGACCACGCGGTGGCCCATGACCTTGGCCGCGGCGCGCACGTCGGGATACGCCCCGGCGGCGACGGCGGCGTGGATGGCCGAGCCGAGCGCCGGTCCCTGCTCGGAGACGATCGTGCTCAGCGGCAGGCGCGTGACGTCGGCGTAGATCTGCATGAGCAGCGCGTTCTTGAGCAGCCCGCCCGCGACGACCAGCTCGGTCACCGGGACGCCCGAGGTCTCGAACGCCTCGACGATCGTGCGGGTCCCGAACGCGGTCGCCTCGAGCAGCGCGCGGTAGGTGTCCTCGGGCTTGGTCAGCAGGGTCTGGCCGACGACGACGCCCGAGAGCTCGTGGTCGACGAGCACGGAGCGGTTGCCGGAGTGCCAGTCGAGCGCGACCAGGCCGTGCTCGCCGATCTCCTGCGCCGCGGCGAGCTCGGTGAGGTAGGCGTGCACGGACAGCCCGCGGTCGGCGGCGGCCGCGACGTACGCCGGCGGCACCGCGGAGTTCACGAACCAGCCGAAGATGTCCCCGACACCGCTCTGGCCGGCCTCGTAGCCCCAGAGCCCCTCGACGATCCCGCCGTCGACGACGCCGCACATGCCCGGCACCTCGTGCAGCGCGCGGCCGTTCATCACGTGGCACGTGGACGTGCCCATGATCGCGACCATCTGACCCGGCTCGCACGCGTTCGCGGCGGGTGAGGTGACGTGCGCATCGACGTTCCCGACGGCGACCGCGATGCCCTCGGGCAGCCCGGTCCACTCCGCGGCCTGAGCCGTGAGCGTGCCGGCCGGTGCGCCGAGCTGGCCGATCGGGTGGGCGACCTTCGCATCCACGAAGTCGGCGAAGTCGGGGTTGAGGGCTGCGAGGAAGTCCCGGGACGGGTAGACGCCGTCCTGCAGGATCCCCTTGTAGCCGGCGGTGCACGCGTTGCGCACGTACTGCCCCGAGAGCTGCCAGATGATCCAGTCGGCGGCCTCGACCCAGTGCTCGGTCGCGTCGTAGACCTCGCGGTCCTCCTCGAGCAGCTGCAGCCCCTTGGCGAACTCCCACTCGGAGGAGATCAGGCCGCCGTACCGCGGGATCCAGCTCTCGCCGCGCTCGAGCGCGAGCGCCGTGATCCGGTCGGCGTGCGGCTGGGCGGAGTGGTGCTTCCACAGCTTGACGTAGGCGTGCGGCCGGTCAGCGAACTCGGGGAGCTCGGCGAGCGGGGTGCCGTCGGCCGTGGTGGCGACCATGGTGCACGCGGTGAAGTCGGTGCCGATGCCGATCACGTTCGCCGGGTCGATCCCGAACGCGTCCTGCGCCGCCCGGATCGCCGCGGGAACAGCCGTGCGCAGCACGTCGACGTAGTCGGCCGGGACCTGGAGCGCCCAGTCGGGGGCGAGGGCGATCGGGGAGCCGGCGGCGGCGGCCGGCCCGGCCGTCAGCGCACGCTCCATGACGGCATGCGGGTACTCGTGCACCGCAGAACCGAGCTCCGCACCGTCGCGCACGCGGACGATGACCGCCCGACCGGAAAGGGTGCCGTAGTCGACCCCGACAACGAGGGCCTCATCCACGGGCACGTTCCGAGGACCTTGTCCCGCCATCTCCACCGCCATTGGTGTTGCTCCCGATCGTCGCCCCGCCGTAGCGAGGTCGCGTTCACCGACGGCGGGCGCCGTCGGCCATATCCCTAAATGTTAGCGCTCACATTCACTGTGTCAAGCCCTCCCTGGACCGGTGCTCGCGCGGACCACGAGCCGCGGTGGGATCGGGGTCGGGTCGAGCGGCAACCCCTCCATCGCGGCGACCAGCAGCTCCAGGCACCGTCGTCCCAGGTCAGCGAACTCCTGCCGGACCGTGGTCAGCGGCGGGTGGAAGTGCGCCGCCCCACCGATGTCGTCGAAGCCGACCACCGAGACGTCCTGCGGGACCGCGACACCTCCCTCGGCGAAGGCGTGCAGCAGCCCGAGCGCGAGCTGGTCGTTGGCGGCGAACACCGCTGTCGGCGCACCCTCGCGCACCAGGCTCCGGCCGACGGCGTACCCACGCTCGGCGCTCCAGTCAGCGGCGATCTGCGCCCCCGGCGCGACCCCGGCCACGGCGAGCTCGGCGCGCCAACCGGCCACCCGGGCCCGCGCGTCGATCCAGTCGAGCGGACCCGCCACGTGCACCACCTCGCGGTGCCCGAGGTCGAGCAGGTGACGGGTCGCCAGCCGGGCGCCCAGCTCCTGGTCGACGCTCATCGTGTGCAGCGAGAAGCCGGGGCTCGGCTCGGACGCGATCATCACGAGCGGGATCTGGCTCGCGAACGGGACGAGCGCGTCGCGGACGTCGTCCTGCGGCGCGATCACGATGATGCCCTCGACCGCCTGGCCCAGGAAGTACTCGACGGCCTTGTCCACGCTGCTCGCATCGGTGCCCGCCAGCGTCGCGATGCTGACGAAGTAGCCGGCCGCGCGCGCCGCCTCCTCGACCGCGATGAGCGTCGAGGAGGGGCCGAAGTACGGCAGCCCCACGGTCACGACGCCGATCGTCCCCGACCTGCGGGTGACGAGCGCACGGGCCGCGATGTTGCGCCGGTACCCGAGCTCGGCGATGGCCTCGAGCACACGCGCGCGGGTCTCCGGGCGCACGCTCGTGTGAGCGTTCAGCACCCGCGAGACCGTCTGGTGCGAGACCCCCGCCACCCGGGCGACGTCACTCATCGCCGGCGGTCTCGGCCGCGCGTCGTACTCGGTCGTCATCGCGTCGTCGTCATTCTCGTCGTCGTCAATCTGGTCGTCGTCAGTCTCATCGTCGTCATCTCGACACGTCCACTACACGCCGGGGGCGGCGTCGGCCTCGGCCGCGAGCTCGCGGGACCGGTCCCGGGCCGCCTCCGCTGCGGCCAGGAAGCCCGCGCGGACGCCGTGCGCGTCCAGCTCGCGCAGCGCGGCGACCGTGGTGCCGCCCGGGGACGAGACCCGTTCGCGCAGGATCACGGGGTGCTCGCCGCTCTCCTCGAGCAGCGCAGCAGCGCCGGCGACGGTCGCGACCGCGAGCTGCCGGGCGCGGTCGCGGGTCAGTCCCAGCAGGACGCCCGCCTCGGCGAGCGCATCGACCACGTAGAAGACGTAGGCCGGCCCCGAGCCGGAGATCGCGGTGACCGCGTCGAGGTCCTTCTCGGCCGCGCGAACCACCAGTCCCGTCCGCGCGAGGATCCGCTCGGTGCGCGCGAGGTGCTGCTCGGTCGCGTGGGCGCCGGCGCTGATCGCACTGGCTCCCCGCCCGATCACCGCGGGGGTGTTCGGCATGACTCGCACGACGGCGGTGCCCGCGGGCACCCGGCGCTCGTAGAACGAGCACGGCAGCCCGGCCGCGACGCTGACGAGCAGCGCCGCCGGTGCGAGGGACCCGGCGATCTCCGCCAGCACCGGGCCGACGTCCTTGGGCTTGAGCGCGACGACGACCGTGTCGGCATCCCGGACGGCTGCCGCGTTGCCGACCACGCAGCGGATTCCGTACCGCGCCGCGAGGTCCGCGCCGCGCGCCGTCGAGGGTTCCGTCACGACGACGTCGTCGGCCCCCCAGCCCGAGGCGAGCACGCCGGCGAGGATGGCTTCACCCATGACCCCGCCACCGAGGATCACCAGGCGCCCGGCGTCGCCGGTCACCTCGGGGCTCACCGCGGAGTCAGGGGCCGAGCTCACAGCGGGAAGGCCTGGTAGAAGTCGCGCACGGTCTGCGCGGGTCCGGTCGCCTGGAACAGCGCGGTGCCGTTCGTCCAGGTCACCGAGCCGGCGCCGTCGGCACCTTCCGAGAACGTCCAGCTTCCGACTGCCGCGCCGCCGACCTCGACGGAACCGCTGTCGGTGGCGGGCGCAGCTGCGACGAGGGCGGTGTACGCGACCGCAGCCTCCTCGGGCGACTCCCACTGGCCGGCGTCGAGGGCGACGGAGACCGCCGCACCGTCGGAGTAGTCGAACCGGTACCCCTCGAGCGCATCGGCGACCACGAGGGTCGGCTGCGGCGCGACCGCGGTGAGCGCGAGGTCCAGGACCGTGCTCGGCAGCGCGTCGGCGAAGGCGGAGGTCGGGGTGCGCTCGATGGGGGCGACGGTCGGCGTCGGCGAGGCCAGCGTGACCGTGCTGGCCGACGGCGTCGCCACCGGCTCGGCCGCGTCGAACGCGCCCGCGAGCGCAGCGATCCCCAGCCCGACGATCACGACGGCGCCGACGGCGGCGGCGATGAGCAGGTTGCGGCGACGCGTCGGGTGGTCCTTGCTCGCCGGATCCGGGGCGGGGGCGTCGGGCTCGACGCCCGGCGCGCTCCGGCGGGCGCGCGACGCCGGCGCGGGCGATCCAGCGGTCGCCGCCGACACAGCCGGCTGAGCGGGCGCGGGCGGCGCCGGCAGGTCCTCGGCGCCCCAGGTACCACGCGTGCTGTCGGTCATCCTTGCCCTCCCTGCGTGCGCCGCCGGGCAATCGCAGCGCGTTCGCAGAAGAGCCTACGCAATCACCGGGCCCGGACCCGCCGTACGATGCTGCGATGCTCGATCCGCGTGGTGAGACGCCGCTCGACAGCCCGCGGCTCTGGATCGAGTTCCCCGATCCGGACTGGGACCCCGCCGCCGAGCCCGAGGGTGCCGCGCAGATGTTCCGCGTCGACCTCACCTGGCTCACCTCGTCCTGGACCTGCATCTTCGGCCGGGGGTGCGCGGGGATCGACGCCGAGCGCCCCGACGACGGCTGCTGCACGCTGGGCGCCCATTTCACCGACGACGACGACGAGGCCCGGGTGGCCGCGCACGTCGAGAGCCTCACCGACGCGACCTGGCAACGCCGCGCCGCCGTCGGGCCGGGGCCCGCGGGCTGGGTCGAGGTGGACGACGACGGTTCGCGCAAGACCCGGGTGCTCGACGGCGCCTGCGTCTTCCTCAACGACCGTGGCTTCGCCGGCGGGTCGGGCTGCGCGCTGCACCACCTGGCCGGCGCACTGGCGATCGACGGGCTGCACACCAAGCCGGACGTGTGCTGGCAGCTCCCGCTGCGGCGCACCTACCGCACCGTCACCCGGCCGGACGGGTCGAGCTACCTCGAGGTCCAGATCGCCGAGTACGACCGGCGCGGCTGGGGCGCGGGCGGCCACGACCTGGACTGGTACTGCACCGGCAACCCGCTCGCGCACGTCGGCGCCGAGCCCGTGTACCTCTCGCTGGCCGCCGAGCTGCGCGAGCTCGTCGGCCCGGCCGCGTACGCCGAGATCGCCCGCCATGGCGCGGAGCTGCTCGGCGCCCGCCAGGGCGCGCAGGGGCACGGCACCCGCCAGGGCGCGCAGGGGAACGGCGCCCCCCAGAGCACGGAGCTGCGGGGCGCTCGCACGCTGCTCCCCCTGACCGTTCACCCAGCGACCCGGGCCGCCGCCGATGATGCTCCTATAGGTGTCAAGCGGCCTGAAGCCATTGGCGGTAGGCGTCGGCGAGTTCGTCGTCGCGGGTCAGTCC
>NZ_SDWW01000044.1 GCF_004168625.1 Pengzhenrongella frigida
GCCTCGTTCGCGTTCTGCGCGATCTCCCGGATCGAGGCACCCATCTCTTCGGCACCCGCCGCGACCGTCTGCACGTTCCGGCTGACCTCCTCCGCCGCAGCGGAGACGACCCCGGCGCGCGCGCTGGTCTCCTCCGAGCCGGCGGCCACCTGCGTGTTGGCGGCCGACATCTCTTCGGCTGCCGCGGCGATCGTGCTCGCCGTCTCGCCGACCCCGACGAGGGTGGCCCGCAGGGCGAGCTGTGCGGCCCCGAGAGCCTGCGCCATGCGGCCGACCTCGTCCCGGCTCTCGACCTCGGCCGGCACGGTCAGGTCGCCGGTGGCCATGGCCTCGAGCGAGACCCGCACCTTCTCGACCGCCCGACGGATGGCCTGGGCCGTCACGTAGCCGAGCGCGAGAACGACCACCAGGGCGATGCCGAGCGAGATCACCAGGGTGCGGACGGCGGTGGTGGCCTCCGCCGCCGCCTGGGTGGCGATGACGGTCGAGTACTCGGTCACCTGCGCCTCGACGAGCTCCAGGTTGTCGAGGAAGGTGTCCTTCAGCGGTTCCGTCACCTCGGCGAGGACCCGGGCGTACTCGGCCTGGTCACCGGTGAGCGCAGCGGGTGTGAGGTCGGAGTCCCGGGCGGCCTTCCAGGCGGCCCAGCCGTCGACGAACTCGGCCCACCCCTCGTAGACCTCCGGGGCCGCGGCCTCGTAGGCGGCGATGTTGGCGTCGACCTCGGCGTCGTTCTCGGCCTGGTCGGCGAGCCAGTCCGCCGTGGCGTCCGCCGGCACCGCCGCGATCTGGGCCGCGATCATCCGCGCCTTGAGCTGGTTCTGGTGCGCCAGGTTGAGCGGGATCTGGACCTCGGTCTGGGCGTGCTCCAGGGTCTTGCTGTCCGCCGCGATGGCCTGCATCGAGACGACGGCCATGGCCCCCGTCGCGACTGCGACGACCGCCAGCAGGCCGATCACCGCGAGGATCTTCGTCCGGATGGACCGGTCGGCGACGAGCCTCCCCCGTCGGACAGTCGGGTTCGTGGCGGTTGATGCACTCATGTTGACTCCTCGGCAGTGTGTCTCGACAGGAACTACGCCACGATCTCCGGTCGGCGAGATCTCCCGCCGACCGTCCCCTTGCCTCGCCGCACTCACCTCCCCGGACCAGGAGTCCGGGCCAAGCTGTTCACGGTCCAGCCGCCACGCGGGGCGCGGCTGGACGCTTCCGCTATGCCGCGGTGGCTCGTTCGACGTCGAGCGCGAGCAGCAGACCCTGGTCGAGCTTGTAGGCGCCCAGGATCACCTCGCGCAGCGCGGCCGGGAGCGTGTCCGGCGGGGTCTCGAACTTGGAGTCGTCGACGTCGAACACGTCGCCGATCTCGTCGACGAGAAGGCTGATCGCCTCACCGTTGACCTCGACGACGACCATCATCGGCTCGGCGTCCTCGGCCAGCGGAGCGAGTCCGAGCCGGGTGCGCAGGTCGATGGTCATGACGACCTGACCGCGCAGGTTCACCAGTCCGGTCACGCCGGGCGGCGCGAGCGGGACGGTGGTCCGGGTGTGTGCGCGAAGCACCTCCTGGACCCGCAGGACGTCGATGCCGTACCTGGCCCCGGCGACCGTGAACGTCGCAAGCTGCGTGCTCATCTCAAACCCCCACGAGTGTGTCGAGCTCGGACCGCAGGGACTGACCCGGAAGGGCCGCCCCGCTGAAGTCACCGGCATCGTCGGATGCGGTGTCGGAGCGGTCGTCGAAGAACGTCGGATCGGCGGTCAGCACCGCCTGCGTGACATCCAGCCGCTCCGTCACCCGGTCCTTGAGGACGGTCGAACCGATCAGGCCGTGGCCGTCGATCTGACTGTGCTGGGCGGTGTCGTCGTCCACGATGTCGATGATCTCGTCGACCACGATCGCCACGCTGCGCGAGCCGCGGGTGTAGACGATGACGAGCAGCTCGTCGGCCTCGGCGTCACTCATGGCGCCGAGCAGGCGGTCGAGCCGCACGAGCGGGACGATCGCGCCGCGGTACTGCACGACCTCGCGGCCACCGACGTGCTCGACCAGATCGCCTCGCAGGCGCTCGAGCCGGGTGACGGCTCCGAGCGGGATCGCGACCCGGCGCCCGTCGCCGATTCCGGCGACCAGCACCTGCTCGGTCGCGCCAGCCGTGGCGGCCGAGGCCGAGGCCGACTCGCGGTCGAGGTCGAGCATCTCGGCGTTGAGCGAGCGACGCGCCAGCGCGCCCACGTCGAGGATCAGCGACACGCGGCCGTCCCCGAGGAGCGTCGCACCGGTGTAGACGCCGATCGCCTTGAGGCGGGCGGAGAGCGCCTTGACGACGATCTCCTCCGTGTTCAGCACCCGGTCGATGATGAGGCCGAACCGCTGGGTGTCGGCCTGCAGGACGGCGATGACGGCGGGAGCGTCGGGCTCGCGGTTGTGCCCGGTCTCGAGCACGTCGCGCAGCTCGACCAGCGGCAGCAGGTCTCCCCGCAGGCGGTAGACCGGAGCGGAACCGATGTACTCGATCGCCGTCCGGGCCTTCTGCCCATCGAGCGCGACGAGCTCGAGCAGGCTGACCTGCGGGATCGCATAGAGCTCGCCGGCGGACTCGACCGTCAGTGCGGGCATGATCGCGAGCGTCAGGGGGATGCGCAGGCGCCAGGTCGTCCCGCGCCCGACCGCGGACTCGACGTCGACCTGCCCGCCGATGGCCTCGATCTTCGTGCGCACGACGTCCATCCCGACACCCCGGCCGGAGACCTTGGTGACGGCCTGAGCCATCGAGAAGCCCGGCAGGAAGAGCAGCTGGAGGAGATCGGGCTCGCTCATCCCGGCGACCTGCTCCGGGGTGCGCAGACCGCGCTCGACGGCCTTCGCGGCGATCCGCTCGGCGTCGATGCCCTTGCCGTCGTCCACGACGTCGACGACGACCTGGCCACCGGCGTGGTAGGCGCGCAGCGTCAGGACGCCGATGGCGGCCTTGCCCGCCGCGACGCGGTCGTTCGGTGCTTCGATGCCGTGGTCGATGGCGTTGCGGACCAGGTGGGTCAGCGGGTCCTTGACCGCCTCGAGCAGCGTGCGGTCGAGCTCGGTGTCACCGCCGACCATGTCGAGGCGCACCTGCCGCCCACAGGTCGAGGCAAGGTCGCGCACGATGCGCGGCATCTTGGCCCACACGTGGTCGATCGGCTGCATGCGCGTCTTCATGACGCCCTCTTGCAGCTCGGAGGCGATCAGGCTCAGCCGCTGCGAGGCGCGCACCAGGTCGACGTCGACGCTGCCGTCCGCGAGGCGGTTGAGCTGGTTGCGGGCGAGCACGAGCTCGCCGACCTGACGCATGAGCGCGTCCAGCAGGTCGACGTCGACGCGGATCGAGGCGTCGGAGGCGGTGCGGGGGCCGGGGGCGTCCGACGCGGGCTCCTCCGTGACCGCCGCGGCCTGGTCGGCTGCGCGACCGCGCTGCGACGGAAGGATGGACCCGGACGGGGCGACCGCAGGCGGCACCACGACAGCGGGATCGGGGATGGTCACGATGGCCTCCAGGAGGGTGTCGAGGTCGAGCTCGTCGTCGTCGGCGAGGTCAAGGGCGGCGTCGGCGACGAGATCCTCGACGTCCTGCACGAACGCGGCGTCGAGCTCGGACGCCAGCTCGGCGTCGGTCGCCTCGACGGCCACGGGCGCCGGCACGGGCACGAGATCGGCTTCGAGATCGGCTTCGAGATCGGCCTCGTGCTCGGGTGCGTCGGCCTCGTCGGGTGCTGCGGCGCTTTCGGGGGCGGCGTCGGTCGCGGCTTCCTCGGCCCCGGGCACGGTCACGACGGTGCGGTTCTCGAGCACCTCGTGGATCTGATCGATCACCGGATCGACGGCGATGTCGCCCTCGACCCCGGCCGCCTCGATCGACGCGAGGATCTCGCGCACCGTGTCGACCATGCGCAGCAGCACGTCGGTCGTCGGCAGGTCCATCTGCCGCCGGCCCTCACGCAGCTGCACGAGCAGGTTCTCACCCGCGTGGGTGACCTTCTCGAGCAGCCCGAACGCCAAGAAGCCGCTCGTGCCCTTGATGGTGTGGATCGTGCGGAAGATGCTGCTGAGCAGCTCACGCGAGCCGGGCGACCCTTCCAGGGCCACCAGGTCCTGATCGAGCTGATCGAGGTTCTCGTAGCTCTCGACCAAGAACTCACGGACGATCTCGTCCATGTCATCCATTGCTGCCTCCACACACCTCGGACCTGCGACTGCACGTCTGATCGACAGCAGCACGGTCGAGATGAGCGGTATGGGCCGGGATCACGTCGTGACTCACCCGGGCGGAGCGCACGGCTGGTCCCTGGACACCGGCGAGGCATCACCGCAGGACGGCGAACGCCCAGGTCAGAGGGCGCAACCGCGATTCGAGCCGGTGGACGGCCCGACGTCGGCGATCAGGGGGTGCGGGGTGGCACCAGACGGCGCAGGGTGTCGACCGCGGCGTCGGTGGCGGCCGTGGCGGCCAGGTTCGCTGCCTTGACGGCGTCGATGACCTCGGCGCGGTTGACGGCGATCGACCGCGGCGCGTCGATGCCGAGGCGTACGCCGTCACTGCGTACCTCAAGGATCGTGATGACGATGTCGTCACCGATCATCAGTCGCTCGCCCACGCGACGGCTCAGCACCAGCATGACGCCGAGACTATCCGACTATCGGCGCGAATCCCCCGGCGGGCTACGCCACTCGAGCCGCCAGGGGGGCAACAAGCACGCCCTCAGTCCCACCGGGCCCCGGCCGCGAGCCGTTCGCTCAGCATCGCGGCCCACACCACGGGGGTCGCGGGCAGCCCGTCGATCCAGCCGATGGGCAGCCCGAGGTCCAGCATGGTTCCCGGTTCCTGGGTCTCGTGGACCGAACCCGCCGCCGCGACGTCGAACTCGCGGGCCCGTCCGACCACCCGCAGCCACGCGCGCAGGTCCGCCGTCTTGCGCCGCGCGTCCACGACCGCCCAGGCCTGATCGGGGCCCAGGTCGGCCAACAGCTCCGCGGCGACGGACCAGTCCTCGGGCTCGGAGCCGACGCCGACGGCGACGATGCTGACCTGCTCGCCGTCGGCGAAGCGCGCGCGGTGCTGCGCGGCCGCGGTCGGGCTGAGCAGGCGGCGGGCGTGCCCGGGGGCCGCGTGCATCTGGCCGGCGAGCACCACGTCGTGCGGGTCCTGGCGCAGCCGGATCGCGAACTGGGTCGCGACCTCGAGCGCCTGGGCCCCCTCGCCGACGACGGCGATGATCGAGCCCTGGTCGCGCAGCAGTGCGGGCGGCCGGACCAGCCGGCCGAGCAGGTCGGACAGCGGCATCGTCTCGTCGAGCCCGCCGGCGCCGAGCAGGGCGGCGGGGACGCCGAGCCCGAGCAGCGCGCGCCGGTCGCCGCCCCCGGCGCGCGGTGGCGCGGCCGTCGGCGCGGGAGTGGTGGTCGAGGTGGGGCCGGGCGGGGCCTCCCGGGGGAGGAACCGGGGATCGGGCGCCGCCGACGGCAGGTCTGCGTCCCCCGCATCGGCGCCGGCGTCCGGCACCTTCGGGACGTCGACGGGGTCCGGCGGCTTCGGCACGTCGGCCATGTCGTCGATCGAGGCGAGCAGGGTCGCGAACGTGTCCGCGTCGGTCGACACCCGTGGGCCGGTCGGCACCGCGGCCGGGGAAGAGCCGTCCGGAGGCCCGGTCGGGCTCGTGCCGGACGGGCTCGCCCCCGCTCCGGTCGCCGTCGCCGGCATCGGCATCGGCATCGGCACGAAGTCGGCCGCCGGTGCGGGCTGACCTGCGTCCCACGCCTCCTCGGCGTCGGCGGCGTCGAGAAGGCCGGCCAGCCCCGAGCCGACCGCCGGCAGGTGCACGCTCTGCCGCCGCGGGATCCGGGCGGGCCGGTCGGGAACCTCGACGGTCAGCTCGAAGTGCTCCTTCGCGAAGAACCCGGCCAGGCCCCCGGTGCGCACGCGCTCGGCGCGGACCACCACGGCGTTCGGCCCCATCTCCGCGCGGACGCGGTGCATGAGCGTCGCGAGATCGTCGCCGTCAAGCAGCAATCGCGTGGGCATCTCGCACCGTCCCTACCGTCTCGATCCGAAGTCCCGATCCGGTCACCTCGGTGTAGGACAGTACTTGCAGATCGGGGCTGGCCAGCAGGACCAGCCGCCGCATCGCGGAGCGCAGCGCGGGCGCGCAGGTGAGCACGACGGGGAAGCCGTTCGCCTCCGCCACCGCCACGCACGTGCGCACCGAGCTGAGCACCCCGTCGACCCGGTCGGGGTCGAGCATGATCTGGGCGCCGCCCTCGGCGGGCCGCAGCGACTCCACGAGCTGCTGCTCGAGCATCGGGTCGACGACGATGACGCGCAGCACGCCGTCGTGCCCGTACGGGGCCGCGAGCGCGGGGCCGAGCGCGGTCCGGGCGGCGTTGACCAGCCCGGGCACGTCGGTGCCGACCTTCGCCCGCAGCGCGAGCGCCTCGTAGATCCGGCCCAGGTCGCGGATCGGCACCTGCTCGTCGAGCAGCCCGTGCAGCACGCGCTGGACCTCCCCGAGGCTGAGCAGCCCCGGCACGAGCTCGTCGACCACCGACGGGTTGACCTGCTTGACGCCCTCGGTGAGGACCCGGACGTCCTCACGGGTGAGCAGCCGCGACGCGTTCGCGCCGATGATCGAGCCGAGGTGCGTGATGAGCACCGAGACCCGGTCGATCACGGTGGCCCCGGACATCTCGGCCGCGTGCCGCAGCTCGGCGGGGATCCACTTGCCGGCCAGGCCGAAGACCGGCTCCTGGACCGCGGTGCCGGGCAGCGCCTCGAGCGAGTCACCGAGCGCGAGCATCCGCCCGACGGGCAGCTCGCCGCGGCCGACCTCGACGCCGGAGATCCGGACCGCGTAGGTCGAGCGGGGCAGGTCGACGGAGTCGCGCGTGCGCACCGGCGGCACGACGACGCCGAGGTCGAGGGCGATCTTGCGGCGCAGCCCACGGACCCGGGAGAGCAGGTCGCCGTCGCCCCCGCCGACCAGGTCGACGAGGTCGGGCGCGAGCAGGATCTCGAGGGCGTGCACCCGCATCTGCTCGATCAGCGACTCGGGGCTGTCGGGCGACTGCGGGGCCACCGGCGGGGCGGCGGTCAGCTCAGCGGCGGCCTCGGCCACGTCGCGGGCCTTGACCCGCTGGCCGCCGTAGATCAGCAGCGCGCCGATGATCATGAACGGCAGCTTGGGCAGGCCGGGGATCACGGCCAGGGCGACCGCGGCGACGCCGGCGATCTGCAGGGCCTGGCTCGACTGGGCGAGCTGCTTGCTCGCGGCCGAGCCGAGGTCGCCGTCGGCCGTGGCTCGCGTGACGATGATGCCGCTCGAGACCGAGAGCAGCAGGGCCGGGATCTGGGTGACGAGACCGTCGCCGATGGTCAGCAGGCTGAAGTGCTCGAGCGCCTCGCCGGCGGACATGCCCATCTGCAGCATGCCGATGACGAATCCGCCGATGAGGTTGATCAGCGTGATGATGATGCCGGCGATCGCGTCACCCTTGACGAACTTGGACCCACCGTCCATCGCGCCGTAGAAGTCCGCCTCGGCGCCGACGTCGGCCCGGCGCCGGCGCGCGGTGTCCTCGTCGATGAGCCCCGAGTTGAGGTCGGCGTCGATCGCCATCTGCTTGCCGGGCATGGCGTCCAGGGTGAACCGGGCCCCGACCTCGGCCACGCGCCCGGCGCCGTTCGTGATCACGACGAACTGGATGACGACCAGGATCATGAAGATCACGAGGCCGATCACGAGCGAGCCGCCCACGACGAAGTGCCCGAACGCCTCGATGACCTCCCCCGCGTACCCGTCGCGCAGCACCAGCCGGGTCGAGGCGACGTTGAGCCCGAGCCGGAACAGCGTGGCGACGAGCAGCAACGACGGGAAGATCGAGAAGTCGAGCGGCCGCTTGACGTACATGGACGTCAGCAGGATCACGAGCGAGCCGATGATGTTGACGATGATCAGCAGGTCGAGCAGCTGCGCGGGGATCGGCACCACGAGCAGCATGACGATGCCGACGACGCCGGCGGGGACCGCGAGCCCGGCAATGTTCGTGTTCTTCATCGACTCGTCCTCGTTCGGGTGGGCCTGGTGGCTCGGGCGGGGCTGGCGGGGCGTGCGGGGCTGGCAGGGCGCGCGTGCCGGGCGGGCGGGGGGATCGCGTGGCCCGGGGGGCTCAGCGGTGGCCGGGGGAAGGTCACGCGGCCCTCCGGTCCGGGACGGTGTGCACGCCCTGGGCGGCACCGCGGCGGCGCAGCGACATGACGAACGCGAGGATCTTGGCGACCTGGACGAACAGGTCCTCGGGCACCTCCTGGCCGAGCTTGCAGGCCGCGTTCAGCGCCCGCGCGAGCGGCACGTCCGCGACCATCGGCACGCGCTTGGCCGTGGCCTCCGCGCGGATGCGGGCGGCGACGTGGCCGGAACCCTTGGCCACCACCCGCGGGGCGCCGTGCCCGGGTTCGTACTTGAGCGCGACGGCGACGTGGGTGGGGTTGACGAGCACGACGTCGGCCGTGGCGATCGCCGCCATCATGCGGTTGCGGCTCATCGCCAGCTGCTTGGACCGGATCGCGCCCTTGAGCAGCGGGTCACCCTCGCTCGACTTGCTCTCCTGCTTGATCTCCTGGGTGCTCATCATCGTCTGCTTCCGGTTCGTCTTCCGGATCACGAGGATGTCGAACACCGCGAGGATCAGGCCCGCGGCGACGGCGGTGCGCATCAGGTCGGCGACGCCGCCGGCGGCGAGGTCGAGGACCTGGTGCAGGGACAGCCCGCCGGACGTCAGCAGCATCGGGGTGATGTTCTTGACGGTGACGAACAGGACCCCGGCCACGACGATCGTCTTGAGCAGCGCCTTGAGGCCCTGCCACCAGGCCTGCCCGCCGAACACGCGCTTGAGGCCCTTGACCAGGTTGAACTGCTTGAACGTGGGCTTGAGCTTCTTCGTCGAGAAGTAGATGCCGCCCTGCGCCGCGGAGCCACCGATGGCGGCGATCACGACGACGACGAGCAGCGGCGCGATGGCCGGCAGGATCGTCGTCGTACCGTCGAAGAGCGCCTGGACGGCCACGGCCGGGTCCGGGTTGGCGATGATCGCGCGCACCACCGTGAGCTGTTGGACCGCGTTCGCGGTCCCGGTCGCGAGCACGGCGGACAGCGTCATCGCCGCCACCCCCATGCCGAGCCACGCGGACAGGTCCTGCGACCGCTGCAGCGCACCGTCGTGGCGCAGCTGCTTCATGCGCTTCGGGGTGGCCTTGTGGGACTTGTCGCCGGCGTCGCCGCTCATCCGGACACCCCCATCAACGTGGTCATGGCCTCGCCCGTGAGGTGCGAGACCAGCTGCGGCAGCGCGACGAACGCGGTGCCGGCCAGCATCAGGGTCAGCAGGATCTTCAGCGGGAAGCCGAGCGCGAACGCGTTCAGCGCCGGGGCGACGCGCGTGAGCAGACCGAGGCCGACGTCGGCCAGGAAGAGGACGACGGCGAGCGGGCCCGCGATCTGCAGCGTCGCGACGAACATCGCGGTGAGCCCGGCCGTGCTGGACGCGGCCATGGCCGCGAGGTCGAGCGACATGCCGAGCGGCAGCACGTCGAACGTGCGGACCAGCCCGAGGATGACGATCTGGTACCCGTCCGAGGCGAAGAGAAGGACGATCGCCGTCAGCTGGTAGAGCCGGGCGAACTGCGCACCGCTGAACTGGCCCATCGGGTCATAGGCCTGCGACATCTGGAACCCGGCCAGCAGGTCGATCAGCCCGCCGGCGGACTGCAGCGCGGCGAACACCAGCGCGACGAGGAACCCGAGGGCGGCGCCGATCAGGACCTGCATGAGGAGCTGGCCGACGAACGCGGCGACGTCGGTCGGGTCGGACGCCGCCCGGGCGCGCGGCGCGATGAGCAGCGCCAGGGCGAGGGCGAGCATCACCCGGACGGTGTTGGGGATCCCGCGGTGGGCGAACGGTGGGGCGATGATGAGGAACGTCACGATCCGGACCCCGGCCAGCATCACCGACTCGAGCCCGACCCACGGCAGGGCGAAGGTCATGTCAGCCGCCGCTGAGCAGGGTCGGGATGCGGCTGAAGAGCTCCTCGGTGAAGCTGACGACCTCCGCGATCATCCAGTGCCCGGTCACGAGCAGCACGACCCCGACCGCGAGCGCCTTCGGCACGAAGCTGAGCGTGACCTCCTGCACCTGGGTGACGGACTGCAGCAGCGAGACCGCGAGGCCCACCACGAGCGCGGTGATGAGCACCGGAGCGCACAGCTTGGCGGCGAGGACGAGGGCGTCGAGCCCGATGTCGAGAACGGCATTGGTGTCCACGGCTCAACCCGTCGCCGTATAGCTGCCGACCAGGGCCGTGATGATCAGGCCCCACCCGTCGACGAGCACGAACAGCAGCAGCTTGAACGGCAGCGCGATCATCGTCGGCGGCAGCATCATCATGCCCATCGCCATCAGCGACGAGGAGACCACCAGGTCGATCACCAGGAACGGCACGAAGATGACGAACCCGATGATGAACGCGCTGCGCAGCTCGGAGAGCATGAACGCCGGGATGAGCGTGAGGGTCGAGACGGACTCCGCGTCCTCGGGGTTGGGCAGGTCCGCCGCGCGGGTCATCAGCGCGATGTCCTCCTCGCGGGTCTGCTTGAGCATGAACTCGCGCAGGGGCTCCTGACCGACGTCGACGGCCTGCGAGAAGGTCGCGCTGCCGTTGAGGTAGGGCTGCAGCCCGACCGTGTTCACCTCGGACAGCACCGGCGCCATGATGAACAGGCTGAGGAACAGTGCGAGCCCGGCGAGGATCTGGTTGGGCGGCACGCCGGTGAGGCCGAGCGCGTTCCGCGTGAGGGCGAGCACCACGAAGATCTTGGTGAAGGCCGTCATCATCAGCAGCAGCGACGGGGCCACCGACAGGACGGTGAGCGCGAGCAGCACGGTGATCGAGCTGCTCGGGGTGCCGTTCACGCCGTTGAGGTCGACCGTGACGGACGGGTCCGCGGCGGGCGCGTTGGGGTCGACCGGGGCGGTCGGGTCCACGGGATCACCCGGAGCGGCGGGCAGGATCACGGTCGCCCTCAGCGCGACGACGGTGGCAGGTGCCGCGGTCGCATGCCCGACGGCGGTCGCGGGTGCGGCGATCGTGGGTGCCGCCGCCGTGGGTGCGGCGGTCGCGGGTGCGGCGCCCGCGAGCGCGAGCAGGACCGCGACCCCGGCGACCGCGAGACCGACCCGCAGCAGGTGCGGGGTCGGCGATGCGCCGCTCATCGGCGCACCGTGCGCTGCTGGACGACGTCGACCGCCCGCCGCCAGGTGTCGAGCGACAGGATCGAGCCGTGCAGCGCGCTGGCGCCGCGCGCGCTCGACGACGCGGCGAGGCCGGCGAGGTGCGCCAGCCCGGCCGGGTCCACCACGGTCGTCGGGAGCACCTGATCGTCCGCGGGCACGTCGTCCGCGAGCCGGTCGGACCCGTCGGCGTGCGGGCTGACCAGCTCCCCGACCAGCGGTCCGTCCGGGTAGGGGCCGACCAGCGTCGCCAGGTCGATCTCCTCGCGAAGCACGTAGGTCGCGTCGTCCGCGACGACGGAGGAGGTCACGAGCACCGAGGAGTCGCCCGCCAGGGGGGTCGGCACCGGCGCGGGGGCGGGCACGTCGATCTCGGTGAGGACCCGCACGCCCTGCTCGCCGACCCCGAGCAGCAGCACGCGCCCGGCGACCTCGACGAGCGCGATGCCGGAGCCCTTGCCGAGCGACTGCCGGCCGAGCACCGTCAGCGGGATCGAGCGCGGCTTGCCGAGTCCCGACATCCCCGAGAGCTTGCGGCTCGCGAGCCAGATGAGGGCGAGCACGCAGGCGAGGGCGAGCACCACCCGCAGGCCCAGCAACGCGACGGACATCAGGCTGAGGCTTGGTCGGCCGAGATGATCTCCGTGATGCGGATCCCGTAGTCCTCGTCGACGACGACGACCTCGCCGCGGGCGATCAGTCGGCCGTTGACCATGATGTCCGCGGGCGATCCGGCGGCACGGTCGAGCTCGAGCACCGATCCCGGGATCAGCTCGAGGACCTGTCGGACGGGCAGGCGGGTGCGGCCGATCTCGGCGGTGAGCGTCATCTCGACGTCGTACAGCAGGCGCAGGTCGGTGCGCTGACGCGGGTCGCGCTGGTGCGGCACGGTGGCCTCGCGCGTGCGGTTGCGGACCCCGAACCAGGCCTGCGGCACGCCGTCGGCCAGGAGAGCGAAGGCCGTCAGGCCCTCCCCGACGAGGTCTGCGCCGACGGGGCGGATCTCGGCCACGTCGAGCACGCCCGGACCGAACGCCACGGCGGCGGCCTCGAGGGCGGGGCGCAGCGCGTCGGCGAGCGAGATCGGGGTGCCGCCGGCGCCCGCGAGGGACTCCGCGACCGCGGTCTCGGCGACGAGGATGAGCTCGACGCTGCTGGCCCCGACGAACGTCGACACCACGGCAGCCGCCTCGGGTCCGGGGCCCCGGGCCGGATCGAGCGGCGCGACCGTCAGCGGGACGGTCGACGGCAGCAGGCTGACGAGCAGCTCGGCGGCGGCGCGGGCCTCGGGAGCAAGGGTGGGGGCGAACATCAGGAGGTCTCCTCGGAGGTCACGACGACACACGCGAGGCGCGTGCCTTGGGTCCCGGCAGCGGCCCGGGCGAGAACGACGCCGTCGACGACGACATCGAGGGGGCGAGTGGCGGGATGGCCCAGGCGGACGACGTCGCCGACCACGAGGCCGACGACGTCGGACGGGCGCACCGTCATCGGGGTGAACCGCACGGCGACCGGGACCGGGACCAGGCCCACGCCGGCGGTGAGCCGCGCGAGCGCGTTGTCGTGAGCGGCGAGCTCGGCGGACGTCCGGCTGTCGGTGTCGTCGCCGGCGCGCAGGCCCGCGAGCACGACGTCGGCCGGCAGCATCATCGTCGTGGTGTCCTCGAGGTCACCGACGTGCATCGTGAAGGTCGCGACGATGACGGGCGCCGAGGCCGCGACGGCCTGGACGAACTGCGGGCTGTACTGCACCGTCCGCACGTCGACCGTCATCGGCATGATCCCGGCGAACGCGTAGGAGAAGTCCCCGAGCGAGAGCTGCAGGAGGTCGCGGACGAGCTGGAACTCGATCTCGGTGAGCTCCCGCTCGGCGTCGCCGATCACCATGCCCGGCCCGCCGAGCAGGAAGTCGACCCAGCTCATCGTCATCCCGCTGGGGATCTGGACGACGGCGGTCGCGCGGCTCGGCTCCACCGTGCACATGAGCATCACGGTCTGCTGCGGGAGCGAGCGGACGTACTCCTCGTAGGAGCGCATCGTGACCGAGTCGATCGAGACTGTCGCGAGGGTGCGCAGGCGTGCCGAGAGCTGGTTTCCCCACTGGCGGGAGAAGTTCTCGAATGCCATCTCGAGGACCCGGCCGTGCTCGCGCACCAGGGTCATCGGTCGACGGAAGTCGTACGGCTGCGGGGGGCCGGTGTTGCCGCGCCGTTTGCGCGTCTGCTTCGTGTCCTGGACCGTCACGAAACTCTGATCGGCCGCGGTCGCGCGGTTGTGAGGAACCGGTCGGCTCGTCCTTGCGACGGTGGTGGCATCCCGATGAGACGCGGGATCGATGTGGCGCCCTCCATGGCGCCGTGAACTACCGGCATCCGTGCCGGTCGGGTATCACCTCACTGGGTGACGAAGTCGGTCAGATAGACGTCCATCACCTCGCCCTCGTACGCCTCGGCGAGCTCGCTGACAAGTTCGGCCTTGAGCGCCTCGCGGGTCACCGGGTCGGAGACCTCCTCGACGGTGTGCCCGGAGAACAGGGCGATCGCGTGGTCGAGGGCCTTCGAGGTGTCCGGCGCTTCCTCGCCGACGTCGGCGGTCAGCTGCAGGCCGAGGCCGAGGCGAAGGTAGTGACCGTCGGAAAGGTTGATGCTCACGGCCTCGACCGAAACGACCGCGCCGGGAACGGGCGCAGGCTCCGCGGCCGGCTCGCCGCCGGGCTTGAGCAGGAAGAAGTAGGCCGCGCCGCCGACGGCGAGGACCGCGACCGCCGCCCCGATGATCAGGACGAGCTTCTTCGGCTTCTTCCCGCTCTTCTTCTTCTTCTTGGTGTCCGCGGGCGCTGCTTCTGCGACCTTGGACTCACGGATCCCACCGATGGGGCGCTTGGAGCTGGAGATCACCCGTTGCTCACTCATGGCGTTGTCATCCTTCGTTCGCTGCGATCACGATTGGTAGCAGGGCGCGTACCGGTTCGGCCAAGGGGCTGCGGATGACCAGGTCGACCCGGCGGTTGATGGCGAGCGAGTCGCTCCCGTCGGTGCTGGTCAAGGGTCGGGCGTCGCCAAAGCTGACCGCCGAGATCCGGCTGCCCGCGATCCCGTCGACCTCGACCAGGTGGCGCAGCACCTGGGTCGCCCGGTCGGCCGAGAGCTCCCAGTTCGTCGGGTACCGACCAGAGATGGGGATCGCGTCGGCGTGCCCCTCGACCGAGATCTCGTCCGGGATGGACGAGATGGCAGGGCCGGTCGCGTTGAGCACGGTCTGCGCCGCCGGCTTGAGGACGGCGCTTCCGGTCTCGAAGAAGAAGTCGTTGGCGATCAGGCCGACGATCAGGCCGCGCGAGTCGATCCCGTAGCTGACCTGCTGGCCCACGCCCGCGGCCACGAGGTTCGCTTCGATCTGGTCCCGCATCGCCTCGAGACGCGCGAGCTCGGCGCGGGCGTCGACAAGGTTCTGCGCGTCCTCCGTGAGCTCGGCCGCGGGGGCGATCGGGTTCGTCTCGCCGGCCGGCTTGATGCTCGCCGGCACGGCGCCGGCGTCCTTCATGATGCCGGACGCACCCGTGAGGACCGTGGGCGAGGCGTTGCCGAAGCCCGCGGCGAGCGAGCCGGCGAGGGCCTCGAACTTGGTCTGGTCGACCTGGCTCATGGCGTACATCACGATGAACAGGCCGACGAGCACGGTCATCATGTCCGCGTAGCTGACGGCCCACCGCTCGTGGTTCTCGTGCTCCTCCTCGTGGACCTTGGGCTTCCGGCCGCTCATGCTGCAGCCTTCTTCGCCTTGCCCGGCTCGACCGGCAGCAAGCTGCGCAGGCGTTCGCCGACGAGCCGCGGGTTGGCGCCGGCCTGGACCGCGAGCAGCCCCTCGACCGCGACCTCCATCTGCTGGCACTCGAGGTCGGACGCCCGCTTGAGGCGCGCCGAGAGCGGCAGCCACAACAGGTTCGCCGTGAGCAGGCCCCACAGGGTGGCGACGAACGCCGCGGCGATCAGGGGGCCGAGCAGGTCGGGCGACGACAGGTTCTCGAGCACGTGGACCAGCGAGACGACCGTACCGATGATGCCGATCGTGGGGGCATAGCCGCCGAGGTCGGCGAAGAACTTCGACGAGGTGCGGTCCTGCGCGCGCTTGGTCGCGATCTTGTCGTCGAGGATCATCCGGAGGTCCTCGGGATCGGTGCCGTCGATCGCGGCCTGCAGGCCGGACTTGAGGAACTCGTCGTCGATCTCCTTGGCCGCGTCCTCGAGGGCGAGCAGGCCCTCGCGCCGGGCGCGGTCGGCGAGGTTGACGAGGGTGTCGATCGTGGCCTCGGGCTTGGGCAGCTTGAGCGTGAACGCCTTGGGCAACGAACCGAACGCCCGCTTGACGTCCTTGAGCGTGCTGCCGGTCAGACCGGCACCCAGGGTGCCGCCGATCACGAGGATCATCGGAGGCGGCAGGATGACGGACATCGGGCTCGAGCCCTCCATGATGATGGAGGCGAGGACCGCGCCGAACGAGACGACGATCCCGATGATCGTGGCGGGATCCATCAGAGCTGCCGGGGGTACAGCTGGACGGGCGGCGCGAGCGGCTCGTCGTCGTCAGGGAGGTCCGGGGCGCTGTGCAGGCCGAGGTGCTGCTGCACGTCCTGCGCGCGGGCCACGAGGGTCGCACGGTAGGTCGTGATCAGGTCGATGACCTCCGCCATCGGTTCAGTCACGATGAACTTGGTGCCGTCCACGAGCGTGAGGATCGTGTCCGGGGTGCTGTCGATGCGCTGAAGCAGATCGGGGTTGATCGCGAACTGCGTGCCGTTGAGGCGCGTCACGATAATCACGGTGGCCATCCCTGGGTCGATCCTCCAGGCCCATCCATGGGCCCTGTACGTTCCTCATCGACCCGAAGGCCGACGGTGTGAGCGTTCCACCGCCCCTGACTGCACCGCTTCACCCCCCCCGACCCCCGCCCCACCCCGCACCGACCCCCTCCCCCGCTTTCCAGAGGAAACTGCGCGGCCGGCGCACCGAACTCTCGCAAATCGTGAGTTCGGTGCGCCGGCCGGACGGGGCTGGCGGGCGGCGAGCGTCGAGCGTCGGGCGGCGAACGCCGCCGACGAACCGGCTCAGCGCTTGAGGTTGACGAGCTCCTGGAGGAGCTCGTCCGACGTCGTGATCACGCGGGAGTTCGCCTGGAAACCGCGCTGGGCGATGATCAGGTTCGTGAACTCGGCCGACAGGTCGACGTTCGACATCTCGAGCGAGCCGCCCGCGAGCTTGCCGCGCCCGCCGGTGCCCGCGACGCCGACCTGGGCGATGCCCGAGCTGACCGTGGTGCGGTACATCGAGCCACCGGCCTTCTCCAGACCGGTCGGGTTGGTGAACGTGGCCATCGACAGCTGCCCGATGGCCTGCTTGAGCCCGTTGCTGAACGACCCGAGGAGCGTGCCGTCGGGGGACAGCGAGAACGACTGCAGGTTCCCGGCCCCCTGTCCGTCCTGGGCCACGGCCGCGACCGTGCTCAGCCCGGCGAAGCCGGTCAGGGCGGACAGGTCGACGGCGACGTCATCCGGTGCCGTCCCGATCGTGAACGTGGTCGGCGTGAGGATCGCGCCCGTGGCGGGGTCGAAGGTGACCAGACCCGTGGCCGGCGCCACGGGGAACGTCGCCGTGCCGTCGGTCGCCGCGACGCTCCAATCGCCGGCCGCCTTCGTGAACGTGAGCTTGAGGCTGCGCGTGTTGCCGAGGGAGTCGTACACGTCGATCGACTTGACCAGCGGCGCGGAGCCGTCCAGCGCGTCGGAGGGCAGGTTGCCGACGTAGGTCGCCGTCTTGGTCGCCTCGGCGCCCATCAGCGTGCTGATCGGCAGCTTGATGTCGGTGAGCGGGCCGTTCGGGTTGACCACCCCGTCCACCGCGGCCCAGCCTTGCACGAGCGCGCCGTCGGGCGTGACCAGCTGGCCGAGGGAGTCGAAGTTGAACGAGCCCGCGCGGGTGAAGAACTGCTCGTTCCCGCTGCGCAGGGTGAAGAAGCCGTCCCCGTTGATCATCATGTCGGTGCTGCGGTTGGTGAGCTGGGCCGCACCCTGGGAGAAGTTGGTCGTGATGCCCGCGACGCGCACGCCGAGCCCGACCTGGGCCGGGTTGGTCCCGCCGACGCCGGGCGCCGCCGCGCCGGCGTTGGTGAGCACCTGGGACAGCGTGTCCTGGAACTGCGTCTGCGAGGACTTGAAGCCGGTGGTGTTGACGTTGGCGATGTTGTTGCCGGCCACGTCGAGCATCGTCTGGTGGGCCTTGAGGCCGCTGATGCCGGAGAAGAGGGAGCGAAGCATGGTGGATCTCCTTTGAGGGGAAAGGTGGTCAGGCGGCCGGGGTGGGGGTGACGGTCGTGGCGCTGATGGTCGAGATGGAGTCGAGCGGGATCTCCTTGCCGCCGACGGTGACCATCGGCACGGAGCCCGCGAACGACACGGACGTCACCGCGCCGGTGAGGGTCTCGGTTCCGCTGGTGTAGCTGACGTTCTGCCCGACCATGGCCGTCGCGGCGACCCGCATCTGCAGCGCGAAGCTCTCGCGTGACGTGGTCGACAGCTCGGTGAGGGCTTCCATCGACGCCATCTGCGTCGTCTGGGCCATGAGGGCGTTGGAGTCCATCGGCGAGCTCGGGTCCTGGTTGCGCAGCTGGGTGACCAGCAGCTCGAGGAACGCCTGCTTGTCCATCGTGCCGCTGGACGCCTCGATCGCCTTCTCGGCGCCGGCGTACAGCCCGCCGCCGACGACGGTGCTGGTCAGGGTGCTGCCGGCGCTCGCCGCCGTGATCGACTCGATGCTCATGGGTGGTTCTCCAGCTCGTCGGTGGTGCGGGTTCGTGGCAGGTCGGGGGTCATCGGGTGTCACACCGTGATGTCGAGGCGGCTGGAGCGTGGCCCTGGGGGCTCGGTCGGGGACGCGGCACCGGCCGCGGCGCGGGCCCCTCCCGGGGTCGGCCGGTCGGATCCGGCTCCGCGGTCCGGCTGGCCACTGGGGTCGCGCCCGCCGAGCCCGAGGCCGTTGCCGCTCCCGGTGCCCGGCTGGTCCGACCCCGCCGCACCGAGCGACAGGTTCGCCTGCAGCCCGACGCCGGCGAGGTCGCGGCGCAGGTCGGGCAGCGCGGCGCGCAGCGCGTCCCGGGCGGCGTCCGTCCCGCCGAGCAGCTCGATCCGGACGCCGTCGGCTCCGATGTGCGCGAGAACGCGCACCGGGCCGATGGTGTCGGGCGAGACCCGGATGACCATGACGTGCTCGCCGTCGCCCGCGGTGCGCAGGGAGGCGATCGGGCCGGCGAGCTGCGTGGCCACCGGACGCTCGGGGAGCGGGCTGGCGAGCGGAACCGGTGTGGACGCGGCCGGGGCGGCGACCGGGGCGGCTCCGCCGACCGGCGCGACCGCCGGCAGCGGTGCGGTCGCCGAGTCGCCGAGCGCTGCGACCGCCGCCGCAGCGTCGATCACGGCCGACGACGGCGCGACCTGGGGCGTGGGTGCGGCGAGTGCCGGCGTGGGCGCGATCGCGGCGGGCTCGCCGGCGGCGGCGGTCGCGAGCGAACGCTCCGAACCGGCCCGGCCCGCAGCACCCTGACCCGCGGCGCCCTGACCCGCAGCGTCCTGGCCGGCGGAGGGGTTCCCCGCGCCGTTCCCTGCAGCACCGTTCCCCGCGCTTCCCGCGTCGTTCCCGGTGGCCGCCTGTCCCGTGACCCCGGCCGCGGCGTCGCCCGCCGCGGTCCCCGGGGCGCCCGGTGCGGGGGTCCCGGTGGCCTGCGGGTCGCCGACGGCGATCGTCGGGTCGGCGGCCGGTGCGCCGGTGGCCGGCGTGCCGGCGGGGAGACCGCCGACCGTCGCGGTGCCGGTGGTGCCAGCGATGGCCGCGGCGGCGGCAAGGGCGGTGGGCTGCACCAGGCCGGCCTGGGCAGCAGCCGCCTGAGCGGCGAGGGTCTGCGCGGCGGCGCTCTGTGCGGCGAGTGTCTGAGCGGCCGTGTTCTGCGCCGCGACGGTCTGCGCGGCGATCGTCTGGGCAGCCAGCGCCTGAGCGGCCAGGGCCTGGGCCGCGAGCGACCCGGTGCCGGCGGCTTGCGCGGGTGCGCCCTGCTCGTCGACGGCCTGGTCGTCCGTCAAGCCGGTCGCCGTGCCCGCGCCGGACGTGCGCGCCGACGTCGGTGCGAACGCACCGTCGCCAGACGCCGTCGGCCCGGAAGCCGCGGCGGTCGAGGCCCGCTCGACGGTGGACGACGTCGGCTCCGACCGCTGGGCCTCGTGCTGGCGCGCGTCGAGCCGCCGGGCGTCGAAGCGCTGCGCGTCGAGCTGTCGGCTGTCCAGGCGTTGACTCGCGGACCGCTGGGCGTCTGCCCGAGCATCCGATCGCTGGGCGTCGGACCGCTGCGCCTCGGACCGCTGGGCCTCGGACCGCCGAGTGGCCGTCCGGCGGACCTCCGCCCACCGCGCCTCGGCCGGCTGCGCATCGACGGCCGAATCGAGCAGCTCCGCGAACTGGCTCGAGGACCCGCTCGTCCGGTCCCGGCTCCCCGCCGCGCCGGAGCGCAGCGCCGCGGAGTCGGTGCGGGACGGAACGGCCGTCGTGGTCTGGAGGCTCATGCGGCCACCCCTTCGCTCATCATGGTCAGGGCATAGCGCTGTAGGTCGACGGCGCTGGTCAGGGACGAGGTCCCCGCGTCGGTGGTCAGGGACGAGGTCCCCGCGTCGGTGACGGCCGCGGTCGCGGAGACGGCACTCGCGGCCGAGGCCTCCGGCAGCACCCGACGGATCGCCGTCGGGGTTTCGAACACGTCGCGGACCGCGACGGACTTGCCCGGCTTGGGTGCGTCGATCATCCGGCCGTCACCCAGGTAGATGCCGATGTGGGAACCGCCGTCGAAGATGAGCAGGTCGCCCGGCTTGGCCGCGTCGAGCGACGCGACGGCGGTGCCGAGCGTGGCCTGGTCCCGCGCGACCCGGGGGACGTCGACGCCGAGGTCGGCCATCGCCCGCTGCACGAGACCGGAGCAGTCGAGCCCCGTCGCCGGGTTCTCGCCACCCCAGACGTACGGGACCCCGACGTACGCCATCGCGGCGTCGACGAGCCCTTGGCCGGACGCCGATCCCGTGCCGGCCGCAGCGGTCGTCGATCCCGCGGTCGTCGATCCCGCGGCCGTGGTCGCGCCGAGGCTCAGGCTCGCGATGAGGGCCTCGGCGAAGCTGGTCTCGGTCGCCGACGTCGAGGTGGTCGACGACGCGCCCGTGGTTGCGGAGACGGTCGTGGTCGCGGCATTCTGCGCGCGCACCGCCGTCATGAACCCCTGGATCTCGCCGATCCGGGCCTGCACGTCGATCATCCCGCTCATCGCCGCACCGCCGTCTCGGTCGCACGACGGTCGCCGGTAGCCCGACGGTCGCCGGTGGCCGAGCCAGCCGCGCCCGTCCCGGCGTGGGCGCGGCGCGAGGCGATCTCGTCCAGCACGATCTGCTCGACCCGCTCGTCCTCGCGGTTGACGACGACCCGGTGCTTGTCCTCGAGCTTCTCGAGCCCGACAGAGAGCGAGCGCGCAGCCGACCAGGCACCGGTGTCGAGGACGACCCGCTCGCGTGCCCCGTCGACGGCCGTGGTCGCCTCGACGAGCAGCCCCCCGAGCGAGGCGCGCCCGGCGATGGCCGTAGCGAAGACCCGCTGGTCGCCGTCGGGCAGGGTGTGGCGGGCGAGGGCGAGCTGCGTGCCGTGCCGGTGCGCCTCGGTCACCCGCAGGCCGGCGTTCGCCTGAGCGAGGAGCGCCGCGGCCTGGTCCTCCTGCAGCTTGCGCAGGCGCAGCAGGCCGGCGAGCCGGAACGCGCGCTCCATCAGGACACCCCCAGCCGGGCGACGAGGCCGCCGAGCTGCTGCCAGGAGTCGGCGGCCGGGATCTGCTCGTCCATGCCCTGGCGCAGGAAGTGGTCGATCGCGTCGGCGTGCGTGACGGCGGCGTCGACCAGCGGGTTGGTCCCGACGGCGTACGCGCCGACGTCGAGCAGGTCCTGGGCCTGGCGCCGCGCGGCCATGACCCGGCGCAGCACCGTCGACAGGCGCCGCTGCTCGGGCGTGGTGACCCGGCCGGCGACCCGGGAGATCGAGGCGAGCGCGTCGACGGACGGGAAGTGCCCGGCGACGGCGAGCTTGCGGTCGAGCACGATGTGCCCGTCGAGGATCGAGCGGGCGGCGTCGGCGATCGGCTCGTTGTGGTCGTCGCCGTCCACCAGCACGGTGTAGAGGCCGGTGACCGACCCGGTCGGTCCGGTGCCGGCGCGCTCGAGCAGCCGGGCGAGCAGCGAGAACGTGCTCGGCGGGTAGCCGCGGGTCGCGGGCGGCTCGCCGACGGACAGGCCGATCTCGCGCTGAGCCATGGCGACGCGGGTGAGGGAGTCCATCATCAGCACGACGTCGGCGCCCTCGTCGCGGAACGACTCGGCGATCCGGGTCGCGAGGAAGGCCGAGCGCAGGCGCACCAGCGCGGGCTCGTCGGACGTGGCGACGACGACGACGGACCGCGCGAGCCCCTCGGGGCCGAGGTCGTCCTCGATGAACTCGCGGACCTCACGGCCACGCTCACCGACCAGCGAGATGACGGTCAGCTCGGCGTCGGTACCGCGCGCGATCATCGACAGCAGGCTGGACTTGCCGACGCCGGACCCGGCGAACAGGCCCAGGCGCTGACCGCGGCCGACGGTCGTGAGCGTGTCCATGACCTTGACGCCGAGGCTCAACGGCTGGGTGATCCGGGCCCGGGTGAGCGCGCCCGGCGCGGCGGCGTCGACGGCGACCTGGCCGCTCGCGCGCAGCGGGCCGCGGCCGTCGATCGGGCGGCCCATGCCGTCGAGGATGCGCCCGAGCAGCCCGCGGCCGACGGGCGCGGTCATGGGGCGACCGAGGCTGCGGACCGGTGCACCGGTGCGCAGGCCGTGGACGTTGGAGAGCGGCATGCAGCGCGCGAGGTCGCGCGTGGTCGCGACGACCTCGGCGAGCACGGTCCCGCCGGGAGTCCCTGCGCGCGCACCGGCCAGGGTGGGCTCGCCGATCTCGACCAGGCCGCCGACGGCGCAGTCCAGGCCGGCGACCTCGATCGCGAGGCCGATGACGGTGCGCACGGTGCCCACACGCTCGGGCCGGGCCGCGGCGAGCGCGAGGTCCCAGCGCGACGACGCGGGGGCGAGCAGGCCGGCGGTCATCGCAGCTCCTCGAGGGCGCGCCGCGCACGGGCGACCGCCGCGCTGATCCGCGCGTCGAGGAAGCCGTCGGGGAACTGGGCGACCGCGTCGCCGGGAGACAGCGTGCGGTCGGCGACCAGCTCGACACCCACGGGCAGGTCGGCAAGGACGCCCGCCTCGAGCAGCACGGTCAGGTCCAGCGGGTGCAGGCGCACGGTGTGCACGCCCACCTCGGCCGGGAGGCTGAGCGCGCGCGCCAGGGCGAGCCGCGCGCCGTCGTCGGACCCGGCCAGCTCGCGGCCGAGCACCGCCTCGGCGAGCGCGACGACGCCGTCGTCCAGGAGGTCGGTGACCTCGGTGACCACGGGGACGACCTGCGCCGAGATCGCCTCGGCGGCCCGCCGCAGCACGACCAGCGCCGCCTGGGCGCGGGCGCCGCGAGCGAGCTCCGCGACGCGCTCGACCTCGTCGAGCGTCCGGCGCTGACCGGCGGCGGCCTCGGCCGCGGCCCGCGAGCCGGCAGCCCAGCCCGCGGCCCAGCCGGCAGCCCGCGCCGCCTCGGAACCGGCGTCGGCCTGCGCCTCGAGCACGCCGCCGACCGGCGACGGGCGGAACCGCGTCGGGCTAGACATATTCGTCCTCGCCGTCGCGGCGGATGACGATCTGCCCGCTCTCCTCGAGGTGGCGGATGCCCTGGACGATGCCGGCGCGCGCCTCCTCGACCTGGGACATGCGGGTCGGGCCGAGCAGCTCCATCTCTTCGACGATGTTCTCGCGGGCCCGCTCGGACAGGTTCGTGAGGATCTTGTCCTGCACCTCGGGGGACGTGCCCTTGAGCGCGACCGACAGCACCGCACCCTCGACCGAGCGCAGCACGAGCTGCACGGCACGGTCCTCGAGCAGCACGATGTCGCCGAAGACGAACATCCGGCTGCGGACCTCTTCGGCCAACGCCTTGTCGCGGGCCTCGAGCCCCTCGAGGATCTGCTTCTCGGTGCCCGGGTCGGCCCGGTTGATGATCTCGACCAGGGGCTGCACGCCGCCGACGGCGGACGTCTCCTGGGGGGTGAGGACCGACGACGCCTTGCGCATCAGGTTCTCGGCGACGACGGCGACGACGTCGGGCGAGGCGCGCTCCATCAGGGCGATGCGATGGGCGACCTCCCCCTGGGTGACCGCGGGCAGCCCGGCGAGGATCGCCGAGGCGTGCTCCGGACGCAGGTGCGCGAGCACGAGCGCGACCGTCTGCGGGTGCTCGCCGGACAGCAGCGAGAGCACCTGCCGGGCGTCGGCGTTCTGCAGGAACTCGAACGGCTGGCCCGCCATCACGGTGGACAGCCGGTCCATGACGGCCCGGGCGCGGTCCGGCCCGAGCGACGCCTCGAGCAGCTGCTGGGCGTAGCCCATGCCGCCGCGTGCGATCAGGGTCGGCCCGGTGATCGAGACCGCGTGGAACTCCTCCATCACGCTGTCGGCGATCCGGGGGTCGAGGTTCTCGAGCCGGACGATCTCGGCAGTGATGTCGTCGATCTCGGCCTCGCTGAGCCGGGCCATGATGCGGGCGGCCCGCTCCCGACCGAGCTGCAGGAGCACGATGGCGGCCTTCTGGGTCCCGGTGAGGTTCGCCGAGTACGACGTCGGGACGGTGGCGACGGTCATCGCTTGTTGCCCGTCTGGAGCCAGCCGCGCAACAGGTCGGCCACTTCGGCGGGCTGGTCCTCGGCAAGGTTGCCGATCTCGGCCCGCTTGACCGCGGCCTCGTCGATCTGGGGCGCCGCGGGGATGAGCGCGAGCGTCTCGAGGCCCCCGAACGGCAGCATCGGGGTCTCGTTCACCATCTGCAGCTCGCCGAGGTCGAGCGCCTCGCGGCGCGCCTTGCCGGACTTCCGCTTGGCGATGACGAACGAGATGAGGAGCAGCAGCAGGATCGCGCCCGCGATGGCGCCCTGCTTGATCAGGTCCATCTGCGCGACCGCCTTGGCCTCGGCATCCGCCGCTCCGAGCGCCGCCTGGGCGGCCTCGGCGGTCGTGGTGTCGAACGCCATCCGGGACACCGCGACGCTGTCGCCGCGCGTCGTGTCGATGCCCGCAGCCACGGTGACCATCGTGGTCAGGTCGGTCATGTTGAGCGCGGCGCCGGCATCCTGGTCGACCACCACGGACACGGACTGCCGTCGGACGCTGCCGGGCGTCGTCGTGGTGTGCTCGGTGACCTTGTCGACGGCCGGGTTCAGGTTCTCGCTGCCCTTGGTGTAGGTGCCGGTGCCGTCGGCACCGCCCGGGACGGCGATGTTGTCGGGGCCGAGGACGCCGGCGGCGGTACCGCCCGTGCCGCTGTACGTCTCGGTCGTGGTCGCCGACGACAGCGCCGGGACACCGGGCGTCGCGGTGAACGTCTCGCTCGTGAGGTCGGTGTTGTCGAGGTTGAGCTCGGCGTTGACGGTCACGACCGCCTTGCCGGCGCCGACGACGCGATCGAGCATGGCTTGCACCGATGCCGCGACCCGGGTCTGGTAGTCCGAGGTCTGCTGGTCGCCCATGCCACCGCCGGGCAGGCCGCCGACCGCAGAGAGCACGTGCCCCTCGGCGTCGACCACCGAGACGTCGGTGGGCTTCATGCCCTGCACCCCGGCCGAGACCAGGTGCACGATCGCGGTGACCTGCTCGGCCTGGAGCGTGGTGCCGCGCGAGGTCTGCAGGAACACCGAGGCCGTGGGGTCCGCGGTGTCGGAGACGAAGACCGTCTGCTCGGGCATCGCCAGCTTGACGGTCGCCGCCTCGACGCCGTTCATGGCGCCGATGGTCTTGGCGAGCTCGCCCTCCATCGCCCGGCGGTACGTCGTGGTCTGCTGGAACTCCGAGGCGGTCATGCCCATGTTGTCCAGCAGCGAGTAGCCCGCACCGTCGGTGGCGGCGGGCAGGCCCGCGGCTGCGGCCTTGAGCCGCATCGCGTACAGCTGGTCCTGCGGAACGAGGATCGTGCGGCCGCCGTCGGTGAGCTCGTACGGCACGCCCTCGCCGGTGAGCTGGTCGACGATGGCGCTCGCGTCGGCCGTCGAGACGTCCGCGAACAGCGGGCTCATCGTCGGCTTGGTGAGGTAGCTGGACAGCGCGATCGCACCGAGCACGACGCCGGCGATCCCGATCAGCCCGAGGGTGCGCTGCGCGATGGAGAACTGCTTGATGAAGGCCTGGAGGCGCCCGAGGGCGCCCGTGATCTGGGCGGGCATCAGGCCTGCATCCGCATGATCTCGGAGAACGCCTCGACGGCCTTGTTGCGGACGGCCGCGGTCAGCTCGAACGTCATCTTCGCCTCGCTCGAGGCGATGGTGTAGTCGTGGACGTTCTCGAGGTCACCGGAGACGGCCTTGACCGCGAGCGCGTCCGACGTCGACTGCAGGCCCTGCAGCGAGTCGACCGACGCGGTCATCACGTTGCCGAACGCCGCACCGCCCGCCGTCTGCACGCCTGCGGCGGCGTCGGCCGCGCCGAGATAGCCGGTGCCGGCCACGCCGGAGATTGCGCCAATCGCGGCGATGTTCATCAGGAACGTCCGATCTGCAGGGCTGCCATATAGGTCTCTTTGGCGCGGTCGACGACGGCGGCGTTGGCCTGGTAGCCGCGCTGGGCCATGATCAGCTGGGTCATCTGGCTGCCCATGTCGACGTCGGGGTAGCGCACGTTGCCCTCGGCGTCGGCCAGCGGGTTGTTCGGCTCGTACACGACCCGGCCCTCGGCGTCGCCCAGGGCGATCCCGGTGACGGAGACGCCGGCGGGCTCGGAGACGCCGCCGTTGGCCTGCGCGACGACGTACTTGGCCTGGTAGGCGGCCTCGGTGGTCGAGGACGCGTTGTTCATGTTGGCGAGGTTGTCGCTGACGGCGTCGAGCCACTTGCGGTGCACGGTCAGGCCGGTGCTCGCGATGCCGATCGCCCCGAAGATGGTCATCAGTTCGTCCGCAGCGCGATGCGCATGGTCGAGAACTTGCCGTCCATCGCTTGGGTCGCCAGCTGGTAGCGCAGGTTCGTGTCGACGTTGAGCAGCGTCTCTTCGTCCAGGTTGACGTTGTTGCCGTCCAGACGGGTCGGCTCCAGCGAGGAGGCGACCGTGGCCGTGACGTCCCCGGAGCCGTCCTTGACCGCAGCGGCGAGCGTGTCCTCGAACTGGACCTTGCCCGCGTGGAAGTCGGGCGTCGAGATGTTGGCGATGTTGTTCGCGATCACGCGCTGCCGCAGCGCAAGGCTGTCGAGCGCGCTGCTGATCGCTGAAGTCGCGACGGAATCGAACACGAGGAAGACCACCTTGGCAAAAATCAGGTGCTCGGCCGATCCGTGGCCTTCGGGGCGAGCAATCCATGCTCAGGGGCCTCATCGGCCGCGCGCCTACCGGCATAAGAGGTCCGCCGGAGGGAGTTTCATCCCTCCCCCGGATGCACCAACGCCGAGAGGGTTGCTATTCCACCCATTCCCTCAAATGGGTGAAAAAGTAACCCTCTCGGCGGGGTTTCTCGGTTTCTCGGGCTGCTCAGCGAGCGAGGTCAGCCCGCGGTGTCGAGGTAGACCGGTGCCGCCTCGGGGGTGGCGCGGACCTGGTCGAGCACCTGCAGGTGCCGGCGACTGTGCTCGGCGGCCTCGGCAAGGGCGCGTGCGGCGTGCAGCTGGCGGTTCACGAGGGCCTGGGCCCGGTCCCGCAGCGGTGCGGGGAGCTGACCGAGGTTCGTGGGGGGCTGCCAGGTGGTGGCGGCCGGAGAGTGACCGGCGCGCAGCGCGGCCTCGATCTCCTCGACCCCGAGCTCGAGCTCAGCGAGGGCGTCCGACCAGGCGGCGTTCCACGTCGGGGCGGAGACTGCGGCAACCTTGCGCGCCATCACGATGGTCATCCCACGCCGAGCTCACCGCCCACCGCGGACTCGCCGAAGGCGAGCGCCCGGGTGCGCTGGGTGGGGATGTTGGTCTGCGCCTCGGCCGCGACCGCAGCCGCCGCCTCGTGCCAGGCGTCGCGCAGCGGCACGACGAGCGTGCTGCAGGCGGCGATCCGATCGGCGTCGCCCACGATCGAGGCGCCGACCAGCTCCTTGAGGAGGTACATGTACAGGTCCATGAGGCTCTGGCCGCCGGACCACTCGTCGATGTCGAGCGTCGAGGCGAGCCCCGAGATGATGTCCTGCGCGTGGTCGAGCTGCTTGTTTGCCTCGCCGCGGTCGCCGGCCCGCTGGGCGGCTGCGGCCCGATCGAGGTCGAGCACCAGGCGGTCGTAGAGCATCGTGAGGATCTGCTGGGGGCCCGCGGTCGTGATCGCGTTCTCCCGGAACCGGATACGGGTCAGGGCGAGATTCATGACGTCCTCTCGGAGGTGATGCTGGTGTTCCGGGTCACGAGTTGTTGCTGCCGGTCAGCGAGGTCAGCTGGCTGGTGAGCCAGTCGGACTGGGAGTTCAGCTTGCCGAGGGCGACCTCGAGGCCCGCGTAGCTCTTCTCCAGGGCCGCACGCCGCAGCTCGAGCCGGTTGTCCCAGCCCAGGACCTGGTCACCCAGACCCTTGACGTAGCTCTGCTGACTGGTGATCTTCAGCGAGAGTGCGCCCACGATCGGGTCGGACTGGTCGTCCGCGAGCTCTGCGACCCGAGCGGCCATCCCGCTGATGACGGACTGGACCTTCGCGGGGTCGGCGGCCAGGGCCGCGGAGAAGATCGTCGCGTCGAACGTGAAGGTGCCGTCCTTGCCGAGGACGATGCCCATCGACGACGGCGAGATCCCGTCCACCGGCGCCGAGGCCGCCGTGAGGAGGGACTGCTTGAGGGTGCGCACCGAGTTGTCGGCGGTGAAGATCCCGCCCGTGACGAGGGTGCGTCCGGTGCTGTCCGTCGTGGTGGAGGACTTCGTCCGCGAGGTGATCTCCGCGAGCACCGTGGAGAGGTTGGTGACGAGCCCAGAAGCGAGGGCCGTCAACGCGGCGTTGTCACGCTTGACGGTGAGGGTGACGGGATCCGCCTCGACCTTGGAGATCGTGAAGTCGACCCCCGTCAGGACGCCCGCGAAGGTGTTGGTGGCCGACGTGACGATCTGCTCGACGCCCGTGCCCTTCCACAGGGTGATCTGCGCGTCTGCCGCGTTGGTGATGGCGAAGGCGGGGGCCCGGCCCATCAGCGGCGTCGCCGCGGCCACGTCGGCAGCGGCGACCGAGCCGCTGTAGAGGTCGAAGGCCCCCGCGACGCCGGTCGACTTGCTCGAGAGCTGCAGGCGGGACTCGGTGGCGGAGATCTTGACCAGCGTCGCAGTGACGCCGGCATCGGCGTCGTTGATCGCGGTCGCGAGGCTCGCGAGGTCGGTGACCCCGGTCATCGAGATCTCCGCGACGGTCGGGCTCGCGGGCGATCCGGTCGCAAGCGTGAGCGTCGCAGGGGTAACGCCACCGAAGAAGCCGGTCAGGTCCGTCACGGCCGCACTGACCGAGGTCTGGCGCGTCGCGATCGCGTCGACCTGGAAGGTCAGCGATCCCGCCGAAGCGGTGGCGGAGGCCGACGACGTGACCGACGTGGCCGAGCTGGCCGAGGTCACCGCACCCCAGGAGGTGGCAGACGAGGCCTTCGTGGCTGAGTCGCCGAGCGAGGAGACCTTCGTGTTGAGGGATTGCAGGGCGGTGACGAACGTGCCGGTCGTGCTGACCTTCGTCTTCAGCGCCGTCTGCGGGAGCGCCTCCAGCGTCATCAACTGGGTGATCATCGAGGTGGTATCAATGCCGCTGATCAGTCCATCGATCGCTGCGCTCATCGGGTACCTCCATCTCCTGGTGTCGTGATGCGGTCGCGCCGAGCTCGTGTCTGCCTGACGAGTGAAATGCCGATCGGTGGGGCGCGGACGCTTAGGTCCACGCCCCACCGATCGGTCATACCGGGTCGTGCTGTAGTGCTTTGGTGCTACCAGATCGGCTGAACTCTGAGCTCGTCCGCGTTGCAGGTAGCGCCGGTAGTGAAGGCAGGCTTACTGCAGGAGCTGCAGCACGCCCTGGGGGATCGACTTCGCCTGCGCGAGCATCGCCGTGCCGGCCTGCGAGAGGATCTGCGAGCGGGTGAAGCTGATCATCTCGGACGCCATGTCGGTGTCGCGGATGCGGCTCTCGGAGGCGGTCAGGTTCTCGACCGCGACGTTGAGGTTGTTGATCGTGTGCTCGAACCGGTTCTGCACGGCACCCAGGTTTGAGCGCGTGCTGGAGACGGTCGTGATGGCCTTGTCGATGATGCCGATGGCCTCAGAGGCACCCGACGCCTGCGTGAACGTGACCGAAGCCGCGGCCACGGCAGAAGCGGTCGCTCCGGCTGCGGGGGTCTTGCCGGTGACCACGAGAGTGCTACCCGTGACCGTCGCGCTGGCGATGTCCGACCCGAACGCAGCGGTGACCGCGTTCTGCAGAACGGTGGTGCGGTCAGCGACGTCGGTGGTGCCGTTCGGCGCCGCGTACTTGATCGTCGACAGGTCGAGGCTCTTGGACCCGACCGTGATCGTGCCGTTGAGGTCGTCGAAGCCCGCAGCCGTCGCGAGGTCCGAACCACCCGTCGAAGCCGTCGTGACGGTACCGGCGGTACCGGCGACCGCGTTGACGACAGCGGCAGTCGTGGCGCCAACGGCGGTGCCGGTGACGTTGATGGCCGTGGTCCCGAGACCCGCAGCGGACATGCCCGTACCGGAGAGGTTGACGGTGATCGTCTCGCCGGCGTTCGCGCCCACCTGGAAGGTGCCGCTGCTGTACGTGCCGTCGAGCAGACGCGACCCGTTGAACTTGGTCGTGTCGGCGATGCGGGTCAGCTCCGAGTTGAGCTGGTTCACCTCGGTCTGGATGTTGGTCTTGGCGTCGGCGTTCAGCGAACCGGAGTTCGACGCCTGGACCGACAGGTCACGCATGCGCTGGAGGATCGAGTGGGTCTCGTTCAGCGCGCCTTCAGCGGTCTGGACGAGCGAGATGCCGTCCTGGGCGTTACGGACGCCCATCTTGATGCCGCCGATCTGCGAGCGCATGCCCTCGGAGATCGCCAGGCCGGCAGCGTCATCGGCCGCGCGGTTGATGCGGAAACCACTGGAGAGCTTCTCGAGCGACTTGCTCAGGTCGTTCTGCGTGGTGTTGAGGTTGCGGTACGCGTTGAGCGCCGCGACGTTCGTGTTGATCGAGAGAGCCATGAGAATCCTCCTGTTTGTGAACCGCTACCGCCCGTCCATGGGCTGGCAGTGTGCTTATCGGTCCCCCGTGCTGGCCGTTAAGGATTCCCGCCAAGAAATCTCTACCGGGAAGGGCATCCCCCCGATCGGCCTAGTGGCGACCGGCGGATCACCGAGGCAACAAGCCGTGAAGACCCGATTCAATAAGGAAGCCCCACCCCTCCGTGACAGGGGGCAGGGCCTCTTCGCGCAGGTGCGATTCGTGCAGCTGGGTCAGTACAGCAGCTGAGCAACGCTCGGGGAGATCGACGCGGCCTGGGCGAGCATCGCCGCTCCGGCCTGCGCCACGATGTCCGCGGCCGTGACCCTGACCTGTCCGGCCGCCGTGCTGTGGTCCCGGATCGGGGACAAGCGCGCGGAGGTCCCCGCGACCGCGAGGTCGGCCCCAGACTCGGACCCGTCCTGGACGGCGTTCGGATCGAGGCGGGCGGCGGCGTCCTGGACGGCATTCGGGTCAACGGGCGTGGTGGCGCCCTGGACGGCGTTCAGGTCCAGGTCGGTCGAGGTCGCCGCGGTCGCCGAGGTCGGCGCGGCGATCAGAGCCTTCGGGTCGACGTCGACGGCCTCGCCGGCGACAGCCGCGCTTGCGACAGCCGAGCCGAAGACGGCCGCGATCGCGGCCCGGAGCTTGCCGGCACGGGCGGCGGGGCCGTCCGTCGGCAGGTACTCGACGGTGGTCAGGTCGAGGGTCTTGCGCCCGACCGTGATGATGCCCTTCGGTTCGATCACCGCAGGCGCCCGTTCGGGCTCTGGCTGAGCCAGGACACCCGAGGCACCGGCCGACACCACAGCCGAGCCACCGGCACCGGTCCCCCGCCCGGCGGTCGCGACGGAGATCGATCCGGTCTTCCCCGCCCCCGCGCCGATCGGAACGGGACCCGAGGCGCCGTCGGGCACCTGGTGGCTGGTGAACGAGATCGTGTCCGTGATGGGCATCGCCGCGCGATCGATCGGCCCACCCCCGCTCTGGCGGGTCCCGGTCGCGTCCGGGTGCGGGGCACGAGACACCGGGACGGGTGTGCGGCTCACGGACGTCGAAGCCTGGGTGGCCGGGTCCGGCTGCGCGGGAGCGACGTTCCGGTACGCGGTGCGTGCCGCGGCGTTGGTCGTGATCGTCAGGGCCACGATGTCTTCCTCCGTGAGTGGGGCTGATACTGCTGAGCTCGCACGATCAGCCCACGCCCCCGGGACTGGCCGTGCCCGAACGACGATGCCCCGCTCCTACCGGTGACGGAAGGAGCAGGGCATGGCCGAAACGCGCGATCCGAGCGTGTCAGGCGGTGGCGTACCCCGCGCCTTCGTGCATGAACGCGTCGACCTCCTGAGAGTCCGGGCGCTGGCTGGGCAGCCGACCCGGTCCGGGCGTCGCGAGCTGCGAAGCGCGGGCCAGGAACGAGGCCTGCTGCGCGACGAGCTCGAAGTACGCCTTCCGGCGACGCTCGGCGACGCCGTCGGGCCGGTCGGCGGCGGGCACGAGCGCCGGCTCGAGGCTGGCGTTCATGCCGTCCTTCATCAGGGCGAGCGCCTCGGTGCGCAGCTGGCTGATGCGGGACTGCGTGACGCCCAGCTCGTCCGCGAGGTCGATGACGGGCCGATCCTCGAAGAAGAGCTGCTCGACGACGTACTTGAGCCGCTCAGGCAGGGACGTCACCGCTGCGCGCAGGTGCTGCAGCTTCTCGTTGACGAGGAGGGTCTCCTCGGGGCCCATGCTGGGCTCGGAGACGGTGTCGGCGATCGCGCTGTCGAATGCCTCGATGCTGAGGATGCGGCGGTCGGCGTCGCCCCGGGCGGCGTCGATCTCGGCCACGGTGGTGCCGAGCGTCGCCGCGAGCTCCTCGCGGGACGGCGTACGCCCGAACTGCGAGGTGAGCTCGTCGCGGGTGGTGCTGACGCGGCGTGCACGCTGGCGGGCTCCGCGGGAGACCCAGTCCATCGAGCGGAGCTCGTCGAGCAGCGCACCGCGGATGCGGAGCGCCGCGTACCGGGCGAAGGGAACCCCGGTCGTGACGTCGAACGCCTGGGCGGCCCGCACCAGGGCGAGCGACCCGGCGGAGGCCAGGTCGTCGCGCGACACATAGGAGGGGACACGGCCGAGCAGCTCGGAGACGTGATATCCCACAAGAGGGAGGTTCGCCGTCACGAGGGCGTCGATGCTTGCGTCGGGGTTGGGCACAAAGAGGTTCTCGTCCCCGGGGCACCCGGTCTTGAGGATCTGGGCGAAGCAAGTTCTCACAACCCCGACCGACCAGTCGATCGCCTCCGCGCTCCCCGCTCCGACCTGCGGCTTTACCATAGATACTCCCTTAAAGTGTGACCTACGTCACTTCTGGTTCGTCGGTGTGGCGAACTTCGGGCTGGCACTATTCGCCTGGGTACGTCCGGGCGAGTCCGGAGCGTCCGTCGGAGTCCCACACTCGTTGGGTTCGAACCGTCACAATGGCCGGTGACCGTCCGATGAGACCCGTGAACTCGACTGACGAACACCGACCACATGAAGGAGATCTCGGATGGGTGTGGCAGAGCTGTCCGCCGTGCTGTGGCGGGAGCGCCAGCTGCTCGAGCTGTTGCTCTTCAAGCTCGAGGAAGAGCAGCTCGTGCTCTCCTCGGGACGCAGCCGCTGGCTCGGGCACGCCACGCGGGAGGTCGAGCAGGTGCTCGACCAGATCCGCGAAGCCGAGCTCGGTCGTGCGGTCGAGGCCGACGCCGCCGCCAGCGAGTTCGGGATCACGGCCGGCAGCGGGCTGCGTGACCTCGCAGCTGCCGCGCCCGCGCCGTGGAACGACCTGTTGACCAGTCACCGCGAGGCGTTCGTCTCGCTGACCTCTCAGATCCAGGACGTCGCGCAGGGGAACCGCGAGCTCCTCACGAGCTCGCACCGCGCCGCCCAGGAGACGATCCTCGGCCTCGAGGAGACCGTCCAGACCTACAACCCCCACGGAAACCCGTCGTCTGCGGGCGCCACCGCCCAGCTCATCGATCAGTCCTTCTAAGGGGAGCGAACCCGTGAGCAGCTTCTCCGGTCTCAACACCGCCCTGAGCTCGTTGATCGCCCAGCGCCAGGCGCTGGACGTCGCCGGCCAGAACATCGCCAACGCGAACACGATCGGCTACACCCGCCAGCGCGCCAACCTGGCCTCGGTCGAGGCACTTTCCTCACCGTCCATGTTCTCCGCCGGCCTGACCACCGGCAACGGCACCGGCGTGACCGGCATCGCCCGGCTCGGCGACATCTTCCTCGACGCCCGGGTGCGGGCCGAGACCGGCAGCGCCTCGTTCGCGGCGACGAAGGCGGACGCGTATGCCCGCCTCGAGTCGACCATCGCCGAGCCCGGCGACCTGGGCGTGTCCGACGCTCTGCAGAAGTTCTGGGTCGGCTGGGAGGACCTCGGCAACAACCCCGGGTCCGCGGCGTTCCGCAACGTCCTGCTCGAGAACGCCACGGCCCTGACCCAGCGGATCTCCGCCGGCCACGCGGCGGTGGCGACCCAGTGGGGCCAGACGCGGACCGAGCTCGAAGCCGCCGTCGTCGACGTGAACTCGTCCGCCGAGATGGTCGCCGGGCTGAACCAGTCCATCCGCGGGGTCCTCGTCTCGGGCGGCTCCGCGAACGAGCTCATCGACCAGCGCAACCAGCTGATCACCGGGCTGTCCTCGCTCGTGGGCGCGAGCGCGGTCGAGCGCTCGGACGGCACGGTCGACGTCCTGATCGGCGGCAACGCGATCGTGCGCGGCGACAAGGCCTACTCGATCGAGATCAACGCGAACTCGCTGACGATGGGCGCCGACGTGACCGTCAGCTGGAAGGGCGGCGCGCAGCTCGGCGCCGAGTCCGGGATGGTCGTCGGCATGGTCAACACGCTGGCGACCGCGGCCAAGGGCGGGATCCTCACCGGGGTTGCGGCGGACTACGACACCGTCGCAGACAAGCTGATCTCCATGGTCAACACTCAGCACGGCTCTGCCGTGACCGCCGCGGGAGTCGCCGGGGGTGCCTTCTTCAAGCTCACGCCCGCCACGCCCGGAGCCTCGGCGGCAGCGAACTTCGCGGTCGCGATCACCAACGTCGACGAGATCGCCGTCGGCAAGCCCTTGGGCGGTGCGCTCGACGGATCCATGGGTGATGCGATGGCGCAGCTGGGCAAGGACAGCGGTGGCCCCGACGCACTGTGGACCGCTTTCGTCGCCGACATCGGGGTGACGTCCCGGTCCGCCAAGCAGAGCGCGGTCATCACGGAGGCCACGCGGAGCAATGCCGAGGGCCTGCAGATGTCGAACGCGAGCGTCGATGTCGATGAGGAAGCCGTCAACATGCTCACCTACCAGCGCGCCTACGAAGGCGCGGCCCGGGTGCTCACCGCGATCGACGCGATGCTCGACACCCTCATCAACCGCACCGGCCTCGTAGGGAGATGACCATGATCGGACGCGTCACACAGCAGACCACGCAGCGCTCGACGCTGGCGAACCTGCAGAAGAACCTCGCCGTGATGGCGGACCTCCAGAACAAGCTGTCCGGCAACACCAAGATCGCCAGACCGTCGGACGACCCGGCCGGCACGGCGTCGGCCATCACCCTGCGGGCCGAGCTGCGCGCGAACACGCAGGCCAGCCGCAACATCGACGACGGCAACGGTTGGCTCACCACGGGTGACACCGCACTGAACGCCTCGCTCGACGCGCTGCGGCAGGCCCGCGACCTCACGGTTCAGGGCTCGAACTCGGGCGCGCTGAACCCGCAGGCACGAGAGGCCCTCGCGGTCCAGCTCGAGGGTCTGCGGCAGACGCTGCTCAGCCAGGCGAACACGACCTACCAGGGCCGGCAGATCTTCGCCGGGACCTCGAACGCCGCCGGCGCGGTGACGGTCGTCCCGGCCGACCCGGCCGTCGTCGGCAGCGTCGCGACCTACACGATGAACGGCACCGCCGACACGGTGAACCGTCGCGTCGACGCCAACACCCTCATCCGGGTGGACGTCGACGGCGCGAAGGCCTTCGGGGCCGGGGCCGCTTCGGTCTTCGCGACGCTCGACCGGATCGCTCTCACGTTGCGCTCGGGCGGTGAGGTCACGTCCGAGCTCGACACCCTGGACGCTCACCGCGACGCGATGCTCACCGAGCTCGGCGGGGTCGGCGCCCGCCAGTCACAGGTGCTCGGGGCCGAGACCCGCGCGCTCGCCACCAAGACCGAGCTCACGACCCAGCTCAGCAGCCTCGAGGACGTCGACCTGGCCGCCAGTGTCGTCGAGCTCCAGATGCAGGAGGTGGCCTACAAGGCCGCCCTGGGAGCAACGGCCCGCGTGCTCCAGCCCTCGCTGCTCGACTTCCTAAGGTGAGCACCATGACCACTCTCGTCCATCCCGTCACACCGCTCCCGGGCCTGCCCGAGCACCTCGAGTACGAGCTCGACGGTCTCGACGACGACGGCACGCTCTTCGCGCTGCGCAGCGCGAGCAACCCCGCCGTGCGCCTGTTCGTCGTCCGACCCGAGGTGTTCTTCGCCGACTACACCCCCACGGTCGGCGCCTCCACCCGCGAGGCGCTCGGCCTGGCCGACGGCGATGACCCGCTGCTGCTCGTCGTCGTCCACCCGGGATATGACCAGGTCCCGACGACGGCGAACCTGCTGGCCCCCGTCGTGATCAACCTCGCCACCGGCGCGGCCTGCCAGGTCGTCCTCGACGACAGCGGTTGGCCGATGCAGGCTCCGCTCGGCTGACCTATGACCCTCCCGATCAGCCCCTGGACCGACCCCAGCCCGACGCGCGCGGTGATGGCCGCCGGAGCCTCGACCGAGGTCACGGTGCACCGCCAGCCGGTCGTGCGACAGGACCGGAACGTGCACGGGTACGCCGTGAACGTCGTCGTCCGCGCACCGCTGTCGCAGGCCCACTTCGGCGAACGCCTCGACGCCCTCGCCCAGGCGGAGTACGACAAGCTCGACCTGACGGCCCTCACCGGCGGGACCGTCGTCTTCGTCGGCGCCACGACCGGCCTGCTCACGGGGCGGTGGCCGGTGCCGAAGTCGGCAGGCGGGGTCGTCCTCGAGGTCCCGCGGCAGTTTGCCGACCGGGCAGACGCCGCCGTTCACCTCGGTCGGCTGCGCGCCGCCGGGGTTCCGTTGGCACTGGCGGACTACGTGGCCGGCGGCCGGCAAGACCTCCTCCTGCCCCTGGTGACGTTCACCAAGGTGGATCTCGGACGAGGCGCCGAGATCGCCGCACCGGCCATCGGCTACGCGCATCGCGCCGGGGTCCCGGTGATCGCCGAGCGGGTCGACAGCGAGGCCGCCGTCTCCTTCGGTGAGAGCCACGGCGTGGACCTGTACCAGGGCCCGCTGTTCCAGCGCGACACCCTGCCGACCGCCCGCGATTTCACCGCTGGCGAGATGCAGTGCCTCGAGCTCATGCGCGCGCTGCACGGCCGCGAGGTCGACGCCGCGAAGGTCATCCGCATCGTCGGCTCGGATCCCGAGCTCATGATCCGCGTGCTGCACCTCGTCAACTCGAGCATCTTCGGGGGCGCGCACCGGATCGACTCGATCGGGCAGGCCGTCACCCTCCTCGGACCGCGTCACCTCGGGGCACTGGCCGCGTCGTCGCTCGTCGGTGCACGGGGCCACTCGATCGCCGGGCTCTGGTTCGTCCTGACGCGCGCGGTCGCCTGCCGAACCCTGGCCGACGACGACGCCGCGTACACGGTCGGCCTCCTCTCGGCCGTCGCCTCGCAGCTGCGCATCGCGCCCGCGGTGCTGGTCGCGCGTTCCGGGGTGTCCGACGACGTCGGCCAGGCCCTGCTCTCGCTGTCCGGGCCGTACGGACCGACCCTCGCCGCCGTGCTCGCGCACGAGGAGAACGATCACGCCGGCGTCGAGGCCTCCGGGCTCTCCCCGTTCGACGTCGCCCGCGCCTATCTGGCCGCGGTCGCCGATGCGCTCGGAACTGCCACCTCACTGTCCGGGTCGTGACCGGTGAGGCGCCGTAGGCTGTGACGGTGCCATCCGTCTTCGCGCTGATCATGAACCCCGACCAGCGCCGCCCCGACCCCGCGCCCCTCCCCATCGACCTGGTGAAGCTGATCCTCGTCGGGCTCGCCGCGTGGGTCGTCGCCCTGGCCGTGACCTGGATCCAGTACCGCGCCGGGTCCGGGCTGCTGCAGTCCGTGTGGACCTGCGTGGCCGGGGTCACCGGCGGACTGCTCGCGCTGATCTGGGCGAAGGTGACCCGACCGCAGCTGGGGTAGCGGAGGCTCAGGCCACCGGACCGGCCGCACGCCCCCCGTAGGAGCGGACCAGATCCTGGACGACCGCGCGAGCGTTGCCGTCGCGGACGTCCCCCGGCACGGGCGGCAGGTAGTCGTCCCAGACCGCCATCATCGTCCCGCGCAGCTGTGGCATCCGGCTCGGCCGGGCGTAGAAGAAGATGTGCGCGTGCTCTCCCCCGTCACCCCACTTGCTGACATGGACCCGGGCGACGCTCGGCAGGGCTTCGATCGCTAATCCGAGAGCGACCATGATCTGCCCCATCTCGGCGGCGAGAGGCATCGGCAGCGTGGTGAAGTCGTGGTGGGCCAGCGGCGACAGGATGAGGATCAGCGGTGCCCCGCTGGACTCTGCGACCGCGATGCGCCAGTGATCGTCGCGCCAGACCTCGCCTACGGCCGCGGACCGTTGGTCGCCGCGGTCGCACCCGTCACAGGACGTCCCGCCCTCTCCGTGCCGGGGAAGCTCCGCTTGGGCGAGTGGTTCGAGGGGTCTGAGCCGCAGCCCCTCTGACTCGAACGGGAACACCTCCCAGGCCTGGAGCTCGGCGTTGGGTGCCAGGCGGCCTTCGGCATCTGCCGCGGACGCGACTCGCGCGTAGTAGACCTCGATCGACTCGGGCATGCGGTCAACCTATCGGTGCGCGTCCGGGCCACCGGGTCGCCGCCCTGGACCTCCCCCGCCCAACCCTGCGCGAAGACTCCGCTTCCACAAGCCCCTCAACCTTCTTGTCCGGATCATCCCCGTCTGGTAGTATTCATACAGGTGTACTGTGTCGCTTAGCGTGGATATGGCACGCTCAAGATTGTCCGCTCAGGACCACAAAGACGGAGTTGCGGCAG
>NZ_SDWW01000045.1 GCF_004168625.1 Pengzhenrongella frigida
CCCCACCCGCGCCGCGACATCCGGCGCACCCGGCGCACCCGGCGGCAGCCCGCCAGGATCCGAACCACCCGCCTCCGGACCACCCGCCTCCGGACCACCCCGCCACGACCTCGGACCACCACCGTTCTGACCTCCCGACGCACGCGCGTCCCCCGCTTCCGGTGCGCGCTTCATTGCGCGGCACGGCGCGAACCGACGAGCTCGCGGCGCGCCGAGGGGCCCAGCACGATGTCGCTGATCGCAATCAGCCGAGACAGTCCGGGCACTCCGGCACTCCGGCACTCAGGCACTCCGGCACTCCGGCACTCCGGCACTCCGGCACTCCGGCGTAGCCCATCCACGCACGAGGTGCCTCGTGCGTGGTCTGCCTACTCGATCTCGGCGCGGCTGACTTCGAGCGTGCCGTCCGGGGCGAGCCTCGCGACGAGGCGCACGCGCCAGGCGTCGTCGGGCAGGGGGAAGTCCGAACGGAAGTGCCCACCACGGCTCTCGGTCCGCGCCAGCGCGGTCTCCGTCAGCACGGTCGCGACCTGGTGCACGTTGGTCGTCTCCCACTCCGCGACCTGGGGTGCCGCGACCACGCCGACGGCCAGGTGCGCGTCGGTCCGGACCTTGCCCAGGTCAACAGCGGCGCGCAGCAGCCCGTCCGCCGACCGGACGACCCCCGGCCCGGCTGACGCCGCGCGCTGGATCCGCGAACGCGCGGCAGCAGCCACGAGCGCTCCCGGCCCCGGCCGATCGACCGGGTCACGCTGCGGGAGCTCGTCGGCAGCCACCCGGGTCGCGGCGTCACGAGCGGCCCGGTAGGAGAACACCAGGCCCTCGAGCAGCGAGTTCGAGGCAAGCCGGTTCGCCCCGTGCACCCCGGTGCAGGCGACCTCGCCGGCGGCATAGAGGCCGCGCAGGGTGGACCGGCCTGACAGGTCGGTGACCACCCCGCCGGAGTGGTAGTGCTGCGCCGGGGCCACCGGGACGAGGTCCGTGGTGAGGTCGATTCCGTGTTCGAGCAGCCGTTCGCAGATCGTCGGGAACCGCGCGCGGAGGAAGTCCGACCCGAGGTGCCGAGCGTCGAGGAGCACGTGGTCGGCTCCGGTGGCCTCCATCCGGCGCACCATGGCGTGCGCGACGACGTCTCGCGGAGCGAGCTCCGCCATCGGGTGCACGTCCGGCATGAAGCGCACCCCGTCGGTGTCGAGCAGCAGGGCACCCTCGCCGCGGACGGCCTCGGAGATGAGCGTCAGCTGCCCCCGCACCCCGGAGCCGAGCCACAGGACGGTCGGGTGGAACTGGACGAACTCGATGTCGCCGATGGTCGCGCCGGCCCGGAGCGCGGCGGCGATGCCGTCGCCGGTGGCCTGCGCCGGGTTGGTCGACGAGCGGTACACCTGCCCGATCCCCCCGGTCGCCAGGATCACGGCCCGCCCGAGCGCTGCACCGACCCCGTCCCGCGAGCCCTCGCCGATCACGTGCAGCGTGACTCCGCAGGCCGGACCGGGACGGCCGTCGGGACCGGGCGCGGCGGTGAGCACATCGAGCACGAGCGCGTGCTCGATCACCTCGATCCCGGGGTCGGCACGCACCGCCTCGAGCTGGGCGACCAGGGCGCGCGAGACCTCGGCGCCGGTCGCGTCGCCGCCGGCGTGCACGATCCGGTCGGCGTGGTGCCCGCCCTCACGGGTGAGCGCGAGTCCCCCGGCGACGTCGAGGTCGAAGTTGGTGCCGCGTGCGACCAGCTCGCGCACCCGCTCCGGGCCCTCGGTGACCAGGACTTCGACCGCCCGCGGGTCGCACAGTCCGGCCCCGGCCGTGAGGGTGTCAGCGAGGTGCGCGGCGGGCGAGTCCTCGGGATCCAGCGCGGCGGCGATGCCTCCCTGCGCCCACACGGTCGATCCCGACGCCAGCACGCCCTTGGTGACGAGCAGCACGCGCGGGACCCGGGTACGCAGCTCGAGCGCCGCCGTGAGCCCGGCGATCCCCGACCCGACGACGACGACGTCGGCCTGGGCGACCCAGCCTGCCAGCGGCGCAGCGAGCGTCGCAGCCATCCGGGGCATGCTCCCGGTGAGGCGAGGCAGCGTCGCGATGGGTGCGACGGTCGGTGGCGCGGTCGGTGGTGCGGTCGGTGACGCGGTCGGTGGTGCGGTGGCTGCGACGACCTGTGACGCGGTCGCGGGCATCCCCGCAACCGAGGTCATGCCCGAGATCCCTCGAATGACGTGCCGCTCGACTCGAGCCCGCCGTGCATCGTTCGGCCCTCTTCGGGCACCTGACCGGGGTCGCCGGACGACTCGACGATCCGGTTGTCCGCGTCCACGAACACGACCCGCGGACGGTAGGTCCGCGCCTCGGCGTCGTCGAGCGTGCCGTAGGCGATGAGGATGACGACGTCGCCGGGGTGCACCAGGTGCGCGGCCGCGCCGTTGATGCAGATCTTCCCCGCCCCGGCCTCCCCCGGGATCACATAGGTGCTCAGCCGGGCTCCGTTCGTCACGTCGACGATGTCCACCCGCTCCCCGGGCAGCAGATCCGCGGCGTCCAGCAGGTTGGCGTCGACCGTCACGGACCCGACGTAGTGCAGGTCTGCCTGGGTCACCGTCGCGCGGTGGATCTTGGCGGTCATCATCGTGCGTCGCAGTGACGTCATGCGTCGTTCTCCTCGTGCTCGCCCAACCACAGCGGGACGTTGTCGATGAGTCGGGTCACGCCGACCCGCGCGGCGACCGCGAGCACCGCGGCGCCCTGGTGCCCGGCGGGCACCTCCAGGGCGGTGCGGGGGTCGACGAGGGCCAGGTAGTCGAGCTCGACGTCCGCGCCGTCGAGCTCGCCGCGGGCCGCGGCCCGCACCGCGTCGGCGTCCGCGGCCGAGGCGTTCGTCGCCCGCTCGCCGGCGCCCAGCGCGCGGGACAGCACGAGCGCCCGCGCGCGCTCCGCGGGGGAAAGGAACGCGTTCCGCGACGACAACGCCAGCCCGTCGGTGTCACGCACGGTAGGCGCGGCGACGATCTTCACCGGGACGTCGAGGTCGCACACCATCCGTTCGACCGCCATGACCTGCTGCGCATCCTTCTGTCCGAACACCGACACGTCGGGCCGGGTCAGGTGCATCAGCTTGAGCACCACCGTCAGGACGCCGTCGAGGTGTCCCGGGCGGGTGACCCCTTCGAGGATCTCGCCCAGCGGACCGGCCGTGACCCGGACGACCGGATCGCCGTCGGGAAACATCACGTCGGGGGTGGGCGCGAACACGAGGTCGGCGCCGACGCTCGCGAGGAGGTCGAGATCGCCCTCGAGGTCGCGCGGGTAGCGCCCGAGGTCCTCCCCGACGCCGAACTGCAGCGGGTTGACGAAGATCGTCACGACCACCTGGTCGGCGAGCTCACGCGCTCGACGGACCAGCGACAGGTGCCCCTGGTGCAGCGCCCCCATCGTCATGACGACCGCGCGCCCGTAGGTCTTCCCCGTCGCGACGGGTCGCGCGGCGAGGGCGGCGGCGAGTTCGGCCCGGGTGCGCACGAGCACGGGGCGTGGGTTCCCCGGTTCGTTCGGACCGCGCACGACGCGCGATGCCCTCGGTGCGACCAGCGGATCGGGCGGGGTCATGCGGGGTCCTCCTGGGGACTGGGGGGTTCTGCGAGCGTGTCCAGCAGCTCTTGGGCCGCCGATTCACGCAGGCGCCCGGCGGCCAGCAGTCGCTGGGTGCCCGCGCGGGCCAGGTCACGGTAGGCCAGCGGGATGTCGAGTGCACCTTCGCGGGTCGCCAGCTCGGTCAGCACGGCCAGGTGGTCGCGAACCGTACCCACGTCACCGCGCGCGACCGGACCGGTCATCGTGGCGATCGCGCCCTGCCCGGCCTGGTCGGCCCGCCCGGCCTCGGCGCGCAGCGCGCCGTCCAGCGCAGCGGTGAGCAGCGGTGCCAGCAGACGTCCCGGCTCGTCGACGCCGGCCGCCGCGAGGGCCTGCGCCGCCTGGGCGACGAGGACCACGAGGTGGTTCGCGCCATGGGCGAGGGCCGCGTGGTAGAGCGGACGGTCGGCCTCCGCCAGCACGACGGGCTCGCCGCCGAGCTCGACCACGAGCGCCTGACCGATCGGCAGCACCGGCCCCGGACCCGTCACCGCGAAGCAGCAGCCCTCGAGCCGCACGAGGTCCAGGGAGGTGCCGGTGAACGTCATGGCGGGGTGGATCGCGAGCGGGATCGCGCCGGCGGCGCGGGCCGGCGCGAGCACGTCGGTGCCGTACCTCCCCGACGTGTGCACCACGATCTGCCCGGCCTGCCAGGCGCCGACCTCGGCGAGACCCGCAACCAGGGGGGCCAGGGCGTCGTCGGGCACCGTGAGCAGGACCAGCTCGGCGCGGCCGACGACGTCGGGCACCTCGAGGATCGGGACCCCGGGCAGCAGCGCGTCCACCCGGTCGCGCGACGCGTCGGAGATCCCGCTCACCGCCACGACCGGATGCCCGACGGCGCGCAGCGCGCTGCCGAGGACGGCGCCGACGCGCCCGGCGCCGACGATCCCGATCCCGAGCCGCCCGGGTCGCGACGGACCGTCACCGGAGGTCGCGCGCTGGTCGGTCACGAGTCGCCCGTCGGGCTCATCCAGAGCTCGGGGCCGGCGCTGGCACGCGCCGTACGGGCACGCGCGGCCTGCTCGGTCATGAGCTCGCCGGCGACCGACGCGAGCAGGTGCGGCACGCGCGGGCTGACGGGCCCGGGGGTCGAGTGCACCACGAGCGACGCGACGCCGAGCTTGCGCTGGACCGGCCCCTGCTCGAGCGACAACGACTGGGTGCGCTCGTGCGGCACGATCACGAGCCGGTGGATGAGCCAGCCGCTGCGGATCAGCAGGGCACGGTCCGTGACGACGTACCCGGTGCGGCGCCACCCGAAGGGGTCCAACCAGCGCGCCTGGCGGGGCATCGTCGTGAATCCACCCTCGTCGCCGCTGCCGTCCAAGGCCGAGGTGAGCAGGGCGCGCGGGTCGACGACCCCGAGGTCGGGCAGGACGAGCCAGATGGCCACGAGCGCCTGGTCGCGATCACCGACCGGGAGCAGCACGTTCTCGGTCGACTGAGCATCGACGCCGCTGTAGCCGGCCACGTTGATCTCGACGCGCCACCACCCCGGCCCGCGCCACAGCGGCCCCTGGGTCAGCCGCAGCGCCTGCACCCGGCCCGGGGGCACGGTCTGCGAGCGCGACTCGAGCAGCCCGTGCCGCAGACCGATCCCGTCGGGGGAGATGGCGGCCCGGAAGTTGAACTCGCGCGAGAAGCGGCCCCAGTAGAACGCGACGAACCCGAACATCGCCGGAACCATCACGAAGATGGTGCCGAACTCCCCCGACCACACGACCGCGGTGATCAGGCCGATCACGCCGAGCACCAGGAAGATGGTCGCGCCGGACCGCGCCATGCCGGCCACGAGCCGCGCCGGGGGGACCTCGAGGACGGGCTGTTCGGGCACCGGCGGGGGCACGACGGCGCCTTCTACCCGCCGGACGCCCGCGGCGCGGGCAAGCAGCTCGGTGCGCAGCACTCCGGCGTCGTCCTCGTTGAGGAAGGCCAACGAGACGCCCGACCCGGTGCCGCCGGCGACCTCGAGCTTGAGCTCCGCGAGGCCCAGGATCCGCGCGAGCACGGGCTGGACGACGTCGACGGCCTGGAGCCGGTCGAGGCGCGCCTTGCGCTGCTGCCGGAACAGCACGCCGCTGTGGAGGTAGACCGCCTCGTCGTCGATCGCGAAGCGCGTCATCCGCCACGCGATGGCGGCATAGCCGAACCCGACGACCGCGCCGGCGACGATGACCCCCACCGCGATCAGCCAGGTGCGTCCGTGAAGCAGCTGACCGGCCTCGGAGAGGTTGTTGCCGAACTGCTGCGCGGCGATCACGAGCATGACCGCGAGCACCTTCCAGCCCTTCACCGCGGGCGTCACCGGGTGCATCCGGCGCCAGGTGAGGTCGGCGGGGACGACGACGGCGGACGCCTCGGCCTCGTCGGGCGTGGGGGAGCTCGCGAGCGGTTCGCTCACAACCCCGCCAGCCGCGCCTCGCCGCGCGACGCCAGCTTGTCGCGCAGGCGGGTCGCCTCGACCGGCGTCAGGCCGTCGATCGCGGCGTCGGAGCTCGGGGAGGCGGTGTGCAGCTGGACCGACGCGATGCCGAACGCACGCGCGAGCGGACCGGCCTGCACGTCCACGTACTGCATGCGTCCGTACGGGACCACGACCATCGAGCGGAACATGATGCCCTTACGGATGAGCAGGTCGTCCGCGCGTTCCGCGTACCCGACCGCGCGCACCTGACGCGGGATCAGCCAGGCCGCCCACAGCCCGAGCGCGACGAACACCCCCGGGATCACCCAGAGCCAGACGATCCCGCTCAGGAGCGCCGCAACGGCCCCTCCGACGGCGGGAACGCCGACGACGATCGCCGTCATCGACAGCCGCGCGGACGCCAGCTTGCGCGAGACCGGGGCCCAGTTCACATCCGGCGGGTCGAACGGACCTGCCGGAACCACGTGCGATGTCATACCTGCATCCTTCCATCGCCGACGCCCGGCTCGGGCCCGTCGTGGCATCCGACCTGCGCCGCGACGCCCGACGGCGGCCGTGTGCTCAGGCGGCGGCAGGGTCGGCCGAGTCGCGCCCGGTGCGCTCGGTCGGCTTGTCCTGCGGTGGGACCCGGCAGAACCACTCCACGATCAGTCCGACGACGGCGAGCAGCACCGCTCCTGCCACGGCGAGCCCGGCGCTGATCGCGCGCGCGCGGCGCGAGGCGATGTCCAGGTCGCCGACGACGAGCAGCACCTGGGCCGCATACCACCCGGCGAGCAGCGAGCCGGTGTACGACGACGCCTTGGCGAGCACCGCCGTGCGAGCCGCCCGGAGGGGGTCGAGGTCCGGCCGCCTGCCGCGCAGGAACTGCCGGACGGCCCAGCCCATCGTGAACACGATCACCGAGATCACGAGGAGAACGGCGACGACGAGCCACGGCACGGGCGGCAGCGTGACGCCCTGCCCCTCGAGCACGCGGAGCAGGAGCCACGCGAGCAGCCCGGTGACTCCGGTCAGCAGCAGCAGGTTCTGCCAGCGGGTGCGCTGCATCAGAGCTGTCGGTCGTCTGGGACCGGCTCGGAGGTCGGGCTCGGAGGCTCCGGGAGCCAGGCGAAGGGCGGCAGGGCATGGGCGCCCGACGCCGTCGCGGGCGGCTCGGCGTCCGAGGTCGACGGGACCGCCGCCGCGAGGGCCGCGGCTCGCGCGGCGGCAGCACGCTCGGCGGCCGCCAGGACGAACGCCGCCCGCTCGACCGTGGCCCGCTCGGGATCGGCGGCTGCGCGCTCGACGGCGTCAGGGCTGGCCGCGTCGGCCTCGTCCGGCTCGGCGGCGTCGACCTTGGCGGCGTCCGGCTCGGCGTCGGCAGCGTCGTTCGGCTCGGCGTCGTCCGGCTCGGCGTTGTCCGGCTCGGCGTCGTAAGGCTCGGCGTCGTTCGCGTCGTTCGCGTCAGGGTCGTTCGGCTCGGCGTCGTTCGGCTCGGAGACCTGCCCCACGATCTCGTCGTCAGGTCGCACCGTCGGCTCGACCGTCGGGAACGCTGTCCCGTCGAGGGTCGCGACGGCGTCCAGATCAGGCTCATCGGCGGTGTCGTCGGCCCAATCGACAGTCGGCTCGGGCTCGACTGCGACCCACTCGGCCACCACTGCGGCCTGCTCGGGCGCGTCGTCGGCCAGGGGGGCCTCGTCGATGTCCGCCTCGGCCTCGTCGACGTCGAGCCCCTCCGCAGCGGGCGCAGGCGCAGGCGCCGGCGCGGGCGACGTGATCGGCGGGGCCGTCAGCCAATCGAGCGCGAGCCAGCGGATGCCGCCGCGGTCGGGCGCCGTCGCGGCGAGCGCACCCACCGGGCCACCGCCCAACCCGGGCAGAACGGCGTCGGGCGCGATCTGAGCCCAGGGCTGCAGGACGAAGGCGCGCTGATGGGCCCGCGGGTGCGGCAGCTCGAGGTCGTCGGTCACCGCGAGCGTCGTGCCGTAGACGATCAGGTCGATGTCGAGCGTGCGCGGGCCCCACCGCTCGTTGCGCTGACGTCCGTGCGCGTCCTCGACCGCCTGGGTCGCGCGGAGCAGGGCGCGGGGCGCGAGCGTGGTCCGCGCGATCACGACCGCGTTGAGGTAGTCGGGCTGCTCCGGGCCACCGACGGAGGCGGTCCGGGCCAGCGGCGAGACCGTCAGAACCTCGAGGCCGTCGACCTCGCCCAGGGCGACGACCGCCGCCCGCAGGGTGTCCTGCGGTGCTCCGACGTTCGACCCCAGGGCGAGCACGACCTCGACGGGTCCCGGCGGCGCCAGTTCGAGCCTCTCCCGCTCCGCGCGGTCGCGCTCGAGCCGGTTGCGCTCATGCCGGTCGTGCTCCTGCCGCTCGTGCTCGAGGCTCTCGAACTCGCTGAACGGGGACTCGTCAGCCACCTCCACGAGCGGTACTACCGAGTGCGACGCGGCAGCCGCGGGCGGAGCGACAGCCGCAGCGGGAACGGCGGCTGCAGGGGGAACGGCGGCCGCAGCCGGAACCGCAGCCGCGACGGCCGCGGCGAAGGCCTCGACGGCGAACGCGGCGCTGGCCGCGTCCGACACGGGCTCGGAGACGAGCCGCGGCTTCTCCTGGCCGTGGCCGTTGCCCGACAGCTCGGCGGCACCGTGCGCGTCCGCGTCCACGGTCGCCGGCGCGGGGCCGGCCGCCGGCTCGAAGGCGAGCGTCGCGAACGGCGTCGACTCCGGCGCACCCAGGTCGAACCCGGCCGGGCTCGACCCGAGGGACGCCGCCGCCGGCGCCTCGTCGGCGTGCGCGAACCGGGGCTCCGCCGCAGGCAGCTTGTGGTGATCGCGGCGGATGGTCACGACGATGTCGTCGAACGGGACCGTGACCGGCGCCTGGGGCTTGTGCAGCGAGACGTCGACGACGGCGACAGCCGGGTACGCGAGCGCGACGGCCGCGATCCGCTCGGCGACCGTCTCGATGAGGTTGACGGGATCACCCGACAGGACCGCGGCCACCTCCGTCGCGAGCAGTCCGTAGTTCACGGTCAGGGAGAGGTCGTCGGTCGCGGCGGCGCGGCGCGTGTCGAGGTAGACGACGACGTCGGCCCGGAACACCTGGCCGTCGCGGCGCTCGTGGTCGAACACGCCGTGGTAGCCCGTGGCGGAGATGCCGACGAGGGCGATCTGGTCGTACGGATGGCCGGAACCGTCGAGGACGGGGCCGACACCGCCGGGCTGCGTGGTCATGTCGTGGTGCCCTTCATCGGTGTTCGAAGATCGTTCCGGCTTCGGTGGGTGAGCACGCTCATGGGTGTTCAGCGCCGGTCCCGGGGGCTCGACGGGCCGCCGTCCAGGCAGCCGCGACGCGCACCGCATCGGCAGAGCCTTTCACCTCGTGCACCCGGACACACCAGGCTCCGGCAGCAGCGGCGAGCGCGGTGATCGCCGCCGTCGCGTCGTCCCGGTCGAGGGGACCGGCGGGCTCGCCGTCGGGACCGGCGAGCAGGTGGCCGAGGAACCGTTTGCGGGACGCACCGACCAGCACGGGGCGGCCGAGCGACTGCAGCGCGTCGAGATGCGCGAGCAGCGGCCAGTTGCTGGCACCGGGCTTGGCGAACCCGAGTCCGGGATCGAGCACGATCTGCTCGTCGCGGACCCCGGCCGCCTGCAGCTCGGCGAGCCGCGCTGCGAGCTCGCTGCGCACGTCGCCGACGACGTCGTCGTACTCGTCGAACGCGTCCATCACGTCCGCGTGGCCCCGCCAGTGCATGGCCACGTAGCAGACGCCGGTCTCGGCCACCGCCCGGTGCATCTCCGGGTCGGCCAGTCCGCCGGAGACGTCGTTGATGACCAGGGCGCCCCGATCGACCGCCGCCCGCGCGACGCTCGCCCGGGTCGTGTCGGCGCTCACGACCGCACCCTCGGCGGCGAGCGCCTCGATGACGGGCAGCACCCGCGCGAGCTCGACCTCGACCGGTACGCGACCCGCGTTCGGGCGGGTCGACTCCCCACCGACGTCGAGCAGGTCGGCGCCGTCGGCCAGCAGCTGCAGCCCGTGCCGCACCGCCGCACCCGGTTCGAACCAGCGGCCGCCGTCGGAGAAGGAGTCGGGGGTCACGTTCACGACCCCCATGACCAGCGTGCGGCCGGCAAGCCGGAGCCGAGCGGGAAGGACCGCGGACAGCGGTGGCATCGGCGGGGCTTGAGCAGGCACGCCCGTCAGCCTAGGTGCCCGGCCGCAGTCACCGACCCAGGATGAGGCTCATGGCCTCGGCCCGGGTGGCGATGTCGCGCATCTGACCGCGGACGGCGGAGGTGACGGTCCGCGAGCCGGGTTTGCGGACCCCGCGCATCGACATGCACAGGTGCTCGCACTCGATCACGACGATCGCGCCGAGCGGTTCGAGGTGCTCGACCAGGGCGTCGGCGATCTGCGACGTCAAGCGCTCCTGCACCTGCGGGCGCCGCGCGAACACGTCGACCAGGCGCGCGAGCTTGCTCAGCCCGGCGACCCGCCCCGCGGCGGACGGGATGTACCCGACATGCGCGACGCCGTGGAACGGCACGAGGTGGTGCTCGCAGGTGGAGTACACCTCGATGTCCTTGACCAGCACCATCTCGTCGTGGCCGATGTCGAACGTCGTGCCCAGCACGTCGGCCGGGTCCTGCCGCAGTCCGGCGAAGACCTCCGCATATGCCCGGGCCACCCGCGACGGGGTCTCGAGCAGGCCCTCGCGCTCCGGGTCCTCCCCGACCGCGATGAGGAGCTCCCGCACAGCCGCCTCGACCCGGGCGGCGTCATACGGCGGCACCTGGCGGGCTGGCGGGATCTCGTGATGGAGCCGCGTCACGACCGGGGCGGGTTGCGGGACAGCAGGCACCGTCATCGGCTCAGTCCTGCAATCCCGAGGCGGATCCGGACGACGGCGGGTCCTCGAGCGCGATGACGATGCCGGGCCCGTCCGGGGCGGCGAGCGCGCCGTCCGGGGTGGCCGACGTTCCTCCGTTGAGCAGGGCACGCTCGGCCACGGTGAGCACCGGCGGCCGCTGCGAGACGGCGCGGTCGTCGGACGAGAGCCAGACGGTCCGCTCGGGACGCTTGACGATCGGCGCGAAGATCGGGACGAGCTCGGCCTGGTTGAGCGTCTCGTGCTCGAGCAGCTCGAGGACGAGGGCGTCCAGCACGTCGCGGTACTCGACCAGGATCGCCCAGGCCTCGTCGTGCGCGGCCTCGATCAGGCGTCGGACCTCGACGTCGACCAGCGCGGCGACCGTCTCGGAGTACTCCCGGCCGTGGCCCATGTCGCGGCCCATGAAGACCTCGCCGGAGTCCTGGCCGAGCTTGATCGCACCGATCTTCTCGCTCATGCCGTACTGGGTGACCATCTTGCGGGCCACCTCGGTGGCCTTCTCGATGTCGTTCGACGCCCCGGTGGTCGGGTCGTGGAACACGAGCTCCTCGGCCACCCGGCCACCGATCGCGTAGGCGAGCTGGTCGAGGAGCTCGTTGCGCGTCGTGGAGTACTTGTCCTCCATGGGCATGACCATCGTGTAGCCGAGCGCCCGACCACGCGGCAGGATCGTCACCTTCGTGACCGGGTCGGTGTACCGCAGCGCGGTCGCGACGAGCGCGTGCCCGCCCTCGTGGTACGCCGTGATCTTCTGCTGCGAGAGCTTCATGATCCGGGTGCGCTTCTGCGGTCCGGCCACGACCCGGTCGATCGCCTCGTCGAGCTCGTGGTCCCCGATCAGCTGGCCGCCGGTGCGGGCGGTGAGCAGCGCGGCCTCGTTGAGGACGTTCGCGAGGTCGGCGCCGGTGAATCCGGGGGTGCGGCGGGCGACGGCCTCGAGGTCGACGGCCGGGGCCATCGGCTTGCCCTGCGCGTGGACGCCGAGGATCTGGGCGCGGCCCTTGAGGTCCGGCGGGTCGACGGCGATCTGGCGGTCGAACCGGCCCGGGCGCAGCAGCGCGGGGTCGAGGATGTCGGGCCGGTTGGTGGCCGCGATGAGGATGACGTTGGTGTTGACGTCGAAGCCGTCCATCTCGACCAGCATCTGGTTGAGGGTCTGCTCGCGCTCGTCGTGCCCGCCGCCCATGCCGGCGCCGCGGTGGCGCCCGACGGCGTCGATCTCGTCGATGAAGATGATCGCCGGGGCGTTCTGCTTGGCCTGGTCGAACAGGTCGCGGACGCGCGAGGCGCCGACGCCGACGAACATCTCGACGAAGTCCGAGCCGGAGATCGAGTAGAACGGCACGCCCGCCTCGCCGGCGACCGCCCGGGCGAGCAGCGTCTTGCCGGTACCGGGCTGGCCGTACAGCAGCACGCCGCGCGGGATCTTCGCGCCCACGGCCTGGAACCGGGCCGGGTCGGCGAGGAAGTCCTTGATCTCCTGCAGCTCTTCGACCGCCTCCTCGACCCCGGCGACGTCGGCGAACCCGACCTGCGGGGACTCCTTGTTGACGAGCTTGGCCTTCGACTTGCCGAAGCTCATCACGCGCGAGCCGCCGCCCTGCATGTTCGACATGAGGAACCAGAAGATGCCCAGGATGATGACGAACGGGAGCAGCAGGCTGAGCAGGCTGGCCCACCAGGACTGGCGCGGCACCTCGGAGTTGTAGCCACCCTTGGGGTCGGCCTCCGCGATCGCGTCCACGACGGTCTGCCCCTGGGGCGCGACGTAGAAGAACTCGACGTTCTTGCCCTTGCTCTCGCCGCCCGTGGAGTAGTCCTCGGTCAGCGTGAGGCTGACGCGCTGCTCGCCGTCGACGATCTTGGCCTGCTCGACCTTGCCCTGGCTGAGCAGCTCGAGTCCGGCTGACGTGTCGATCTTCTGCACGCTCGGGGTCAGCATCGTGGAGGCGCCGATCCAGAGGATCGCCACCGCCAGCACGATCCAGATGACGGGGCCGCGGGTGAGGCGCTTGAGATTCATGGGCGGCGGGGGCGAACCCCCTCTTCCCTCCATCGCTTTAGGGCAGGTCAAAAGGTGAAGTTACACGCCCAACCTGTCGATCCGGCCCTTTGTTCGCCCAGGGCCAAGGCGAGGAGGCCGTTCCGCGGTGTCAGTCGGCGTACACGTGGGGTGCGAGCGTGCCGACGAACGGCAGGTTGCGGTACCGCTCGTTGTAGTCCAGGCCGTAGCCGACGACGAACTCGTTGGCGATCTCGAAGCCGACGTAGCGCACGTCGACCTCGACCTTGGCGGCATCCGGCTTGCGGAGCATCGTCGCGATCTCCACGCTTCCGGGGTTGCGGCTGCGCAGGTTCGACAGCAGCCACGAGAGCGTGAGCCCCGAGTCGATGATGTCCTCGACGATCAGGACGTGCCGGTCGGTGAGGTCGGCGTCGAGGTCCTTGAGGATCCGTACGACGCCCGAGGACTTCGTGCCCGAGCCGTAGGACGACACCGCCATCCAGTCCATCTCGACCGGGGTGTGCAGGCGTCGGGCCAGGTCTGCCATCACCATGACCGCGCCCTTGAGCACACCCACCAGCAGGAGGTCCTTACCCGCGTAGTCGGCGTCGATCTGAGCCGCGATCTCATCGAGGCGAGCGCCGAGGCGTTCCTCCGAGATCAAGACCCGCTCGAGGTCGTCGCCCATGTCCGCAGCGTCCACCGTCTTGGCTCCTCAGTCGTGGGGGGTGATGAAGGTCAGACTGCCACATGCGCGGGCGGCCTCGATCCGACCCGGCAGGGCCACCGGGCCCTGGCCGTGCCAGGACGTCACGAGGGCGTCGAGGGCGACCACGTGCGCGCGGTGCAGAGCGCCGGCCGGGCAGCCCGCCTCGAGCGCGGCAGCGCGCAGCGCCCGGCGACGCAACGCGGCCGGGGCCGCGGCGAGGGGGCCGACGTCGAGCACGACGGCGCGACTGGTGGGGGTCGGCCCGGTCACCGAGCGCGCCTGGTCGAGGAGGTCGGCCGCCAGCGCATCGAGTGCATCGGCGTCCTCGCGGAGCTGATCCGCCGTGCGTGCCAGCGCGACCGCCACCCCCGGCCCCAGCACGCCCTCGAGCATCGGCAGCACGTGCCGGCGGACGGCGCTCCGCCGCGGCGCGGGTGCCGGCTCGCCCGGCTCGTCCGGGCCGACGACGGCGATCAGGTCGCGGCCCGCGTTCGTCGGGTCGTGCCACGGCTCGAGCGCGAGTGCCGCGCACACCGCGAGCGTGTCGGTCCGGCGCAGGGCGAGCAGCGGGCGGCGCAGCACCCCGCGCCGCGCCGGCATCCCCGCGAGCGACCGGGCGCCCGAACCGCGGGCCAGCCCGAGCAGCACGGTCTCGGCCTGGTCGTCGAGCGTGTGCCCGAGCAGGACCGCCACCGCCCCCAGGTCGGCCGCGGCGTCCTCGAGGGCGGCGTACCGCGCGTGGCGGGCCGCCCCCTCGGGTCCACCGGCGGCGCCCACCGTGACCCGCACGACCCGCACCGGGTCCAGGCCGAGGCGGCGGCACGCGGCCCCGGCGTCGTCGGCCACGGCCGCACTACCGGCTTGCAGGCCGTGGTCGACGACGACGGCCCCCGCCCGCAGCCCGGCCCGGGGGGCCACGAAGGCCGTCGCGGCCGCGAGCGCGAGCGAGTCCGGTCCGCCCGAGCAGGCGACGAGCACGAGGTCGCCCGCCACCAGGTCGGCGAGGTCGGCCCGCACCGCCCGGCGCGCCGCGGCGACCGCCGGAGCGGGGCCGCTCACGTCGGTTCAGCCATGGACGCGGCGCACCCAGGCGCGCGGGTCGGTGATCTCCCGCGGGCCGGGCAGCATCGACGGCGCCGACCACACGGCGTTGAGGCCCTCCTGGCCCACGGTGCGGGTGACGCTGCGCACGAACGCGGCGCCGTCGCGGTACTGGGCGAGCTTGAGGTCGAGCCCGAGCACGCGGCGCAGCACGCGGTCGACCGGTCCCCGGTGGCCCGCACCGTCGCGGCGGGCCTCGAAGCGTGCGCGGATCCGGCGCACCGTGGGGACCACCGAGCGCCCCACCGCGTCCATGGCGACGTCGGCGTGCCCCTCGAGCAGGGCCATCACGGCGCCCACCTCTTCGAACACCCGGCGCTCGTCGGGGCGCAGCAGCGCCTCGATGCCCGGGGCGTCGTCGTCCCCGCGCAGCGCCCGGGCGATCGTGCCCGCCAGGGCGCGCGCGCTGCGACCGTCGCGGTGGCCCTCGTCCCGGGCGAGGTCGCCGATCAGCTGCCCGGACCGCGCCCGCAGGTGGTCGGTGAGCCAGGGCGCGGCAGCGAACTGGAGCGCGTGGGTCTGCTCGTGCAGCGCCACCCACAGCCGGAAGTCCGCCGGGGCGACGCCGAGCGCGCGCTCGACCTGGAGCACGTTCGGCGCGACGAGCAGGAGCCGGCCGCGCGTCGAACCCTCCGGCCCGGGGCCCTGGGTGAACGGGTCGAACTGACCGAGCACCTTGCCCGAGAGCACCGCCAGCACGGCGCCGGCCTGCGCCGCACCGGCGAGCCGCACGGCGCGCGACGGCGGCTTGGCGCCCGGTCTCGCAACAAGACCGGCGGTCAACGAGGCCAGGAGCTCGGTGTTCGCGCGCGCCCAGCCGGACCGGTCGACCACGAGCACGTGCGAGACCCCGGCGACGGCGGGGTCGGATCCGTCGGCCGGGGTCATCCCCGTGATCCGGGCCACGTGCCCGGCCGCGGCCCCGGCGGACCGGCGCAGGTCCACGACCAGGGCGGTCGCCTCGGCCAGATCGGTCTCGGGCCCGGGCTGCACGAGCCGGTCCGCGAGCCGTGCGGCTGCAGGCCAGTCCACCGGGGCGAAGTCGCTCATCCAGCCACGGTAGTCGTCCGAACGCCCCGGCTCCGCGTGGCCGAGGTTCCCGGGGATGCGGTGCGCCGGGCGCACCGATCTCCCGGAGAACCGGGCGTTCGACGGGCGAGGATCAGCCGCAGCCGCAGCCGGCGAGGCTCTCGACGAACGCGTCGATGGCGACCCGCGGCGCACCCTGCCCGCCGGCCGGGGTCTGGTCGGCGACGACGACGAAGAGCAGCTGGCGCCCGTCGGCGTCGATGACGGTCCCCGCGAGCGAGGTGACGCCGGACAGGCTGCCGGTCTTCGCCCGGACGAGGCCGCGCGCCGCGGACGAGCTGAACCGGCCGCTGAGCGTCCCGCGCAGACCGGCGATCGGCATGCCCACCGCGACCGGCCGCAGCTCGGTGTGCTTCGGGTCCGTGATGAGCGTGAGCAGCCCGAGGAGCGTCTGCGCGGGCAGCGCCGACCCGTCGGCAAGGCCGCTGGCGTCGACGAGCCGGGCGCCGGTCGTGTCCACGCCGAGCTGGTGGACGCGGGCCAGGACGGCGTCGGTCGCGCCGTCGAAGCTGCCGGGCAGGCCCGCGTCGATCGCGACGAGCCGGCCGACGACCTCGGTGATGACGTTGTCGGAGGACTCCAGGAAGTAGTCGACGACCTCGCCGATCGGGGCGGACTCGACGGCCCCGAGCTGGAGCGCCCCGGCGTCCGCGGTCCCCCGGACGGGCGACCCCGTGACGGTGATCCCCTCGGCCGCGAGCGCGGTCGCGAATGCGGACCCGGCCGACAGGGACGGGTCGGACTGCCGGGGCGGGTAGTCGACGTCGGTGCGCAGCGCGGCGACGTCGACGGCGAGCGCGGTGACCGGCGCGGTGAAGCCGTTGGTCAGGTGGCTCGGGTCCCAGGCGGGGCTCAGGGCAGGGCCGGAGAACAACGTGTCGTCGACCGCGAGGGTGACGGTCGTGGTGCCGGCCAGCGTGAGCTCGCGGGCCGCCTGTCGCGCCAGGTCCGCGAGCCCGGCCCGGCCGTTGACCTTGGCCGGGTCGCCCGCGCCGGCCGCGAGCATCATGTCGCCGCCGCCGACGAGCACGATCTGGCCGTCCCCCCCGCGCACCACGCGGGTCTGGACGGTCTGGTCCGCCCCGAGCGCGCTCAGCGCGGCCACGGCGGTGACCAGCTTGGCCGTGGACGCGGGGGTGTGGGGGGTTGCCAGGTCGTGCTGGGCCAGGATCTCGCCGGTGAGCTGGTCGGCGACGACGATCCCGGCCGACGGGCCGAGTCGCGGGTCGGCCGCCAGCGCGTCGAGCAGGGCGGTGACCGCCGCCGCGGCCGGGACCGGCGCGTCGGCGTCGAGAGCCGGCAGCACGCCGCCGGGGTCCACCGCCGCGACCGCACCGGGCGCCGTCGCGAAGGGCTCGGGTGCAGGGGGGACCGGGGCGAGCGTCACGAGACCCGGGACGACGTCGTAGGCGTCGGCGGTCGCGTAGGCGCCCGTGGTCAGCACCACCACGAGCGCGCCGACGCCCAGCACCCGCATCGCCGCGCTCATCTGTGTCCTTCCGCATAGCCGCTGGGCACACACGCGCCCGCCGGTGCGCCACAATAGGCCCCTGGCACTACCGGTGGGCCGCTGGACAGTCGCTCGCCACCGTCACACTCGTCGTCGTCGGACCGTCGCGCTCGCGGCGGGCACCGAGGGCTCGCCTTGCGGAGGAGAACAGTGGAGTTCGACGTCACGATCGAGATCCCGAAGGGTCAGCGCAACAAGTACGAGATGGACCACGCGACCGGGCGCATCCGCCTCGACCGCATGCTCTTCACCTCAACACGTTACCCGGACGACTACGGCTTCATCGACGGCACCCTCGGCGAGGACGGCGACCCGCTGGATGCGCTCGTCCTGCTCGAGGAACCCACGTTCCCGGGGTGCCTGATCCGCTGTCGCGCGCTCGGCATGTTCCGCATGCGGGACGAGGCCGGCGGCGACGACAAGGTGCTGTGCGTGCCGTCCGGCGACCAGCGCGCCAGCTGGCGCCAGGACATCGACGACGTGTCGGACTTCCACCGGCTCGAGATCCAGCACTTCTTCGAGGTCTACAAGGACCTCGAGCCCGGCAAGTCCGTCGAGGGCGCGCACTGGGTCGACCGGGCCGCGGCCGAGGTCGAGATCCAGCGCTCCCGCCAGCGCGCGATCGACACGGGCTACTACGCGAACGGGCACTGAGCCTGAAGCACTGACGGGCTGAGCAAGCACTGACGAGCTGAGGAAGCACTGAGCAGTGAGCTCGTACTGAGCAGGACCGCCTGACACCCAGAAGCCGCCCGCCGGAAGGTTCCGGAGGGCGGCTTCTGTGGTTGTTCGAGGTTCGGGTGTTCGTGCGTGCGGGTCAGGGACGGCCCGCGAAGTCCATCGTCATGCCCCAGCGGCCCGACATCGACGTCAGCCGGCTCAGCACACCGGGCCGCGCGGCCTCGATGATCTGCCCGTTCCCGGCATACAGGGCCACGTGGTAGACGCTCGACGGGTCCGCGCCGTCGGAGCCCCAGAAGATCAGGTCGCCGGGGCGAAGGTCGCTGTAGCTGATCTTCAGGACCCGCTCGTACTGGGTGCGCGAGGTCCGGGTGATGTTGAGGCCCGCACTCGACCAGGCCTGGCTGGTGAGGCCCGAGCAGTCGTACGCGCTCGGTCCGGTCGCGCCCCAGACGTACTCCAGGCCGAGCTTGGTGCTGGCCCACGCCACCGCGGCGGCGCCCTGGCCGGCCGAGCCGCGCGCACTCCCGGAGCCGAGCAGCCCCGTGGACGGCGGGGTGGTCGGCGTCGGGGTGGGGGTCGGTGCGGGATTGGGTGCCGGCGCGGGAGCGGGAGCGGGAGCGGGTGCCGGGGCCGGAGTCGGCGTCGTGGGCGCAGCGGGGTTCGCAGCCGGGCTCGCAGCGGGGCTCGCAGCGGGCGCGGCAACCGGCGTCGCGGTGCCGGCGCCCGACGGCGTCGGGGGTGCGGTCCGCGCGGCCTCGGCGGCCGCGCTCGCGCGCGACGCCCGGTCGGCATCGATCTGGTCCTGGCGCGCGCGCTCGATCTCGGCGGTGGTGCTGCGTGCGGCGGCGAGCTGGTCGATCAGGGTGTCGCGCTGCACCTCGGCGGCAGCGACGGCCGACTCGGCGTCGGTCTGCGCCTGGGTGGCATCGGACAGTGCCGTCTGCGCGGCGGCGGCCGTCGCGGCGCGTTCGCTCACGGCCGCGTCGGCGCGGTCGCTCAGGGTGTCGGCGACCAGCGTGGACGCCCGGAACTGCTGGACCGCCCGGTCGGCTTTCGTGCCCATCCGGCTGAGCGCGGTGCTGCGCTCCACGATCTCGTCGAAGCCGTCGGCCGACAGGAACGCCTGGACCCCGTCGATCGCGCCGCCCGATCGGGCCGCGGCGAGGGCGATCGTCACGAGCGTGCGGCGCGAGGTCTCCATCTCGGCGTTCGCGGCCTCGAGCAGCACGGCGGCCCTCGTCGCGGTGTCCGCGGCGTCGACCCGCTCCTGCTCGGCGCGCAGGTACGCCTCACCGGCGGTGGCGGCCGCAGCAAACGCGGCATCGCGGACGGCGCTCTGCTGCGCAAGCTGGACCTCGATGCCGGCGACCGCGCTCACGCCGTCGGCAACCGCGCCGCGGGCCGACTGCAGCGCCTCCGCGGAGGGGTCGGCGGGCTCGGCGGCCGACGTCGAGGCCGGGGCCAGCGCGACCAGCAGCCCGACCGCGAGCGCCGACAGGCACATGCGTCCCCGTGCTCGGTAGGTGGTGTTCACGCCGGTGCTCCTCGCGTCGTCGCGCGTCAGTACGCGCGAGCCTGCGACGCAGGCTAGCGAGTTATGCCACGCAAAACACACCAGCCCCACCAGTCGCAGTAGTCACACCGATGTGATTCAGGAGGAACTACCCGAAATGCCCGCCGACGTAGGCCGCGGTCCGCTCGTCCTGCGGGTCACCGAACATCGAGCCGGTGTCCCCGTGCTCGACGATCACCCCGGGCGCCCCTTCGGCAGCGAGGAAGAACGCACACTGCTGCGAGACGCGCGCGGCCTGCTGCATGTTGTGGGTGACGATCACGATCGTCACCTCCCGGGCGAGCTCGGTCATCGTCTCCTCGATCACCCGGGTCGACGTCGGGTCGAGCGCCGAGCACGGCTCGTCCATCAGCAGCACGCGCGGGCGGACGGCGAGCGAGCGGGCGATGCACAGGCGCTGCTGCTGGCCACCCGAGAGTCCGCCGCCGAGGGCGCCGAGCCGGTCCCGGACCTCGCGCCACAGACCCGCCTTGGTCAGCGACTCCTCCACCAGCTGGTCCTTGGCCGAGGACGAGACCCGCACGCCGGTCAGCTTGAGCCCGGCGAGCACGTTCTCCCGGATGCTCATCGCCGGGAACGGGTTGGGCTTCTGGAACACCATGCCGATGTCGCGGCGGGCCTGGGTGAGCTTGCGTGCCGGGTCGTAGACGTCCTGGCCGTCGAGCAGCACCTCCCCCGCCATCGACGCGGACGGCACGAGCTCGTGCATCCGGTTGAGGATGCGCAGGAAGGTCGACTTGCCACAGCCGGACGGACCGATGAGCGCGGTGACCTGCCCGGCGGGCATAGTGAGCGACACCCGGTCGAGGACCTGGTGGCGAGCGAACCAGGCCGAGATCGACTGCGCCTGGAGCTCCGCGAGCCCCTGGGGCTCGAACGACGGCGGTCGCCCGAGGTCGTGCCGGTGGGGCGCGGGAGGTGCCGGCGGCGGACCGGCATGCCGCACGGCGAACGGGTTGGTTCCCGCCGGCGCCACGGGCGCCATGGTCACGGTCGCCCCGGCCGGCGCGGTCGGCGCGAGCACGACCCGCTCCTCGTGCGGAGCGGGGCTGTCGTACGGCGCCCTGGGCTCGCTCATGCGATCAGTCCTTTCCCTCGACGCGCGAGGAGATGGTTGCGGCCCAGGAGGGTGAGGGCGCCGGCGCTCCCGGCACCGCCGAGGCCGACGAGCGCCCACTGGGTCGGGGAGAGCTTGCGGTTCGCCGCCGACCACACCAGGTCGGGAGCCGGCGGTTCCGTGGCGATGACGGGGACGGCATCCACCCCGGTGGGCTCGGTGGCGGCTGGGGCGATCGCCGGATCGACGACGGAGCCCGGGGCGGAAGCGGTGCGCGGTCGACCGGAGCTGCCGGTCGTGCCGCCACTGCTCGGGCCCGCGCCGGAAGACGAGGCGCTCGACGACGAGGCGCTCGACGGTGCGGGAACCGTGAGCGTGATCGTGTCGTCGACCGGGGCCGGCGGTGTGACGGCGCCGACCAGTGGTGCGGTTCGCCCGGCAGCGTGCGCGGCCGGAGCGGAGGCGACGAACAGGCCGGAGCCGAGGACCAGGACCGCCAGCACTGTCAGCACCGGCCCGCCGGCCGGGCCGATGGCGCGTCCGGCGCTGCGTCCGGCGCTGCGTCCGGCGACCTGCCCGAGTGCCGGGACCGGCTGCCCGGCCTCGTCGGCCTCGTCGGCCTCGGCAGAGAGACGACGCCACAGCTCCTCCCCGTCCCGGCGCCGCTGACGGGCTCGACGCACGAGGAGCCACGCCAGAGCGGCGACGAGGAGCACGACGGCGAGGCCCGTCCAGGACACGACGAAGAAGGGGCTGCTTGCGGTGCTCGACACCAGCGGGATCTCGGTGTCGGGTCCCGGTGCGGCGACCATGTCGACGTCCACCACCGCCGCGACGAGCCCGATCGGCGCGACGCCGTCGAGGAGCGAGCGCACGGTGACCGACTGGCCGGGAAGCACCTCCTGGGTGTCGACGGCCACCCCCGTGGCCAGCTCCAGCCCGAGGGGGCCGGTGACGCGGATGCGCGGTTTGCCGATGATCTTCACGTTGCCGGTGTTGGCGACCTCGTAGGAGACCTCCGTCGGGGCGGGCGCGAACGGCAACCAGCTCCCCGTGGCGGAGGCGTGCACCGCGCGGACCTCGAGCGAGGGGGTCAGCTCGCCGGGCACGCGCACGTTGAGGCGCACGGCCACGCGGGTGTCGAGGAGGACGCCGTCGGCCGTTGGCGTCGGGTTGACCAGGGACACGACCACGCCGCCGGCATGGTCGCCCGGGCTGGCGCCCTCCGGCACGGTCACGGTGAAGCCGACGACTGCGGTCGACAGCGCCGCGATCGTCACCGTGGGGGTGTCCGTCGTGACCCACAGGCCGACGTCGGTCGGGGCCGTGGCCGCCGCCCGAAGGTCGTACCCGCCGGCCGGGGTGTTGTAGGCGTCCGCGCCGTAGACGGCGAACGTCTGCTCGGCCGTGGAGGCGTTGGCGACGAGCACCCGGTCGGTCACTGCGGCCGAGACGTCGGCCTGCAGCTCGAACCGGGTGCGGCCGTCCTGCGCTCCAGCTCCGTCAGCGGGACTGGCGGACCAGGCCGCGGTGGCGTCATCTGCCACAGCGGCCTGGCCCAGGGTCAGGCCGAACGTTCCTGCCGCCGCGAGGGTCGCCGTGAGGGCGCCTTGCAGGATGCGGCGGACAACCAGGTGGGTCATGAGATGTGCTCCGACTCAGGCTCGACGTGTTGCGGTGCGGCGGATCATTGAGGTGGATCGCTGAGCGGGATCGGGCCGCGCGTCAGCCGCCGATGAGGGTGACGGTGATCGTCGAGGTGTAGCTGCCCTCGGCGGTCGTGGGCGGGATGGCCAGGTTGAGTGCGGCGCCCAGCGCGCTGGTCCCGCGGCCGCTGACCGTCGACTTGCCCAGCAGCTGGCTCGCGCCGAGGCCGGCGCTCGTGCCGCTGTCGAGGAACGACAGCACCTCGGGACCGGACTGGACGTTGAGCGGGCTGCCGGCGTCGGGGGTCTTGGTCGAGGACGGCGTCCAGCCGAGGTACTTCGCGCCGACGGTGCCGCCGGTGCTGGTGAAGTCCGAGGCCTGGACGTTGACCTGCCAGCTGGTGAGGATGTCGTCGCTGCGCGTGTCAGAGACGGTCAGCGAGGGAAGGGCGGCCGTGGCCGTCACGCGGGTGTTGCCGGAGTCGCGTGCACCGGTCAGGGCGACGGTCGGGGCGGCGGGCGCGCTGATCGTCAGGCTGCCCGAGGTGACGACCGGCGCCGCGGGGACGAGGAGGGTCACCGTGATGTTGCTGGTTCCCACCGGCGCTGCGCCGACCGTGAAGGTCTGCGAGGCCGAATCGGAGGCGCCGAACGCCGCGGGGTCGGTCGGCACGAAGCTCGCGGTGAACGTGTGGTTCCCGATCGAGGGCGCGGTCACCGTGTACGAGGCCGAACCGGCTGCGACAGCGACGGATCCGAGGTCGGTCGTCCCCTCGCGGAAGATCACCGTGCCGGCGGCGCTCGGTGCGACCGTCGCCGTCAGGACGAGGTTGGCGCCCGAGCCGACCGCGCTGAGCGTCGTGGCGGTGGCAACGACTCCGCTGGCGGTCAGTGCGGGCGGCGTCGGGACGGACCAGGTGCCGGCCGAGGTGTTGCCGACGACCGTCAGCGTCGACTCGAAGTACCCGGTGGCGACCGCCATCGGGTCCGCGCAGACGAAGGCCAGCGGCAGGGTGGCGGTGCCGCCCTGTGCGAGCACGTACGCGGCGACCTTCGCCGACGTCATCGGGTTCGAGTTGGTCGAGTTGTACGAGCGGCCGAGCGCGTCAAGCTCCGTCGAGGTGGCGTTGAACTGCACCTCGTCCCAGCTGATCGGGTTGACCCCGACCTGCGGGATGCGCACCCGGGTGAAGTTCTGCGTCGTGCCCGCGGGGCAGACCTGGTCGACCGCGATCGTGGACCAGGGGCGCGTCAGGTTGGTGCCCGACGTGACGATGTTCGCGTTGGTCGCGTTGTTCAGGCTGACCGTCTTGCTGTTGAACAGGTAGATGTTGCCGGGCAGCAGAGGACCGTCGTCGGCAGCCGACGCCGAGCCGGCCGTCGCGACGGCCAGACCGGTGAGGAGCAACGAGCTGGCCGCGACAGCAGCCAGTGACTTGGTGAGGCGCATGAGGGTGCGATCCCTTCCGGGGTTGTTCGGCACGTGGTCTACTGCCGCGGTCCGAGGATTGCTGAATCGTGTGAATAGCGGTCGGCGGCATGGTGTCCGCAGGACGAAGGGGGCACGCCCGCCTCACGTCACGGATCGGCCGGCCGATCAGATCTGGTCGGCACCGACCGACTCGGCCGCCTCTCGCTCGGGGGCGTCGGCCTGCGTCGCGGCGCGTGCGCGTGCCACCCGCCGCGCGTTCCGGCGGGTCTTGCGGCGGCGAGCCCGTACGACCCGGTAGATGGTGATCGCGATCAGCAGGGCGAGCGTCGCGAGGATTGCCCACGGGAAAGCCCACACGACCGCCGAACCCGTCGCGGTGCCCACTCCGGGGTCTTCCCCGGCGGTCGGCGCCACTCCTCGCGCCGAGACCGTGACCGTCTCGAACCCGAGCGGCCAGACGTCGGGGACCGTCGTCGTGACCTTTACCTCGCCGCCGGGCAGGATCTCGTCTGCCCGCTCGCCCGCCGCGGTCCGCTCGAGCAGCCCGAACGGGCCGGCGACCCGCACCGACGGCTCCACCGCGAGCCGGACGTTCCCGCTGTTTCGCAGGGTGTAGCTGACCGTCATCGTCCCCGCGCGCACGCCCGCCAGGGCGCCCGCCGCGTAGGTCGCCGTGACGTCGACGACGTCCAGTCCCGGGTCGAGCGGCCCCTCGACCCGGATGTACACCCGCGCCGCGACGCGCTGCTCGAGGGCGATGCTCGGCGAGTTCTCACCACCCTGACCGGCGGAGACCAGCGAGGCGACGATGCCGCCCAGGTGGTCCCCGGGCTGGGCGTTGGCGGGAATGGTGAGGGAGAACGGCACCACGACATAGCCGAGGCCCGTCTCCTGCGACTGCGCCGGGATCTGGATCGTGCCCGGACCCTCGACGGTGATCCACGAGCCGGCGTCGGTGGTGGCCTGGTCGCGCGCGGTGACGGAGAGGCCGCCGCCGTCGGCCATCACCACGTCGCCGCTGTACACCTGGAGGTCGATGGGCGCGGCCGCCTGGTTGATGATCGCGACGTGGTCGTAGATGACTGCCCCAGGCCCGGCGCTGAACTCCAGGAACGACCGGTCATCAGGGCGCTCCGCACTGGCGGGGCCGATGCCGAACGACGCCAGTCCGTCGCCGTCCACCGGGGCGTCGGACTCGACCGGCGACGGTGACGGCGCCGCCTCGGCGAGGGCGGGGGCCGCAGCAAGGAACGCCGCGGTCAACGCGACAGCAGCCACTGCGAAGGCCCTGCGGAGGTGGTCGAACATCGTGAGTGACTCCCTGAGATCCCTTGAGAAGAGGTGTGCGTGCGGACGAACGGGTTCGAGGAGGTGGGGCGCCAGGCGCCCCACCTCCTCTCGTCACTCACCTCTCATGTGCGAGGCGGGTCACGATCTCCGAGCTCACTGCCGTTGGATCGGTCTGCGTGTGGATCAGACGGCGGTGCTGATCAGACGGCGGTGAAGGTCACCGTCGCGGTGTACAGACCCGTCGTCACCGACGACGGAACCTGGTCGATGCCGAAGGTCCCGGCAAGGTGAGCCGTTCCGTTCGTCGTGCCGGCGGCGTGCGTCGCGAACACCTTGGGCGTGGCCAGGCCGACCGTGAACGGAGCGTTCTGGGTCGGGGTGACCTGCGTCGCGAGGAGGGCGTTGCCCGCGACCTGGGTCGCTGCCACACCGGTGAGCCCGGCGTGCTTGCCGCTGAAGGAGCCACCAGAGCCGTTGGTGAACGCACCCGACATGACCGAGGCGGTGAAGCCCAGCTGTCCGGCGCGCGTGTCCGTGATCACGATGTTCTCGAACGGCGCCGAGGCGGAGTAGGTCGAGTCGGTCGGGTCGAGAACCGCCTCGGAGAGCTCGAGGGGGGCGCCCTCGGTGTACGGCGTGGTGATGGTGATCGAGCCCTGCGGGATCGTCACGACGACGGTCTGCAGGTCGACGGCGCCCTCGTTCTCGTACGTCGCCTCGACAACGGCCGAGGTCGAGTTCGTGTACGGGCCCGAGCCGACGAACTCCGCGACCAGGTTGTGGACGCCGGCGGCAAGCGCGTTGGTGGTCAGCGGGGCAGCGACCCCGGCGACGCAGGGAACGGAACCGAGGGTGGTGGCGCCGTCCTTGAAGGTGACCGTGCCGTCAGCCGCACCGAGCGAGGCGGTGACGGTCGGCGTGAGCGTGATGGACGCGTTGGCGAAGCCGGTGACCGCGGAGACCGCGAGGACCGTGGTGGTGGACCGCGCGGCGACAGCCGTCACGGTCACGACGACCGGGGCGGAGGTGCTGGCGCCGTTGTTCGCGTCACCCGAGTAGACGGCAGTGATCGAGGGGGTGCCGACCGGGAGGGTCGACGTCGTCAGGGCGGCGGAGCCGGCAGCGACCGGGGCCGACCCGAGGGACGCGGCACCCGCGAAGAATTCGACCGTGCCCGTCGCGGCGGCCGGAGCGACCGCGGCGGTGAGGGTGACGGGCGAGCCCGACTCGACGCTGCTGGCGCTCGCCGTGAGCCCCACCGTGGTGCCAGCCAGGATCGCCGGCGGCGTCGGGACGGACCAGGTGCCGGCCGAGGTGTTGCCGACGACCGTCAGCGTCGACTCGAAGTACCCGGTGGCGACCGCCATCGGGTCCGCGCAGACGAAGGCCAGCGGCAGGGTGGCGGTGCCGCCCTGTGCGAGCACGTACGCGGCGACCTTCGCCGACGTCATCGGGTTCGAGTTGGTCGAGTTGTACGAGCGGCCGAGCGCGTCAAGCTCCGTCGAGGTGGCGTTGAACTGCACCTCGTCCCAGCTGATCGGGTTGACCCCGACCTGCGGGATGCGCACCCGGGTGAAGTTCTGCGTCGTGCCCGCGGGGCAGACCTGGTCGACCGCGATCGTGGACCAGGGGCGCGTCAGGTTGGTGCCCGACGTGACGATGTTCGCGTTGGTCGCGTTGTTCAGGCTGACCGTCTTGCTGTTGAACAGGTAGATGTTGCCGGGCAGCAGCGGACCGTCGTCGGCAGCCGACGCCGAGCCGGCCGTCGCGACGGCCAGACCGGTCAGGAGCAAGGAGCTGGCCGCGAGCGCGGCGAGCGGCTTGAGAATGCGCATGAGCTGTTCTCTCTCTCAAGTGATACTGCGGGGAGTGGTACGTCGTGCTGGGTGACGGGCGCGCGAAGGCGTCAGTTGACCGCGAAGTTCGTGACTGCGGCCGTCGTGCTGACCTGGGTGCCACACGCGCCGCCATCGATGGGCGAGGCCATCTGGTCGAGCCCGGCGGCCTTGATCAGGGCCGTGGCAGAGGAGCTGCACAGGAAGCCGTCGGAGCCGAAGAGGGTCGCGACGTACGCCTTGTTGGCGTCGGCACCGCGAACCACGTCGTAGACCGCACGCGATGCCTGGAAGCTCCCGGCGCCGTTGAGGATGCGGACCACGCCGGTCGCGTTCGCGAACCCGGCGCGCCCGATGGAGAAGGGAGCGATGGCGTTGACGGCGTTCGGGTTCGTGGTGAAGACCGACGGGTCGTGCTCCTGGACGGTCACGAGGCCGGTGCTGAGCACGACGGCGGTGCCACCGTTGGCGGCCTGGAGCTGGGACTCGAAGAACGCGCGCGTACCCGAGCCCGCCTGCGGGATCATCGCGACGATGGTGCCGCTCGTGCCACCGATCTGGTTCCAGTTGGTCGTGGCACCGGAGTAGATCGAGACGAGCTGAGCGATCGTGATCGCGGCAGGGGCGTTTGTGCCCGGTGCGGCGACGGCGATGGCGAGCTTGTCCACGGCGAACGGGTAGGCCTTGAGGTTGGCAGTGACCTCAGCGGCGCTGAGGGCCGAGGACGAACGGGCGAAGTTCACGGCCGCGTTCTCGGTGCCGGCCAGGTAGAGCAACTTCTTGCCGGCGCCCGACCCGTCGGGGCGGACGATCGGCGTGGTGCCGGACTTGAGCGTGATGGTGTCGTGGATGTTCGCGTCGGTGGTCGCGACGGACGGGTTGAGCGCGTTGAACGACACCAGACGCGCGTCGGCGGCCGCGTTGTAGCCCGGGCTGAAGTTCGCGCCGACCTTCACGCCGTCAGCGGCGTAGTTGAGCGCGTACTGGATCGTGTCCGATCCGACGCCGACGACGTCGCGCGCCTGCGGGGCGAAGTCGGCGGACGCGGAGGACGCGCCTGCGAGCGAGATGGCGCCGGTCAGCAGGACTGCTGCGACGGTCGCAACCTTCGTACGCTTCATGGGAAACCCTTCCAAACGGGGGTTGAGGGGACGAAATCTCGGCCCGGGCAATACCTTCCCGGCCCTGGGCAAACGGGCGCCCGTCGTCCGGTGAACGCAGGACGACGTGGGCCGGGCCCAGGGATTGCGCGCCGTCAGCTCCCTCAAAATGGCGCTGGAGCGGCCGATGGGCCGCTCCAGCGTTGGTTGAGATGGCGGGGTGACCCGGTCAGACGCGTCAGATGAGGTTGGGCACCAGCTGGACGACGACGTCCGTCGTCCACCACGCGAGCGCGATCAGCACCGGCGCAGCGAGAACCCACAGCACCCGCATCGGCAGGTGACGACGCACCAGGACGACGCCCACCGCCGACAGGAGCAGTGCTTGGAGCGCCAGCGCGAGCATCGGGAGGACGGAGAAGTCGCCCTTGAGGCTCTTCTCGGCTTCCGGCACCGCGGCCGGTCTGCCCGCCGGACCGATGACGGCCTCGCCCTGGAGGGTGGCGTCGACATAGACAGCGCTCGTCGGCGCCACGGCTGCCATCGGTCCCTGACCTTCCGCCGTGACCAGCGTCAGCCGACTCCCGCCGGCCTTCAGCGCGGTCGGCATCGGATCTCCGCCGCGCCGGACCCCGTCGACCCGGTACACGAACTCGCCCTGCCCGGTGGTGACCTCGATCCCGTCGCCGGGACGCAGCGCGGTGATCGACCGGAACGGCCCGCCGTAGGTGAGGGCCCGCCCGTACACGAGCGAGACGCCGACCTGCCCCGGCAGCACGGTGTCGCGCCGGTGCCCTGGCCCGGACAGCAGGTCGCCCGCGGCGGTGCCCTCGACGACGACCTGCTCGCGGCCGAGGGTCGGGATCGACAGGATGGCCACCGGCGCGCCCGGTTCGATCGCCCCGCCGGTCGGCGCGGTCTGGGCGGCGAGCTGCTCGCGCAGCTCGGCATACAGGACGTGCTGTGCGCGTGCCTGCTCGAGCCCCCCGAGCCCCAGCACCTGGATCAGGAACCATCCGCAGAGCGCCGCTACGGTGACCAGGGCCCAGATCCCGCTCGAAGCCCCGGCCGGCACCGGCGGCCGCGGGAGAGCGGGGCGCCGAGGACGGACCCCACCGTTGGCACGTCGCCCCGAGGGCGAGGAGGGATCGATGGGAGCGCCGACCGGCGCCGGTTGCCGGACCGGGCCGGCGCCGGTCGCTTCTTCGAGCACCTCGACGGTCATGAGCGGGGCCTCCGGGTTGAGATCTGGCGAAGCACCGGCGCGCCGATGAGTCCCAGCGTGCCGACGCCGAAGATCGCCGGCAGGGTTGCCCCGCCAAGCCCGCCGAGCCGGGGCGCGTCGGTGCGGACCGAGGCGGCGGCCACGCTCACGCTGGGACCGACGGGTGCCGGATCACCCGCCGACGTCAGCGGCACGACGGCGGTCGACGCCGCGGCCGGCGGCACCGCGACGAACGGGTTCGAGACCGCCGTTGCGGGTGGTGCGGCCGGCTGCGCGACGGGCGGTGCGGCCGGCGACGCCGTGATGACGGGCGGCACGACCGGCTCCACCATCAACCCGGTCTGAGCGGCGATGGCATCGGCGACCTTGCGCGCGCTCGTGTAGAGCGCAGCGGTCGCTCCGGTCGACGTGATCGGGAGGTAGCCCTCCGGCAGCTGCCCGATCGCGGTGCCCTGGAGCTGGCCTTCCGTCGTCGCCACGTCGATGAACTGCGAGACCTGCCCGGCTGTGCCCGCGTTCAGACCGGTGAGCGCCGCGGCGACATTGACCGTCATCGTGCCCGGATAGGCATCGGGATGGGTGCGCAGCACCGCCTGGTCGAGCAGGTACGGCCCCCCGAGCGCCGACTGCGTCGCGGTCTCGATCGCCGCGGCCATCGAGACGTTCTCCGGCCCGACGAACGTGCCGGATGTTCCGGTTCCGCTCGTGCGAAGCAGTGCCGTGGTCAGGCCGTATCGCCGCGCGTCGGCCACGGACACCAGACCGAGCATGTGGCGGGCACCATAGTTCTGCCGGGGTGACCGGGTGAACTTGCACAACGCGCTCACCGGATCCTGATCGTGGCTGTAGAGCGACTCGGGCGTGGCACTGAGCACGTCCTGGGCGATCTTGTTCATGCCGCTGACGGGCGCGAGCACGCGGTTGAACCACGCGAGCGGCTGGTCCGCGTCGCACACGTTCAGGCTCGGCTGCCGCCAGACGTCGAGCAGCGGCCAGTCGTCGCGGGGAAGTGCCAGGCCCTGGTAGGCCGCGTTGACGGTCATCCCGGACGGGTCCTTCTCACCGTTGAGGAATGCCATGGCCTCGGGATCGGCTGCGATGTACTCCGTGAGCGACCGGATGGCGTCCGAGGGGTTTGCCAGGGAGAGCAGGCTCGCCCAGGTGATGTCGGCGTTCTTCGTGTAGGCCAGCTCCGACCTCAGTCCCGGATTGAGGTCCAGGAACTCAGGATCGACGTTGATCGACCACGGGTTGTTCGCGAGATCCGGCCGCTCCTTCTTGGACGCGTCCGAGAGGGGGACTCCGGGGTACGAGCCCGACATGAGCTTGGCCAGCAACTTCGGGGTGAGGCGCAGCTCGGTCAGCTGACCGGCGTTGCCCGGGATGTCGACCACATAGGCGATCGCGAAGCCCGTCACCGCGATCGGGGCGTAGGCGTAGGGCAGATCGCCCTCCTGCGGTTCGCCCGGATAGCTGACCAGTGCGGCGGTCGCGATGCCGCGGCGCAGGTTCCGGAACGCGGTCGCCTCCGGCATGGCGTTGGCCTGGAACTTGAACCGGTCGCTCTTCCCGCAGTACGCCGGGGCCCACTGCAGCGCCGCCTGCGAGATCAGCTCCGACCCGTAGAACGCGAGCGGCGCCCGGGCGTCGAGGAGGTCGCAGACGTTGCGTGCGGCCGCGATCGTCAGGGGGATCACGAACCGGTTCCGCCAGTTCGACGCCGACCACCACGTCGCGCCCGTGACCGCGACGTTCGTGCCGACCTGGTCCGAGTAGTCGACCCCCGGCTCCCCCTTCGCCTCCTTCACGCACTGCCTGTCGGCGTCGCGGCAGCTGATCCCCATGATCGGGATCACGACGATCGAGCAGGGCACGGTCGCCGAGCAGCCGAGCGACTGGTTCTCGGCAGACGTGCGGACCTCGAACGGCATCCCGCCCGTCCCGTCCAACCCGGTGATCGCCCCGAGCTCGTTGGGCGGCAACGCCGACCCGACCCCCATCTCGGGCGGGGACGAGTGCCCGCCGTTGCACGACCAGTACTTCGTCCCGTCCGCGCCGAGGAAGGGGACGAGGTGGCGGGCCGTGGTCGCGTCGCCAGCGGAGTCGCACTCTGTCGGCCACGCGTCCGCCGCCGGCGACGAGACGGAGCGGTCCAGGTCGCTCGCGTAGAGGTCGTGGGTCCACACGGCGTAGAAGGCCGAGTCGCTGGTGTCCCGCTTCGAGGTGTCGGTGGTCCAGCAGGTCTCGGGGGTCACCTGATTGTCGACACCCCGGCACTGCAGAATGATCACCGGGTACTCCTGCTGCTGACCGCTGCTGCTCGACAGGTCGCCCTGCACGCTCGCCGTCGGACGCGCGCCCGTCCAGCTGACCGCGACGGACTGGCGGCCCTGCAGGTCGGTCGTCCGGTCGGCGACGACGGTGACCTCGCGGGAGTCCACCTCTTTGTCGGTGCCGTCCGGCTGGCGCATCACGCGAGTCAGGGTCTTCGTGACCTCGTACGCGGGATCGGCGACCGCCGCCGCGACGACCGGCCCGGCGGCCACAGCCGGCGCGGCACTGGCACCGAGGTAACCGGCCCCCAGGATCGTCGTCGTGAGGCACAGGAGGGCGACTCCCGCGGCTCCCCGGCGCAGCCGCGGAACTCCCACGCGGGTCATGCGCTGGCCTTCCGGCGCCGATGCCGCATGGCGAGCAGGCCGGGGACCAGGACGAGCGCGATCAGCTCGGCCGCAGCCAGTGCCCCGAAGGCGAACCCTCCGCCGGCCGGCCGGGATGCGACCAGGCTTGCCACCGCGCCGCTCGCGACAGCACCTGCACCGCCGGCAGCGTCCGCACCGATCGGGAGTCCGGTCTCGGGGTCGATCGCAGTGCTGGCGGCCTCGCCCGCCGCGGCCGCCGCAGCGGCGTCGGTCACCGATGCCCCGGCGGCACCGGCCGCGCCGGCGGCACCGGCGGCGGCCGAGCCGGCAGCTGCGGCAGCGCCGGCGGCGGCCGCAGCGCCCCCGGTCGTCGCGGCCCCGGCGGCACCGGCGGGCAGGCAGGGTCCGGCCCCCGCCTTGTCGCACGCGGCCGGCATCGGCGCGACGTCGGCCAGGCGGTTCGCGTTGAGGTCGCCCGGCACGAAGGTCGGGTTGTTGCACTTGGTCGCGTCGCGGTTCTGGATGTCGACGTTCGCGTCAGCGGTCTTGAGCTTGCCGAGCTGCTCGAACCCGGCCTGGACGAGGTTCAGGGGCAGCGGCGAGTAGCCGTAGGCCCCCGCTTTGCCCTGTCCTTCGCACAAACCGTAGAACATCAGGTCGAGCAGCGACTGTCGCTTCGCGGTCGTCATGCGGGTGTCCTCGCCCGCCCCCGAGCCCGACTTCCCGGTCGGCAGGATCAGGTACGAGTAGGACGAGAGCGCGTACGCACGCGGGTCCGGGTTCGTGTAGACCTCGTCGAGGATCTGCGTCAGGTACAGCGGTGAGGCCTTGTCCTGGTTGATCTTCGCCTTCGTCAGCGCCACCGCGACGTTGTTGTCCGTCGGCTCGACGAAGTAGCCGGCTGCATTGAGGACCTTGGCCACCGGGTAGTCCTTGTTCAGCGCATAGGAGTACTCGACGTACCCGATCGTGCCGTTGCCGGCGCTCGAGGAGATCGTGTTCATCACCTGGTCCGAGCCGGGTGCGGAGAGCATCTTCGCGCCGCTCTTCGTCGGGTAGTACGAGGAGAGCCCGGCCTTGCCGAAGTACGGCTGCCAGATCGTGGGGAACTGGCTGTTCAGCCACGTCGTGAACTGGGCGGTCGTGCCGGATCCGTCCGAGCGCACCACCGGGATGATCGCCAGGTCGGGGAACGTCCGACCGTTGTTGTCCGCCACGATCTGCGGGTCGGTCCAGTTGGTGATCTTGTTGGTGAATATCTTGGCCACCGTCTCCCCAGACAGCCGCACGTCACGCATCAACTTGCCGCCGACCTCGATGTGGTACGTGAACGCCGTGCCGCCGGCCACGATGGGCATGTAGGCGTACGGGCGGTTCGGGGAGGTGTCCGCCGCTCCGAACTCGTCGGTCCCCTGGTACGGGATCTCGCTGATCGCGAAGTCGTCCTGGAAGTTGGCGAAGTTCTTCCGTCCGAGCGACGAGCCACCACCGCTGTAGACGACCTGGATCCCGTTCGCGCTGACATCGGCGACCCACTGGTTGACGATGACCTGGCTCCAGGTCGACCCGTCCCCCTCGATCAGGACGTAGTCGGCTGAAGCCGGGGCGGTCACGCCCCCGAGCATGGCGACGAGCACGAGCGCCGCGACGGCCGACGCTCGCCTCACCCTGACCGCGGTCCTGGACGCGAGACGAGTCATCGGAGCTCCTGAGGTGCGGGTGCGGCGGCGGGGTGAGCGGGGGTGGGGTGCACGGAGGTGGGGTGGGTCCTGGGCGGGCCCGCGCGCGCTCATCGGCCGTTCGCCGGTCTGGCGAGTCGGCGAGCGACGACGAACAGGATCAGGACGATGGCGAGCAGGATCACCGCAGCGGCGAACCCTCGCTGGATGTAGACCGGCTCGCCGCTGCGCACGGCGCTGAAGATGAACAGCGGCAGCGAGTTCATCGACCCGATGAACGGGTTGACCACCAGGAACGAGGACGCCCCCGACGTGAGCAGCACCGGGGAGGTCTCGCCGATGCCGCGCGCGATGCCGAGGATGAGCGCGGTGGCCAGGCCGGGTCGCGCCGTCGGCAGGACGACGTGCCAGACCGTCCGCCAGCGAGACGCACCGAGGGCCAGGCTCGCCTCGCGCAGCCCGCCCGGGACCACCCGCAGCACGACGTCGGCCGCCCGCGCGATGATCGGCAGCATCATGACCGACAGGGCCATCGCGGCCGCGAAGCCCGACCGCGGCACTCCCAGCTGGAGCAGCAGCACCGTGTAGATGAACAGCCCGGCGACGATCGAGGGGAGCGCGGTCATCGCCTCGACCACGGTGCGGACGACGCGCGCGAACCGACCCCCGACCTCCGTCATGAACACCGCGGTGCCCAGCGCGAGCGGCACCGTCACGACGATGGCGATGCCGACCTGGATGAGCGAACCGACGATCGCGTGCAGCACGCCGCCCCGGTCCAGGGGGTCGCGTGGCCCCACCCCCGCCATGTCCTGCGTGAACGTGTTGAGGTGCGGCAGCACGGCCGCCCCGCGCGCGAACGTGAACACGACCGTCGAGACGAGGGCGATCCCCACGAGTGCCGCGCCGCCGGTGATCAACGCGGCGGCGAGCCGGTCGGCGACTGCCGGACCGGGGGTGAGGGCTGCGGTCGTCACCGTGACGATCGCGAGGAACAGCACGAACCCGGTGAGCGCGAACGCCAGCACCGTTCCCCACGGGAGCAGCCGGAAGCAGACCAGCCAGGCCAGGGCGGGTGCGGAGACCAGCGACCCGAGCACGACCATGCGGTCCTGGGCGGTCGAGGTCGACAGGGTGCGCCTGCGCTGGGGCTCGGCGGTCGCGGGGAGGTCTTCGAGCGAACGGACCCAGGTGCGCGGGCTCTCGTCCGCACCCGGGCGCGACCGCTCGCGGGTGGGCGTGATGGTGAGGGTGGGTGTGACCGTGGTCATCAGATGTCCGTCCCTGCGCCCGAGCGGCTGTTCGCGACGATGAGTGCCGCGAACGTGTTGACGACGAGCGTGATGAGGAACAGCACGAAGCCCGCGGTCAGCAGCGCCGAGAGCTGGGAGGGAGACGCCTCGCCGAACCGCCCCGCGATGAGCGCCGAGACCGTGTTGGTGCCGACCTCGAGCGGGCGGAACTTCAGGTCGAACGACGGCGAGATGATCAGGACGACGGCGATCGTCTCACCGAGGGCGCGCCCCATGCCGAGCATCGTGCCGCCGATGATCCCGCCCCGACCGAACGGGAGCACCACCGTGCGGATCATCCCCCAGCGGGTCGACCCGAGCGCGAGCGCCGCCTCCCGCTCCCCCAGCGGCGTCTGCGAGAAGACCTGGCGCATCACCGCGCAGGCCATCGGCATGGCCATCATCGCGACGGCGAGTCCGGCCACGAAGGCCGAGGCCGTGTAGCGGGACTGCTCCCACATCGCGGCGTGCGCGTCGGCATCGACCCGGAAGAACGGCAGGAAGCCGGCATAGGTCTGCAGCCAGTGCGCGACGTTGCTCGCGTGCGGCTGCAGCAGGAAGAACCCCCACAGGCCGTAGATGATGCTGGGCACCGCGGCCATCAGGTCGACGAGGGCGACCAGGGACGAGCGCAGCCGCGCCGGCGCGTACTCGACGATGAACAGGGCCATGGCCAGCGCGAGCGGGAAGGCGACGGTCATCGCCACGAGCGCGACCGTCGCCGTCCCGACCAGCACCGAGGCGATCCCGATGACATCCGCCTCGGGCTGCCACTGGGTCTCGGTGAAGAACGACAGCCCGTAGCGCCGCAGGGTCGGGAAGGCCTGCAGGGCGAGGAAGAAGCCGATCCCGCCCGTGATCGCCAGCACCGTGGCACCGACGGTCCGCGAGAGGACCACGAAGACCTTGTCGGAGCCGCTCTGGTTGCTGGACAGCCGCCGCGGCGTCGCCGCCAGGAGCGCGGGATCCTCCGTCCGCACCGCAGTGCTCATCGAATCGGCTGCTCTCTGCTGGTACCGGAACCGCGCTCCGGACTGGAGCCGACGCGATCGAAACGCACGGCGATGACCGCCGGCCGCCCGAGCGGTGAACGGGGGACGAACGGACCCGTCCACGTGAGAACCCGCCGCGCGATCCTCCTCATGTCTGCCCGCTCATCGACGCCGCGCGATCGACGGCCCTGGCGCCGCGTCGGAACGCGTACGTGGTCGGGTCGACCTCGGCCAGCGGCGCAAGGAGCACGAAGTTGCGCCACGCGTGCACGCACCGGACCCGGCGGTCCTGGTCGCTGACGCCCTGGACGGCAGGCACACCGTCCAACGCGAGCACCCAGCGCCACCGGTAGGCCTCCGTCACCCGCAGCGACGCGCTCAGCACGTCGATCGAGCCGACCACCTGCGCGATCGACTGGCGCGCGGCGTCGGGCGACGGGTGCGGGGTCACGGTGCGGGCGATCCCGCGGCCGTTCGGGCTGATCATGCGCCACCAGACGAGGTCCTCGTCGAGCGTGCGGTAGAGCTGGAACACCGGCGCAACCAGGCGCATCCCGACACCGTTCGTCGATATCTCGGGCGCCTGCAGTGGCGCGTCGGAGGTGAGTCAAAGGGATGCCGACGACCAAGGGGGGCAAACGGGATGACCGCGGGACGCTCGCTGGATGAACGGTGGACGTCGCTCAGCCGGAGGTGACCGGTCCCGGCGAGGCGGTGGGACCCGCGGAGGGCGTCGGGATCGGCGCGGGGACCGCGGTGGGGACCGGGGTGGGGACCGGGAGGGGCGTGATCGCCTCGGGCGCCGCGATCAGCAGGACCTCGTCACCCACGAGCCGCGGGGTCCCGCTCCCCGGCGCGGTGCGGGTCACGGTCCCGGGCGCACCACCGGCGACGTCGCGTTCGACCACCACGAATCCGGCGCCCTCGAGCAGACCCCGGGCAGCCCCGCGCGCCAGGCCGACGACGTCGGGCACGATGCTCGTCCCGGAGGCGACCACGACCGCGACCGCACCGCCGACCGGAACGGATTCCCCGGGACCGGGCAGGCTGCTGAGCACCAGACCCGCCGGTTGCCCCGAGTTCGCGGACGTCACGTCGCCGATCGCCAGACCGGCGGCCGCCAGCAGCCCCGCGACCTCGGCCATCGGCAACCCCACGAGCGCGGGCACGGTCGTGCCCAGCGGCGCGGTGTCCACGAGCGCCACCGGCACGTCCGCAGGCCCGGGCGCGGGCGCCGGCGCAGGGGGCGACCCCACCGCGCTCGAGGGCTCAGTGGCCGGTGTCGCCGGGGCGGCCTGCGCCTGATCGGCGCCGTGCCCGGCCTGGGCCACCGCCCCCGCCGCGAGGCCGCCGACCACCAGCACCGCCGTGAACGCCGCCGCCATGCCTGCCCGGCCGGTTGCGGGCTCGGCCGACGCCACCGGCCCCGGCTGCGCCGGCACGCGGTCGAGCCGCGCTGCCACCGGTGCCAGCTCCCGGGTCGAGCGTGCACCGGCGCCCCGCCGCGCCGCGATCCCGGCTGCGGCCCGCGCGACGGCGACCCCCATCGTGGTCGCCGACGCGAAGCGGTCCGCCGGGTCTTTCGCCAGGGCCGTCGCCACGATGGCGTCGAGTTCGCGCGGAAGGCCGGCCACGACCGACGACGGCGCCGGTGGGTGGGCGTGGACGTGCGCCTCCAGGACCGCCCGGTGCGCTTCCCGCTCGAACGGCGGACGACCCGTGAGCAGGTAGAACAGCACCGCCCCGACGGCGTAGACGTCGGCCCGTGCGTCGGCCGGCGCGGCCGTGGCCAGCTCGGGGGACGCGTAGTGCGGGGTGAGGCGCACGAGCGGGTCCGTCCGGGCCGGGCGCGGCCGGCTGCCCAGGTCGAGCAGCTGGGGGCGGGTCAGGTCGAAGCCGCCCGGCGCGTACGGCACCATCACGTTCGACGGCGACACGTCGAGGTGCAGGACGTCGTGCGCATGCGCGTGCGCGAGCCCGGCGAGCATCCCGGCGACGACCCGGAGCGCGTCGGGCGGCGTGAGCGGACCGACCCGGTCCACGAGGTCCCCGAGGGTCGCGCCGTCCACGAGCTCGGTCGCGACCCAGGCCGGCCCGGCGTCGTCCGCGCCCGCGTCGAGCACGCGCACCAGGTTCGGGTGGTCCAGCCGCGCCGCGGTCTGCGCGTCGGCGAGCAGCTCCGCGACGATGCCAGGCTGGGCCGCCAGGTGCGCGTGCAGCATCTTGACCGCGACCAACCGGCCGAGCCGGACGTCCCGCGCCTCGAACACGGCCCCCGAACCACCGGATCCGAGCAGCCGCCCGAGCGAGTACCGGCCGCCGACCAGCTCGTCGGTCACGCTCCGCCCCCCGAGGCCTGCGAAGCGGCGGCATACCCGTTCGCCGAGGCGAGGATCGCCGCGACGTACTCGTGCGAGTGGTTGTAGCTCAGGACGGCGGCCTGCCACGCGGGTGCCGCCGTCAGGTCGGTGCCTGCGGCACACAGGTACCGGCCCGCCGCGAGCGCGGCGTCATCGAGGTCGTTCGGGTCGGCCACCTGGTCGCCGTCACCGTCCGCGCCCCACCGGCGCCAGGTCGACGGCAGGAACTGGAGCGGGCCGACCGCGTGGTCCCACACCGGGTCGCCGTGCCACGCGGTCGCGTCCGGGTCGGCGGGGATCGCCGCGAAGCCGGGCCGGCCGTCCAGCGCCGGGCCGATGATCGGGAGGCTCGGCCGCCCGTCGTCGTCCAGCACGGCGCCGCCGTGGGTGCCATGCCCGGACTCGGTCGCGCCGATGGAAGCGAGCGTGGTCCACCCGACCCGGCAGGCGGGCTGCTCCGCGGCCAGCGCGAGGGTGGCGTTCGCATAGGCCCGCATCGCGACGGGCCCGATCCCGGTAGCCGCCGAGGTCGACGCGACCCAGGCGGCGGCGGCACGCGCCGGGACCACCGGGCCGGCCGGCGCGGGCGCGGCC
>NZ_SDWW01000046.1 GCF_004168625.1 Pengzhenrongella frigida
GTCGTCGGCGCGGTCGACCTGGATGCCGAGGGGTACATCCAGGTCCAGGGCCGCACCACGCTGACCAACCTGCCGGGCGTGTTCGCCTGCGGCGACGCCGTGGACCACACCTACCGCCAGGCCATCACCGCCGCCGGCTCCGGCTGCGCCGCCGCCCTGGACGCCCAACGGTTCCTCTCCGAGTAACCACACCCACCCGCTTCAGCCCCACCCGGACCGTCCATCCGGCGGTGCCGTCGAGGTCTGCTCGGCCGGCTCGTTCGCCCGCCGAGCAGATCAACCCGGCCGCCGTGGCCGCGACGCTCGAGGTCGGCATCGACGGTCCTGCGCGGGACGATGGTCGCCATGACGATCTCGTTGTTGTACGTCGCTGGCTGTCCACATTGGCAGCTCCTGAACAATCGCCTTCGCGAGGCGCTCGCCGCCGTCGGCCGCGGCGAGACCGCGATCGACCTCGTCGTGGTCAGGACCCCGCGCGAGGCCGAGGCGCTGGGATTCCATGGCTCGCCCACCGTGTTGGTGGACGGAATCGACCCCTTCGCCGACGCGACCACCCCGGTCGGCCTGGCCTGCCGGCTGTACCGCACGCCGGCGGGCGTGGCGGGGTCGCCCAGCGTCGAGCAGCTCGCCGCCGTGGTGCGGTGAGCTGCGGCGCGGTCGTGCTCTCCTGCCGGTCGCGTCAGGTGTGCCCGATCTGAGCGTCGAACCGATTCGACGAACTTGGGCTCCTGGCTCACTTGCGGCCACGCGTCACTTGGGCGTAATCTTCGAACCGGTTCGACGATGAGCAGGAGTGATCATGGCAACGATCGGTGATGTGGCCCGAGTCGCGGGCGTATCGCGGAGCACTGCGTCCTATGCCCTGTCCGGCAAGCGAGCGATCTCGCTCGAGGTCCGCGAGCGGGTGGATTCGGCAGTCCGGGAGCTCGGGTACACCCCGAACGCCGGCGCGCGCGCGCTCGCTACCTCACAGACGCACGTCCTGGGCCTGCTCGTGCAGTTCCTCGAGGACGAGTTCGCCCCGGCGATGCTGCAGTACATGCTCGGCATCTCCAACGTCGCCCGCGAGCTCGGCTACGACATCCTCATGGTCACGGATCCCGACGGCGCTCGGGCGCTCGAGCGGATCACGGACTCCCGGATGGTCGACGGCGTGATCCTGCTCAACGTCGCGGACGACGACGTCCGGCTGCCGGTGCTTCGGAGCTCCGGCCGGCCGGGTGCGCTGGTGGGCCTGCCCGGGGACTGCACCGGGCTCGATGTCTTCGATCTCGACTTCGCCGAGGCCGGCCGCGTCATGGTGGACCGCCTCGCGGACCTGGGGCACCGCGAGATCGTGCTGGTGTCCCAGCCCGAGCACGTCGTCGAGCGCGGCGGCGCGTACGTGTGGCGGCTGCGCGACGCGGCGCTCGCCCAGGCGTCCGTGCGGGGCGTGGAGCTCCACGAGGTGTACGGCGAGTCGCAGCAGCCCGCCGTGAGCCGGTCCCTGAACGCCGTCCTCGACGCGTTCCCCGCGGCGACCGGGCTGCTCCTGCACAACGAGGCCGCCGCCGTCGCGCTGCCCGCGGTCCTGCGAGCCCGCGGCCTGAGCTCGCCCCACGATCTGTCGGTCATCGGCCGCTACTCCGACGAGTTCGCGCGGACGTTCGCGCTGCCCTTCTCCTCGATCGACAGCGCACCGGATCGCCTGGGCCGGATGGCCGTGCGCCAGGTCGTGCGGCGCATCGAGAACCCGAAGCTGCACGAGCCCCATGTCGTGCGCTTCATCCCACCCGAGCTCGTCGAACGCGGCAGCAGCGCGCCGGTTCGCCCGGTCTGACCGTCCGCTCGCCGGGAAACCGCGCGTAGTACCCAGTCCAACACCACAGGAATGCCCTAATTCCTGAGTTTTTCCCGATCACCGTGTTCAAGGAGGAATTACGTGATGAACAAATCGACGACGTTTCGTGCGATCAGCCTCTTCGGGGTGCTCACCGTCGCGGCGGCCGGCCTGACCGGCTGCTCGTCCGAGTCGGCAGGGACCGCCGGAGACAGCACCGCCGCAGCGGGTGGGACGTACACCTGGTGGGACCCGTATCCCCAGCACGACGAGAGCTCCGACTGGGGCAAGCGCGTGGCGGCCTGCGGAACCGAGGCCGGCGTGACCCTCGAGCGCACGGCATACGACACCACGGCGTTGACCAACCAGGCATTGCTCTCGGCGCAGGAGGGCACCTCCCCTGACGTCATCCTGCTGGACAACCCGGCGGTCTCGACCCTGTCGGACACCGGAATGCTCACCACGACCGACGAGCTCGGCCTCGACATCTCGGCGATCGACGCCAACCTGATCGCCGCCGGCCAGCTCGACGGCGACACGTACGGCGTCCCCGTCGGCGCCAACACCCTCGCCATCTACTACAACCAGGACGTGCTCGACGCCGCCGGGGTCGACCCGGCGTCGATCTCCGACTGGGCCGGGCTCACTGCCGCCCTGGAGAAGGTCACCGCCGCAGGCAACAAGGGCATCACCTTCGCGGGTATCGGCACCGAGGAGGGCTCGTTCCAGTTCCTGCCCTGGTTCTGGGGCGCCGGAGCGGACCTGACCACGCTCGACTCCCCCGAGGCCATCTCCGCGCTGCAGCTGTGGACCGACTGGGTCGACGGCGGTCTCGCCCCGAACTCCGTGATCAGCAACTCCCAGAACACCACCTGGGAGGAGTTCCTCACCGGCGACTTCGGCTTCGCGGTCAACGGCACGTGGCAGATCAACTCCGCCGCGGAGGCCGGCTTCACCACCGGCGTCATCACGATCCCGGCCGCGGACGGCGGCGCGGCGCCCGCACCGACCGGTGGCGAGTTCATCACCACGCCGGTCCAGAAGGACGACAGCCGGTACGCGACCACGACGAAGATCGTCGAGTGCATGACCACGACCGAGGGGTTCGTCGAGACCGGTAACACCTTCGCGTACTACATCCCGCCGACTGCGGCCGGGCAGGACCAGATCCTCGCGGAGCACCCCGAGCTCGCGACCTGGATCGACGCCGTCGCCGCAGCCAAGGGCCGCACCTCCGACGACCTCGGCACGGACTACCCGAAGATCTCCGAGCAGCTCTGGACCGCGGTCCAGGAGGCGCTGAGCGGTTCGGCTTCCCCGGCCGACGCGCTGACCAAGGCACAGAAGGCGGCAGAGAGCGCGCTCAGCTGACCGACCTTCTGACCCGCCTACGACGAGGACATGAACCCATGAACACGACCCAGACCATGTCGGTCGGGGACGCCTCGCACCTCGGGGGAGCAGCAGCGGCGACGCCGACTGCTCCCCCGGAGCGCGGCCTGCGCGCCGGGACCAGCTCCCGCCAGGCGCGCAGGACGCGCTGGGCGGCCGTCGGCTTCGCCGCGCCGCTCCTGGCGTACCTCGCGGCCTTCTACGCACTCCCGCTGTACCGCAACATCGAGCTCAGCCTGCACGACTACACCACCCGCGCGTTCGTCCAGGGCAACGCGGAGTTCGTCGGGCTGGCCAACTACGTGGACGTCGTCCACTCCGACACGTTCACCAAGGCGCTGGTCAACACGGGCCTGTTCGTGGCGGTCTCGATCGTGTTCCAGTACTCGATCGGGCTCGCCCTGGCGGTCTTCTTCCGGCAGAACTTCCGGCTCTCCGGGCTGCTCCGCGGCATGTTCCTGATCCCGTGGCTGCTCCCGATGATCGTGTCGGCCTCGACCTGGTCCTGGATGCTCAACAGCGACAGCGGCATCGTCAACTCGGTGCTCCAGGCCTTCCACGTCGGTCAGATCAACTGGTTGACGTCGCCCGACACCGCCCTGCTGTCCGTGATCATCGCCAACATCTGGCTCGGGATCCCGTTCAACCTCGTCATCTTGTACTCCGGGCTCCAGAACATCCCCGTGGACGTCTACGAGGCGGCGTCGCTGGACGGCGCGTCGGGCTGGCAGAAGTTCCGCCTGATCACCTTCCCGCTGCTCCGCCCCGTCTCGGGGATCACGATCCTGCTCGGCTTGATCTACACCCTCAAGGTCGTGGACGTCATCTGGATCATGACCACCGGTGGGCCCGGTGACGCGTCCACCACGTTGGCCATCTGGTCCTACCGCGAGGCCTTCGGTACAGGTCAGCCCGACTTCTCGCCCGCCGCAGCGGTCGGCAACCTGTTGATCCTCATCGCCCTGGTGTTCGGATTCGTGTACCTGCGCATGCAGCGTCGGATGGAGGAGTCATGACCGGCCCCCGCGAGTGGTGGAAGACCGCGCTCGGCGTGCTGTTCACCGCGCTGATGCTCTTCCCGGTCTACTGGATGGTCAACGTCTCGTTGACCAAGACGTCTGACATGCGCGCCGATCCCCCGCACTGGTTCCCGTGGAACCCGACGCTCGACGGCTACAGCGCCGTGTTCAGCCAGCAGCTCCCCAACCTCGCGACCAGCCTGCTGATCGCGCTGGGCACGGTCGCGCTGACCCTCGTCATCTCCGCACCGGCGGCCTACGCGCTGTCGCAGCTGCACCTGCGGGGAGCCGGCACGCTGAACTTCATCCTCCTGGTCGCCCAGATGATCCCCGGCGTGATCATGGCCATGGGCTTCTACTCGATGTACATCAAGCTGGGCTGGCTCAACAGCATCTGGGGTCTGGTCATCGCCGACTCGACGGTCGCCGTGCCGTTCGGGGTCCTCCTGCTGACCACCTTCATGGCCGGCATCCAGCGCGAGCTGCTGCAGGCCGCGACGATCGACGGCGCCGGTTCGTGGCGCACCTTCCGGTCGATCGTGCTCCCCATCAGCCGCAACTCCCTGCTGACGGTCTCGCTGTTCGCGTTCCTGTGGGCCTGGTCGGACTTCATCTTCGCCTCGACCCTGAACCGCAACGGTGACCTGATCCCGATCACCCTGGGGATCTACAAGTACATCGGGAACAACACCACGGAGTGGAACTCGATCATGGCGACGGCGACCGTCGCGTCGATCCCCGCCGCGGTCCTGCTCGTGATCGCCCAGCGCTACGTCGCCGCCGGGGTCACCGCCGGAGCCGTCAAGGACTGACGCCGCCCGAGATGACCCGGCACGCCCGCCCCATTCTGCGAGGAACGCCCATGACCACCACGCACGCTCATGCCCACCCGGCGGCCGATCTGCCAGCCGCACCCAGCAGTCCGACCGACGGTCGGCCCGTCGCACCGAGCCAGGGCACCCGCCGCGGCCTCGGCATCGGTGAGATCACTGTCACGGGCGGCTTCTGGGCGGGGCGGCAGGACATCAACAGCACCTCGACGCTCCAGCACTGCGGGGCCTGGATGGACCGGCTGGGCTGGCTGGCCAACTTCGACCGGGTCGCGGACGGCACGACCGGGCCGGGCCGTCCCGGCTGGCAGTTCTCCGACTCCGAGGTCTACAAGCTGATGGAGGCGCTGGCCTGGGACTTCGGCCGCACCCAGGACCCACGCACCGACCAGGTGCTCCGCGACCTCACCGCTCGCATCGCGGGCGCGCAGGACGACGACGGCTACCTGAACACCTTCTTCGGTCACGTCGGGCAGAAGGGCAGGTACTCCGACCTCGAGATGGGGCACGAGCTCTACTGCGTCGGACACCTGTTGCAGGCCGCGGTCGCGCGCCTGCGGACCAGCGGCGCCGACCCCCTGGTCGACATCGCGCGCCGGGCCGCGGACCACGTGTGCCGCGAGTTCGGACCGGACGGGCGGGAGGCGATCTGCGGGCACCCCGAGATCGAGCTCGGCCTCGTGGAGCTGGGCCGCGCCCTGGGCGAGCCGCGGTACGGCGCGCAGGCCCAGCTGTTCGTCGAGCGACGCGGCCGGGGGCTCCTCGGTGCGCTCCCCCTGCTCTCCCCGTCCTACTTCCAGGACGACATCCCGGTCCGGGAAGCGACCGTCTGGCGGGGGCACGCCGTGCGCGCGCTGTACCTGACCGCTGCGGCGGTCGATGTCGCGGTCGACACCGGTGACGACGATCTGCTCGCGGTCCTCGAAAAGCAATGGACGACGTCGGTCGCGCGCCGCACCTACATCACCGGCGGCATGGGCTCCCGGCACCAGGACGAGGGGTTCGGCGAGGACTGGGAGCTGCCGCCCGACCGGGCGTACTGCGAGACCTGCGCCGGGATCGCGTCGAACATGGTGTCCTGGCGCCTGTTCCTCGCGACCGGCGACGTGCGCTACGCGGACCTCATGGAACGCACCTTCTACAACGTCATCGCCACGTCCCCCGACCCAGACGGCCGGGCCTTCTTCTACGCGAACCCGCTGCAGCAGCGCACCGCGGGCGAGCCCACGGCGCCCGACGCGGTGAACCCGCGCGCCGAGGGCGCGGCGCGGGCCCCCTGGTTCGACGTCTCGTGCTGCCCCACCAACGTGGCGCGCACGTTGGCGACGTGGCAGCTGTATGCCGGGACGGTCGACGACGACGGCACCGTCAGCGTCCTGCAGTACGCCCCGAGCACCGTGCGGCTCTCCCTGCCCGACGGCGACCGGCTCGTCCTCGAGGTCGAGACGGACTACCCCCGGTCCGGGATCATCGTCGTGCGCGTGGAGGTGGCACCCGACCGCCCGGTACGCCTGCGCCTGCGCGTGCCGTCCTGGGCGACGGGGACCGCGCTCGTCGAGGGCGGGCGCCGCACGCCGGCCGCGCCCGGCTTCGTGACGGTGCACCGCACGCTCGTCCCCGGCGAGCAGCTGCGGCTCGAGCTCCCCGTCGCGGCCCGGTTCAGCTGGCCGGACCGGCGCATCGACGCCGTGCGTGGGTGCGTCGCCGTCGAGCGCGGACCGGTGGTGCTGTGCGTGGAATCGACCGATCTGCCGGACGACCTGGTCCTGGAGGACCTGCGCCTCGACCTCAGCACGGGGCTGGCCGATGCCGAGCCCGGCGCCGTCGTGCAGGCAGTGTTCACGTCCGGCGAGGCTCGGTCCGAGTCCGAGTCCGAGTCCCAGCCCGAGGGCGACGGCGACGGCGAGGCCGGTCTGCCGTACCGCGCCGCGCTGCGCCGCTCCCCCGAGACCGCACCTGTCGGCGTGCGCCTCGTGCCGTACCACTCCTGGGCGGAGCGCGGACCGGCGACCATGCGCGTGTTCCTCCCGACGACATGACCCACAGCCAGCCCGCCGGCGCGGGCCCGACCGACCACCCAAGGGCAGGCAGCGAGATGACGACCGACGTCTTCGAGATCGAGGGCTCCACGCTCGTGTGGCGCGGCGACGGCGAGACCATCGTCGTCGAGCCGTGGGGCGAGAACAGCGTGCGCGTACGAGCCGCGGTGATGGCCGACGTGCTCGACACCGATTTCGCCCTCCTGCCACAGCCGGCCAGCGAGGCGACGATCGTCGTCGACGGCGACGTCGCGCGGCTCACGAACGGCAATCTGAGCGTGGAGCTGAGCGCCCGGGCCTTCCACTCCGAGATCCTCGGCTACCAGGTGCACCGGTGCGCCCTGAGCTTCTACAACTCCCACGGCACGCTGCTCTTCAAGGAGCTCGACGCCGGCGGGTCGCTCAACCTCAAGGCGAGGGATCTGCGACCCCATCTCGGCGGCGACTTCCGGATCACCGCGGCGTTCGAGGCCGACCCGGCCGAGAAGCTCTACGGCATGGGTCAGTACCAGCAGCACATCCTCGACATCAAGGGGAGCACGTTCGAGCTCGCCCATCGCAACTCCCAGGCCAGCGTCCCGTTCGTGATGTCCAGCGCGGGCTACGGCTTCCTGTGGCACAACCCCGCGATCGGTCGCGCCACCTTCTCGACCAACCGCACCGAGTGGTTCGCCGAGTCGTCCAGACAGCTCGACTACTGGGTCACGGCGGGAGACACCCCCGCCGCGATCGCCGCCGCCTACGCGGACGCGACCGGGCACGCGCCGATGATGCCCGAGCACGGCCTCGGCTTCTGGCAGTGCAAGCTGCGCTACTGGAACCAGGAGCAGCTCCTCGAGGTGGCCCGCGAGCACAAGCGCCGCGGCCTGCCCCTCGACGTCATCGTCGCGGACTTCTTCCACTGGCCCCAGATGGGCGACTTCCGCTTCGACGAGGAGTTCTGGCCCGACCCGCGGGCGATGACCGACGAGCTCGCCGACCTCGGGGTCGAGCTCATGGTCTCCGTCTGGCCGCAGGTGTCGACGGCGTCGGAGAACTTCGCGGCGATGAAGAAGAACAACCTGCTCGTGAAGTCCGAACGCGGGATCGACGTGCAGATGCAGTTCGAGGGCCCGAGCGCGTTCCTCGACCCGACCAATCCCGCCACCCGGACGTTCCTGTGGAAGCTGTGCCGGCAGAACTACTTCGACCTCGGGATCAAGACGTTCTGGCTCGACGAGGCCGAGCCGGAGTACGGCGTCTACGACTTCGACAACTTCCGCTACCACCTGGGCACCAACGTCCAGGTCGGCAACATCTACCCCCAGGCGTTCGCGCGGGCGTTCTACGAGGGCCTGCGCGCGGCCGGCCAGGAGGAGATCGTCAACCTCGTCCGGTGCGCCTGGGCCGGCAGCCAGCGGTACGGCGCTCTCGTGTGGTCCGGCGACATCCACTCGACGTTCGAGGACTACCGCCGGCAGATCACCGCCGGCATCCACATGGGCGTGGCCGGGATCCCCTGGTTCACCACCGACATCGGCGGCTTCCACGACGGCGACCTCACCGACCCCGGCTTCCGTGAGCTCCTCATCCGCTGGTTCCAGTTCGGGACGTTCTGCCCCGTCATGCGCCTGCACGGAGACCGCAAGCCCAGCGAGCCGGTTCGTGCCGCGGACGGGTCGCCGCGACTGGCCAGCGGCGGCGGCAACGAGCTGTGGAGCTTCGGCGAGGACGTGTACGAGATCCTCGCCGCCTACGTCCACCTGCGCGAGGCCATGCGCCCGTACACGCGCGAGCTCATGGCCCAGGCGCACACGGCGGGCCAACCCGTCATGCGTGGCATGTTCCACGAGTTCCCGACGGCCCCGGAGTGCTGGGACCTCGCCGACCAGTACATGTACGGCCCGGATCTGCTCGTCGCGCCGGTCGTGGTGGCCGGCGCGACCTCACGGGAGGTCTTCCTCCCGGCCGGCGCCACCTGGACGAGCCTGCACACCGGAGCGGTCCTGGACGGCGGCCAGCGCGTGGTGGTCGACGCCCCCTTGGCGGTGATCCCCGTGTTTGCGCGAGACGGGTCGCACCCCGACCTCGTCGGCCGGGTCTGAGGAGGCGGTCGGCGAGCGGGTCGCGTCAGGATCGCCGCTGCGAGAGGCTCTCGACGAAGGCCGTCAGGTCGCGAGCCACCCGCTCGGGCTGCTCCCACAGGACGAGGTGGCCCGTCTCCTCGTAGACGACGAGGCTCGAGCCGGGGATGGCCGCTGCGAGGTCCTCCTCCTGCTCTCGACCCAGCATCTCGTCCCTGTCTCCCCAGATGATGAGCGTGGGAGCGGTGATGGTGGCGGCACCGGTGGGCGGTGCGGCGTCGCACAGTCCGTAGAAGGTCTCTCGCCACACGTGGGCGGGGATGCGAGCACCGTCCTGGACGCGAGCGTCGAGGTACGACTGCGGCACCTCATGGAACCGCGGGAACCACGCCAGGGAGGCTCTCACCCACCCGGCACCCACCGGATCGGACAACTGATCGACCTCGTCGGCGAACGACGGTCGCCCCTGCAGGCTGCGCGGGGATCCGACGAGCACAAGACCGGCCACGCGGTCGGGGTGCGTGACCGCCACCTGCTGGGCGACGTACCCGCCGCTGGAGGACCCCAGCAGCACAGCGGACGCCAGCCCCACGGCATCCATGAACGCCACGACATCCTCGGCGAACCCGGTGAGGGAGTACCCGGCCTTCGGCCTCTCGGCATCGCCGTGACCACGTTGGTCGAGGGCAAGTGCGCGCAGGGTGCTGGGGAGCAGGGGAAGGAGCCGGTCGAAGGAGCCCCGAGACTCGCCCCACGCATGGAGAAGCACGACCGGCGTCGCGGAGCGGGGACCGACGCAGACGTAGGCGAGCGCCAGTCCGGTCGACAGCTCGACCCGCCTGACGACTGCGTGCTGGTCCACCCGCCAACGCTAGCCGCGACGAGCGCCCCGTGCTCGGCGCTCGGCGCATGCACATTCGATCGCCGGATCCACGGCGAATGGTGCACGACCCGGTCGGCGGCGCCCGCCGCGCCGGCTCCGCCCTGCCTTCGCCTACCTCCTCGTGCTCGCGATCGTCGCCGGCGCGTGGGTCACCTACCAGCGCAACCCCGCCCGAGCCGCAACGCTGCTGGCCCAGATGACCGCCGCCGTCGAGACGGCTGCCGACACCCGAGCACCCCTGCCGGCCGCGGCGGACCGCGACTACCCCGCCCCCGGATACGAGGAGGAGCCGGGTCCGCTCGGTGTCGCACCGACCGTCACCTCCCCGAGCGCGCAGTACATGTTCGGCCGGACGCAGACGAACGCGGCCGGGCAGACCGTCCCGGTGGCATGGTCGCCGTGCCGACCTGTCCACGTCGTCATCGACCTGGCGGGCGCCCCGGCGGGATTCCAGGACGACGTTCATCTCGTGATCGGTGAGCTCTCGGCCGCGACCGGCCTCGTGTTCGCTGACGACGGCGTCACGACCGAGACCCCCGACATCGAGGCGCCGGCCCCGCCTACCTCCCGGTCCTGCGCCACGAGCGGGCCCACCTTGTCGGCCTCGGACACGGGGCCTGCGCGCCCGGCCTCTGACGCCGGCCCCCGGCGCTCCCTTCGTCAGGCAGGTCCCGTGCCGATCGGCTCGAGCCGGGCCACCGGGATCGTCCGACCCGCTCGCCGGGCGAATTTCGCGACCTCCGGCGCCGCGACGAGCACGACGTCGTTCCACATCGCGTCTCGCTCGGCCCCGATCAGCTCATGCGGCCGGGCCCGAAGCCGCCGGGCGCGCAGCTGGACCTCGGCCACCTGAGCCGCCCGCAGGTTGCGGAACCAGTCCGGGTCGCGCGGCGATCCAGAACCGGTGCCCCACACGACCAGTCCGTCGCCGGTGTCGAGGTATCGCACGCACGTGGAGCGAGGTACCCCGGTTCGTCGACCCGGCGTCGGATCAGCAGGACGTGGACGTCCTTGCTCCCGCTGGACAGTCGACCGCGCAGGACCCGGTACATCCACACTCCAACGCGATTGCCGACTCGCGTCAGCTCGTGCCTCAGGGTGCTCAACGGACGCCTCCGTCACTGCCGATCCGGGGTTCAGATCGAGAATCCTGCGCGGCAGCCGCGTCGTCAAGCGCCGCGCGTCGACCCGTGACGCTGCACCCGGCCCACGCAGTCCGTGACCGCCGTTCTGCCGGCGTCGGCTCCGCGACGACCCAGCCGCGACGGCGTACGCTGCCTCGTCGTGGCCACGTTCTCCTCTGTGACAAGACTTCACATCCTCCAGGCGCTCGCCGAGTGCGACGCCCGTGGCGGCGAGGAGTTCCTCGCGGTCTTCGGTTTCGAGCCCTCCCCCGGCTACCCGCTCCTCCACGAGGGCCGCAGCTATGACTCGAAGGCGATCCTCGGGGTCGCCCACCGATTCGCCACCGGCAGGCTCGCACCGTCGGAGGAGTTCAGCGACGGGATGCAGGGCGCCGTCGCGATCCTGCGCAAGCGAGGCTTTGAGGTGTCCGAGCCGGCGTCGGTGTCCTACGCACCGCCCCCGCGCGCCTCGCGTGCCCCGCGTGCCACGCGGTCCCCGGTCGCGCGGTCCACCGCCACGCGCGAGATCCCGGCTGCGGTCTGCCCGACCTGCTCGATGACTCTCCCTGCGACGGGTGTCTGCGACGAGTGCAGCTGACGCGAGCCGGCGGCACCGGAACGACCAGGAGGCTCGGCGCATGTGGAGCGACCTCCTCCTCGCGCTAGCCGGGGCGCTCGTCGTGAGCTGGCTGGCGATGCTTGCGGCCCTGGTCATCGTTCGCCCGAAGGGCCACCTGCTGCGCGAGTCGCTGCGGCTTCTGCCCGACCTGATCAGGCTGCTCACGAACCTGATGGTGGACCCGACGCTGCCGCGCGGCATCCGAGTCCGGCTGGCGCTCCTCATGGCCTACCTGGCGATGCCCATCGACCTCGTCCCCGACTTCATCCCGGTGCTCGGCTACGCCGACGATGCCATCGTGGTCGCCGCGGTCCTCCGCAGTGTGGCGCGACGCGTCGGCCTCGAACCGTTGCGCGGACACTGGCCGGGCACCCCGGACGGGTTCGCCGCCCTGTGTCGCCTCGCCGGCTACAACTCCCCTCTGCACGGACCCTCCCGGCCGGTGGGCGAGGCCGACACGGCTCCGGGAAGGCGGGACCAACTCCCCTAGCAGCGCCCGGATCAGGTGGCGAGCCTGGGAGGACGAGATGTGAACCGTCCGCATCGACCTTGGGCAGAGGGATGAAAGCGGTGAACATCAAGACCCGGCGGCGGTCATCGGACCACGTCGAGCACGGGACGCTGGGCCGAGGACTGGCGTACGTCCGGCGCGGCTCGGGGCCACCCCTGGTGGTGGCCGCAGCAATCACGCCTACCCACCGCCCCCCGACCGGCTCGGACCTGACGTTCGTGCTGAGGCAACTGCGACCGCTGGCGGCGGAGCGGACCGTCTGGTGGGTGAATCGGCGTCCGGGTCTCGACCCGACCGCCAGCATGGCGGACATCGCCGACGACTACGCGGACGTGCTCAGCGGCATCTCCGACGGCCCTGTTGACGTCATGGGCATCTCCACCGGCGGCAGCGTGGCCCTCCAGCTCACCTGCGACCACCCCGAACTGGTCCGCCGCCTGGTGATGGTGGCGTCGGGGTGTCGGCTCGGGACCAGGGGGAAGGCCTCGCTGCTCCGGGCGACGACCCAGGTGCGCGCGCGCAATCCCCGAGGCACGGCGCAGGAGTTCGCCGGAATGCTCGCCGCGAAGCGCTGGTCGTGGGCGACCTTCCGGAGCGTGGGCTGGCTCCTGGGCTCGGCGTTCTGGCCGATCGACGACGCCGACGACCTGCTGGCCACCATCCAGGCCGAGGATCGGTTCGACCTCACCGATCGTCTCCACGAGATTCGCGCTCCGGTGCTCGTCGTCGGCGGTACCCGTGACCTGTACTACGACGGCGCGAACGTCTTCGTTCTCACGGCCGATCGGATTCCTGATGCCCGCCTGATCCTCTATCCGGGCAAGGGGCACCTCGGCACCGTGAGCAACCGACGCCTGCCGAGGGACGTGCTGGCCTTCCTTGCCGAGGACTCCCCCGCCTGACCGTCCGGCCGTCGAGATGTCGCTCGGCCCGAAGGTGGGTAGTTTCTCTTACACGAGGTCAGGTCGCTGAGGAGGCGAATTTCATGACAACGCTGTTGTGGATTCTTGCGGTCGTCCTGGTCATCTCCGGGATCGTCGCGATCGTGCGCAAGCAGGTCCTCTGGGGCATCGTGCTCATCGTCGTCGGGCTCTTGGTGGGGCCGGGCGGGGTGAGCATCTTCACCTGAGAGCAACGGGTTCGCGCCGTGCACTGACCAGCTCATGAGCGCAAGACGGCGGTCCAGTCAGTTGCGCCTGTTCGGTGCGGTCACCGATCACGCGCAGCTCGACTGGTCGTGGGTGGACCAGCAGCTCGCCGGCGCCGGCACGTACTGGGTGGTCGCGCACACCGCCGGCCACCCGTATGCCCGGCCCGTGTGGGGGATCTGGCACGACGACCGACTGGACCTGAGCCTGGGCAGCCCCACCCTCCTCAAGGCAGTCCGGAGGCAGCCCGCGGTCACGGTCCACCTCGAGAGCGGGACCGAGGTCATCATCGTCGAGGGCCTGATCGTCGCCGCGCCGATGGATCCGGCACGGATCACCGCCTACAACCGCAAGTACGACTGGGACTACCGGGTCTCGCAGCTGGGCGAGCTGACTGCCGTGGAACCGCGGAAGATCATGGCCTGGCGGTGCGTGGGCTGGTCCGGGCGGGACGGGTTCAGCACCGCCGGCTGCTGGCGGTTCGACGCCGTTGACTGACGTCGGACCGGGTCAATCCGGACGAATGCCCACACGCACGGGCGTATGCTCGTGCTAGGTCAAGGAGTCGCCTCTCAGTGAGGCAAGCCCCGGGGGAAAACCACCATGGGACGAGACTACGCATGGACCGATGAACGGGGCTTCATGCGCCGTTCGACCGAGGTCACCGAAGCCGCAGACGTGACCAGCGAGATTCTCGCCCTGGCCAGGGCGATGGAAGAGCGGTGGTTCGTGAACTGCGTCTGGATCGACTGGCCCATGTTCTTCGCCGATCTGCACGGCTCCGTGATCCCGTCGACGGGTCGAGAGCTCGACCTCGGCGAGGACGACTCCCATGCGAAGAGTCGCATCCAGCGCTATATCCAGAAGCGCCGCATGGCCGCAATCGCGAGATGGAAGTTCGTCGCGAACCGTTCGACCGACGATGACGGTGCACCCCACCGCACCGTGGAGCTGCATGTGGTCGACGGATCGGCGCGGTGACCGTCGGCCCCACCGAGGCCGATCCCCCGGCGGCCGACGTTGCCGGAACGGCAACAGGACTGGCTGGACCGGGGCCCGATGGGCGACGGTCGACCAGTGACCAACGACATCGCCGCAGCATCGCCCACGTCCGACGTTCCCCTCTTCGCCGACGGGTATGTCGGAGACCCCGAGGTGCAGGCCGAGTGGGACAGGCGGTATGCCGACCAGGAGACGTTGTGGAGCGGTCAGCCCAACGGTGCGCTCGTGGCCGAGGTCGCCGGGCTCACGCCCGGGCGGGTGCTCGACGTCGGCTGCGGCGAAGGTGCGGACGCCGTCTGGCTCGCGCGCGCCGGCTGGGACGTGACCGCACTCGAGGTCTCGGGCGTGGCGCTGCAGCGGGCCGTCGGGCACGCGAAGAACGCCGGTGTCGCCATTCGCTGGGTGCACGCCGGGCTGGCGGAGGCGGCGCTCCCGCCGGCCTCGTTCGACCTTGTCTCCGCGCAGTACCCGGCCCTGCTCCGCACCTCCGACGCCGCCGCCGAGCACGCGCTGCTCGCGGCCGTCGCACCCGGCGGGGTGCTGCTGCTCGTGCACCACGCCGGGATGGACACCCATCAGGTGCACGACGGCGGCTTCGACCCCGCCGACTATGTCTGGCCCTCGATGGTCGCCGAGCTGCTCGACGGCGACTGGGACCTGGAGATCGACGGTCAGCGTCCGCGCATCGCGCCCGGCAGCGGGGCCGGTGCGCACCACGTCGACGACCTCGTCCTGCGGGCACGTCGGCTGCGTTGAGGGTGTGGCCCGGCGCATGCTGCCTTCAGTGACACCGACGGCGGCGAGTCGTTGTGCACGACAATGACACGATGCCCGCTCACGCCTCACCGCCCGACCTCCTGACCCTGCACGCCCTTCGGCTCCTGGGGTTCGCGGACGGCGCGAAGGCCGCGGTCCGGTTCGGGCTCGACGGGGATACCGTCGGCGAACTGCTGATGGACTTTGAGGCCTACGGGTGGGTCACTCGCGTCGAGTTCGCCGGTAGCGGCGGTTGGACGTTGACAGCGAGCGGGTTGGCGGAGAACGAGCGCCAGCTTGCGGCCGAACTGGCCGCGTGTGGTGCGTCTGGCCAGGTGGTACGGGTCCATGCCGCCTTTCTGCCGCTGAACCTGCGCTTCCAGGAGACCATGACCCGCTGGCAGCTGCGCCCGGTCCGCGGTGATCCGATGGCGCTGAACGACCACACGGACTTTCGCTGGGACGACCGCGTTCTTGACTCGCTCGGCTCGGCCGCGCGCAGGCTCGCTCCGCTGGTTGCGGATCTCAGCGCCGTGCTGTCTCGGTTCGACGGCTACGCCGAGCGCTTCAACGCAGCGCTCTCCCGGGTGGAGCGCGGGGAGCGCCAGTGGGTCGACGCGGTCGGCGTCGACTCGTGCCATGTGGTGTGGTTCCAGCTGCACGAGGATCTTCTCGCCAGTCTCGGCATCGACCGCGGCCAGGAAGAATGACACCGCCTGCTCGGCTGGCGCCCACGCTCGATCACGCCGTCTGAACTCGGTCGAAGTGCTCCACGACAGGGAATGGCTCGTAGAACCGGTGGAGAAGTCCGCGCCATCGCTCGTACTGAGGTGAGCCTCGAAACCCCACCGTGTGGTCTTCCTCGGTTGCCCATTCGACGAGCAGCAGGTAGGTCCCGGGGCGCTCTCGACAGCGCGAGAGAGTGAGCCCCAAGAAGCCCGGCATGTGCGCGATGATCTCTTTGGCCTCGGTGAAGGCCGACTCGAAGTCGGCCTCCTGCCCGGGTTTCACCGGCAGCAACGCATGTTCGAGAATCACGGGGACAGCATCTCGTACAAACGCCAGGAGGACGACCATGAGCCACCCGACCATCGGGTCTCCTGATGAGCGATAGCGTCCCCGCAGCTGCCGCGGCGGCCGGCAACAGCCCGGTCGTCGAGACAGGGGCGCGGTTGGGGTATGCCGCGAGCGGGGTCCTGCACCTCATCGTCGCCTGGATTGCGCTTCAGCTCGCCTGGTTCGGCACCGGCGCCGAAGCCGACCAGACCGGCGCGCTGAGCGCCTTGGCGAGCACGGGCCTGGGGGCGCTCCCGCTGTGGATCGCCGTGGTCGGCTTCGCCCTCCTCGGCGGGTGGCAGGTCACCGAGGCGGTGCTGCGGCACGACACCGGCGACCGGCTGAGGTTCGCCGCCAAGGGGGTCGTCTCCCTGGCCCTGGCCTGGACGACTGCAGCGTTCGCGCGGGGAACCGGGTCGAGCGGTTCGCAGCAGACGGTCGACCTCACCGCATCGGTCATGGCCGCGCCGTTCGGCAGGGTCCTGGTCGGCGCAGGGGGGCTCGCCGTGATCGGCGTCGGGGTCTACCACGTCGCGAAGGGCTGGAGGGCGACGTTCCTGGCGGACCTGCGCGAGGATCCGGGTCGCTGGGCGGTGGTCGCAGGACGGTTCGGGTACGTCACCAAGGGGATCGCGCTCGTCCTCGTCGGGGTCCTCTTCGTCACCGCCGCCGTCACGCGCCGCCCGGAGCAGGCGCAAGGCCTGGACGGGGCGCTGCGGACCTTGCTGGACGCGCCGTTCGGGGCCGCGCTGCTCACCGTCGTCGCGCTCGGTCTCGCTGCCTACGGGGTGTACTCGTTCGCCCGGGCCCGCTACGCGCGGGTCTGACGATCTCGTCACGACCCACGGATCGCAGCGTGAGCCGACCGTGGCCGTCGTTCCCCCATCTGGGTGACGCCGCGGCGCTCTTGTCATAGAGTCTTCCGATTTGTCGATGGGCGATCCAGAGGGGTTCGGCACGTACCCCCACTCTGGAGGGCTCGGCCATGTCCGCAGGCGAACGATCCGCGGGCACGACGCTCGGCAACCACCGGCGCCGACTCGTGCCGTCCCTGCTCGGGGCGGTCGCTCTCACCCTGGTCCTCGGCACCGCCCGGGCGACCGTGCCCACCGTCGCGGCCGCCGACGACGACTGCCCCATCGGCTCGGTCGGCTGCTTCCCGCGGATGGCGCTCGGGCTCTCGACCCCGGGTCTACCGGGCACCACCGCCGCGCTGTACGCCCTCGAGTCCGCGGTGGACCACAAGGCCGACATCGCGCTGACGTTCACGTCGTTCCGGTACGCCTTCGACGCGACGAACCTTCGCGCCGTCGCCCTGACGGGCGCCATGCCGATGGTGACGTGGGAACCGTTCGACGCGACCGTGCCCGAGGAGAACCGCTACCCGTTGCGGGACCTCGCGGCAGGCGCCAACGACACCTACCTGCGCGCGCAGGCCGCCCGGATCAAAGCCGTCGGCAAGCCCGTCGCGCTGCGGTTCGCTCACGAGATGAACGCCTCGTTCTACCCGTGGGGTGCCGGCGTCAACGGCAACACCCCGGCCGACTACGTCGCCGCGTACCGTCACGTGCATGACGTGTTCGCCCAGGAAGACGTGCACAACGTCACCTGGGTGTGGTCCCCGGCGGCGCTCGACACACCGAACGCCCCGGATCTGAGTCCGTTCTACCCCGGCGACGACTACGTCGACTGGGCGGGACTCAGCGTCTACTACGACCAGCCCACCGACACCTGGGCGAACACCGTCGAGCCGACCCTGCGCCAGCTCGACACGGCCGCTCCGGACGCCCCGATCTACTTCGCCGAGGCCGGAGTCCTCCCCGGCGACAACCGGCCAACGATGATCCACGAGCTGCTCGGTGGCCTGCTCCGCACGCCACGGGCGATCGGCTTCACCTGGTTCAACTTCCTGTCCCGAGAAGACTGGCGGATCGACGCCGACCTCCCCGCGCTGGCCGCGATGCGCGAGGAGATCGGCGTTGACTGGTACGACTCCGCCGCCGTGACGGCTGGCCTTGCGCCGCTGCTGCAGGTCGCGCCCGGGCTCGGCGGCTCCCCGCAGGTCGGGGCGAGCCTGACCGCAACCGACGGGAGCTGGCGCGGCGCGACGGCGACGACGGGCCGCTGGCTGCTGTGCGCGGACGCCAGCACCGCCACCTGCCGACCAGCGGAGGCGAGCGGCCCGACCTTCACGCTCACCCCGGCCACCGTTGGCCAGCTCGTGCGCTACGAGGTGGTGGCGACCGGCGTCGGCGGCTCCACGACCGCGAGCTCGGCCCCCAGCGAATCGGTCCTGCCGGTGCCCACCCCACCCGCCCGCCCGGTGGTCGAAGCCCGCTCCGGTGGCGCCCGCGTCGTCTTCCCCGCCGTACCCCCCGGCACGACCCACTGGCGGCTGCGCCTCGACGGCGCCGCACTGCACCTCGTCGCCGGCACCACCGCCGACTACTGGCTCACCGGGCTCGCCAACGGGACCGTCCACACCCTCAGCCTCGCCGCGGTCGCGGTATCGAGCACCGCAACGGTCGAATCGCCGACCACCTCGGGCACGTTCACGCCCATGAAGCAGCAGTTCAACCCCTACGTCTCGGTGACGGGGCCGACGGCGAGCTTCACAATGCCGACCGCGCCGGCTGGCGCGGAGGGCTGGGTGCTGACGGTGAACGGCGTCGCGCAGACCGTCGCGCTCACGACAAGGTCGATCTCGGTGCCCGGCCTACCCCTCGGGCGACCCCTGAGCTGGTCGCTCGCGGCGGGCGCGGGCACGTGGGAGGGCGTCGCCTATGGCGCGCTGACCCCGCCGAGCACCGGTGCCTTCACCGCCCTGGCGACCCCGGCCGCCCCGGTGGTCACTCCGGGGAGCGGAAGCATCACCCTGACGATGCCGACCGCACCGGCCGGGGCCACCGGCTGGCGGGTGTCCGTGGGGGCGACGACCTATCCCGACCTGACTCTCGCCTCCACAACCTTTACGGCCAGCGGCCTCTACCCCGGGTTCCCGTCGACCTGGACCTTGCGCGCGACGACGTCCACGTCCAGGTCACTGCCCCTGACCGGCACCGCTGCCGCGCTCAGCGCAGCGCAATAGGACTCAACTCGACCAACGCCGCGCAATTATCGCGGAAAACCCGCAAAATGTCGTGATTGCATGCCCTTGATCCTACCTGTACCTTTTCTGCAACCGGGGATCAACTTTCGCCAGCACGAGCGATCGCAACGGAGCCGGGCGGACACAGCCGTCCTTGCAGCCGCTGTGCTCACCTTGCGGAAGGCTCATGATGACCCCGTCTCAGCGCTCGAAGCCGTATGCGTTCGCACCCGAGCAATCTCGAATCGCCGCTCTCCCCGCGGTCGGCCAGGGAACACAGCTACCCAGCCCGCCGACGGATACCGAGAAATACTGGTACATGGGCCGCCAGCACAGGTGGCTGCTGATTGCCCAATCGCTGTCCTTCGCCCTGATCGGCGTGAGCGTCCTGCGATTCAGCCTGTCCGACGCCCGCCTGCTGCTCTTCCTGGCCCCGTTCTCGCTGTTCGCGGTCGCGCTGCTCGTCAGCCTCGCGTCCAGCACCCGCGGCAAGCGCGTGGATCGCCTCGACCACGAACGGCGCGTCCTTGAGTACAGGCCCGACCGCTACCCGACCATCGACGTGTTCCTCCCGACCGCCGGGGAACCGCTCGACGTTCTGGCGAACACCTACACGTACGTGCGGGCGATGCAGTGGCCGGCCGCGATCACCGTCTGGGTGCTCGACGACTCAGCTCGTGAATCGGTCCGCCTCCTCGCCGACGAGCACGGTTTCACCTATCGATCCCGCCCGGACCGAGGTCGCCTGAAGAAGGCCGGGAACCTGCGGTACGGGTACGAGCAGTCCGCCGGCGAGCTCATCGTCATCTTCGACGCCGACTTCGTGCCCCGGCACGACTTCTTGTCCGAGCTCGTCCCCTACTTCGTCGCCGCGGACGTCGGCATCGTCCAGTCACCGCAGTTCTTCGACGCGAACTCCTCGATGCCGTGGCTGCAGCGGTGCGCCGGCGCGACGCAGGAGCTGTTCTACCGGTGGATCCAGCCGGCCCGGGACCGCTCGAAGGCAGCGATCTGCGTCGGGACCTGCGCGATCTACCGCCGTCGCGCGCTCGAGGCCGCGGGCGGTTTCGCCCAGATCGGCCACAGCGAGGACGTGCACACCGGCGTCAATCTCCTGAAGGTCGGCTTTCAGCTGCGCTACGTACCGATCCTGGTGTCCAAGGGCATCTGCCCCGACTCGGTGCTCGCATTCCTGAACCAGCAGTACCGGTGGTGCACCGGCTCGATGAGCCTGCTCGCAGACACCAGCTTCCACAACGCGCCGCACATCACCGCCCGGCAGCGGTTGGCGTTCTGGGCGGGCTTTCTGTACTACATCACCACCGCGGTGAACGTGTTCACGAGCCCGCTCCCCGCGCTCGCGATGCTGTGGCTCTTGCCCCAGTACGTCGTGCCGAGCAACTCGCTGTACCTTCTCGGGGCCCTCGCGCTGTGGTTGTTCATCCTGCCGGTGATGTTCCGTGCGCGCTGGCGGCTCGACGTCCTGAGGGTGCAGACCCTCTACGCGGTCGCCCACGCCGTTGCCATCTTCCACATCCTCACCGGTCGGACCCGCGAGTGGGTCGCCACCGGGAGCGCGACCACCGCCGTCAAGCGCGGCGCCACGACCCCCACCGGCGTCACCATCCTGCGCGTGGCGAAGGTATGGATCGGTCTCACCCAGGTGGCGATCTGGATCGGGCTGGCCGTCGGCATCGCGACGTACGGGCTGGAGCGGTTCTGGGCGATGGCCGGGCTCGCGGTCCTGGCCGCCTATGTGCAGTGGCCGCTGGTGTTTCTTCGCACCGAGGCCGCCACCGCGCCGGCCGTGAGACGGGCACCGCTCGGCGTTCGGGAGTCTCTCGGCTCCGTCCTCGTCGGCTCCCTCCTCATCGGCCGGGCCCGCGCGCTGGCCGCCCGCGGCCGGGACCTCGTCGCGCAGCGGTTGCAGGCCGAGCCCGCCTCCGTGCTCCGCAAGTTCCGCCCGGACATCCAGGGCCTGCGCGCCATCGCCGTCCTCCTCGTCGTGCTCTATCACGCCCACGTCCCCGGAATCACCGGTGGCTACGTCGGCGTCGACGTCTTCTTCGTCATCTCCGGATTCCTCATCACCGGCGGACTGCTGCGTCAGATCCAGCGCAAGGGCAGGATCAGCTTCGGGCGCTTCTATGCCGGTCGCTTCCAGCGGCTGGCCGTTCCGGCGGCGATCGTCCTCGTGGCCACCCTGCTCGCCACCCGCGTGTGGGACTCGCTGTTCCAGGTCCGCAGCGTGACGACCGAGGCCCTGTTCGCCGCGTTCTACGCGATCAACTACCGGTTCGCCGCCGAGGGCGTCAACTACCAGCAGGCGTCCGGCCCGGCGAGCCCGCTGCAGCACTACTGGTCGCTCGCCGTGGAGGAGCAGTTCTACCTCCTCTGGCCGCTGCTGCTCATGCTGTGCGTGTGGGTGGCCCGCCGGCACTACAAGGTCGCCATCGTCGTGGCCATCGTCGTGGTCAGCGCACTGTCGCTGTGGGCGTCCTTGCAGCTCACGAGCTCGAACCAGCCGATGGCGTACTTCTCCTCGCACACTCGCGCGTGGGAGCTCGGGGCGGGCGCCCTGCTGGCTGCCTCGACGACCTGGCTCGCCCGGATGCCCGGCTGGCTCGCGGCCCCCCTGTCCTGGGCCGGGGTGGTGGGCATCGTCATCGCGGGCCTGACCTACACCGACCTGACCGTGTTCCCGGGCACCGCGGCGCTGCTCCCCGTCCTGGCCACCGCGGCCGTGATCGCGGCCGGCTGCCGACCGTCCCGGGGCAGCGCCGAGCTCGTGCTCAACGTCCGGGCGATGCAGGGCCTCGGCAAGGTCTCCTACGCCTGGTACCTGTGGCACTGGCCGATGCTGATCATCTTCCCGATGATGCTCGGCTACCGGCTGAGCTGGCTGGTCCAGCTCGAGGTCGTGGTGCTCAGCCTGTGGGTCGCGGTGCTGATGTACTTCATGATCGAGAGCCCCGTGCTGCGCTCCAAGCTCCGCAAGATGATCTGGCTCCCGATCGGGCTGGGCGCCGCGACCCTCACCGCGACGGCCTCGATCGCGGTCGCTGCGACCGTGCCGGCCCTGGTGGGCACCGGCACCGCGGTGAGCATCGAGGCGAGCGACACGGGCAGCATCATGCAGGGCGTCGCCCGTGGTGCCCTGACCATGGCCGCTCCGATCAACCTCACCCCTGCCATCGCCGACATTCGCGCGGACCAGCCGCACAGCACGCTCAACGGGTGCCACGCGGACTTCCTCGTCATCCAGCAGGGCGACTGCGTCTACGGTGATCCGACCGGCGAGCGCACGATGGTGCTGTTCGGGGACTCCCACGCCCAGCAGTGGCTGCCGGCGCTGGACCTGCAGGCGAAGAAGCAGGGCTGGAAGCTCATCTCCTGGACGAAGGCCGCGTGCTCGATCGCCAATGTCGACCTGCACGCCGAACAGCTGGGCAACCGCCTGTTCACCGAGTGCACCGAGTGGCGCAAGATCACCTTGGGCAAGATCGCCGGGCTGCACCCGGACATCGTGGTGGTGTCGCAGAGCGACAGCGTGCCGGGCAACCAGTTCACCAACAACGGCTGGGCCGACGCGACGGCGCAGACCCTGACCGACATCCGCGCGGTCGGGACGCCGGTCGTCTACCTGCTCGACACTCCGCTGCCGCGCACGAACGTGCCCGACTGCATCGCGAACAATCTCGCCAAGGTCGAGCCGTGCATGACCATGCGGACCGACATTTATCCGTTCCCGGGACGCCACGAACAGGTGGCATCCACCCTGGCCGCGATCAACGTCACCACGATCGAACCGGCCGACTGGTTCTGCACGGACCGCAAGTGCCCGGTCGTCGTCGGCAACATCATGGTCTACCGGGATGCGAGCCACATGTCGACCCCGTACAGCGCGTACCTGGCGCCGGCGCTCGCTCCGGTGTTCATCGCGAAGGACGCCGGAGTGTGACGCCGGGGCCCAGCCGACGTCAGGCCGGCTGGGCCCCGAGGTCACGGCGCATGGTGTCCGACGCCCCGGTCCGGCCGACGACCCGGAAGTGATGCCGTTCATAGAGGGTGCGCGCCACGTGGTTGCCGTCCTCCACGCTCAGCGAGAGCGCCGAGCAGCCCGCGGTCCGCGCCTGTTCGATGCACCCGCGCAGCAGGAGACGACCGACACCCGTGCCGCGGCGGCCCGGATGTACGGCCATGCCGAGCTCAGGGATGTCGTGGGAGATGAAGCCGTAGCCGGGGTCGTCGTCGGGAAAGAGGCGCGCCCAGATCGCCCCGAGCGGCGCCTCGTCGTCGTCGAGGGCCACCAGGCCGAAGTCCGTCGGGCGCTTCCAGCCGGCCACGCAGTGGTGGAGCTCGGGCAGCGCGATGACTTGCGCGCGGGTCATGCGGGTCTGTCCAGCCCAGTTGACCGTGTCGACCAACAGGCCGGTGAGCAGGTCGAGATCGTCGGTCACGGCTTCGCGGAGGTGCATGCGCGAAGCGTCGCCCCCCGGTCGGTGGAATGCAAGGACAATCTCCCCGGCCGCGTCGCCTGCCCGCTGAGATCGGTGAGCCCGAGCACGGCGGTGATGGTGCGCACGACGCCGTTCTCGGAGTTCGGCGGCGCGACATAGCGCGCCCGGGCCCGCAGGAGGGGGTGCGCGTTGTCCATGGCGAAGGAGAACTCGGCGGCGTCCATCATCTCGAGGTCGTTGAGGAAGTCGCCGAACACCATGGTCTGCGCGGGGGTGATGCCGAGCTCCTGCTGGAGTCCGCGGACGCCCTCGCCCTTGTTCGCCGAGCGGTTCATGATGTCGACCCAGTGCTGGCCCGAGACGACCACCCGGTGATGGTCGAGGAACGGAGCGAAGGCGGGCGCCGTGGTCGCCTCGGCGCTGCCGAAGTCGAAGACCGCGACCTTGAGGACGTCGTCGTCGGGCAGCCGCAGCAGGTCGTCGACCACGCTCAGGCGGGAGAAGTACTTCTCGACCTGGGCGAGGAAGCGCGGGTCACGGCGTTCGACGTAGGCGGAGCGCTTGCCGCAGATCACGGCCCCCAGGTCCGCTCCGGTACGACCGAGCGCACGGGCGGCGGCGACGAGGCCGGTGACGGCGCCGGTCGTGAGGCAGTCGGACGAGATCTCCCGGCCCCGGCGCACCACGTACGTCCCGTTCTCGGCGATGAAGACCATCTCGTCCGCGAACTCCTCGAACCGCTCGAGCAGGTTGAAGTACTGCCGACCGCTCGCCGGGCAGAACACGATGCGCCGGCGCGCCAGCTCGCGCACCAACGGCAGGAGGTCCGCCGGCAGGTCGCCGTCGTCGTCGAGCAGGGTGCCGTCCATGTCGGCCGCGATCAGCCGGATGTCGGGACGCGTGGCGAACACCGGCGGATCGAGGGGGTGGCGCAGGGCAGTGGGCACGGCTGACATCCTTTCCGCCGGGTCGGGTGGAGCACACGCGAGAGCCGGGCAGGGCGCGAGGACGCCGGTCCGGGGCAGGTCCCGGACCGGCGTTCCCTCAGTTGATCGAGCGAAGCGTCAGGCCACCAGGTCCGCGAGGGTCGCCAGGGCGCCCTTCTCGTGCAGCGACCGCAGCGCCCGCTCGTACGCGCCGCGGAACCGCTCGTCGTCCACCACGTTCCCGAACAGCTCCCGCTGGGCGATGAACGCGTCGATCTCGACCGTGTTCCGCGCCGCGACGGCCCGCAGGCTGTCCGCGAGCCGGTCGCAGATCTCGATCGGCTGCCCCTGCTCGTCGGTCCCCTCGGCGTAGCGCGCCCAGCTGGCCACGATCGCGGCCGAGAGCTCGATGCTCCCCCCGCTGGCGAGGTTGTCGCGCACGACGGGCATCAGCCATTTCGGGATGCGGTCGGAGCTCTCGTTGCACAGGCGGGCGACCGTGTCCGCGACGTACTCGTTGCTGAACCGGTCGATGAGCTGGTGCTTGTACGCGTCGAGGTCGACTCCGGGCAGGGCTGCGAGCGTCGGGGTGGCCTCCTCGTCCATGTACTTGAGCAGGAACTGCGCGAACAGCGGGTTGCGGGCGACGTCGTGCACTGCGCGGTACCCCGCGAGGTGACCGAAGTAGCACAGGCCCTGGTGGCTGGCGTTGAGCAGGCGCAGCTTCATGAGCTCGTACGGCGCGACATCCTTGACGACCTGGACCCCGGCCTCCTCGTACGGCGGGCGGCCGTCGGCGAACGAATCCTCGAGGACCCACTGGCAGAAGTCCTCGCACACCACGGGCCAGCCGTCCTCGATGCCGTAGGTGGCGGCGACGTCTGCCCGGTCGGCGTCGGTGGTCGACGGCGTGATCCGGTCGACCATCGAGTTCGGGAACGGCACGTGCGCCTTCATCCACGCACCGAACTCCGGGTCCAGGGCACGGCCGTACGCGGTGAACATGGCCTCGGCGACGTGCCCGTTGCCCTGGATGTTGTCGCAGCTCATGACCGTGAACGGGGTGATCCCGCGCTCGCGCCGCAGCCGCAGCCCGGCGCAGACCAGCCCGAACACCGTGCTCGGGTGGGTGGGGTCGGCGAGGTCCGCCCGGACCGCGGCGTTGTCGAGGTCGAACTCCCCGGTGACGTGGTGGAAGTTGTATGCACCCTCGGTGATGGTGAGCGAGACGATCCGGATGGCCGGGTCGGCCAGGCGTTCGATCGCGGCGGTCGGGTCGTCTGGGGCGTACACGTAGTCGATGATCGACCCGATGACGCGCACGTCGCGGGTCCCGTCCGGGTTCTTGGCGACCAGCGTGTACAGCCCGTCCGACGCCGTCAGGACGTCGCGCATGTGGGTGTCGGACTCCATGACGCCCATGCCGCAGATGGCCCAGTCGGTGGCCTTGCCCTCGTTCATCAGCGTGTCGAGGTACATCGCCTGGTGACCGCGATGGAAGCCCCCCACCCCGAAGTGGATGATGCCGGCGGTCAGTTTCGACCGGTCGTAGGTCGGGGTGGCGACGGGCGCGTGGACCTGCCCCAGGTGAGCGTTGTCGAGCAGCATGGGTGACTCCTTCGAGAGACGTGCGACGTGCACGGTGACGTGCGGCTAGCGGGTGACGGGGCTCAGCTCGGTGAGCTCGTCCGTGGGCGCGGGTTCTTCCTCGTGGCCGACGGCGGTCGTGCCGGCGACGCCGTCGAAGCCGGGCTGGGTGCCGCGCAGCACGGCGGCCATGACGGCGGCCACCAGGTAGAGCAGCGCGAACAGGATCACGAGGCCGCGGGCCCCGAGGGAGTCGTAGAGCACGGCGACCAGCAGCGGGCCGGCGAACACGGCGGCGCCGATCCCGAGGTTGTACGAGCTCATGGCCGCTCCCGGGTGCTTCGGTGCGAGCGAGACGGCGATCGCCGACAGCGGCACGAAGCCCGCGAGGCCGATGCCGAAGAACGCGCCGACGATCAGGGTCAGCCCGTACGCGAACGGCCAGCCGTGGCTGATCGCGTAGTCGGGCACGACGTACAGCCCGAGCATCGACACCGAGCAGAGCACCGCGCCGAACCACACCACGGTCCGGCTCCAGCCGAGGCGGTCGCCGAGCCAGCCGAAGAACAGGTTGAACGGGATGTTCACGGCGTAGATGACGGTGGTGAGGATGAGGAACCGGCCGACCGACCACTGGAAGTGGTCGGTGAACAGCGCCGGGAAGAAGATCGCCATGCCGTAGGTGGGGATCGAGTTGATCATCCGGGTCAGCATCACGAGCATCACGCGGGGCTTGGTGACCAGCAGCTTGAGGCCGAACGTGAGGACCTCGAACACCTGGTCGGAGTTCTTGACCAGCGGGGCGCGGCCGACCTTCTCCTTCACGCCGACCATCGCCACGACGGTGCCGGCCAGGACGAGGGCCAGGGACACCCACAGGGTCTGGTACATCGACATGTGGAAGACGTCGAGCGTGGTGGTCGCGACGAGGGCGCCGAGCGTCGGGAGCCCCGAGGTGAACGCGACGTAGAACCACCCGATGGCGCTCGCCATCCGCTTGGCGTCGGCGGTCGCCGTGATCCACACGAGGAACCCGTAGGCGAAGAACGGGTAGCCGAACCCGCGCAGCCCGTAGGTGACGAAGACGAGCCAGACGCTGCTCTGGGTGAGGGCGACCACGAGGAAGGCCAGGCCGAAGAACAGCCAGATCCCGGCGCCGATCAGCATGACGCGGCGTGGGCCCCACAGGTCGGAGAGCGCGGCGGAGAAGAACGCGGCGATCGCGACGGCGATGCCGTAGACGGTCACCAGCGTCCCGACCATCGGGATCGAGAAGCCGTGGTCCTGGTGCAGGAACGGCGACAGGATGTTCGTCTCGACGCCGTCGCCGATCATGAACAGCGCCAGTCCGACGAATCCCCAGATGAGCGGGCGGGGCAGTCCGAGCCGGTCGAGGATGCCGTCGGGAGCGATCCGCTGCGCTCCGGGGGCCTGCTGATGAGCTGTTGGTGAAGCCATGTCGCGTCCTTGCGATGGTCCGTCAGTTCTCGGTCGCAACAAAAGTAACACCGATCTAACGTTTCTAACACCGCGGATGCGATTTGCGCCCGTACTTGCCGCAGCGATAGCATCCTGCCTGTGAAGTCTGAGATGGTCGATGGGGACAACGGCGCCACTGCGTCACTCGATGGCTTGACCCCCGAGAACCGGCGCGTCGAGCTGCTGCGCTATGTCGAGGAGCACACCACCGCGAAGGTCGAGGAGCTCGCCGAGCGGTTCGCCGTGAGCGCCATGACGGTGCATCGCGATCTGGACGTGCTTGCGCGGGAGGCCCTGCTCGAGCGGATCAGAGGTGGGGCCCGCGCGATCCCGCGGCACTTCTCGGAGCGCGACGTGCGGCTGCGCCGCGGCACCCGCGCGGCACAGAAGCAGGCCCTGGCTCGCGCGGCGTTGAGCCTCGTGCACGAGGGCGACATCGTCGCGCTGGACGACTCCACCACGGTCGCGGCGATGGCTCCCGATCTCGCCGCTCGCCGGCCCTCGGCCGTCATCACCCACTCGCTCGGTCTGATGCGGCGCCTCACGCAGGACCACCCGGACATCACCCTCGTCGGCCTGGGCGGGCAGTACTACCCGGAGACCGACTCCTTCCTCGGTGCGGTCGTCGTCGACCAGGTCAAGCGGGTGGCGGCCGACGTCGTCTTCGTCTCGACGACCTCGCTGAAGAACACCGCCCTCTACCACCCCGACGCCGAGGCGGCCCTGACCAAACGCGCGCTGGTCCTGATGGCCGACCGCAAGGTCCTCCTCGTCGACTCCACCAAGTTCGACGTGAAGAACGGGCTCTACCACGTCGTGGACCTCACCGCCTTCGACGACGTCTTCGTCGAGCAGGACCTGGCCGCCGAGCACCGGTCCCAGCTCGAACGGCTCGACGCCACCGTGCACTACGTCACCACGACCTGAGTCACGACCTCAGCCAGCACTCCACCCGCGTCACCCACCAGGAGCCACCGATGTCCCCTCAGTACGTGCTTGGAATCGACTCGTCCACCCAGTCCTGCAAGTCGGTGCTGGTCGACGCGGAGACCGGCAAGATCCGCGACCTGCGCCGCGCCCCGCACCCCGACGGCACGCAGGTCGCGCCGCAGGCCTGGCGTGCGGCGCTCACCGACTCCTGCGACGACCTGATGTCGCAGGTGGCGGCCGTCTCGGTGGCCGGCCAGCAGCACGGCATGGTCGCGCTCGACGCGGCCGGTGAGGTGGTCCGGCCCGCGATGCTGTGGAACGACACGTCGTCGGCCCCGCAGGCCCGCGACCTGATCGACGAGATGGGCGGCCCGCAGCGCTGCGCGGACTCCATCGGCTCGGTCATGGTGGCCTCGTTGACGGCGTCCAAGCTCCGCTGGCTGCGGGACAACGAACCGAAGAACGCCGCCCGCACGAGTGATGTGCTGCTCCCCCACGACTACCTGACCTGGCACCTGGGCGGCTGCAAGGAGATGACCACCGACCACGGCGACGCCTCCGGCACCGGCTACTACTCCACCTCCGAGCGGGCGTTCCTCCCCGGCCTGGCCGGACGCGCCCTCGGGCACCCCGTCGGCCTGCCGCGGATCGCCGGCCCGAGCGAGGTCGTCGGCGAGACCGTGCACGGCGCCCCGATCGCCGCCGGCACCGGGGACAACATGGCGGCGGCGCTCGGGCTCGGGCTCCGCCCCGGCGACGTCTGCCTCTCGATCGGCACGTCCGGGGTCGCCTCCGCGGTCGCCGAGCACAGCGTGCACGACGGGTCGGGCATGGTCACCGGCTTCGCCGACGCGACCGGCCGCTACCTCCCGCTGGCATGCACCCTGAACGGAGCCCGGGTCCTCGAGCTCGGCGCCCGGCTGCTCGGCGTCGACCACGAGGAGTTCGGCCGGCTGGCGCTGTCGGCGAAGCCCGGTTCCAACGGCGTGTGCGCCCTGCCGTACCTCGATGGCGAGCGGACGCCGAACCGCCCCGACGCGAACGGCGTGCTCCGCGGTCTCACCTCGACCACCGGCCGCGAGGACCTCGCCCGGGGCCTCGTCGAAGGCCTGCTGTGCTCCATGCGCGACGCCGTCCTGGCCCTCGAGGCCGCGACCGGCGTCACCACGCAGCGCATCCTGCTCATCGGCGGCGGCGCCCAGTCGGAGGCCGTCCGCCGGATCGCGCCGCAGGTGTTCGGCGTCGGGGTCGACGTGCCCGACGCCGGCGAGTACGTCGCGCTGGGAGCCGCCCGCCAGGCGGTGTGGGCCTTGACCGGCGAGGCCGACCCGCCGGAGTGGAAGGGTGCGGCGTTCACCACGTACGACGACGCCCCGCAGCCGCAGATCTACGAGCGCTACGCCGAGCTCCGCGACCAGACGCAGGGCTGGGGCTGACGACCCCGACGGGCCTCGCCCGCGGCACGGTGCCGCGGGCGGGCTGATCGGGCCCGGGCGACCCTTGACTCCTTCTTCGCGGGGCGGCAAGACTCGAAGATGAGGGTGCCGACTACTCGTGGCCAGGTGCGAGATGGGTCGATTTGAGGTTCTGGAACCGTCCGGGCTTCGACCGCAGAGCCGGACGATCACGAGCGGGCAGGTCGTCCTCGGTCGGAGTCCCGGCGTCGACTGGCTCCTCGACGAACCCACGGTGAGCCCGCACCACGCCGTCGTCCGTCACTACGCCGACCACGACGAGATCGAGGACCTCGGCTCCACCGCGGGGACGCAGGTGAACGGGCAACCGTTGAGCGGATCGCGAACACTCAGGCCGGGCGACGTCGTCCAGCTGGCCGCGGTCCACCTGCGCTACCTCGGCGAGCACGGTCCCACGGAGGCCACCTCCGGCCCCACCGCGGTGACGGCACCCAGCGCGCCGTCGTTCACCGTCGGCGGCCAACGGGGCCAGACCATCAGCAACGTGGGGCACGACCAGGACAACCAGTACCTGCAGCAGGTCATCGTCTACCGCGAGCAGGGCCTGCAGCACGTCGCCTCGATGAGCCGGGCGGCCCGGATCCTGATCCTCTTCGGCTCTGGCCTCTCCGGCCTGGGGATCGTGACCTTCATCGGTTCGCTCGTCGTCGATGGGGCTCGAAGCACGCAGGTCGACCTCACCGATCCCGATGCCTTCGCCGAAGCCGCCCGACTGAGCGAGCTCTACGGCATCCCGGTGTTTGCGATCGGATTCGGGACCGCCCTCATCGGGGCGGCGTTGTTCCTCACCGGGATGCTGGTGCAGCTCTCGGCCGCCACCCAGTCCCGGCGGATCAACCGCGACTACCCGCTGCCACCGATGCCGATCGACTGAGCGGAGATCCGGCACCAGGAGGAACCATGGGGGATCTGCGCGGGCACGCTGCGCAGCCTGCGCCCACCCGGATCAGGGCCGGCGACCGCGACGGAGCAGCCAGATGAGGGAACCGAGGAGGAGCATCGCGGTCCCCGCCACGACCGACGCGATCGGGAGCGAGAAGGCCAGCAGCGCGCAGCCCACGAAGCCGAGGATGGGTTGCCAACGCGGCGGACGGTGCTCGGCCGCGGTGAGCGTCAGTGCCGCGGCGTTCGCGATCGCGTAGTACGTCAGCACGGCGAACGACGAGAACCCGATCGCTCCCCGCAGGTCGACCGTCGCCACCAGGACGATCACGACCAGCGCGACCGCCAGCTCCGCGCGGTGGGGCACGCGGTAGCGCGGGTGCACGACGTCGAGCGCGGCGGGAAGGTGCCGGTCGCGCGCCATCGCGAAGGTCGTGCGTGAGACCCCCAGGATCAGCGCGAGGAGCGAACCGAGAGCCGCGATCGCTCCCCCGACCTGCACCACGGGTGCCAGCTCGTTCAGCGTGCCGACCTCGACCGCGGCCCGCAGCGGCGAGAGGCTCGCCGCCAGGCCCTCCGCGCCGGCCGCCACCAGCGCGGACACGGCCACGACGGTGTACACGACCAGCGTGATCCCGAGCGCGATCGGGATGGCGCGCGGGATCGTGCGGGCCGGGTCCCGGACCTCCTCGCCCAGCGTGGCGATCCGGGCGTAGCCCGCGAACGCGAAGAAGAGCAAGCCGGCGGACTGCAGCACGCCGTACGCGCTGGCGCCGGGGAACGGGGCCAACCGAGCCGGGCTCGCCTGCCCGCCGAACAGCGAGGCTACGACCACGACCGTGAGCGCGACCAGGGTGAGCACGACGATCGCGCGGGCCAGCCAGGCCGACTTCTGCACCCCGAGATAGTTCACCGCCGTGATGGCCACCACAGCCAGGACCGCCACCAGCCGCAGGTGGGCGGGGGCGGCGTACGCGGCGAACGTCAGCGCCATGGCCGCACAGCTGGCCGTCTTGCCCACGACGAATCCCCAGCCGGCGAGATAGCCCCAGAACTCCCCGAGCCGCTCGCGGCCGTAGACGTACGTGCCGCCGGACTGCGGGTACCGGGCGGCCAGGCGGGCGGAGGACATCGCGTTGCAGTACGCGACCACGGCGGCGATGCCCAGACCGATCAGCAGCCCCGAGCCGGCGGCCCGCGCGGCCGGAGCGAACGCGGCGAACACCCCAGCCCCGATCATCGAACCGAGCCCGACGACGACGGCGTCGACGACCCCGAGCCGTCGCACCAGGCCCGTCTCGACGCGGGGGTCGGACGCTCCCCGCGGCGGACGCCCGGCGGTCATCGGATCGCCTACCTCGAGGCTGGTCGGGGACGTCGCACGATCGCCCACCACACGATTCCACCGACGGTCATGCCGAACCCCACGAAGCCCACGACCATGACGCCGAAGACACCGAAGACGGTCGAGAAGATCCCGGTGAAGAACGGCACGAAATCCTGGTCCGGGGTGAGCATGACGGTGGCCGTCGAACCATCGGTCAGGGGCGGAGCCGTGACCGTGTACGAGCCCGGCTCGGCCACGACGAACGCGCCGACGGACCGGGCCCGGACCCCGCCGCGACCGGCGTTCACGGACACCTGCGCCCCGCCGCCCGTGGCGACCGAGGTGCCGTCAGGGCCGGTCACCTCGAGGTCGCCGGCCAGCTCACCGAGCCCGGCGGGTTCCCGCTGCGCGATCAGGATCGCGTAGCGGCCGGCCTCGAGCTGGACCTGGGCCGTACCCGGCGCATCGACGGTGCCGACCACCGCCGACCCCGCACTGCCGTCCGGACCGAGCAGGTCCAGCGGGAGGAGCCCGACGAACTGTCGAGCGGTGAAAACCCCGAGGACGACCGCGGCCACGCACAGCAGGGCACCGACCGCGGTGAGGATCTTCGCGCCGCGGGTCGAACGACGGGTGACGGCGGGCGGTGGTGCGGGTGCGGGCGCGGGCGCGGCATAGGTCACGAGGGAGAACCTAGACCCGTGGCGAGCGCCGCCTTGATCTCGAGGTGGCGCAACAGGAACGCACGCTCGTCGAGCCGCTTGCGCCGCAGCCAGCCGGTGACCTCGGCGTTGCACTTGCTGGCGTTGCACGTGCCGCAGGCCGGTGCGATGTTGTCGAGCGTGTACCGCCCGCCGCGGGAGAGCGCCAACACGCAGTCGCGCTGCAGCGGCCGGTCGACCGCGCCGCAGTACGCGCAGCCACCCCAGGCGGCCTTGAGCGCGGCCCACTGCTCGTCGCTGAGGTCGTGCTCGACGCCGTCCATGCGACGCTTGCGCTTGCGCGCGGCCCGTGCCCTGCGACTTCGGTTGACGGCCACCGCCCCAGCGTAGGCACCGACGATCGCCGCAGCGCGCACGCCGTGCAGCGCGCCCGCTCCCGCCGGGAATAGGCTCGCCACCGACCGGGCCCCGACGAGGGGACCGTGAACGGAGCGAGCAATGTTCAGCATCATGGTGCGGTTCGACCTTCCGGACGAGGCTGCCGCGGCAGCCTTCGACGCCCTGGCCGCGGAGGTCGTGCCCAGCATCCGCGAGCGGGAGCCGGGCACGCTGCTCTACCTGATCCACCAGGTCGACGGCGCACCGCTGTCCCGGGCCTTCTACGAGATCTACCGCGATCGAGCAGCGCACGCAGCGCACGAGGCACGGCCCGAGGTCGCGGCCTTCCTGACGGCGGTCGCCCGGCTGGTGACCGCGACGCGGGTGGAGTACCTCATCCCGGACGGACCGTCCGAGGCGGCCTGGACGCGCCACTGACGGGTTACGCGGCGGGCAGCCGGAGCCGCTTGAGGAGCAGGGCGTTGACCGCGACGATCAGCGAGGATCCGGACATCGACAGGGCTGCGATCTCGGGGCGCAGCACCAGACCGAACGCGGGCGCGAAGACGCCGGCGGCGATCGGCAGCGCGATCGCGTTGTAGCCCACCGCCCAGCCCAGGTTCTGCCGCATCTTGCGCAGCGTGCCCCGGCCGATCCGCAGCGCGACCGGGACGTCCAACGGGTCGGACCGCATCAGGACGACGTCGGCCGTCTCGATCGCGACGTCGGTCCCGGTCCCGATCGCGATGCCCAGGTCGGCCGTGGCCAGCGCCGGCGCGTCGTTGCCCCCGTCCCCGACCATCGCGACCCGCTTGCCCGCCCGCTGGAGCTCGGCGATCTTGTCGGCCTTGTCTCCCGGCAGGACCTCGGCGATCACGGTGTCGATCCCGAGCTGATCGGCGATCCGCCGGGCGGTCCCCTCGTTGTCCCCCGTGAGCATCACCACGGCGACCCCGGACTCGTGCAGCGCGGCGATCGCCGCGGCCGCCGTCGCCCGTGACGCGTCCGCGAGCGCGATCACGCCGGCGGCCCGCCCGTCCACGGCGACGAGCACGGCCGTGCGCCCGGCGACGGCAAGGTCGTCATAGGGACCCGCCAGGGCTCCGAGCTCGATGTTCGCGCCCGTCAGGAGGCGGCGGTTGCCCACGATCACCGAGCGACCGTCGACCTGTGCGGTCGCGCCCTGGCCGGGCACGTTGTGGAAGCCGGTGGTCGGCAGGCGATCGAGACCGCGTCCCGCTGCGAGGTCGGCGATGGCCCGAGCGAGGGGGTGCTCGGACTCGCGCTCGACGGCGGCGGCCAGGGTCAGCATCTCGGTCTCGGCCAGCCCGACGGCGATCACGTCGGTGACGGCCGGCTGACCCGTGGTCAGGGTGCCGGTCTTGTCCATCACGACCGTGTCGATCCGGGCCGACGTCTCCAGCGCGGTCGCGTTCTTGAACAGCACCCCCCGCTGGGCTCCCAGGCCGGTGCCGACCATGATCGCCGTCGGCGTGGCCAGGCCGAGCGCGTCCGGGCAGGTGATGACCACCACGGTGATCGCGAAGAGCATCGCAGTCTGCACCGTCTCCCCCGCGGCCAGCCAGAGCAGGAACGTGGCGCTGCCACCGATCAGGGCCACCAGGACGAGCCAGAACGCTGCCCGGTCGGCCAGCCGCTGCCCCGGGGCCTTGGAGTTCTGCGCCTCCTGCACCATGGCCACGATCTGGGCCAGGGCGGTGTCGGCGCCGACCCTCGTCGCGCGCACCCGCAAGGTCCCCGTGGTGTTGATCGACCCACCGATCACCTCGGCGCCCGGGGCCTTGGCCACCGGGAGCGACTCCCCCGTGACCATCGACTCGTCGACCTCGGAGTCACCGACCTCCACCACCGCGTCCGTGGGGACCTTCGCCCCCGGGCGCACCAGCAGCAGGTCGCCGACCTGGACGTCCGCCGTCGACACCTCGACCGGCTCGCCGTCGCGCACGACCAGCGCCGTCGACGGGGCGAGCTCGAGCAGGCTGCGCACCGCCTTGTTGGCGCCACCGCGAGCCCGCATCTCGAACCAGTGCCCCAGCAGCACGAACGCGGTCAGCACGGTCGCGGCCTCGTAGAACACCTCACCCCCGCCGGTGAGCGTGACCCCCAGGCTGTACAGCCAGCCGGTGCCCACCCCGACGGCGACCAGCACCATCATGTCGAGCGTCTTCGCCCGCAGTGCCCGGACGGCCCCGTCGAAGAAGATCCACGCCGAGTAGAAGACCACCGGCAACGACAGGAGCAGCGAGAACACGTCGTCGCGCAGCCCGAACGGCGCCGGGACCCCGAAGCCGAGGACCTCGCGCCCGATCGGCGACCACAGCAGGATCGGCACCGACAGCACGGCCGCCACGAGGAACCGGCGCCGCATGTCCCGCACCATGTCGTCCATCGACATGCCGCCGTGGCCGCCATGGCCCATCACCTCGTGCGGTGACGGGCCGGCGGGTGCGACGGGTGCGACGGGCTCAGCCATCGGGTCGCACACGTGTAGTGTGTCGCTTAGCGTGGATATGATGAGCGTGTGGAGATACCAAAATGCGGGGATAAGCGCCACACGGGCGC
>NZ_SDWW01000047.1 GCF_004168625.1 Pengzhenrongella frigida
GCGCCCGTGTGGCGCTTATCCCCGCATTTTGGTATCTCCACACGCTCATCATATCCACGCTAAGCGACACACTACATCTGTTCTAATACTACCGACCATGACAAAAGAGGTCAAGGGGTACAGCAAGATCAGTCGCAGGAGTTCTCGACGCCGCTCAGCTGCATCTCAGTCGCCGTGGGCGCAGGCCCCCCCGGGGGCAGCGGATCGCGAAACCCGCCCTGGACATCGAGACGCGGCGCGAGGTCCTCGTCGGTTTCGAACCCTGGTGCCCGACCGGCGCACCGCGCTAGGTTCGGGGCTCTGCCGCCGCAATTTCCGGGGATGGTGCCATGCCGGTCAACCAGCGCAACTCGAGCGGGCTCCAGCCAGGCGAAGACGACCCAGCAGCCCGTCCGCCGGCGGCACCCCTGCTGCCCCTCGCGCCCCCCATTCCACCCGCACCTCCCGCAGCCGCGCTCGCAGCCGCAGCCGGAGCCGCAGCCGCAGCCGCGCCCGCCGCCGCCGCCGCAGCTGCAGCCGCGCCCGCCGCCGCCGCCGCAGCCGAACGCGCCGCCGACGAGCTCCCGGTCGCCAGCCGCCCGGTCCAGCTCGGCAGCGTCGCGATCGTCGGCGCGTACCTCGGTCTGAGCGTGCTGGGGATCCTCGCCGCCCTCATCCGCGGGCTGCGGTCGCAGAACGCGGACGCCACGTGGGCGTTCGCGGCGGCGTTCGGCGCGGTGGGGCTCGTGCTCCTCCTCCTGCACCTGCTGTCGGAGAAGAAGTACGGCATTCTTCGCCCGCTCATCGGCGACGACCGCCGCTTCTCCACCTCCCTGACGCAAGCCGGCCTGTGGACGCTCGCCATCGGCACCGGGATGGCCTGGCTGCTCTTCCGTGCCGCCCTGGCGTCGGAGGACCTCGCTGTCGTCCTCCCGGACGACCGGATGGACGACTACCTGATCCTGCTCGCCGGACCGTTCGCTGCTGCGATCGCCGCGAAGGGGATCGTCGTGTTCAAGATCGCGGGCGGGACCCTGCAGAAGACCGAGGCGCCGACCACCGAGGTGAAGCAGGTCGCGACCGACGACGGCGGGGCGACCGACCTCGTCGACGCCCAGTACCTGCTGTTCAACGTCATCGCGATCCTCTACTTCGTGGTCCAGCTCACCCGTACCGGGGCCCTGCCCGTGATCCCCGAGGTGCTGCTCGGGCTGACCAGCCTGACGGCGGCGACCTACGTCGGGAACAAGGCGGCGCGACGCAACGCCCCGGTGATCACCTCGTTGAGCCCCACGGCCATGGCCGCGGGCACGAAGGTGATGCTCCTCGGGTCGAACTTCGACCCCGACGGCGCGACCGCGCCGGACTACCGGATCGTCACGGTCACGATCACGGGCCTGCCTGCCTCGATCGAGATCCCGACCTACACGGACACCCGGGTCTGGTTCACCCTTCCCGCCGGTGCGACGCCGGGGCTGCAGACGCTGCGCCTGACGTCGACCGCAGGCGTCGAGTCCGCCGCGCGCGACGTCGAGGTGCTCGAGGCAGCCAACGTCTAGCTCCCAACCCCGACGGACAATCCGACCGTCGCTGCCGCTCCCGCGTTTCGGGCGCGTTAAGTCTCGTGGACGTCCCGCTTAGCCGGGCCGGAACTCTGCAACGATGCCCCCCATGACGACCCCCACGCTCACGAAACCGACGGCCCCGCCCGGCGCCCTCGACAAGTTCTTCAAGATCACTGAGCGTGGTTCCACGCTCGGCACCGAGGTCCGCGGTGGCCTCGTCACGTTCTTCGCGATGAGCTACATCATCGTGCTGAACCCGCTCATCATCGGCACCGTGCAGGACGGCACCGGCAACTTCCTCGGCGGCGGGACGGAGGCGCCGAACCTCGCGATGATCGCGGCGACCACCGCGTTGATCGCCGGCATCATGTCGATCCTCATGGGGGTCGTCGCGAACTTCCCGCTCGCGCTGGCCACCGGGCTCGGGCTGAACGCCGTCGTCGCCTTCTCGATCGCGAGCCTGCCGGGGGTCAGCTGGGCTGATGCGATGGGCCTGGTCGTGCTCGAGGGGTTGCTCATCCTGCTGCTCGTGCTCACCGGCTTCCGTGAGGCCGTGTTCCGCGCCGTGCCGGTTGAGCTCAAGACCGCGATCAGTGTGGGCATCGGGCTGTTCATCGCGCTCATCGGGCTGTACGACGCCGGCTTCGTCACCACCGGCGTCGGCGTCCCGTTGCAGCTCGGGCAGACGGGCTCCCTCGCGGGCTGGCCGATCGTCGTGTTCGTGATCGGCCTGCTCCTCATGATCGTGCTGATCACCCGCAAGGTGCGCGGCGCGATCCTCATCTCGATCGCCTTCTCCACGCTGCTCGCGGTGGTCATCGAGGCCGTCGCCAAGGTCGGCCCGCGCTCCGAGGACAACCCGCTCGGCTGGAGCCTGGACGTCCCGGCCCTGCCCGACAGCATCTTCGCGACGCCGGACTTCTCGCTGCTGGGTCAGTTCTCGCTGTTCGGGTCGATCGAGAAGATCGGCCTCGTCGCGGTCATCCTGCTCGTCTTCTCGATCATGCTCGCCGACTTCTTCGACACGATGGGCACGATGGTCGCCATCGGTGCCGAGGCGAACCTGCTCGACGACAAGGGCACCCCGCCCAAGACCCGCGAGATCCTGATCGTCGACTCCCTCGCTGCCGTGGCCGGTGGCGTGGGTAGCGTCTCCTCGAACACCAGCTACATCGAGTCGGCCACGGGTGTCGGGGACGGTGCCCGCACCGGGCTCGCCTCGGTCGTCACCGGCGTCGCGTTCCTGCTCGCGACGTTCCTGTCGCCGCTCGTCGCGATGGTGCCGTACGAGGCCGCCACGCCGGCCCTCGTCATCGTCGGGTTCCTCATGATGATGCAGGTCGCGGGCATCTCCTGGAAGAACTACGAGATCGCCATCCCGGCGTTCCTCACGATCATCTTGATGCCGTTCACGTACTCGATCACCGTCGGTATCGGCGCGGGCTTCGTGTCGTTCGTCGTCATCAAGATCGCCGTCGGCAAGATCAAGGAGATCCACCCGCTGATGTGGCTCTCGGGTGCGCTGTTCGTCGTGTACTTCACGCTCGGCCCGATCAAGACCCTGCTCGGCGTCTGATCGGTCCGAGCCTGACCGGCGTCGGCCCCCTGCGGGCCGGCGCCGAGCTGGTGGTGGGTGCGGGGCTGCCTGCGTCGTCCGGTGCGCAACTGCGCCCGACGACGCGGGCAGCCCCGTTTCGTTGTCGGCCGCCCATCTCCTGAGCCCTGCCTCCGCGCCGTGAGGTGCGTCACATTCCGCGGCGGTTCGTGCGGCAGGTGGGTGAATTGCCATAGTCGTGGACAAACCGGGCAACTCGGTATGTCAGGCTTTGCGAGACAAATCAACCGTCGGGGGCACCGCTCGTTCGTCTGTTGGGGGAGCTCATGCGCATTTCGGTGATCGGCTGTGGGTACCTCGGCGCGGTGCACGCTGCCGCGATGGCCCAGTTGGGGCACGACGTCGTCGGGCTCGACGTGGACGCGGCGAAGGTGGCGGTGCTGGCCTCCGGCCGGGCGCCGTTCTTCGAACCCGGACTGCCCGAGCTGTTGACCGAGACGCTGTCCACGGGTCGGTTGCGGTTCACCACCGATCCGGCCGAGGTGGTCGGCGCGCAGGTGCACTTCGTGTGCGTGGGCACCCCGCAGAAGCGCGGCGAGTTCGGCGCCGACCTCGCCTACGTCGACGCGGCGTTCGAGTCGCTGCTGCCGTACCTGTCCGACGGCGACATCGTGGCCGGCAAGTCGACCGTGCCCGTCGGTACCGCCGAGCGACTGGCCGCCGAGCTCATCGGGACGGGCGCGACGCTGGTGTGGAACCCGGAGTTCCTGCGCGAGGGGTTCGCGGTCGAGGACACCTTGCACCCCGACCGGCTGGTCTACGGGATCCCCGAGGGGGAGCCGGGCGCCAAGGCGAAGGTCGTGCTCGACGAGGTGTACGCGATCCCGCTGGCCGAGGGGACCCCGTTGGTCGTCACCGACTACGCCACCGCGCAGCTGGTCAAGGTCGCCGCGAACTCCTTCCTGGCGACCAAGATCTCGTTCATCAACGCGATGGCCGAGCTGTGCGAGGCGACCGGCGCGGACGTGGCGGGACTGGCGGACGCCATCGGGCACGACGCACGGATCGGGCGCAAGTTCCTCAACGCCGGGCTCGGGTTCGGCGGAGGCTGCCTGCCCAAGGACATCCGGGCGTTCATGGCCCGAGCCGGTGAGCTCGGCGTCGACCAGGCGTTGAGCTTCCTGCGGGAGGTCGACTCGATCAACATGCGGCGCCGGGTGCGGATGGTCGACCTGGCACGCGAGGTCTGCGGCGGGTCGATCGTGGGACGCCGGATCGCCGTCCTCGGGGCGGCGTTCAAGCCGAACAGCGACGACGTGCGGGACTCGCCGGCGCTGTCCGTGGCGGCGCAGATGCAGCTGCAGGGCGCGCACGTGGTGGTCACCGATCCGCAGGCGATCGCCAATGCGCGGGCCAAGTGGCCGGACCTCAACTTCGCGGAGACCGCGGAGGAGGCGGCGATCAACGCCGACGTGATCCTGCTCGCGACCGAGTGGGACGAGTACCGCAACCTCGACCCGGACAAGCTCGCGACCGTGGTGCACAAGATGCGCGTGCTCGACGGGCGCAACGTGCTCGACCCCGAGGTGTGGCGCGCGGCCGGCTGGACCTATCGGGCGCTCGGGCGGCGGTAGCACGGGGGCTTCGCGTCGCGCGGCATGCGGCGGCGTCTGGTCGGGGACCCGCGTGGGGGATGGCCCACACTGGGGCCGCCGGGACGGACTCGGCCGGAGCAGGAGTCGCGATGCCCACGAATACCCGATCGACCCCGAGGCCGGGGCGCCGTACGCGCGTGGTCTTCCTGCTGATCGCCGTGCTTGCGGTCTGCCTGCTCGTGCCCAGACTCCGTGAGTGGGCCTGGGTGTTCGCGATCCTCATCATCGTGACGCCGATCGGCGGGGCGCTGGTGACGCGATTCGGCTCGCGCCGCTGACTCCGCATCCTCGGGAACCCTTGCGTCCGCGGACGGTGTGCACGTTCGTTCACTGGCCTTGTGCATTCGTGCACACGAGGCGGAGCATGGGGGTGCTCGCCCGGTCGATGCCTCGACGATGCTGTCGCGGTCGGCCGCTCGGGCGTGACCTGCGGGTCACTCCAGCAAGGGAGCACCGCCCATGACCAGCGAGCCGATCGCCGAGATCGAAACCCTGATGCACCCCGACGCCACCCCTGTCGGCATCGCGACGGCGTGGGGCTCCGAGGCGTTGTGGGAGGAGCTGAGCCTCGGGTCGGTCTGGCTCGGCGCCGGCGCCGGCGCGTGGGGCGCGCGGGCCTGCTGAGGTCCTCCGGCTCAGCCCGTCGGCGCGAGCTTCAGGATGAGCTGCGGTGCGGTCGAGCCGATCTCCCGGGAGGCGAGGTCCACCCCGTCCGTGCTGGCGCTGTCCAGGCCGACTGACAGGGTCTCGCCGAGCTGGCTGGCGACGCCAGCGGGAGCCAGCGGCACGCTGTACGTGGTGTTGACGCTCGTGGGGCCGAGCGTGCCGAGGACTGTGCTCGTCAGCGGAGGTCGGGCGGTGTAGGTGATCCCGGTCTCGGTCCAGGTGTCGTCGAGGACCAGCGCGATGTTCTGTCTGCCCTTCGAGCCGCTGGTGCTGACGCGGACCTGGAGCGTGGCGCTGTTGACCGTGCGCCCCGCGTAGGCGCTCAGGTCGAACTTCAGGTAGCTGACGGTCACGGGGCTGGCGTCGACGCCGAGCAACGCGGAGGTTCCGAAGTTCGTGCCGGCGGCGTCGCTCACGGCGTAGGTGTCGGCGGTCGGGACCAGCGTCACGGTCTCCTCCGTCCCGCCGCCCCCGCCTCCGCCGCCTCCACCCCCGCCGGAGCTGCCGTCGAGCGCGAGCTCCGCGTGGTAGTAGCGGTGGGCGAACTCGTCGCTCGCGATGGCGACCAGGCCGGTCGCCGCGGTCACCGGGTCCTTGGTGGTGCTGACGTTGTTGATCTTGGCGTTGGGCCAGGCGATGAAGGGCGCGCCCTTGCCGGACGAGAACGACGGCCGGTCACCCAGCGGCGACGACTTGTAGTAGACGGTGCCGCCCGACTCGGTCGACTGCATGACGTACATGACCTTGTTGGTCTTGTCGAGCGCCACCTGCGGGCGGGTGAGCTTGTCCGCCACCGTGGCGGTCGTCGCCGCCGACCAGGAACCGGCGGCCGTGCGGGTCAGGACCAGCAGGATCGGGTCGGTCGGTGCGGTCAGCGAGGTCTTCACCGCGGCGTAGATCCGCCCGTTGTCGTCGCCCTGCAGGCTCTTGATGTTCAGGTGGTCGTCGGCCAGCTGCGTGCCGGCGAGCGGCGTCTCGACGGTCCAGCTCGTGTCGGGGGCGCCGTCGGTGTGGACGGCGAAGCGGATCGCGTTCGACGCCTGGTCCGACCACATCACGCCGATCTTGCCGTTGAACGCGATGACGGCCGAGATGTCGTCCGAGCTCACCGAGGTGTCCGCGCCGCTGATCCGGAACGGGGCGGTCCAGGTCGTCAGGCTGCTGCTCGTGGTGTGCATCACCCAGACGGCCGAGCCCCGGGTGAAGGTGACCCACAGGGCCCCGGTCGAGTCCCGGTCGACGGTTGCCGACTCCGTGCCGCCCCCCGGAGCGGTGAACGCGAATCCGGGAACGCGGGTGTAGGTGCGGGTGCTGGTGGAGTAGGTGTACCGGTACACCCGCACGGCTCCGGACGATCCCGCCGTGCGAGTCGCTACGTACAGCGAGCCGTCGACCCACAACGCGTCGCCCGTGCTCTTCGCCCGGTTGTCGACGAGGGTGCCCGTGTCGCGCCAGGTGTGGTCGGCCTGCAGCGTGAAGATGTTCACCGTGCCGGCGGCGTTGGCCATCAGCGCCCACCACGCCCCGTCGTTGAACCAGAGCTTGCTCTGCGGCTTGTCCGCGCTCGCCGCGCCGGCGCTCGACGCGTAGACGTGGTCCCGGTACACGGCCGGTGTGGCCGCACTTGCGGGTGTCCCGCTCACGGTGAGCAGCGCGAGCGTCAGCCCCAGCACCGTCGCGATGCTCACGAACCGCCTCCCGCGTCGGGGCGATCCGATTCCTTGCCCCAGCGGCCCATGCCCCAGCGTCGTCTTGTGCCCTAGCGTCGTCGTCACGGCCAGCCAACTCCCGATGGTGGAGGGGCGCATAGACGTCCCCAGGGTGGAGAAGCTCGAAGACCCCCTGCCGGCAAACCTGCAATCCACAATGAGCAGGCCCGCGACGGGCTGCCACCGGGGCGGCGCTGTCGCACCGAAAATTCACCCGCTGGACCCTGCGGTGACTCGTGGGAGTCGTCGGCCGTCGCGCGCGACGCGAGGTTTTCGCGCAGGCTTGACGCAGTGACAGTCGGCGGTGTCTCGAGACATAGACGAGGTAGGACACGCCGAACCTGGTCCGAGGAGAGGTCTCGACCGATGACTCGATGGGACGGCCCGAAGCGCAGACGTGCAGCCTGGGGGCTGGCGACCGTGGTCGCGACCTCCCTCGTGGTGTCCGCCTCCGGGTTGGCGCCGTCCGCTCTCGGCGCCCTCGAGGCCCAGGACGCCGCGCCCACGGCGCCCCTCAGTGCCCAGGTCCCGCTGGTCCCGGATTCGGCGTGGTCGGCCGGGCAGTCCGCTGCGGAGGGGGCCGTGCCGGAGGGAACGGGCAGCACCGAGCCCGATTCCGACGGTGCGCCCGAACTCGAGCCGGCCGACGACGGGTCCTGGTCCGCCGCCCCGGCAGCCGGTGAGATCCCCGAGCGTGCGCTGCTGGCCTACGACGAGGCCGCACTCGCGCTACGGCTGACCAATCCCGAGTGCGGCCTCGACTTCGCCCTGCTCGCCGGGATCGGTCGGGTCGAGTCGAACCACGGTCGGTACGCGGGGTCGCGGCTCGGCGCGGACGGGGTGTCCCGGCCGCTGATCATCGGGATCCCCCTCGACGGGCGACCCGGCGTCGCGCGGATCACCGACTCCGACCGCGGCCAGTTCGACGGCGACCTCACGTTCGATCGCGCGGTGGGTCCGATGCAGTTCATCCCCGGGACCTGGGCTCGCGCGGGGGCCGACGGCGACGGTGACGGCCGGTTTGACCCGCACGACATCGACGACGGCGCTCTGGCCGCCGCGCGCTCCCTCTGTGCCGGCGGGTCCCGGGTCGACGACCCGGTCGGCGCCCGCGCCGCCCTGATGCGCTACAACCACAGCGCCGCCTACGGCGTGCGGGTGCTCGCGCTGGCCGACGCGTACCGGAGCGGAGCGACTGGCGAGGGGGACGAGGAGGAGCCGTTCGTCGAGGAGGAGGAGGAGCCTCCCGCCTGGGCGGACGAAGAGCCGTCCGAGGAGCCGGGGGAGGAGTCCTTCGACGAGTCCGAGTCCGAAGAGTTCGAGGATCCCCTCTACCCGGACAGCGAGATCGGCGAGCCGGCCGAGCCCGCTGATCCGGCCGGTGACCCGGTGGCTGAGCCCGCCGACCCGGCCGACTCGGCCGACGCGGGCGACCCAGCTGGCGACCCGGTTGCCGCGCCGGTCGAACCTGCCGAACCGGTCGAGCCCGCCGAGCCAGCGGGCGGCCCGGCCACCGATCCGGCGACCGATCCGCCCGCGGACCCGCCGCCACCCCCGGTGGTGTGCCCGCTGCCGCCCGCCGTCGCTGTGGCGCCCGCGGGCGATCCCGACAGCTCGAGCGCGCCACCGCCGTCGGGCAGCTCCGATCCGTGCGATCCGGTGGCCTACGCCGCGGCGATCGTGCAGGCCGTCAACGACGCGCGTGCCGCCGACGGGCTGCCGCCGCTGGTCGGCTCCGGATGCGCCTCGGACATCGCGCTCGAGCGGGCGGCAGCGCTCGCGGGCCTCGACGAGCCGACGCCCGCCGACCTGGCCGCGGTGCTCGCCGCCTGCGCCCCGGCGACGCGCGCCGCCGAGATCCTCAGCCGCTCGGCCGCGACGCCCTCCGACGTGGTGACAGGCTGGTTGGCCTCCGCGAACCGCCGGGCCGACCTGTTCAGTCCCGTCCTGACCGAGATCGGCGTCGGCTGCGTGCTCGACCGCGACGAGATGCTCTGCGCGCAGGTGCTCCTCGGCCGGTGACGGTCCGGTCGGGAGCAGGCGGGTCCGGCGGTGGGTCCAGGGCCAGGCGATCAGCCGGTCTGGCCGACGGCGTCGGGACGCTCGGTCGGGGAGGTGGGTGCATCCTGTCCGATTGCGCCGCGCGCGTCCCGGCGAGCGATCACGGTCGCGATCCCGACGCCGACGAGGGTGCCGAGCGTGTTCGCCACGACGTCGCGCGACGACGCGAACCGCTCGGGGCGCAGCGCCCCTTGCGCGACCTCCGCGAGCAGCGAGAGCCCGAAGCCGCTGAGCACCGCGAGCCACCACTGGCCGCGGCGCAGCGCGAGCGCGATCAGCAGTCCGACCGGCACGAACAGGGCGATGTTCGCGCCGAACTCGATCTTCCCGTAGGTCACCCAGTCGGGGACGCCGAACTCGTGCAGCCGGCGCAGTCCCCCGCGCAGGGTCGCGCCGACCGGGGCGTCGACCGGCGTCGGCCACCCCAGCACCAGCGCGAGGAAGGACGAGTAGCCGACCAGGGCAGCGGCGAGGGCCCAGCGATAGCGCCGCGCGGGCCCGGTGGGGGCCGGCGGGGCTGAGGTAGGCATCGGGTGAGCCTATGCACCAGGGCAGACCCCCGCCATCGGGTCCGCGGCCGGACCGCGCTCGGGGCCCCCACCGGTCTCCGGCGCGCGCGAGGGAGACGTTCGCTCGGTGCCACCCGGAGCCCCCCCCAGAGCCCCTCGGCAACCGGGTGAGATCCCGGATTCAACTTTCGTTACCTAAGGTAATGACGTAACCTAAGGAAATGCCCAGTCTCACCGTGCCTGCCCCGGTCGTAGCGCCGCCGTCGGCCATCAAGGCCTCCCAGTGCCGCCCCGGCACCCTTGCCGGGGAGTTGCGCATCTCGCTGCTGCGCACCGCGCGGCGCGTGCGGATGGAACGCAGCAGCAGCGAGATCACGGACGCCCAGTACTCCGTGCTGCACGCCCTGGCCAACCTCGGGCCGCTGACCCCCGGCGTCCTGGCGGACCGCGAGCACGTCCAGCCGCCATCGATGACCCGCACCGTGGCGGCCCTGGTCGAGGCGGGCCTCGCGGCCCGCAGCGAGCACCCGACCGATCGCCGGCAGGTCCTCGTCACCATCACCACCGCCGGCGAGCAGGAGGTGCGCGAGACGAAACGTCGGCGCGACGCCTGGCTCGCCAAACGCCTCGCCGACCTGACCCTCGCCGAGCGCGCCACGCTCGCCGAAGCTACCGAGATCCTCCGGAGAATCGCTACCGCATGAGTCCTACCTTTTCCTCGTTCCGCTACTTCAACTACCGGCTCTGGTTCGCCGGCGCCCTCGTCGCGAACGTCGGCACCTGGATGCAGCGCGTCGCCCAGGACTGGCTCGTCCTGACCGTGCTGACGAACGAGTCGGGCGTCGCCGTCGGCGTCGTGACGGCGCTGCAGTTCGTGCCCGTGCTCGCGCTGTCGGCCTGGGCCGGCCTGCTCGCCGACCGGGTCAACCGCCGCAAGCTGATCATCCTCACGCAGTCCGCGCTCGCCCTGCTGGCACTCGGGCTCGGCGCGCTGACGCTGTCCGGACACGTCGAGCTGTGGCACGTGTACGTGTTCGCGACCCTGCTCGGCTGCGTCTCGGCGATCGACAACCCGGTCCGGCAGACGTTCGTCGCCGACATGGTGCCGATGAGCCGGCTCCCGAACGCCGTCGCGCTCAACAGTGCGTCCTTCAACGCCGCGCGGCTGATCGGGCCGGGGGTCGCGGGCCTCATGATCGCGATGGTCGGCACCGGCTGGGTGTTCCTGATCAACGGGGTCTCGTTCCTCGCGACGATCCTCGCGCTGACCCAGATGCGTACCCGTGAGCTGCGCCCCTCGCCGCGCGTCGTGCGCGAGAAGGGTCAGATCCGGGCGGGCGTGGCGTACGTGCGGCACCGCAGCGACATCATCGTGATCATGGTCGTCGTCGGCGTCGTGTCGACGTTCGGGCTGAACTTCCAGCTCACGAGCGCGCTGATGGCGCGGACCGAGTTCGACAAGGGGCCGGGGGCGTACGGGATCCTCGGGTCGATCATGGCGATCGGGTCGCTCGCGGGGGCGCTGCTCGCAGCCCGGCGGGAGCAGCCGCGCGTGCGCCTGGTCATCGGCTCCGCGTTCGCGTTCGGCATCGCCGACGGGGTGATGGCGCTCATGCCGACGTACCCGACGTTCGCGCTCGCGTGCATCCCGGTAGGCCTGGCGTCCCTGACGATGATGACCGCAGCCAACGCGACGATCCAGACGACCACCGACCCGGCGATGCGCGGGCGGGTGATGGCGCTCTACATGATCGTGTTCCTCGGCGCGACGCCGATCGGCTCGCCGCTGGTGGGCTGGATCGGTGAGGTGTACGGCGCGCGCTGGGCTATCGGTGTCGGTGCGATCGCCTCGCTGCTCGTGGCGAGCGGTGCCGCGATCTGGGCCGTGCGTCACTGGCACATCGAGGTCCGCTACCACGTGCACCGCCCGTACCTGCAGGTCACCTACCTCGACGCGGAGCCCCTGCCGGGCACCCGCGAGGAGCAGGCCGCCCGGGACGACGCCGCCCGGCGCATCCGCGAACGCGAGCTCCAAGACGCCACCACCGCCGCCTGACCCCCGCCCACCGACCCATCCGGGTCGCCGAGTGCGGGCGATCGGCTGCTCGGTGGGCGTCCGCAGCAGCCGAACGCCCGCACTCGGCGGTCGGAGGCGACAGGCGTCCGGCTGTCGGGAGGCGGGTGGTGTGGTTCGGGAGTGCTCGGCGGATCAGGTGGTTGTCGCGTGGAGCGCGAGCGTGAGGGCCAGGAGGCCGAGGGTTCCTGCCGGGATCACCGCGGTGGCGGTCAGGGTGGCGAACGCGGGGCTCTCGAGCAGTCGACCGCGGCGCGACGTCGACGGCGGGAGCGGGCCGAGCGGGGACGTGATCGGGTCGGCCAACCCACGGTCGGCCCGGATGTCGGCGTACGCCCAGGCTGCGCCCGCGGCCAGGAGCCCCGCTCCGGCCGCGACGCCCCAGGCGGCACCGATCCGCCAGAGCGGCGCGTCCAGCAGCAGCAGCGCGGCGACGCACGCCCCCGTGACCGCGACGAGCCAGGCCCACAGGAGGAATCCGGCGCGGACCGGATGGCGGACGAGCAGGCGCAGCGCGGGATCGGCGACGCGCACGACCATCGCGATCGCGAGGGCAGCGACGATGGCGCCCGCCAGATGCCCGACCGTGATCTCGAGCGGTCCGCCGCTCAGCGCCGGGCCGAAGCTCCAGCTCAGGATGAACATGCCGGCGAGCTGGACGGCCGTCGGGGCGAGCGCTCGGAGCACGGCGCGCGGGGACTCGTCGTCGTCCACCGGGAGGTCGAGGCTGCGCGCGTAGGTGACCGCATCCCCGAAGGCGTCCGGCGCGCCCTCGCTGCTGTCGGCACAGTGCGACTCGACCTCGGTCAGCGCTGCCCCGATGCGGTCGCCCGCTACACCGAGCAGGCGCAGCTCGAGCACGAAGTCCTCGGCCCAGGCCCCGTCGACGTGCGGGGCGAGCCTGCGCTCGAGGGTGAGCGGGGACGGGTCCTTGGGACTCTCGACCGGCGAGCTCATCGGGCAACCTCCGTGGTGTCGGTCGTGCGCGGGGCGGGCCTCGGGGTGGGACGTGAGGTGACGTCGGCATCGGGTGTCGGGAGATCGGCGATGATCGCGCCGGTCAGCGCCGTGAAACGAACCCACGCGTCGGCTGTGCCGGCAAGCTCCGCGTGGCCGTGGTCGGTCAGCTCGTAGTACTTGCGACCCGGACCGCCGTCGCCGGCACGCCACTGCGCGGTGACCAGGCCGGCGCTCTCCAGCCGGATGAGCAGCGGGTAGAGCGTGCCGCCCTTGACCGTGCCGAGGCCGCTGTCCGCCAGTCGCGTGGCGATGGCGTACCCGTACGTCTCGCCGTCGGCCAGGACGCGCAGCACGCACACCTCCAGCACACCGCGCAGCCACTCGCTGGGCCACGGCTGCGCGGAGGACATGTCTAGACAGTAGGGCTATCTAGTCAGACAGTCAATCTACTTGTGGTCCGCCCCGACCCCGGTCCCGGCCGGAAGCGGGCCTGCTCGCCGTGCGCGCGCGAGTCCGAATCGATACGTTTGTCTGGCTCGGAGGTTGTGGTGCGGCCGATCTCGCCGCGGGGCTGGATCAACGGGGGGCGCCGATGAGTACCGAGCTGGGGGTCAGCCGGCCCGCTCCGTATGCGTTCGACAAGAACCGCATCGAGCAGTTCCTCGCGTTCGGGTTCATCCCCGATCCCGAGGACCCCGAACCGCTGGGGCTGTTGCGGGAGTGGTCCCGCGAACCCCGGCGCGACCTCGGCGAGGTGTCGGAGTCCGCCCTGGTGCGTGAGGGGGCCGCGGCGATGCGCGCGTCGGTCGAGGAGTGCGCACGCCGCACCACGACGTCGGGCGATCAGGTGATCTTCCTGAGCGGCGGGCTCGACTCGCGGACGATCCTGGCGGCGCTGCTCGAGACGTTCGACCGCTCGCAGATCGTGGCCGCCACCTTCGGCCGACCGGGTGAGCAGGACTTCGACTACGCGGCCCTGGTCGCCCGGGCCGCCGGGGTCCGGCACGAGACGCTCGAGTCGTCCACCGTGGAGTGGAGCACCGACGGCTTGGTCGACTCGGTGCTCGCGCGGCAGGTCCCGCTGCCGTTCCCGTTCGGGCAGCGGTACCTCAGCTATCTGCTGCACGAGCGGATCGGGCGCGACCACGCGTTCTGGGACGGGCTGTGCGGCGACGCGGTCGGCGGCTTCCGGTCGCCGACGCCCGGGGAGCGCGTGGCGTGGCGGGACGCGGTCGAGGAGTTCCAGGGCTTCCACCTGCGCAAGGGGTGGGACAAGACCGTCTCGGCCGACTTCGACCCGTGGGCCGGGATGCCGGCGGGCCCGTTCTGCTCGGACGCGCTGATGGCCTATCCCGACCAGCTGGTGTTCGGGGTCCGGCAGCGGCAGTACACCGCTACCCGGATCCTGCGGGGCTACACGATCTGCACCCCGTTCCTGGTGCGGCCGTGGCTGGACTTCATGCTCCGGGTGCCCGAGAAGTTCCGCAACGACCAGTACCTGTACCAGGAGATCCAGAAGCACGCCTATCCCCGGCTGTTCTCGCTGCCGACCACCACGTACGACGGCGGCGCGGTCCTCGAGTCCCGGTTCACGCGCTCCTCCCGTGGCCTGCGGCGACGGGTCCTGTCCAAGGCGGCGCGGATGGGTTTTCCGGTGCGCGGCGGCCAGGTGCCCGCGAGCGGAGCCAACGACGCGGTCCGCGGCGGCTACTGGGCACCGGGTCCCACCCAGGACCTCGTCCGGGAGAACCTCACCGACCTGGCCGGTCGGGGGGTCGTCGACTGGGCAGATCCCGTGGCGTTCATCCCCGGCGCGTCGGAGGCGGACCGGCCGAGCGAGTCCGACATCACCCGGCTGCTCGGCCTCGAGCTCAACCTCAAGGCGCTCGATCGGCTGGCAGCCCGGCGCGACGGCTCGGCGCTCGCGGCCGGGTGAAACGGCGCCGCAGGTGGCGGCGGGGATCTATCCGATATGTGACGATCATGCGATGAGCGCTCCGGTCGATGCCACCCACCCGGGGTCGACCCCTGACCCGACCCCACCCGTCCGTGTCCAGCGTGCTCGCCCGCGCCGGAGCAGGCGTCGTCGGACCTGGCGGATCGCGCTGCTCACCACGGTCGTCCTGGTCCTCGCCGCGGGTGGCTGGCTGGCGTTCCGCGGCTGGCAGGCGGCCACGTCCCTCTTGCACGCCGAGCAGATCGTCCAAGACGTGCGTACCGGCCTGGCCGACGTCGACACCGCCTCCGTCGCCGATCGGCTGCCGGAGCTCGAGGCCGATGCGGCTACGGCTCGCGCCGCGACGTCCGACCCGGTCTGGCGGGTCGCCGCTCACCTGCCCTTCGTCGGACCGAGCTTCGCGGCCGTCGCGACCGTCTCTGCCGCCCTGGACGACGTCGCCGGGATCGCCGGGCCGACGCTGGATGAGATCGACACGATCGCGCAGGTCCAAGGCCTGCGCGGCACGGACGGCCGGATCGACCTCGCGCCGCTCGCCGAGGCGGCGCCGGCGCTCGTGCGGGCGGCGGCCGTGGTGGGCGACGCCGACGACGCCGTCGCCGGGATCGACCCCGACCGCCTCGTCGGTCCGCTCGCCGGACCGGTCGAGCAGGTGCAGGAGGGGATGGCGGAGGTCTCGGCCCTGCTCGACGGCACGGCCCGGTTCGCCGGACTGCTCCCGCCCATGCTCGGCCTCGACGGCCCGCGCACCTACCTGCTGCTGTCCCTGAACAGCGCTGAGCTGCGCACGGCAGGCGGGATCGTGGGGGCGGTGGCCGTGATCCGGGCGGAGAACGGGTCGATCGAGCTGGTCGACCAGCGCACGACCCTCGACTTCCCCGCCACGGACGAACCCGTGCTCCCGCTGACCGACGAGGAGGTGACCGTGCACACCGACCGCCTCGGCCGGTGGATCCAGAACACGGTGATGACCCCGGACTTCCCCCGTACGGCCGAGCTCGTGACCGCGATCTGGCGGAGCCGCACCGGCGAGGAGGTCGACGGCGTGATCGCCACCGACGCGGTCGCGATCGCGAACCTGCTCGAGGCGACCGGACCGATCGACGAGCCCGGCGGCCTGACCCTGACGACGGACAACTTCCTCGACGAGCTGCTGCACGAGTCGTACCTGCGGCTGCGCGACCCGGTCGAGGCCGACGGGTTCTTCACCGGGGTCGCGTCAACGATCTTCCGGGCCGTCGGCGACGGGCAGGGGGAGGCCCGCCGGGTCGTCGAGGAGCTGGGCAAGGCGAGCAGCAAGCACCGCCTGCGGGTGTGGTCGGCGCACCCGGAGGAGCAGAGCGAGCTGGTGCAGACCTCCGCCGGCGGGGCGTTCCTCTCCGGCGGGGCGGACGACGCCGCCGGGGTCTTCCTCGACGACGGCACGACCGGCAAGCTCGACTACTTCCTGACCACCGACGTCCAGGTCGAGGACGTGCGGTGCGAGGCTGACTCGACGACGGCGGTCGTGCGGGTCGACCTCGCCTACGACCCGCCGGCCGACATCACCGAGTACCCCGAGTACGTCACCGGCCCCAGAGGCTCGAACCTGCCGACCGGCTCGGTCGCGACCAACCTCACGGTGTACGCCCCGGTCGGCGGGGAGATCGTCGAGATGCGGCTGGGGGACGGGTTCATCGGCGGGCTGACGGCGACCGAGTCCGGCCGCGCGGTCGAGGTGCTCTCCTCGCGGTTGGCGCCCGGCGAGCGGGCGACGTACCGCTTCGAGGTGCGCACCCCGCGGGCGGTGCCGGAGCTGCCCGTGTGGCTGACCCCGACCATGACCAGCCCCGGCATCATGACCGCAGCGTGCGGCTGACCATTTTTGGACAGATTCACCCCTTTGGCAGTTTTCGTCCGAATCAGACCCGCTAGGATGCTGATCAGTGATATGCCCAATTCGCGGCGTACGTGCACCCGAGGAGTGACCATGCGACACCTGGCTCGATCTCTGGCGGCACTGACACTCGGCACCGCGTCCGTCTTCGTCGCAGGCCTTCCCGCGTCCGCGCAGGACGAGGCGTGCACCGAGCAGGACACCGGCTACGGCGCGAGCGGGGTGTGCGTCGTCGAGGTCCTGCAGGCGGACCCGATCTGCCCCGCAGGCGTGCTCCAGCTGACCTACCAGGTGACCGCCGAGGGCACCGAGGCGACGACGGTCGATCTGCGCTGGATCAACCCGGGCGGCACCGACGTCGTGCAGACCGGCCAGCCGTTCTCCGGCACGGTCGACTGGCCCGCCTCGATCCCGACCCGCGCGACAGACGTCGAGTTCCGGGTCGGTACCGAGCTGGCGGTCAACGTCGACCCGAAGGTCGCGCTTGCCAAGTGCCTCCCGTCCGGGAGCAAGGTGCTCTCGGTCAGCGACACGACGTCGTCCGCCTCGACCGGCTCGTCCGGGGTCCTCGCGTTCACGGGCTCCGAGGCGTTGCCGTTCGCGGTCGCCGGCGGTGGCCTGCTGCTCGCCGGGACCGCTCTTGTCCTGGTCCGCTCCGCCCGCGCCCGTCGCGCCGTCCAGTAGGCCGGTAGCTCCAGCAGTCCGGTAGCCACCCCGCGCACCACCTCCGAGCGGTGACGTCGTCCCTGACGTCACCGCTCGGTCGTGTGCTCGGGGGGTGCTAGCGGGTAGAGGAGGGACTGGCGGGGATCGCGCGAGCGGGGTGGTGGACGCTGCGCAGACCGAGCGCGACGGCCCCGGCGCCGATGGCGATCAGCACCGGCACCAGCAGGAAGGCCGTGTGCGAGCCGAACGTGTCGGCGAGCGCGCCGAGCAGGAACGGAGCGACCCCGACCGCCGCCCCGGCGCCGAAGGTCGCGCGGGCCTGGGCCTTGTCAGGTCGTCCCTGCGAGGCCCGCAGGACGAGGGCGATCGACAGCGGGTACTGGGCGCCGTAGCCGAACCCGGCGATCACCAGCCCGATCAGGGCGGGCGCCGTCGCCGTCGCCGTCCAGAGGATCGCCCAGCCGACCCCGGCGACGGCGAAGGCGACCAGGAGCAGCTTCTCGGGGGCGCGACGCATCGACATCGGGCCGACCACGAACCGGGAGGCGCTCATGCCGGCGAGGAGCCCGGCGAGCGCGCCGGTGGCGATCCCGGGACCGGCGCCCGTGCGGGTGATCAGCAGGTCTGCCGCCCAGAACGTGGTGGCGTTCTCGACCGCGACGGACATGAGGAGCCCGACCCAGAAGAACCAGAACGTGCGGGTGAACCCGCGGTGGCCGACGTCGGGGGTGGTCGCGAAGCGCGGGGGCGTCGAGCTGGTCGCGGGGTCCTCGCGGCCCGCGCCGTCCGGGAGCCGCGAGGACCCGAGCGCGCCGCGGCCCGGCAGGGACGCCATCAGCACGGCCGCCACCCCGGCGAGCAGGATCGTGACGGCGACCGCAGGCCGCCAGCCCCAGCCGACCGCGACGCTGGCCCCGACCGCGAGCGGGGCAAGGAGGCCGAACAGGGAGCCGACGCCGTTCGCCTCCACGACCGCGGCCGCGCTCGCCTCGCGGTGGTGGACCGACAGGGCTGGCTGCGCGGCCGAGATCACGAGCGTGCCGCCCATCGCCGTGACTCCCGCCCCCAGCAGCGTGAACGGCAGCGTGGTGCCGACCATGAGGGTCCCGACGCCGAGCACGAGGATCCCGCCGGCGAGGAGCAGCGTGCCGCGCCGTCCGAACCGGTCGACCAGGCGCGCACTGAAGAAGGCGGACAGCAGCGTCCCGATGGCCATGGCCGTCCCGTGCAGGCCGGCCTGGGCCTTGGTGATCCCCTGCTCTTCTCCGAGGAGGGGCACGCTGGGGGAGAAGCTGTAGAGCAGCCAGCCCCACGCGACGAAGTGCGCGTACAGCGCGATCGTGACCCGGTCGCGGCGCAGCCGGATGGGCTCGAGCGGGACGCTGAGCGCGGCCTCGAGGGGATCAGCCAAGGCGGTCGACCACATGGTCGACGCATGCCGTCAAGGCCAGGACGTCGTCGGGGTCGATGGCGGGGAACAGCGCCACGCGCAGCTGGTTGCGCCCGAGCTTGCGGTAGGGGTCGACATCGACGATGCCGTTCGCGCGCAGCACCGCCGCCACCTGCTTGGCGTCGATGGCGGGGTCGAGGTCGACGGTGCCCACGACGTGCGAGCGCGCGGCGGGGTCCGCCACGAACGGGGTGGCCCAGTCGCGCGCCTCGGCCCAGCCGTACAGGTGTGCCGCCGAGGTAGCCGTCCGGGCAGCGGTCCAGGCGAGGCCGCCGTGCTCGAGCATCCAGGTGAGCTGCTCGGCCATCAGGACCAGCGTGGCGATCGCCGGGGTGTTGAGCGTCTGGTCCTGGCGCGAGTTCGCGATCGCGGTGCGCAGCGACAGGAACTCCGGCACCCAGCGCCCGCTCGACTCGAGCTCGGCGGAGCGCGCGACGGCGTCGGGGGAGAGGAGGGCGAGCCAGAGGCCGCCGTCGGACGCGAAGCACTTCTGCGGCGCGAAGTAGTAGGCGTCGGCCTCGGCAACGTCGACGGCGAGCCCGCCCGCGGCCGACGTGGCATCCACGAGGGTCAGCGCGCCCTGCTCGCGCGAGCCGGGGACCCGACGGACCGGGGCCATGACCCCGGTGGAGGTCTCGTTGTGCGGCCAGGCGTAGACGTCGATGCCGTCCTCGAGCTCCGGACGCGCCAGACCACCCGGGGGTGCCGTCCGGACGCTGGGCTCGGCCAGGAAGGGGGCACGGGACGTGGCGGTGGCGAACTTGGCGCCGAACTCACCGAAGGTGGTGTGCTGCGCGCGCTCGCGGACCAGGCAGAGCGTCGCGAGGTCCCAGAACGCCGTCGACCCGCCGTTGCCCAGGGCGACCTCGTACCCGTCCGGCAGGGCGAAGAGCTCGCCGAGCCCGCTGCGGATGCGTCCGACCAGGCCCCGGACCGGCGGCTGGCGGTGGGAGGTGCCCAACAGGTTGCCGCCGACCGCGGCCAGCGCCGCGACCTGCTCGGGTCGCACCTTGCTCGGACCACAGCCGAACCGCCCGTCGGCGGGGCGGATCGCGGTCGGGATCACGATTGCGGGGGTGTTGTCACCAGTCGGCTCGGGCACGTCGCGAGCCTAGGCCTCGCACGCGGCGGGCGACGAACTCCGCGGCGGGACGCCCCGACGCCGTCGGGCAACACCACGTAACCTTGCGCATCACAGACCGACCCGAGAGGCACCCGTCGTGAGCGACCTGATCGACACCACCGAGATGTATCTGCGGACCATCTTCGAGCTGGCCGAAGAGGGCATCGTCCCGCTGCGCGCCCGGATCGCCGAACGGCTCGGGCACTCCGGCCCGACCGTGTCCCAGACGGTGGCCCGGATGGAGCGGGACGGCCTGGTCATCGTCAGCGGCGACCGGCACCTCGAGCTCACCCAGGCGGGTCTGCTCAAGGCGACCCGCGTGATGCGCAAGCACCGCCTCGCGGAGCGCCTGCTGACCGACGTCATCGGGCTCGAGTGGGAGTTCGTCCACGACGAGGCCTGTCGCTGGGAGCACGTCATGAGCGACCGCGTCGAGCGGCGGCTCGTCCAGCTGCTGGACCACCCGCACTTCTCCCCGTACGGCAACCCGATCCCGGGCCTCGCCGAGCTCGGCGACGCGTCGATCCACCCGGGCTTCCTGGACGGCGTCGTCCCGCTCGCCCAGGTGGCCCCGCTGGACGGCGCCAAGGTGACGGCCGTGGTCGCCCGCCTCGGCGAGCCGCTGCAGACCGACACGGAGCTGCTCACCCGCCTCGCGGAGGCCGGGGTGCTGCCGGGTGCGCAGATCACGGTCGAATCCGGTGCCGGGGTGCTCACCGTCGGCTCGGCGGGCAAGGAGCTCGCGCTCGACCTGCCCGAGGAGATCTCGCGGCACATCTTCGTCGTCGCCTGACCGGCGGACTGGTGGTGTGACTTTCGTCACCGTAACCAGAACGTGACATTTGAGCGGCCGGTCCGGTACGTTCAACCTGCTCCTTCGGAACCCTCATCCGTCGGAGCCCTCGAGCGGATCGCCTAATCCTGCCGCCGCACGAGGTTCCGTACGACTTCGCCGGCAGGGGCGGGGGACCCAAGTTTGTGGGCATCGGTGACGGTGTCCTTGGGGTGAAGTTGAGCGGCCGTCGCCATCAGACGGCCTTTCAGCCGGGTGAACTCTTCCTACCCGAACCCGACAGCTGACCTCGTAGGCGTTCGGAGAGGCTTCACGTGACTGTGAGCATTGCCCGGCACCGCTCAGCGCGCCGCCCCGTGACATCCCTGAATGACTTCGCTACCGCCGCGACGGGCTCCATGGCCGTCGTCGGCCGTCGGTCGGCCGTCGTGGCCGCCGCCGCCGGACTGGTCGTCTCGACCTTCGGTGCGCCGGCCTCCGCCGCAAACACCACCGAGAACGTCTCGTCGGTCCCCGCCGTCGACACCTCGGCACTGACCTCGTCGGCTCGGGCTGCGCTCGAGACCGCACCTGTCGTCACCGTCGCCGCCGACGCCACCTGGGCGCTCGACGTCCCGGCCGTCACGGTCACGGTCGATCCCCCCAAGCCGGTCGTCGCTCCGCGCACCGCCGCGGTCGCCTCCCGGGCAGCCGCCCGCGCCGCCCTGCCGGCGGCCGAGGCCCCGGCAGCCGGTGCGAGCATCCCGCAGTCGGTCTCCGGCAACGCGGTCCTCGAGGTCGCTGCGCGCTACGTCGGCGTGCCGTACCGCTCGGGCGGCAAGACCCCTGAGGGCTTCGACTGCTCGGGATTCACCTCCTACGTCTACGGCCAGCTCGGGATCTCGATGACCTCGCAGTCGTCCGCGCAGCGCAACGTCGGCACCGTCGTCTCGCGTGCCGACGCGCTCCCCGGCGACCTGATCTGGAGCCCCGGCCACGTCGCCATCTACGCCGGCGGCAACACGCAGATCGATTCGCCGAAGCCCGGCTCCACGATCCAGTTCCGCGCCATCTGGCAGTCCAACCCGGTCTTCATCCGGGTCAGCTGACTGACAGACCACAAACGTTCGGCCCCGGTAGCGCGTCAGGCGCCGCCGGGGCCGTTTCGCATTCTGCGGCCGGTGCGCGACGCCGTGCGGTTACGATTGTCGCGCTTGTACCTCCACAGCGGGCCGAGTCAGCCAGACGGGCCCGACAACCTGGTCCTGGAGCTCATCGTGCTGATGCCTGTGGCGCCCCCCCGACGGACGTTGCTGCTCAATGCGAGCCTCGAACCCCTGTGTGTGGTCTCGGTCCATCGGGCCGTCGTCCTCGTGCTCACCGGCAAGGCCATGGTGCTCGAGACGGACGGCCGGCTGCTGCACTCCGAACGGACCGCCGTGCCGGTACCCCTCGTGATGTGCCTGGTGCGCTACGTGCATGTCCCCCATCGCCGGACGGTCCCCCCGACCCGCCGGACCGTGCTGCAGCGCGACGAGCACCGGTGCGCGTACTGCGGAGGCGGCGCGGACACCGTGGACCACGTCCAGCCCCGCTCGCGCGGGGGCCGGCACGAGTGGTCCAACGTCGTGGCGGCCTGCGCTCGGTGCAACCACCGCAAGGCTGACCGGCTGCTCGGCGAGCTGGGCTGGGAGCTCGCGTTCATCCCGCGGGCACCGCGCGGGGTCGCGGCATTGTTCGCGGCGACGGTTCGGACCGATCCGTCCTGGTCGGCGTACCTCGTGGCCTGAGGGCGCGGCGAGGTGCTCGGCGGTTTGGTCAAGGTTTTGGCACGTCCCGCCCACGCCCGGGGTAGTTTCGGGGGACACTGGAGCGACGATGCTTCGGCCATTCGGGAGGAACAGCCATGACCCGCGAGAACGTGGTGCTGGTCGGCGTGGACGGCTCGGCGGCCAGTCTGCATGCGCTCGACTGGGCGGCCGCGGAGGCCGTGACGCACGGACTGACCCTCAAGCTGGTGTGCGCCTACTCGCTGCCGTCGTTCACCGCGGCGTCGCTCGACGGCGGCTACGCGGCCCTGGACGACACCGCGATCCAGGAAGGGGCCCGCGTCGTGCTCGCGGAGGCCCAGGCCCGGGCCGACGCCCTCGGTGTGCCCGCGACCTCGCTGCTCGCGACGGGCGATGCCACCGGCGTGCTCGTCGACCTGTCCCGCACCGCGCGTCTCGTCGTGCTCGGGACGCGGGGCGGGGGCGGGTTCGCCGACCGGCTCCTCGGGACGGTCTCCTCGGCGCTCCCGGCGCACGCGTTCTGCCCGACGGTCGTGGTTCCCACCCGTCCGCCGGCGCGCTCGGGTGACGTCGCGCAGCTGCCGATCGAACCCGTCCGCCGGATCGTCGTCGGCGTCGACGGCTCGCCGGCGTCGGATCTCGCGCTGCGCCAGGCAATCCGGGAGGCGAAGGCCTGGGGGGCCGAGCTCACCGCGGTCGCCGGCGTCCCGCTGGGTTCCGGTGCGGGTGCGCTCGCCTGGTTGCCGGCAGCGGTCGACCACGAGTCCGTCCTGGCCGACGTCGCGGAAGGGCTCAACGTCGTGGTGGACCGCGCCCTGGTCGACCTCCCCGGGGTCGAGGTGAAGCGACACGCGCTCGACGGCACGGGAGCGGCGCTGCTCACCGAGTTCTCCACCGCGACCGATCTCATCGTGGTCGGCTCGCGCGGTCGCGGCGGGTTCACCGGGCTGCTCCTGGGATCGACCAGCCAGGCGGTGCTCAGCCACTCGGCCACCCCCGTCATGGTCGTCACGGCGCGCAGCACCTCGGGTGAGGCCGCCTCGCCCGGCGCTCGCATCCGGGGGATCGGCGACCTGTACCACTGACCGCGTCGATCGTGGCCCCGCGTCGCGCCGGCTGCCGTCGCCCCCGGGTCGCCTAGGGCTCGGGGGATCCCTGGACGTCGGGGCGGCGCACCAGGGCCGACAGCACGATCGTGGATCGCGTCCGGGCCACGAAGGCCTCGGCGTTCAACCGTTCGATGACCCGCTCCAGGTGTCGCATGTCGCGAGCGCGCAGGTGGATGAGGAGGTCGACGTCGCCCGTCACGGTGCTCGCGGAGATCACCTCGGGGAACCGCTCGACGGCGGTGCGCATGACCACCGGGCTCGTCGAACCCGAGCAGAAGAGCTCGACGTAGGCCTCGGTCTCCCAGCCGAGCGCGGCCGGATCGAGGCGCACGGTGAAGCCCCGGATCACGCCCCGCTCGCGCAACCGGTCCACGCGCCGCTTGACCGCCGGCGCGGACAGCGACACGACCGAGCCGATGTCGGCGAAGCTCGCGCGCGCGTCGACGGCCAGCTCGCGCAGGATCGCCTCGTCGAGCGGGTCGAGGAGGCCGGTCGGTCCTGCTGGGTCGGTCCGCATGCGCCCATGATGGCGCACCGGAGCCGCACCCCGGCGATCAGCGCAGCGCGTCGGTGAGCTGGTCGAGCCCCCAGTCGAGATCGTCGGCGGAGATCATCAGCGGTGGCGCGAGCCGAATCGTCGAACCGTGCGTGTCCTTGGCGAGCACCCGCCGCGCGAGCAGCCGCTCGCACAGCTCGCGCCCGGTCCCGCGGGCCGGATCGAGGTCGATGCCCGCCCACAGGCCGACGCTCCGACGGGCCACGAGCGAGCCGTCGGCGACCAGCGCATCGAGGCGGGCCTGCAGGTGTGCGCCGAGCTTGCGGGCGCGGGCCTGGAACTCGCCGGTCTCGAGCAGCTCGACCACGGCGATCCCGACGGCGCATGCCAGCGGGTTGCCGCCGAACGTCGACCCGTGCGTGCCCGGGGTCAGCACGCCGACCACGTCGGCGCGACCCACGACGGCCGAGACCGGCAGGATGCCGCCACCGAGCGCCTTGCCCAGCGTCATGAGGTCCGGCCGGACCCCCACCAGCTCGCACGCCAGCGTGGTGCCGGTACGGCCGAGCCCCGACTGGATCTCGTCGGCGATCAGCAGCACGTCGGCGGCGTCGCAGGCCGCCCGGACGGCCGGCAGGTAGTCCGCGGGCGGGATGAGGACGCCCGACTCGCCCTGGATCGGCTCGAGCAGCACCGCGACGGTGGTCTCGTCGATGGCGGCCGCGAGCGCCGCGGCGTCGCCGAACGGCACGACCCGGAAGCCGGGCGTGTACGGGCCGAAACCGCGCCGGGCGTCGTCGTCGGTCGAGAACGAGATGATCGTCGTCGTGCGGCCGTGGAAGTTGCCGTCCGCCACGATGATCGTGCCGCGGTCGGCGGGCACGCCCTTGACGTCGTGGCCCCACTTGCGCGCGATCTTGATCGCCGTCTCGACGGCCTCGGCGCCGGTGTTCATCGGCACCATCATCTCGGTGCCGGTCAGCGCGGTGAGCTTGGTGGCGAAGGTCTCGAGCAGGTCGTTGTCGAACGCGCGCGAGGTGAGGGTGAGCTTGTCGAGCTGGGCGTGCGCGACCGCGGTCAGCCCCGGGTGCCGGTGCCCGAAGTTCAGGGCCGAGTAGCCGGCGAGCAGGTCGAGGTACCGCGTGCCGCCGCCGTCGTGCACCCAGGCGCCGTCGCCCGAGGTGATCGTGATCGGCAGCGGGTGGTAGTTGTGGGCGAGGTGCCCGGGCGCGACGACGGTGCCCGGCGCGGCCTCGACGGCGGCGGTCATCGCGGCACCTCCGACGTGACCGCGGCCCGGACGGTGACCGGCGCGGACGCCGTGCCGCGCACCTCGAGGGTGCAGCACTTCGCACCGCCGCCGCCCTTGAGCAGCTCGCTGGTGTCCACCGGGATCGGCAGGTAGCCGCGCGCGCGCAGGGCGGCGGCCAGGTCGACGGCGTCGGGCGCCACGACGACGTTGAGCCCGTCGCTCACCGCGTTCAGGCCGAGGGCGGCGGCGTCGGCTGCGGTGGCCAGGATCGCGTCCGGGAACATGCGTTCCAGGACGGTGCGCGAGCCCGCCGAGAAGGCGGCCGGGTAGTAGGCGATCTGCGGTGCGGCCGGGTCGCTCGACAGCACGGCCAACGCGGTGTCGAGGTGGTAGAAGTGCGGGTCGACGAGCTCGAGCGAGATCACGGGGCGCCCGACGAGCTCCTGGAGCTCGGCGTGCGCGGCGCGGTCGGTCCGGAAGCCCCAGCCGGCGAGGATCACGTCGCCGATGACGAGCAGGTCGCCCTCGCCCTCGTTGGTGACCGCGGCGGTGTGGGTGAGGTAGCCGCGGTCGGCGAACCACTTCTGGTACGCGGGGCCCTCGGGGGCGCGCTCGGCGTAGTGGAACTTCGCGGAGTAGACGACGCCGTCGACGACGGTGGCGCCGTTGGCGGCGTAGACCATGTCCGGCAGGCCCTCGAGCGGGCTGATCGTCTCGACCGTGTGGCCGAGCGCGAGGTACGTGTCGCGCAGCACGCGCCACTGCGCGACGGCCAGGTCCCGGTCGGTGTGCCGCGTGACGTCCATCCACGGGTTGATCTCGTAGCTGACCGTGTAGTGCAGGGGCTCGCACATCAGGTAGTGACGCGGGGTGGCGACGGGCATGGTTCCTCCTGGGTCGGGGGTTCTCTCAAGAGTGCCGCACCGCGGCGATCTGATCGTGCGACCCCAGCGTAGGTTGCCCTTGCTCGCCGACCCCTGTCGTGTCGTTGCGCCAGGTGCCATGATTCGTTGCGTGAACGGGCTGTTCGGCGGCGATCTGTTGCGCAGGTCCGTCCGGACGTGTTCCTCAACGCGTGGCGGCGACCTCGCGGGCGACCCGCCACAACGCGAATCGCACCATGCCCGCGAGGACCGGCGCGAGCACCCGGCGGGTCAGGGCGGCGGGCAGCGGGCCGGCGAGATGGACGTCCTCGACCCAGGTGGCCCGGCTCGTGCCGGCCCCGAGCGCGGCGACCCGCACCTCGGCCGTCCCGAGCAGCAGCGGCCCGACCTTGGTGAACACGGCGACGCCGGCGGCCTGTGCCGTGGGCGGTTCCAGCCGGTCCAGCCGCATCCGGTCCTGGAGACCGGGGGTGCCCCGCGTCGCGAACGGGCCGGATGTCGCGATGACCTTCGAGCCCGCCGCGAGCGGCAGCCCGCGGACCTCGATCCGGGTCATCGGGATCCAGCGCGCGTGGTTCCGCACGTCGGACAGCAGGGCCCAGGCATCCGAGGCGTCGAGCGGAAGGGTGCGCGAGATCGAGACGGCGGGTCCGGCGGGCGTGGCCATGAGGGCTCCGAGGGGTGGGGTGGCGCTGTGGCGCAAGGGTAGGCAGATGGACCGACATCGGCCGCTCGTGCGCGCGGTAGCGTCGCGGGCATGGAAACACGGGTGTTGGGTCGGACCGGGCGTGCCGTCAGTGTCGTGGGGCTGGGGTGCTGGCAGCTCGGCGCGGACTGGGGCGACGTCGCCGAGGACGACGCGCTGGCGGTCCTCGCGGGTGCGGCCGACGCGGGTGTGACGTTCTTCGACACCGCCGACGTCTACGGCGACGGGCGCAGCGAGACGCTGATCGGGAAGTTCCTTGCCGACCGCGGCGCCGGAGCGGGCCTGACCGTGGCCACGAAGATGGGCCGGCGCGCCGACCCGCACGTCGCGGAGGCCTACACGTTGGACGCGTTCCGTGCCTGGACGGACCGGTCGCGCGCCAACCTCGGCGTCGAGACGCTCGACCTCGTGCAGCTGCACTGCCCGCCGACCGAGGTGTTCTCCCGGGAGGCGACGTACGACGCGCTCGACACGCTGGTCGACGAGGGGCGCGTGGCGGCCTACGGGGTCTCGGTCGAGACGGTCGCCGAGGCCCTGACCGCCATCGCCCGTCCGCACCTCGCGACCGTGCAGATCATCCTCAACGTCTTCCGGCGCAAGCCGCTCGAGCAGGTGCTGCCCGCCGCTGCTGCCGCGGGGGTCGGGATCATCGCGCGGGTGCCGCTGGCGAGCGGGTTGCTCTCGGGCAAGTACGACGCCTCGACGGTGTTCGCCGCGACCGACCACCGCTCGTACAACCGGCACGGCGAGGCCTTCGACGTCGGCGAGACGTTCTCCGGCGTGCCGTACGACGTCGGCGTGGCGGCAGCCCAGCGCGTGGCGGCCCTCACCCCCGCGGGGGCCACGACCGCGCAGCTCGCCCTGCGCTGGATCCTCGACCAGAGCGGCGTCAGCGCCGTCATCCCCGGTGCGCGCAACGCGACGCAGGCCCGGGCGAACGCGGCTGCGGCCGCGCTCGCCCCGCTGGACGCCGCTGCCCTCGACCGGTTGCGCGCCGTGTACGACGAGGACATCCGCCCCCACGTGCACGACCGCTGGTAGGCCCGCGCGCGTCCCACCCCTCGGCAGGGCCCGGGGTGGGACCCGTTCGGGTGACGTCAGTGGCGCAGGCCGTTGCCCGCCCAGCCCGGCCCGGCGTCGGGGTGCGGGTTGCCGTCGGGCGGGTAGGGCGGCAGGGCCGACGCCGGGATCACCCGCGGCACGTCGCCGGTCTCGATGACCTCGACGAGCCGGGGGAAGTGGTCCGGGGCGGGTCCGAACGCCCGCCGTGCCCCGCTGATCACCGTGCGACCGAGGGCACGGGCACCGGTGATCCCGATCACCGCCCCGATCCCGAACGGGGCGAGCCGCCCGAACGCCAGCGCACTCTGCCGGGCCGCCTGCCGACGGATCATCCGCTGGGTGAGCGCGCGGTTGACCCGGGCGATCGTGCTCGTCGGCATCCGGGTGAGCATCGCCCGCGCGAACGCGCCGGACGTGAGCTCGACGTCGGCGCTCACCACGATGCTCGTCTCGCCCACGATCGTCGCGAGCAGGAGCGCACGCCGTCGGCCGGTGTCCTGCACCTCGATGCCGTGCACGCTGGCGACGGCGAGCGAGAACGCGGCCGACGACGCGAAGAACGTCGCGACGTCGCTGACGGTCAGGGCCATCGCGACCCCCGTGCCGATCGCCGGTGCGGCCGCCGCCGCCCCGACAGCCCCGCCGGCGCCGGCGATGACCAGCAGGTACTCGCGCTCCAGCAGCCCGATGATCTGGGCCGGGGACGCGTACGGGTTCCGTCGTCGCAGGGCCTGGACGTGGGCGTGGATCGTGGCGGACGGGATCGTCACGGCCTTCTCGAGCGCGGCGTCGATGACCGGCGTGTGGCGCGGGTGCGGCTCGGGAGCGGGTGCGGGCGGGGGCGCGACGTCGCGGCCGGGCTTCTTACGGCGCAGGGCAGCCATCGCCGGTCAGCTCTCGACCAGGTCGGAGCGAGGACCTGTCACGGTCAGCTCGACCGCGGCGCCCGCGACGAGCGTGCGAGCCACCGTGCAGTGCTCGTCGACGGCGCGCTGCACGACCGTCAGGAGCCGCTCGAGCGCGGCGCCCTCCAGGCTGGACAGATCCACGGCGAGCTCCTCGCTCAGCAGCGGATAGCGGTCGTCGCTCGGGTCGCTGACCCCCGAGACGCGCACGGTGGCCGCGAAGTCGGGCCCCAACCTCCGGGCCAGCGGTATGTCGGCGCTCATCCCGCAGCAGCCGGCGAGTGCCACCTTGAGCAGCTCGCCGGGGGTGAAGACCGATCCGGCGTCGGCCGGACCCATGAGCACCTCGGCTCCCCGGGAGTTGCGCCCGGTGTAGGTGCGCGGGCCGGTGCGCTCGGCCCAGGTCTCGGGCGGGGCGATCTCGGTTGCTGGCGGCAGAGCTGACACGGCTGTCATGCGGTCGATCCTGCCACGGGGGTGCCTCCGGTCGCGCGATCCGCCAGAGGTCCCAGGGATCGGCCCGGATCACCGGATAAAATAGACAATTGCTGCTTAAGTGCTACCGGCGATTTGTCGATGTCCTCACTAGATGTTGCTCTTGTGAGAGGAGCGCAACGGGGGGCATTTTCTTTTTGTCTACTTCGAGTAAGAGGCCACGCGAATGAGCCAGCCACGCCCGCAAGTACGTCCGACCCCGCCCACGAGCGGACCGCTGGCGCCCGACGTCGCGCATCAGATCGCGATCGAGGTCCCCACCCAGCGCACGATGCCGCTCGACGGCGGCGCCGTCGGGGGTGGCCCGGGCGCCGCGCGCGTGGCCGAGCCGGACACCCGGTCGCCGTTGGCGCCGGCCACCGCGGCGCCGGCCACCGCAGCGCCTCCGATGCTGCCGGTCGTGCTGCCTGCGCGGTTGACCTCGCTGCGCCGGCGACTCGCGCTCGTGACCGCTGTGGCGGCAGTCATCGCCGTGACGACCGCCGGGCTGACGGTCGCGCACGAGCAGCAGGCCGCCGAACAGGCCGCGATGGACGCTCGAGCGGCCGTCGCCGCCGCGCAGGCCGAGCAGTACGCCGCCGAGCGGCAGCTCCTGCGCGAGCAGATCAACGCGGCGTCCTGGGCGCAGACGCTGGCCAAGCAGGCCGCTGCTGCCACCGCCGGCGGGGTCGTCCTCGAGTCCGCACGAGCGGCCCTCGCGGGGTCGCCCCAGGCCGGTGAAGACGTGCGCGCTGCGCTGCAGGCGGCACTGGATGCCGCCACGGCCGTCGTCACCGCCACCCCGTCCCGGTCGGTGATGACCATCGATGCTGCGGTTGCCACGGTCAGCGCACCCGTGCAGGCCGTGGTCGCTTCGCAGGCGGCCTGGCAGGTGGCGGAGGACGCGCGCCTCGCGGCGGAACGCGCCGCGGCCGAGGCTGCCGCCGCAGCCAAGGCGGCGGCAGCCCGGGCCCCCCGGACCGCCACGACCCGCAAGGCGACGACATCGACGTCGTCGGCGGCGTCGGGTGCGAGCGCGCCCGCACCCGCTGAAGCGGCCGCGAGCAACGTGCCCGAGTTCAGCGCCGGTGAGCTCGGCGGCGCGATCAACGCGTTCCGGGCGTCCCAGGGGCTCGGCGCGCTGAGCATCTCCCGCTCGGGCACGCTGGTGGCGCACGCCGGCGCGATGGCCCTCGCCGGGGACATCTGGCACGGCGGCAGCGACAAGATCGTCGGCTACGTGCAGCCGGCGAGTGCGTCGGGTCTGGTGGACGCCTGGGCGAACTCCGCGGGGCACCGGGCCTGGATGCTCAAGACCACGGTGTCTTCGATGCAGGTCGGCGCGGTCGTCCTGGACGGCAGGCTCTACGGCGCGGTCAACTTCAGCTGAGCCGGGGGACCGGCGCCGGTGCTTCATCGCCGAGCCGGTCCCACGGCGCTACCCCTCGCCCAGGGATACCCCGCGCCCAGGCCCGGCCCGCGCAGCCGGTACGCTGAACACGGTCCGAACCGAGCCATTCGCCCGGCTCGGTCGGATCGATCAGCACGGTGACCGCGAACTCAACCTCCGGACGCCGCGGCGCCAGGTGCCCGCGGAGGTCGGCGCCGGTTGTGGCCGGGGATCCGCGCGCCTGTAGCTCAGGGGATAGAGCACCGCTCTCCTAAAGCGGGTGTCGGCAGTTCGAATCTGCCCAGGCGCACAGTGTGGTGGTGCAGTTCAGCGCGATGACGGGCCGTCGGCGCGGGCCGTCGGCGCGGCTCGCCGTTGGCCCGGAGTGCTTCTACTATTGTTGGCGTACGCCTACTATGGTGGAACCCTAGGAGGTGCGATGCAGACCCAGCACCCGCTTGCAGTGATCACGCCAACCCTTGACGGGGATGTCCTCGCCGTGCTCGCGGCCGCCGATGCCCCGCATACCGTCGGGGGAGTTCAGAGGCTGCTCGGCGGCCGCTCCTACGAGGGGATCCGCAAGGTGCTCACGCGCCTGACCGCACAGGGCACGGTGACGGCTCAGCAGGTCAGTGCCGTGGTGAACTACAGGCTCAACCGGGAGCACCTGGCAGCCGAGCACATCATCGCTCTGGCGAACCTGCGCGGGGCATTGATGGACCGGGTTCGGTCTCAGGTCCAGGCATGGCCGACGCCGCCCGTGTGGGCGGCCCTGTTCGGCTCAGCCGCGCGAGGTCAGATGCTGCCTGACTCCGACATCGACTTGTTCCTGGTGGACCCGGCTGTCGATGCCGAACTGTGGGAAACCCTGGTCGACCAGCTGTCGCGGGACGTGTCCCGCTGGACCGGGAACGACGCGAGAGTGTTGTCCATGACCGAGACTGAGGTGCGCGCGAGTGCGGTCACGCGAGACCCGATCCTGCAGTCGTTGCTCGGGGAAGCGCTGACGATCAGCGGGGAACCGGTCTGGCTGCGCCGCGCAGTCGCCGGAGCGCGGCGATGACCCCGCGCACCGTCAAGGCCGACGAGGCGATGCGCCGAGGACGGCTGGTGAAGGCCGAGCAGTTCGCGGACCCAGCGGTCGCCGTCGACATGCTCGCCGACGAGGCTGCGGACGTCGCCGACGCCTACGTCACGCCGTGCGTCCACGCAGGCATCGCCGCCGCTGATGTGGTCTGCGCCGCCCGCCTGGGCGAGTACTCCCGTGGCGAGAACCACGACGAGGCGATCGCGCTGCTCTCTGCGGTCGACAAGAACCTGTCGGGACACCTGCGCGTACGCTGCTGACAGTGAAGACCCTCGCGGGATACAGCCATTCGCCGGTCAGTGCCGACCGCGCGCGCCGCGCCGGGCGAGCGATGGTGGTCCTTCTGGAGGCTGCGCGCGCGACTCGCTGATTCACTCGAACTGGCTCAGGCAATCCGAGAGCGTGTTCCCGAGGTGGCCGTGCAGCCGCTGAGTGTTGTGGCGGCGCACCCAGTTCAGGGTGGCGAGCTCGACGTCCTCCACCTCTCCAGGGCTCGGTGCGGGCGGGCCCGGGGTGCCTCGTTGGTGGGGTTCGTGTCGGGCGCACGTCTCCGCCCGCTGCCGCGGAGTCGGTGTTTCCAGTCTCCAGGGTGGCCGGGCTGGAGGACGCGTCGGGCGGTAGCGGTTGCGGGCCGATGTGGCGCTCCGCCCGGTCATTGTGAGGCCGCTCTCAGTCGTCCCTCTCCATGCGCTCGTCTATCGCGGCGACCTCCGCCGCGAAGAGCGCCGCCAATCTGTCGACTGTGAGGATCTCGTCGTCCTGCGCCGAAGCGGACTTCGCCACGACACGCTCCGCGCGCTGCCGGAAGTGCCCCTCGAGGTCATGCAGGCTGACAGCGCCCCGACCGTCCGACAGTGCAACCGACACAGGCACCTTCTCAATCGCCAGATCGTTCCGCACCATTCGCATGAGACGCCATATTGGGGCTTCGTCGCCGTCGGGGATGGCACAGAGGTTCGCGACCGTCGATTTCGGACCGGAGCTGCCCTCTGCCTCGACGATCACGATGCCGAGTTGCACTGCTGGACACTCGTCTGAGGCCGGCACAGCGGTTGTGACGACGAGGCGTCGATCGTCGGTCGCGAGAATCCAGGCTCCATCCCCTCGGTGGTCCTGGGCTGATGGGTGGGCTCTCTGCACCTCTGAAGTCAGCCTGTCCCAGAAGAGATCCAACTGAGCAAGTGCATCCTCTGCGGCCCTGACCCGTGCGGCCACACGCTCCGTGACTGCGACGCGACGGTTCTCTCGAAGGCTTGCCGCCAGGGAATTGCGGCGAAGCGCATCCGGCACCGGCCCTTGGGGTGCCCTCTCCATCATCGTCGCCACCTGCTGCGCGGTGGGACGGGCGCCCGGCGACTTTCGGAGCATATGGCTGATGGTGTTGCGCAATGTGAGATCCTCGATCAGTTCTAGATCAGGCGGCACCTCGGCATGGGATCGCACTACGTCCTCGCCAGTGAACGGCGGGTGGCCAGTGGCGGTTGCGAAGATCGTGCAGCCCAGCGAGTAGACGTCCGAGCGCTGGGTTGCACGCTCGCCCCTCGTGACCTCCGGGGCCCGGTACTCAAGGGTGCCAACGTCACGCCACGTGTAGGTAGCGGTAATTGCGTCGACGAGCCGAGCGATACCGAGGTCTCCCCAGACCCAGCGATCCTCGTGCCAGAGCGCGTTGGCCGGTTTCAGATCACGGTGCAAGACGCCATGCTCGTGCAACTCGGCCAGACCCGTCGCGAGCTCCACTGTGATCGATCGCAGTTCATCGCGCTCCGGGCCGTTGTCGCCGTAGCGCGTCCGCGCAGCCGCCAGGTTGTCCGCTCGCGCGTCAGGGTGGGCACCCACAAGGCCAACCACGTCCGCAAGGCTCATCGCCGCCCTCGGGTACACAAGGAAGAGTGCGCGGTCTGTCTCGGCATGGTCGAGAAGCTGCAGCACGTGGCGAAGATCGCCGCCTTCGAGGTGGAAGTTGATGACCGCCTCGCGCTCGGCATACCGGAGGTCCTTCTCGCGTATCGCTACCGTGTAGTCCTGGAGTTTGACTCGCTTGATCGCCACAGGCCGCCCGTGAGCGTCAACGCCTGCGTAGACCTGCCCCTGGCCACCGGCGCCGAGGCGCTCTCCCCATATGAGGGTGTACACAACCCCCGTAGCTGTAGTGATCTCTTCGTTCCGCGGGGCGTCACTTGTTGTTGCGGCGACGGCGGGACCCGAGCCGGCACGCGGCAAGCTGGCGAATTCGCTTGTGCCTTGGGTCGCGTTCTCGACGACCTGTAGGTAGTCATCGACGTCTTCGATGCGACGCATCGCGCGAAGTTGTGTTCGGTCGAAAGTCACGGACCAGTCCTTTGGCTCGGCACCGGCACTGAACCCGTTCCACAGGTAGCCATTCGTCTGCCATATCGCGCCCTGGCGCGCGAGGAGGTCCGTGCGTCCGGCCGCCGGGAGGGGAATGCGATGCCGCAGTTCCTCGGCAGACACCGTCACGCTGGCCTTGGGTGGCGCAACCTTGGCAACCTGGGCTGCGTACCGAACGGCCTCGACGAAAGCGGCCAAGTCTTCAGCGGCAGCGGGGCAATCGGCGAGACCAGCGATCGTCAGGCCCACCTGATGCTCGTCCGACGGCCGCAGTTCGCCCACACCCCAGATCAGGCGCCGGTCGACCGCGCGAACCGCAGCCCACGGGTCCAGCAGGTTTGCGACGTTGTCGAACTCGTAGTCGGCCTCCGCCCAGTCCGGCCAGCGGTTGAAGCGCTGTAGGACGCGGAACAGCGTGTCGATCACGGTCTGCTGATCGCTCACAGGTGCCCTCTCGTAGCTTGGTGACCGGTGGCTCTCCAGCCGGATGCCATTTCACCATCATGAGTACAACCCGACGGTGCGATTCGCCGTCCCCATCATCGCGGCATGCAGGCCATACCTCGGTTCGCCGGACCGTCGAGCGCGTCGAGGTCGTCGGTGTCGAGCCCGCGACAGCCCCCGCCCCACGCACCCGCACGAGTATGGGAGCCGTTCGCTGAGCTGCTCGCAGAGACCATCAGGGCCGCGCCGGCGACCATGAACGGTGAGCCCAGAAGAAGGGCGAGCTGCGGAAAGAGCGTCCCGTCGGCTGCCACCTGGCACGCGGCCACGAGGAACGCCGGCGCGGAATTTGTCAAGGTAGTTGAGGCCGGTGGGTGTTAAGCGGCTAACCCGATTCCGGTGTTGTCGGCGGGCTGGTT
>NZ_SDWW01000048.1 GCF_004168625.1 Pengzhenrongella frigida
CCGAGGGCGCGAGCCCCGCGTTCACCAGGCACCGGGAACGGCACGTCGCGACATGGCGCGCTCAACGAGCCCCCGACCACTCAACCCTCCCACGTCGAGCGCGAAATGTCCGGGGGCTGACCTGCTCGTCCGAAGAGCCAGGGGTGGTTCGGGCGCAGGCAACCCCCGTCACATCTCTCAGGGGGACCAAGGGTGACGGGGGCTGTGGGCGCCGAACCTAGCGCGCCCACCTGTGTGCGGGCTGAGTCCCACGGACCGAGCCCTTCTGCTCAGCCCGGCCGATACGGACACGTCGCGGCATCAGCGAGAGCGACGTCGCGGTCGAGCTCGGGCACCGCCTGCCTAGCTGGCCTGGTGGGCGATCTGGATGAGGTTGCCGCAGGTATCGTCGAGCACTGCCGTGGTCACCGGCCCCATGTCGACGGGATCCTGGGTGAAGCGCACGCCAAGGCCGCGCAGACGCTCGTACTCGAGCCTGACGTCGTCGACGGCGAAGGACGTGTACGGGATGCCGTCGGCAACCAACGCCGCCCTGAACGGCTGGACCGCCGGGTGGCCGCTGGGTTCGAGCAACAGCTCGGTGCCGTCCGGATCCTGCGGGGAGACCACGGTGAGCCACCGGTCCGCACCCACCGGCACGTCGTGCTTCTTCACGAAGCCCAGCACCTCGGTGTAGAACCGCAGCGCCTTCTCCTGGTCATCGACGAACACGCTCGCCAGGTTGATTCTCATGTGAGTCCCGTCGTGAGGCTAGAAGAACTGGTCGATGAGGATCGGGTTGCCGTCCGGATCGGTGCGGGTGATCGAGCCCGGCCCGGTCCCGTCGGGGTCGGCCCGGAGGGTGAGCTCGAGGCCCGCGTCCTCGAGGCGTCGCTGGATCACCCGCACTCTAGAGCCCCAGCGTCGACTCGCCGTTCTTCAGGATCAGGTAGTTCATCTCGAGATCGCCGCCCACCGCGACGAAGCCGAGCTTCTCGTAGCACTCCTTCGACGCGACCAGGTCGGCCACCGGGTGAGTTCATCCATGGACCGACCCTCCCCCGCGGGTCGAGATCCGGCAACCCGGGTCCGTCGTCGGGCATCCTGCTACGGGCGCGCGTCCCGGCTCGGTGCGCCATATTCTCGGGACCATCGGACCATTCGCCTCGGGCACCCGATCACCGCCGGGAGGAACGCACATGAGCCAGACCGAGAACCGCCAGGTCGTCGAACGTCTCATCGCCTGCCTCAACGACAACGAGATCCACCTCATGGACGAGCTCTTCCATGAGGACGCGGTGATGGACTGGCCGCAGTCCGGCGAGAAGGTGGTCGGTGCGGACAACCGCCGGGCGATCTACGGGGCCTTCCCCCAGCTCCCGACGATCACGAAGCGCCGCATCGTCGGCGCCGGTGACCTCGTCGTCCTCGAAGCGTCGCTCGACTACGGCGGACCCGTGTACAAGACCGTGTTCATCTTCGAGCTGCGCGACGGGAAGATCGCCCGCGAGACCGCGTACTGGGCCGAGCCGTTCGAGGCGCCCGCGTGGCGCGCGGCCTGGGTGGAGCGCGGCGACGCGGGAGGATGACCGCGGTCAGGGGGCGAGCTCAGGTGCCGGCCATCTCCAGGCCGTCCGGGCGATGGCGGCCAGGAGGACCACCTCGACCACGCTTCCGATGAGGTAGTAGGCCCACTCCTCGCCGATGGCCGCGCCGATGATGGTGACCAGGTAGACGAGGCTGACCGCGATGTTGGCGATCCGGTTGACCCGTGGCCGGAGCACGAGCGACAGGATCACCATCAGGGCCGGCAGCAGGACGTACACCAGGGTGTAGGCCAGGAACAGCTGATCGACCGTGAACGACGTGGTCGCCACCTCGCCGTCGAGCGCTGCCTCGAGAACATCGGCGCGGTAGAAACCGAAGATGTCGACGTAGGCGAACACGAACAGCATCGTGATCCACAGTGCGCTCAGCACGAGCTTCACATCGACCCGGGTGTCTCGGTACTGCCGGGTCGCGCTCGTTCGCGTCGTTGTCGTACTCATGGGGTCCGGTCCTTTCGTCGAAGCTGACGTCGCCGACGACCTCGCTGCGACCGCTCGGGTACAGCTCCAGCCTCGCGCCGCGGCCACCGGCGCGCACAGGGCAGTTGGGCCCCTCCCTGCCCGTCTCCGAGCTGGCCGGGTCAGAGCCCGGTCACGCCGTTCTTGATCAGCACCAGCCCGATCGCCGTGATGACGACCGCCATGACGGCGGCGTTGTTGCGCAGGAGCCAGTCCTTCGCCGTCCGCAGCGGTGGCAGGACGCGCGCGCCCAGCACGGCGTGCAGCAGCACGGGGATCGCGACAGTGATCGAGGCGACAGCGGTGAACCCCACGACCGCGGCGATCTCGCGCGCGACCGACAGACCCGCGGTGCCGAGGTCGAGGCCGGCCGCCGCCGCGAGCAGCACGACCTTTGGGTTGGCCACCGACAGCAGCAGCGCGAGGCGCACGGCGGTCCGCGGCGTCGCGTCCTGGATCGAACGCATCCACGCCGGCGGCCCGTCAGCGGCGCGCCGCCCGACCCACTGTCGAACGCCGACGACGACCAGCACCGCACCCACGACGATCCGCACCCACGAGAGCCAGGCGGGCGAGTCGCCGCCGGATCCGATCGCCTCGGCGAGGAGTGCGAAGACGGCCGTGACCAGCCCGATCCCGCCGAACCAGCCGCCGAGGAACGCCAACGACGTCGGCCGGGGCCGCGCGGTGAACAGCAGCAGGATCGCGGGGACCACCGGGAACGGTGACGCCGCTATGGCCAGTGCCAGTGCGAGGACTTCGCCCACCGAGATCCGACCCGTCGCTCACGAGCCCCGGAAGCGGGACGTCGCTGCAAGCCTGCCGGACCACGGCCGTTCGCGCGCGCCGGGGACTCAGCGCCTCACCAGCCGAGCCCGGCCCCGAACGGGTAGGCCGTCGTGCCCTCTCCCGCGGCGGGCACGTCGACGGGCAGCGCCCCCTGCGGGGTGACCTCGCCGGTGATCGTGCGGGCCAGGGCCTCGATCGCCACGGGCTTGACCGAGTAGGTGGCGAGCCAGCTCTCCACCCCGGCGCCGTACGCGACGTCGTACGGGTTCCGGATCGCCGCAGCGACCAGGGGGGTCGGCGTGGCGCCGAGCTCGGCCAGCAGGGCCCGCACGTTCGCCGCTGCTGCGGTTCCCCCATGGGCGTTGTTCGTCAGCGCGACGACGACGTCGCTCCCACCGGCCGCGACGACGGCCGCCGCGCGCATCGCTGCGTCGGGCGAGGTCCCGGTCACCATCGTGGTCACGTGCGCGCCGCGCGCGCCGAGCGACGTCGTCAGCGCGCCGGTCGTGGCCGCGTCGGGTCCGACGACGAGCACGCGCGCACCGGCGGGCGTGATCGGCAGGGTGCCGTCGTTGGTCACGAGCGTGGTGGTGCGGTCGGTGATGGCCTGGGCGGTGGCGAGATGCTCGGGCGTGCCGACGACGCCGGCGAGACCGGCCGGGTCTGCCATGGGTGCGGCGACGATGCCGTTCTTCACCTTCAGCTCCAGCACGCGCCGCACGCTCTGGTCGAGCCGCCGTTCGGAGATCCGGCCGCTACGGACGGCGTCGAGGACACCCTGGTAGGCGACGTCCATCGAACCCTCGAACGGCATCAGGAGCACGTCGACGCCGGCCTCGAGCGCGAGCACGGGGATCTCGGCATCGGTGTAGGCCGCGCGGACCCCCTCCATCGTCAGCGCGTCGGTGTAGACGACGCCGTCGAACCCGAGCTCCTGGCGCAGGACGCCGGTGACGATCGGCTTGGAGAGCGTCGCGGGGACGCCGGACGGGTCCAGCGCGGGCACCACGATGTGCCCGGTCATGATCGAGTCCACGCCAGCGTCGATCGCCGCCCGGAACGGCGGCGCGTCGAGCGTCTCCCACTGCTCGCGGGTGTGGGTGATCAGCGGGATGCCGAGGTGGCTGTCGACGGCGGTGTCGCCGTGGCCGGGGAAGTGCTTGGCCGTCGCGGCGATGCCCGCGTCGTCCTGGTAGCCCGCCACGGCCGCCGCGGTGAGGTCCGCGGCCAGCGTCGGGTCGGAGCTGAACGAGCGCACCCCGATGACGGGGTTGGCGGGGTTGACGTTCACGTCAGCGTCGGGCGCGAAGTCCTGATTGATCCCCATCGCGCGCAGCTCCGCGCCGGTGATCTGCGCGGCCGTGCGGGTGTCGGCCGAGCTCCGACCGGCGCCGAGCGCCATGTTGCCCGCGAGCTGCGTGGCGGGCGGGCCGACCCGGGTCACGATGCCCTGCTCCTGGTCGATCGCCACGAGCAGCGGCACCTCGGCGCCGCTGTCGAGCGCCGCGGCCTGCAGGCCGTTGCTCAGGGCGGTGATCTGGGACGGGTTCTGAACGCTGTTGGTCCAGGTGAAGTAGATCGCGCCGCCGAGGTGGTACTTGCGCACGACCTCGGCCCCGGTGTCGACGCCGTACGCGAGCCGGTTCGCGGCCCTCTCGGTGTCGGTCACCACGTCCGCCTGCGACCCGTAGACGTTGGTGACGAAGAGCTGCCCGACCTTCTCCTCGAGCGACATCTGCCGCAGGGTGCGCTTGACGTACTGCGCGTCGTGCCCGCCCTGCGGGCCCGCGACGGCCGGGCCGGCCCCGAACGGGACCGCGAGCGCGACGCCGGCGAGGACGGCCAGTGCGGACCGGGAACGGATGCGGTGCGAGCGTTTCACAGGAGCCTCCTGGATCGGACCCGGCCGACCGGCCGAGTTGACACGAAGTGACAGCAGCGGCACTTCGTCGTGAAAGTAACGTACATCAGCCGACGGGACCGAGATGGACCGAGGTCGGCATCTCTGGCCGAAACACGCGGCGAGAGATGAGAAGCGTGAAACTAATTGACAAACTGACGTCGCCCATATGAAACTCAACGGGAGAAGCGACGTCGGAGCGGATGGTCGAAGGGTGGGAACTCATGGCACGAACGGTCACACCGACCCCGCACGACCTGGTCGCGCGGATCCGGGCGCTCCTGCCGTCCCTCTCCCCCGCCGAGGCTCGCCTCGCGCAGATCATCCAGGCGGACCCCGCCGGCGTCTCCGCGCTGACGGTCGGCGAGCTCGCCGAGCGGGCCGCCACGAGCACCGCGACGGTGATCCGTGCGGCCCGGAGCCTCGGCTTCGAGGGCTACCCCCAGCTCCGCCTCGCGCTCGCCGCGCACGGCGGCTCCGTGCACGGCGCCGACGGCGTCCCGCTCGGCGCGGACATCGTCGAGGGCGACCCGGCCGGTGTCGTGCTCGCCAAGCTCGCCGCGTTCGAGGCGGAGCAGATCCGGGCGACGGCCGAGCTGGTCGACCCGGCCGGTCTCGAGCGGGTGATCGCCGCCATCGGCGCCGCCCGGCGGATCGACGTCTACGGCATCGGCGCCTCGGGCCTGGTCGCCGAGGACCTCACCCAGAAGCTCAGCCGCGTCGGCCTCGACTGCCGCGCCCGGACCGAGCACGACGCCGCCATGGTCAGCGCGAGCCTGCTCGGCCCGCGCGACATCGCGATCGGCGTGTCGCACTCGGGCGAGAACCCGGGCACGGTCAAGCCGCTCGCGCTCGCCCGGACCGCTGGGGCTGCCACGGCCGCCATCACCGGCGCGGGCCGATCCACCCTCGCGCGCCAGGCGGCGCACGTGCTCGTCACCGGCGGCCGCGAGTTCGGCTTCCGGTCGGCCGCGATGGCCAGCCGGACCGGACAGCTGCTCGTCGTCGACGCGCTGTTCATCGGCGTGGTCCAGACCCTTCCCGGCGCCCGCGACGCCCTCCGCAGCACCTACGCGGCGGTCGCGCCCCGGCCCGGCCGAACCCGCCCCTCCCGAAGGACAGACGCCTGATGAACTGCTCCACCCTCATGACCGAGACAGCCAACGAGGCGACCCGCGACCTGGACACGATGCCGGTCGCCCAGCTGCTGGCGGTCATGAACGCCGAGGACCGCACCGTGCCCGACGCCGTCGCCCTCGCCCTGCCCGCGATCGAGCGGGCCGTCGACCTGATCGTCACCGCACGCACCCACGGTGGCCGGCTGATCTACCTCGGCGCCGGGACGAGCGGCCGCCTCGGCGTGCTCGACGCCGTCGAGTGCCCACCCACGTTCGGCACCGATCCCGGCGAGGTGCTCGGCCTGATCGCGGGCGGCGAGCACGCCTTCCTGCGTGCCGTAGAGGGCGCCGAGGACGACCCCGCGCTCGCGGTCGCCGATCTGCAGGCGGCCGACCTGACCGCGCGCGACGTCGTCGTGGCCCTCGCGGCGAGCGGCCGGACGCCGTACGTCATCGGTGGCCTCGACTACGCCCGGTCGGTCGGCGCGGCGACCGTGTCGGTCGCGTGCAACCTCGGTGCCGCGATCAGCGGCCACGCCGATGTCGCGATCGAGGTCGAGACCGGCCCGGAGATCCTCACGGGCTCGACGCGCCTCAAGGCGGGGTCCGCGCAGAAGCTCGTCTGCAACATGCTCTCGACGGCGAGCATGATCCGCACCGGCAAGGTGTTCCACAACCTCATGGTCGACGTCCGGCCGACCAACGCGAAGCTCGTCGACCGCGCCCGGCGCATCGTCAGCGCGGCGACCGGGGCCGACGCCGCCACGGCCGCGGCGACCATCGAGCGCGCCGGCGGGCACGCGAAGACCGCCGTCGTCATGCTGCTCGCCGACTGCGGCGTCGACGAGGCGGCCGAGCGCCTGGACCGCGCGGCCGGCAGCGTTCGCGCGGCGATCGCGCCCACGCCGTCGGCGCCGGCAACGGCACCTGCCCGCACCCCCCTCTCGCACGCCTGACCAGCCCGCACCACCGACGCTTCCCACCACCCGAACGCTCGATGATCTGTGGAAGGACCCACGACATGACCGACTCTCGCGAGATCGCGGACCGGTTGCTGGCTGCGCTCGGCGGCCCGGGCAACATCATCGACATCGAGAACTGCATGACACGGTTGCGGGTGGGGGTGCGCGACCCTCGCGCCGTCGACGTCGCGGCGGTCCAGGACACCGACGGCGTGCTCGCCGTCCTGCCCGGCGAGAACTGTCAGATCGTGCTCGGCCCGGGCCTCGTCGACCGGGTCGCGATCGACCTCGGTGCGGCGATCGTGGCCGCCGGCGCGAACGGGGGCGGCACACGCCCGAACGCGGCCGACACGCTCGCGCAGACCGGCGCGGCGATCCGGGCGGGCAACACCGAGCGCAACCGCACGCCGGTCAAGGCGGCCCTGCGGCGCATCTCGAACATCTTCGTCCCGCTCATCCCCGCCCTGATCGCGTGCGGCCTCATCGCCGGTATCAACGGCATCCTGACCAACCTGGTCACGTCGGGCTCGGCCACCTGGCTCGCGGGCGTGACGCCGTACCTCGGCGTGATGTCGTCGGGCTTCTTCGCCATCCTCGCCGTGTTCGTCGGCATGAACGCCGCGAAGGAGTTCGGCGGGACACCGATCCTCGGTGGCGTCGTCGGCGCGATGGTCGTGGCGCCCGGCGTGGCGAGCATCACGGCGCTCGGCCAGGTCCACGTGCCCGGCCAGGGTGGCGTGCTCGGCGCCATGGCGGCCGCGATCCTCGCGGCCTACGTCGAGCGCTGGGCCCGCAGCTGGGCCCCGGACGTGCTCGCGCTCCTCATCGTTCCGACCGTGACGGTGCTCGTGGCGGGGTTCGCCACCCTGTTCTTCCTGATGACCGCCGCAAGCTGGCTGTCCGTCCTGATCGGAGAGGGGGCGGCGTGGCTGCTCGGATCCGCCGGCGGCGTGGCCGGGTTCGTGCTCGGCGGCCTGTTCCTGCCCGTCGTGATGACCGGCATGCACCAGGCGCTCATCCCGATCCACACCACCCTCATCGAGCAGACGGGCTACACGATCCTGCTGCCCGTCCTCGCGATGGCCGGCGCCGGCCAGATCGGTGCCGCGATCGCGGTCTACTACCGGCTGCGCCGCAACACGAGCGTCCGCAAGACCATCAAGTCCGCTCTGCCGGCCGGGTTCCTCGGTGTCGGTGAGCCGCTGATCTACGGCGTCACCCTGCCGCTCGGCCGCCCGTTCATCACGGCGTGCATCGGCGGCGCGTTCGGCGGAGCCGTCATCGGGCTGTTCGACCAGTTCGGCGCCACGATCGGGGCCGTCGCGATCGGGGCGTCCGACCTGTCGCTGTTCCCGCTGCTCGACGGCAGCGGCGGCAAGGGTGCCGCCGCGTTCGGCTACGCCGTGGGCCTGCTGGTCGCGTACGCCGTCGGGTTCGTCGCGACCTGGTTCTTCGGGTTCACCCGCGAGCGGCTCGCGGAGCTCAACACCACCGACACGATCGACGCCGGGCTGGTCCCGGCCGCCGACGTCACGCCGTCGGCCGGGCTCGCGACCGCGGGTCGCGTCGGCTGACTGGATCCTCCCGAGCACGGCGGCCCACGCTGGCGGCCTGACGGACCAGATGGTCGCGCTCGGCCACGTTCGTGGCCCGGCGGGCGGCCTCGGCATACGCGCGGGCGGCGGCCGGGAGGTCGCCGCCCAGCTCGAGGAGGTGACCGCGGGCGGCGTGCCAGCGGTGCCGCTCACCGAGGATCTCGCGTAGCCGGTCGGTCTCACGCAGCCCGACAGCCGCACCATGGACATGGCCGACCGCAACCGCGCGCCCGAGCACCGCTGCGGGGTCCTGGCGAACCGGGTCGTCGGTGAGGGCGACGAGGTCGTCGTACCAGGCGACGATCTGCGGCCAGTCGGTCTCCTCAGCGCTCGCCGCGTCGTCGTGCAGGGCGGCGATGGCGGCCTCGATCTGGTAGCGGCCGAGGCGCCGCACCGCCAGCGCCGACTGCAGGACGCGCACGCCCTCGGCGATCTCGCGGGTGTCCCACAGGCGACGGTCCTGCCGGTCCAGGGTGACGATCCGACCCTCGGGGTCGAGCCGTGCCGGGAGGCGGGCATGGTTGAGGAGCATCAGCGCGAGCAGCCCGCGCGCCTCCGGTTCCTCGGTGGCGAGGGTGAGCTGGCGGGCGAGCCGGATCGCCTCGCGGGCCAGGTCGACCCGGCGCGCGTGACCGGCCGTGTAGACGAGGTAGAGCACGCGCAGCACGACGGCGAGATCGCCGGGCTGGTCGAGCCGCCGCCCCTGCAGGGTGCGTTTGGCCCGGCTGATCCGCTGCGCCATCGTCGCCTCCGGGACATAGAAGGCGTCGGCGATCTCGCGAGTGGTGAGGCCGCCGACGGCGCGCAGGGTCAGCGCCACCTGAGAGGCGGGCGCGAGGTCGGGGTGGGCGCAGCAGAAGAGCAGGAAGAGCGTGTCGTCGCCCTCCTCGGCAGCGCGGGCCGCGGCTCGGCGTGCGCCCGCTCTTCGCGGCGGTGCCGGGCAGCCTGGCTGCGGCGGGCGTCGACGAGCCGTCGGGTCGCGACCGTGGCCAGCCAGGCGCTCGGGTCGCGCGGCGGGTGCTCGGGCCACACCCGCAGCGCTTCCAGCAGCGCGTCCTGGAGCGCGTCCTCGGCGGCGTCGAAGTCCTCGCCCCGCCGGACCAGGCGCGCGAGCACCTGCGGGACGAGGGCGCGCAACGTGCCCTCGTCCCGCCGTCGTGCCGGTTCGTCGGTCACGGCCGGGTCAGTCGTCCGGGAGCGCTTCGGACATGACCTCCCGGATGTCGATCCACTCGTACAGCGGCGCTCCGCCCGGGCCGGGCTCCGAGGAGACGTAGGCAGCGATCTCGACCGCACGCTCGTGCGACTCGACGTCGATCATGTACCAGCCCGCCACGAGATCACTCGTCTCGGGCAACGGTCCGTCGGTGGTGACGGGCGCGGCGTCGGGGCCGCCGTAGCGCACCCAGGTGCGCACCGGCGTGAGGGCCTGCGCGTCGACATACTCACCGTTCTCCTCGAGCAGCTCGCTGACGTGCTTGAGGAAGGCCATGTGCGCATCCACGTCCTCGGGGGCCCATTGATCCATCGGGGGCACGGGACGGTACGACTGCGGTCCGCCCCGGTAGTGCTTGAGAAGCAGGTACTTCGGCATGGGTGATCTCCTGACGTCGGGGGCCTCGTCCGTCGCGCGGCCCTTTGCCTGGTGAGCGAAGCCGATCAGCGCTTCTCGACATGACGGCGGGGCGGCGTCGGCACGACCCCGCCCGGCGCGGACTCAGACGGCGAAAGACAGCGCCAGCTCGGCGAGCAGTCGCGCGCCGAACCCGGTGCACCCGCGCGGCCGCCAGCCACCGGCCGGGTCGGCCACCGCGGTGCCGGCGATGTCGAGGTGCGCCCAGGGGGTGCCGTCGACGAACTCCGCCAGGAACAGCGCCGCGGTGATGGCTCCGGCATTGGGCCCACCGAGGTTGGAGATGTGGGCGACGTCGCTGTTGAGCTGGGGTCGGTAGGCCGGCTCCTGGGGCAGCTGCCACGCCCGCTCGTCAGTGGTGCGGGCGGCCGTGAGCACCCGGTCGATGACGCCCTGGTCGTTGCCCAGGACCACGGCGACGAGGGTGCCGAGCGCACGCATGCTCGCCCCGGTGAGCGTCGCGATGTCCACGATGGCGTCGGGCTTCTGCTCGGCAGCAAGGACGAGGGCGTCCATCATCACGAGCCGTCCCTCCGCGTCCGTGTTGGCGACCTCGACGGTCGTGCCGTTGCGCGCGGTGATGACATCGCCCATCTTGAGGGCGGACCCCGAGGGCATGTTGTCGGTGCACATGAGGTAGCCGGTCACGCTCGTGCGGCACCCCAGGTCGCGCAGGGTGAGCATCGCGGCCAGCAGGGCGCCGGCACCGGACATGTCGTTCTTCATCGCGGCGTGGGTGCCGTCGGCGGGCTTGAGGCTGATGCCGCCGGAGTCGTACATGATCCCCTTGCCCACCCAGACCATCGACCGCGCCGGGGAGTCGGGCGAGTAGGTGAGCTTGATCATCCGCGGCTCGTCGTGGCTCCCACCGTTGACGCCGAGGATGCCGCCGCAGCGCAGCTCGAGCAGCTGGTCGCGGTCGAACGTCTCCACGACGAGCCCCGCGTCGGCACCCAGCGCGTGCGCGACCTGGCCCATCCGCGCGGCGGACAGGTGCGCGGGCGGGCAGTTGGCGAGATCGCGGGAGATGCAGGTGGCACGGGCCAGCACCGCGCCACGCAGCGCAGCCGCCTCGGCATCGTGGACCAGGTCGGGCGGAGCGACCAGCATGAGCTCGACGAGCGGGGTGCCCACCGGCGGGCGCAGCGCGGTGAACTCGTACCGGGCGAGCACGATCCCCTCGACCGCCGCACCGAACCACTCCGCCGGGACGGACCGCGTGTCGAGGCGCAGCGCGAGCCGCGACTGGCCCGCGGCCGCGAGCGCGAACGCCGCGGAGACATCGCGCAGCACCGCGCTCGACAGGGTCGCGGGGTCCCCCAGGCCGACGGCGACCCGCAGCGGCGTGCCGGGCAGCAGCAGCGTCTGCCCGCGGGCGCCGGTGAATCCCGCCGCGGCGAGCTCCTCCCGGTTCGGCAACCCGCCAGGAGCCGGTCCGGACGACGCGACCAGGATGCCGACGACGGGCGCGTCGCCCGGGGCTTCCGCGACGGTGACCTTCGGTTGATTCGACGCGGTGGGCACGGCGTCGAAGTCGGCTGCGACGGCAACTGCACGGCTCACTGGGACTCCCCTGGGGTCGAAGCTCAGCATCATCGCTTCGTTCACCATAGCCTTACCACGTCTGCTCGCCGGCGTCGGACGAACCAGGCCCGCGACCCCGGCGACTCGCACAGGACGGACACCCGTGGACCACGCAACGATCAGCCTGCTCATCCTCGCCGCGGTCATCGTCGCGTTCATCTGGAACCGGCTGCCGGTCGGCGCCGTCGCGATCCTGGCCTCCCTGAGCCTCTACGCGACCGGCGTCCTGCCCGCGCAGCAGGCACTGTCCGGGTTCGGCGACCTGGTCGTGGTGTTCATCGCGTCGCTGTTCGTGGTCAGCGAGGGCATCGACTCGGCCGGGGTCACCACGTGGGCAGGGCAGTGGCTGCTCTCGATGCTCGGCGATCGCCCGCGGGTCGCGCTGGTCGCCGTGATGGCGATGGCTTCCGTGATGAGCGCCCTCATCACCCTCAACGGCGCCGCCGCGGCGCTCATCCCGATGGTCGTCGTCATCGCGATGCGTCTGGGCCTGGCGCCTGGACGGATGCTCCTGCCGATGGCGTTCGCCGGCAGTGCCGGGTCGCTGCTCGTCCTCACCGCGTCCCCGGTCAACGTGCTCATCGCCGGCGCGGCGGCCGACGCGGGCACCGCGGGCTTCTCGTTCTTCTCCTTCGCGATCGTGGGTGTCCCCGTCGCGATCGCGACGATCACCCTCGCCGCGTTCCTCGCCCCACGCGTGCTGCCCGAGCGGGTGTCGGAGACGCAGCCGCCCGATCTGAGCCGCCACGCCGCGACGCTCGCGGAGCACTACGAGCTCGTGGACGGGTTCTTCCGTCTGCGGATCCGCGACCAGTCTCCCCTGGTGGGGTCACCGTGCGACGCGCTGAGCCTGTCGGGCTACGACGGTCTCCAGCTCATCGCGGTCCAACGCGGCCTGGTCCCCGTCCAGGGTGCTGCGGCCCTGCTGGCCGACGACGTGCTGGTGGTGACCGGAGCCCCGAGCGAGGTCAGCCGGGCGGTCGTCGACCTGGTGCTCGCGGTGGCCATGCGCCCGGTCACGGCGACCACCGGGGAGCTGATCTCGCGCGAGGTCGGCGTGGCCGAGCTCGTCGTGCCGCCGCGGTCCCCCCTGGTCGGCGAGACGATGTTCCCGGGCATGGCTCGCGGCGCGGAGCTCACGGTCCTGGCGATCCGGCGCCGCGGACGCGATCGCGGCGCCGGACCCACCATCATCGAGGAGGGCGACTCCCTCCTCGTGCACGGGTCGTGGTCCGCGGTGGACGAGCTCGTCGAGCACCGAGACGTCCTCGTCGTCAACTCGCCCGACCTCGTCCGGCGCCAGACCGTCCCGCTCGGCGCGAAGGCCGGCACCGCGATCGCGATCCTGGCCGTGATGATCATCCTGCTCGCCGCCGACGTCGTTCCGGCCGCCGTCGCCGGGCTCGGCGCCGCCACGGCCATGGTGCTGTTCCGGGTCATCTCCGGCGGACAGGCCTACCGCGCGGTGTCCTGGCAGACCGTGGTCCTCATCGGCGGCCTGATCCCCCTGTCCACCGCGATCGAGACCAGCGGAGCCGCCGACCGCATCGCGGAACGACTGATCGCCATCGTCGGCTCCGGTCACCCCGTGCTCGTGCTCGTCGCCCTGTTCCTGCTCACCGCGGGCCTGGGACAGTTCATCTCCAACACCGCGACCGTGCTCATCGTCATCCCGATCGCGCTCGCGGCCGCGGCCGAGTCGGCGGTGTCCCCGCTGCCGATCCTCATGACCGTGGCGGTGGCCGGTGCCGCCTCGTTCCTCACGCCGGTGGCGACCCCCGCCAACATGATGGTCTTCAGCCCGGGCGGCTACCGCTTCGGTGACTACTGGCGTCTCGGCCTTCCCCTGCTCGTGACCTGGCTCATGCTGGCGGTCCTGATCATCCCGCGCGTGTGGCCACTGTGAACAAGCGAATCTGATTGACTCTGTTCCACCGCCGCACGAGGAGAGCTGATGAATCCAGTCGTCGCCTTCACCGTCGTCATGCTGGTGTGGACCATCAGCGACTTCGTCGCCAAGAAGACGAAGTCGCTGCTGTCGTCCCTGTTCGTCGCCTCGATCATCTTTCTGATCGGGTTCCTCACGGGCCTGTTCCCCCACGACCTGCTCACCGCGTCCTCGCTGCTCGCGCTCGCGGGCGTGGTCGTCGGCTTCATCATCGTGCACCTCGGCACGATGATCAGCCTCGAGGACTTCATCAAGCAGTGGAAGACGCTGCTGATCGGCATCAGCACCGTCGTCGGAATCGGCGTCGCGCTCTACGTCGCCAGTCTCATCTTCGGGGGTCGGATCTCGGGGTCCGCCCAGGATGGCTACGCGCAGGCCCGCGACTTCGTCATCGCCGGAACCGGGGCCCTCAGCGGCGGGGCGATCTCGGTGATCCTGGTCCAGGAAGCGGCCCTGGGCGTCGGCCTGACCAGCGTCGCGATCTTCCCCGTCCTCATCGCCGCCCTCCAGGGCCTCGTCGGCTTCCCGCTGACCTCCCTCATCCTCAAGCGCGAGGCAGCGCGACTCAAGGGCGAGTACCGCGACGGGAACCTCACCCCCACCGAGACGCTGCAGGCCGAAGCGACAGCTCAGTCGCGGCTGCCCGCCGCGCTGACCACCACCGCCGGGACCCTCTTCGTCGTGGGCATCGCCGTGCTCGTCAGCATCGGGATCAACAACCTCACCGACGGAGTGCTCAACACGTTCGTCGTCGCCCTCATCCTCGGGATCGCGCTGCGCACCCTGGGCATCTTCAAACCCTCGGTGCTCGGGGGAATCGACGCCCTGGGTCTCATGATGATCGCGATCATGATCCTCATCTTCGGCCCGCTCGCGACGATCACGCCCGACGACGTGTCCTCCCTGGCCGAGCCGCTGATCATCGCCTTCGTCTTCGGGATCGTGGGCATCGGCGTGTTCTCGACCCTGGTGGGCAAGCTCCTCGGCTACAGCATCCCGATGTCGGTCGCGATCGGGCTCACCTCGCTCTACGGCTTCCCCGGCACCCTGATCCTGTCCCAGGAAGCCGCCCGCGGCGCGGGCGAGTCACCCGAGGAGGTCGCCGCCATCGAGCACGAGATCCTCCCCAAGATGATCGTCGCCGGCTTCTCCACCGTGACGATCACCTCCGTCATCGTCACCAGCGTCCTCGTCGGACGCATCGGCGGTTGATCAGCCGCGTGCGCCGTCTGCCAGCGCGCTGCCGACCGTGCGGCCGACGGTGAGCGCAACGGTGGGCGACCGAGAACGCGACAAGCGCTTGCGCCAGTACTGGGACAAACAGGCAGACACCTACGACCGACGCACGACCTGGGCCGAGCGCAGGCTGTTCGCCGGTACGCGGCCGTGGCTGTGCCGACGGGCCACCGGCGACACGCTCGAGGTCGCGATCGGGACCGGCCTGAATCTCGAGCACTACCCGATCGGCCTCTCGCTGACAGGTATCGAGTGGAGCCCTGCGATGTTGGCCGTCGCCAGGGCGCGCGCCCACCGCCTCCACCGCGAGGTCACCCTGCGCGACGGCGACGCGAGGGACCTGCCCTTCCGCGCCGCGCAGTTCGACACCGTGGTCTCGACCTTCGCGCTGTGCAGCATCCCCGATGCCGACCAGGCGCTGGCCGAGATGGCCCGGGTCCTTCGCCCCGGGGGTCTCCTGCTCCTGGCCGACCACGTCGAGTCCTCGGTCTTGCCCGTGCGCGTGCTCCAGCGACTGGTCGACGTGGTCACCGTGCCGACGCAGGGCGAGCGCTACTGTCACCGCCCCCTGCGTGCCGTCCTCGCGATGGGCTTCGCCCTCGAGGCCCATGAGCGCCTGCACCTCGGCGTGGTCGAGCGGATCGCGGCCCGGAGGCCGGCGATCTGACGTCAGAGTCCGCCGCTGAACTCGAACGGGTTGCCCGCCAGAATCTCCGCGGCTGCATTGTTCAGCGTTTCTGCGGGAAGGTCCAAACCCCGCGTCGTGAGCTCGTTGTTGAGCTGTTCGACAATCTCTTCCGCCGAGCGCCCAGCCGCGGGACCGACCGCGGCCGCCGCCTCATTTGCCGCGGTCAGGACGATGGCCGCAACGTCGCGTTCGGCACCGGGATGCATGGTGATCTTTGTGGTAGTCATGCCTCCAACGTAACCCGCACCTTGACTCCCGCGAACCGCTCCCGGCACATTCACGGCTCTGACCTGCGTAATTCCTCGAACAATTGACAGGAACGCCCCGCTGCGCTACCTGCGGGTATCCGAGGAATTCGAAGGCCGGCCGATAGCGCGCCTGGCTGACATTCCACTCCGCACGGACTCCTGGTAGGCCGCGATCCACCGGTCCCGCGACGGGCCTCCTCGCTTGATGTCCTCGTGCACCGGGATGGACTCCACCACCGACCACGTCAGTCCCGCGGCCTCGATGAGCTCCTTCCGGTCGGCGATCGCCGCCGCCGTCCACACAGCACGCGGGACGGCCACCGTGACAAGCGGTTGCCATCGTTTGTCACCCGACCTCGACACAAGATGCTCCGGTGGTCCCGGGTGGGGGCGGCCGAGCTGTGCCAGGGTCGGCACATGACTGCAATGACGCTCTCTGAGGAACTCCTCCTGCTCGCGCACGACGACGAGTCCGACCAGCCCGGTGCCACCGTCGCTCTGGGCACCGGGCTCGCCGGGGCGCTCCTGCTGGACCTCGCGGCCGAAGGGCTGGTGGTCGCCAAGGGAAAGACCCTCGTCGGCGTCGCCGGCACGGCCTCGCGCCCGCTCCTGGCCGCCACCCTGACCGAGCTGCTTGCCAGCGACGAGCCCCGCCCGGCGCAGCACTGGCTGACCCAGCTGCCGCCCGCCCTGGCGCCCCTGCGCACCCAGATCGCCACCTCGCTGGCCGAGCGCGGGGCGCTGACCGAGGAGCGCTGCACCGCGCTGGGGCTGGTTGTCACCGCCCCGTGGCCCGACGTCGATCCGGCGCTCGAGCACGAGCTGCGGGCACGCCTGCAGCGCGTACTGGTCTACAGCGGCGAGCCCGACGCCCACACGGCCCTGCTCATCTCGCTGCTGCGCCCCCTCGCCATGGTGCGCAACGTCGTCGACAAGCATCACCGCAAGCAGGCCGACGCCCGAGCCAAGGCCATCACCCAGGCGACCGCCGACGCCACCGCGACGCCCGCCGCGGTCGCACGCCCGGTCCACGTCGCGCAGGCGGCGGTGCTGGCCGCCGTGATGACAGCCACCACCGTCACCACCACGGCCTGAAGGTCACCGGCCGACCTCACGATGCGAGACGAACCGGCCGGTCCTTGACACCGACCGGTCGGTCGGGTGTCATGAGCACCACCGATCACGAGAGAGCGAGGGGCCGATGACGATCACCACCAGCGCGGCCCCGCTCTCGGGCGCACCTCGCCGCCGCTCGGTCCGCGTCCTTCCGTGCTCCTGTCGGGCCTGCTGTCAGCTCAGCTGACCAGTTCGTGGCCGGCTGACGCCGGCACCAGGCCCACCCGTCGCCCTGTCCCCCCGTTCGAGGTCGTCCGGCTCCTCGACCGACCGCGACAGCGACGACGACCCGCAGACGCCCCGAAGGACCCTCATGACCACCACCGTCGTCACCCCCACCCCCACGGCCACCCCCACCGCCCAGCGCGCCCGCGACCGTGAGGTCCCGGGCGAATCGACGTCCGGCACGGCACGTCTCGGCGACCCGGGAAATCGCCGCTGGTGGGCGCAGCTCGACGCGATGGCGGGCATCACCACCCAGCCGGAGGCCGTTGCGCGCGCGTGGACGTGACCGCGTCCCGAGTCGGCCTCCCCCTCCGATCCCACCATCTGGACGCATCTCCACCCACCGGACGTCCCCGTGATGGACTCCGGAACATGGCCCCCGACAACACCTCCTTCTCGCCCTCGGTGCACACCGCGGCGCGAATGTGTTGCCTGGCCATGCGCTGCAGCTGTTGAGCTGAGCGCCCGGCGACGCCCAGACGGGCGTCGGCCGACCGCGGGACTGACCTGTCGTCCCCACCCCTGAAACGTTCCCCGGCATCGGCGCCGACCTGACGCGCCCCTGTGTGGGTTCGTCCGATCGTCCCCCCTGGTCGAGGTCGTCGGCACCGCCCCGCGGTGCCAGCTCGATCACCCATGGCTTCACCACCCGCGCCCGTCTGGGCACCCGTTTGGAAGGACTCTCATGAAGAACCCGACGAAGGCACTCGGCGGCGTCGCCGCCATCGCGGCGATCGCACTGGCACTGACCGGTTGCGCCTCGGACGACGCCACGGCCGATGCGCCGACGTCCGCCGCGGCCGGCGAGCTCACCACGCTCGTGGTCGGCGCGAGCCCCACGCCGCACGCCGAGATCCTCGAGTTCGTCCAGGCCAACCTGGCCACCGACGCCGGCCTCGAGCTCGACATCACGACGTTCGACGACTACGTGCTGCCCAACACCGCGCTGGCCGAGGGCGAGCTGGACGCGAACTACTTCCAGCACCTGCCGTACTTCGAGTCCCAGGTCGCCGCGCAGGGCTACGAGTTCGACCACTTCGAGGGCGTGCACATCGAGCCCTACGCGCTGTACTCCGACAAGATCACCGACCTCGCCGACATCCCCGACGGTGCGACGTTCGGCATCACGAACGACCCGGGCAACCAGGCCCGTGCGCTCGATCTGCTGGTCTCCAACGACCTGCTGACGCTGAACGACACCGGCGACGAGCTCGCCACGCTTCTCGACATCAAGACGAACCCGAAGAACTTCGAGTTCATCGAGACGGCCCCCGAGCAGCTGGTCCGGGCGCTGCCCGACGTCGACCTGGCGATCATCAACGGCAACTACGCGCTCGAGGCCGGCCTCAACCCGGCGAAGGACTCGCTCCTGATCGAGTCCGGCGAAGACAACCCGTACGCCAACTTCCTGGCCTTCCGCTCCGAAGACAAGGACAGCGAGGCCCTCGCCACGCTCGACGACCTCCTGCACTCCCCCGAGGTCAAGGCGTTCATCGAGCAGCGCTGGCCCGACGGCGAGGTCCTCGCGGCCTTCTGACGCCGGCGCGGATCAGACCTGAAGAACGGGAGCCCTCATGAGGATCGTCGTGCTGGTCAAGTACGTGCCCGACGCTCTGGAGCGCGGCTTTGCCCTCGACCTCGCGGTGGACCGTGAGGTCGAGGGCGTGCTGTGCGAGCTGGACGAGTACGCGCTCGAGGTGGCACGGCGCGCCCGCGAGCAGCACGGCGGCGAGGTGGTCGCCCTCACGATGGGCCCGCCCGATGCCGATGAGGCGGCGCGTCGCGCCCTCCAGCTCGGCGCCGACAGGGCGGTGCACGTCGAGGATCCGGCGCTGCACGGTTCCGACGCCCTCGCCACGTCCCGCGTGCTCGCCGCGGCCGTGCAGGCGATCGGGGCGGTCGACCTCGTGGTGACCGGCACGTCCTCGACCGACGCCGGGACCTCACTGGTCCCGGCGATGGTCGCGGCGCGGCTCCGCCTGCCGGTACTGCTCAGCGCGGCGCGCGTCGAGGTCGAGGAGCGCACCGTGCGAATCCGCCGGGACACCGACGACGAGACGCTCGTGCTCGTGGGCGAGCTGCCCGCGGTGGTGTCCGTGAGCGACCGCTCGGACCCGGCGCTCTACCCGACCGCGCGCGTCGCGATGGCCGCGCGCCGCAAGTCCGTCGAGACCTGGAGCCTGACGACCCTGGGAATCGACCCGGCTGTGGTCGGTGCGGCCGGATCCGGAACCGCCGTGCGATCGGTCACGGCCGTGCCGGCGCGGGCAGCGGGGAGGATCCTGCACGACGACGGGCACGCGGGCGAGCATCTGGCGGCCTTCCTGGCAGAGCTGGAGCTCGCACCGTGAGCGACGTCCTCGTCCTGGTCGAGCACGACGGCACCAGCGCCACCCGGTCCGGCGCCGAGCTGCTCACCCTGGCGCGCAGCTGGGGGGACCCCGTGGCCGTCCTGGTCGGGCCCGCCGACGGCGATCTGTGCGACCAGGTCGCCGGCCACGGAGCGCGGGTGCTCGTCGCGGAGCCGCAGGACCCGGACGCGCTCCTGGCGGGGCCGGTCGCCGCGCTGCTCGCCGCGCTCGTCGCGGCCGGCGACGTCGTCGCCGTGCTGCTGCCCAGCTCGGTGGACGGCACGCAGGTGGCCGCCGCGCTCGGAGTCGCCTTGGACAGCGGGGTGATCACCAGGGCGGTCGGGGTGGATGCCGCCCTGGTGGCGACGATCTCGGCCTTCGCCGGCTCGTACCTGACCACGTGCCAGGTCACCCGCGGGATCCCGGTCCTTACCGTGGCGCTCGGTGCGAGCGACGCCGACCCCACGATCCGGGTGTCCGCGGTCGCACCGATCCACGTCGACCTCCCAGCGGACCCGGCAACGCGCGTCCGCGTGCTCAGCCGAACCCCGCGCGCGGTGACCGGTCGGCCCGACCTCGCCGCCGCGAGCGTCATCGTGGCGGCCGGGCGCGGGCTCGCGGGCGACCTCGGTCCGGTCGAGGACCTCGCGGACGCGCTGGGTGCCGCCATCGGCGGGTCGCGGGCCGCCGTGGACGCCGGCTGGCTGCCGCACGACGTCCAGGTGGGGCAGACCGGCAAGACCGTTGCCCCGCAGCTGTACATCGCCGCCGGGATCTCCGGCGCGATCCAGCACGTCGCGGGCATGCGATCGGCCCGGACCATCATCGCCATCAACTCCGACCCGGGCGCGCCGATCTTCGACATCGCCGACCTCGGCATCGTGGGGGACGTGTTCGCCGTCCTGCCGCAGGCCGCCGCCGCCGTGCGGGCCCGGGCCCTGTGACCCCGATCGAAAGGCACGCCATGAACCAGACCGCTGACGCGATCATCGTGGGAGCCGGCATCATCGGCTCCTCGATCGCCGCTCAGCTCGCCGCACGCGGGCACGAGGTCGTCGTCGTCGACAAGGCGGCCGGCGCCGGCTTCGGGAGCTCCAGCGCGTCGAGCGGCATCGTCCGGTTCAACTACTCGGTGCTGGAGTCGGCCGTGACCGCCTGGGAGGCCGCCGACCTGTGGGCGTCCCTGCGCGACTACCTGCAGGCCCCGCAGGACGAGGCGCTGGTCACCCTCCGACGCAACGGCATGGTGATGCTCGACGTCGAGACGTTCCCGCGGGAACGCTCGATCGACTTCTTCCAGCAGCTCGGCATCACCTACGAGGAATGGGCACCGGACGACCTGGCCCGCGCGCTGCCGGGGATCGACACCGGCCACTTCTACCCGCCGCGCCCCCTGGACGACGACGACTTCTTCAACGAGCCCGACGGCGATCTCGGGGCGCTGTACACGCCGCAGGCCGGCTTCATCGACGATCCCCGGCTGGCGTGCCACAACTTCGCGGCCGCCGCCGTGCGCCGCGGGGCGCGGATGGTGTTCCGGCGCCGGGTCGTCGAGGTGGCCCAGCAGGCCGACGACTCCTGGCGGCTGCGGCTCGACGACGGCACGCTCCTGTCGGCGCCGGTCGTGGTCAACGCCGCCGGTCCGTGGTCCGGCGCCCTGAACGCGCTCGCGGGGGTGGGCGGTGAGTTCCGGGTGACCACCCGGCCGCTGCGCCAGGAGGTCCACGCCGTGCCCGCACCGGCGGGCTTCAACCCGCCCGGCGGGATCGGCCCGAGCGTCGCGGACCAGGACCTGGGCTACTACCTCCGGCCGGAGCTCTCGGGCGGTCTGGTCGTGGGCGGCACCGAGCCCGCGTGCGACCCGCTCGAGTGGGTGACCGACCCCGACGAGGTCAACCCGCGCCGCACCGCCCAGATGTTCGACCGGCAGGTCACCCGGGCCGCCCGCCGGTTCCCCCGACTGAGGATCCCGCCACGGCCGACCGGCGTCGTCGGGGTGTACGACGTCACGACCGACTGGACGCCCATCTACGACCGGACGGACGCTGCCGGCTGGTTCGTCGCCATGGGTACGAGCGGCAACCAGTTCAAGAACGCGCCGATCGTGGGCGAGTTCATGGCCGACATCATCGAGGCGGTCGCCGCGGGAGTCGATCACGACACCGACCCGGTCGCCTACCAGGGCGCCGTCAGCGGGCTGACGATCGACCTGGGCACCTTCTCCCGGCTGCGCGAGCCGGCCGTGAACTCCGGCACCGTCGCGGGCTGACGCCCCGCGGCGCGGCGCTCTCGAGCCGCCGGCCGAACGGCTCAGCGCACCGACTTCCGCTCGTAGATCGCCATCGACCAGGCGTAGCCGCCGACGGCGAGCACGACGCACCACCCGATCGCGAGCGCCACGCTCCCGCCGAGCGGGGTGCCGAGCAGCAGTCCGCGGACGGCCTCGATGAACGGGGTGAACGGCTGGTACTGCGCGAACCACTGCATCCCCTGCGGCATCGACTCGGTCGGCACGAAACCGCTGCTGAGGAACGGCAGGAACATCAGCAGCAGGGGCCAGTTGCTGGCCGTCTCGACCGACTTCGCCTGCATGCCCATCGCGACCCCGAGCCAGGTGATCGCGTACGCGATGAGCACGATCAGCCCGGCGGCGGCGATCCACTCGATCGGGCCGGCGGTCGGACGGAAGCCGATCAGCAGGCCCACGCCGAGCACGAGCGCGACGGCGATGATCGCCTGGATCGTGTTGCCGAGCACGTGCCCGGCGAGCACCGCCGCCCGCGAGATCGCCATCGTGCGGAACCGCGCCGTGATCCCCTCGGCCATGTCCATCGCGACCGTCGTCGCGGTGCCGCCGGCGCTGCCGGCGATGGTCAGCAGCAGGATGCCCGGCAGGACGTACTCGACGTACGCCGCCCGTCCGCCGGCCGGGTCGACCCCGGGCAGGCCGGCCCCGAGCGTGCCGCCGAACACGAACACGAAGAACAGCAGGAGCACCACCGGCCCCACGATGGTGAACACCGACAGGCCCGGGTACCGCACCATGTGCAGCAGGTTGCGGTGCAGCATCGTGAGCGCGTCGGCGACGACGTGCGACTGCCGGGCGGCCCCCGGGGCCGGGGGGCGCTGGGCGGTGGTGGCGGTCATGACTCGGTTCCCTTCGCGTCGAGGCGGCCCGTGAGTGCGAAGAACACGTCATCGAGATCCGGGGTGTGGATGCTGAGGTCGTCGACCTCGAGGGCGGCCGCATCGAGGCGGTCGAGCGCGGTGCGCAGCGCGCGGACCCCGCCGTGGCTCGGCACGGTGAGCGCGAGCCCCGCGTCGTCGCGCGCGGACTCGTCGAGCACGCGGGAGGCGGCGTCGAGCGCCGCGGCATCCGCGAACCGGAGCCGGATGTGCCCGCCGGGCACGAGGCGCTTGAGCTCGTCCGGTGTCCCCTCGGCGACGATGCGGCCGCCGTCGAGCACCGCGATCCGGTCCGCGAGCTCGTCCGCCTCCGCGAGGTTCTGGGTGGTGAGCAGCACGGTCGTGCCGTCCGCGACGAGGCCGCGCACGATGTCCCACATGGTGTGGCGGCTGCGTGGGTCCAGGCCCGTGGTGGGCTCGTCGAGGAAGATCACGCTCGGGGTCGCGACGAGGGTCATCGCGAGGTCGAGGCGGCGCTGCATCCCGCCGGAGTAGGTCGCGAGCGGCTTGCGTGCGGCCTCGACGAGGTCGAACTGCTCGAGCAGCTCGGCCACCCGAGTCTTCGAACGCTTCGCACCGAGGTGGCGCAGCCGGGCCATCAGCAGGAGGTTCTCCTCCCCCGTCAGCAGCTTGTCGACCGCCGAGAACTGGCCGGTCAGGCCGATCACCGCGCGCACACCGTCCGGATCGCGCACGACGTCGCATCCGTTCACGGCTGCCGTGCCGCCGTCGGGTCGCAGGAGCGTGGACAGGATGTGCACGGTCGTCGTCTTGCCGGCGCCGTTCGGGCCGAGCAGCGCGGTGACGGTGCCCGCGCTCACGGCGAGGTCGACGTCGTCGAGCACGAGCTTGGCACCGTAGGACTTCCGCAGCCCGCGGACGTCGATCGCTGTGGTTGTCATGGGTGTGGTTCCCTTCTGCTCGTTGCCCGACGTCATCGCGCGCGCCGGATGGTGATGTCGCCGCGGGTACGGGCACGGACGGCGACGGACTGCTCGGAATCGTCCGGGGCGCGGTCGCCGTCGAGCTCGCTGCGCACGTGCCCGTCCTTCGAGGCCAGGTCGAGCCAGGCGGCGACGCCCGGCCGCACGCTGATGGTGATCTGGCCGAATCCGCTCTCGAGCTGGATGGAGCCGCTCGAGACCTCGCGCAGCTGGATGGCGCCGTACGCGGTCTTCGCCGCGACGGAGGCGAGCGCCGTCGTGATCTCCAGGTCGCCGTAGGAGAGCTTCGCGTCGAGATCGCCGCCCGCCTCCCCGATCTGGACGGAGCCGTGCGACGCCTTGAGGATCGCGTCGCCGGTGACCGTGCCGACCCGGATCTGACCGTGGTCCGCCGTGATCTCGATCCCGCCGTCGGCTGTACCCACGGTCGCGTTGCCGTGCCCGGCGCGCAGCCACAGGTCACCGGTGGAGTCGACGTCCACGGGACCCATCAAGCTCTTGATCCGGGTGGCGCCGAGCCGTCCGACGGCGCGTACGGCGCCCATGGCGATCTCGGCGGTGACCCGCGACCCCGTCGGCAGCTCGACCCGCACGTCGACCGACTCGGTGGGGCCGAGCCAGCTGAAGCGGGGCCGCACGCCGGAGATGGTGAGTCGCTGGCCGTTGAGGTCGACCTTGGTCTCCTCCGCGCCTCGGCGGTCGACCGCCTTCGCCGGGTTGCTGGGCGACACGGTCACGACCGTGTCGGCGCGGTCACCGGCGATGACCTCGATCGCGCCGACCTGCAGGTTGATGGCGAGGTCGATGGGGGTGGGGGTGCTGTAGGTGGGCATGAGTGCCGCTGTCCCTTCTGTGGGCGTGCTCGTGCGACCCCGCGGGTCTGCGTGGTTGATGGAGGTGGTGGCCGAGCGGGCTAGCGCGCCCAGCCCGCGAAGTTGTCGCCGGCGCGCAGCGTGCGCTGCGTGGAGCGTCGTTGCTTGGGCTGGAGCGCGGCCGCAACCGCTCGGACCAGCCAGGTGTTGACGGACAGTCCGTCGGCCGCCGCCGCGTCGTCCACCCGCGCCTTGAGCGCGTCCGGCAGGCGCAGCGTCGTGCGCGAGGTGCTCGCCTCGTCGAGGTCGACGGTGGCCGCGGGCCGCTCGTCGGCGTCACCCTCGTTGTTGGGCTGGACGACGACGAACTCGACCTCCCGTCCGCGCAGCCGCAGGTCCACCGAGCCGGGCGCGAGGTCGCGGGTGATCTCGCCGACCGCGGCCGACAGGGCGTCGAGGAGAACGAGCCGCGTCGCGGCATCTAGTGCGCCGACGAGCCGCTCCGCGACGGCAAGCGTGTCCGGGGCGCCGTTCGCCGCGGCATCCACCAGCTGACGCTGCAGCTCGCTGACGTACTGTCCAAGTTCCATGTCACCACGATGACACCATCGTGGTGTCTCGTCAAGCGATTGTGGTGTCATCGAGTCCGCGAACGGTCTGCGCCCCTGGCCGAGACGGGAATCTCGATCGCTCGTAAGGTAGACAGATGGACAAAGAGGCTGCTCAGGGCTGGCTCGACCGGTACGTCGCCGCGTGGTTGTCCTACGAGCCGAGCGAGATAGCCGGACTGTTCAGCCACGATGTCGCGTACCGCTACCACCCTTACGACGAGCCGATCCTCGGTCGGGACGCCGTCGTCGCGTCCTGGCTGGGCGAGAGCGGCGCGGATGACAGCTCCACCCGTGATGAACCGGGGACGTACGAGGCCGAGTACTCACCGGTCGCCGTCGACGGTGCCACCGTCGTGGCGACCGGCACCTCGCGCTATCGCGCGCTGCCGGGAGGGCCGGTCGTGCGCACGTATGAGAACTGCTTCGTGATGCGGTTCGACGGCGAGGGACGCTGCCGCGAGTTCACCGAGTACTACCTCCGCCGACCTGAGCACGGGTGATCCCGCGGTCATGCGACAGGCGGCCAGCCGGCCTCGACAAGGAGACCACGATGAAGCTCACCCTCAACGTCTTCCTCAGCCTCGACGGCGTCATGCAGGGACCCGGCGGACCGGACGAGGACCGGTCCGGCGGCTTCGACCAGGGCGGGTGGGTCGTGCCCTTCGTCGACGAGGAGTTCGGGGCGATCGTCGACGCCTGGTTCGCGCAGACCGACGAGATCCTGTTCGGCCGGACGACCTACGACATGATGCACGCCTTCTGGTCCCAGATCACCGATCCGGACGACGTCGTGGCCACGGTTCTCAACACCAGGCCCAAGCACGTGGTCTCGACCACGCTGCGAGATCCCGGGTGGCAGAACTCGTCCGTCATCGCCCGCGACGTCCCCGCCGCGGTTGAACGGCTCAAGGCGAAGCCGGGCGGCGAGCTCCAGGTCCATGGCAGCTGCACACTGGCCCACACGCTGCACGACGCCGGCCTGATCGACGAGTACCGGCTGATCATCTTCCCGGTCGTCGTCGGGCGGGGAAAGCGACTCTTCCGCGACGGCAGCGCCCCGGGGTCGCTCACCCTCGTCCGGTCGACGACCACATCCTCGGGGGCCGTCGCCCTGACGCTGCAACCGGCCGGGTCGCTCGGCCACGGCGACATCGAGGTCATCGACGGCAAGGAGGTCATCCACCCGGCCTGACCCCGCACACCGGCAGGAGAGAGGCACCGAGATGGCGGCAAGCATCCGCGGTGAGATCGTGATCAGTCGGCCCATCTCCGAGGTGTTCGACTTCGTGGCCGACGAGCGCAATGAGCCGAAGTACAACCCTCGGATGCTGCGTGCTGAGAAGCTCACCGACGGCGCGATCGGCACCGGGACTCAGTTCCGAGCGACCATGAAGTCGCGACGCACGCCGGACATGGTCCTCGAGACCACGGAGTACGACCGTCCCACGCGGCTCGCGAGCACGACGACGATGCCGTCGGCGGAGATCCGCGGCGTGCTGACGTTCGAGCCCACCGTCGGTGGCACCCGGTTGCGCTGGTCGTTCGAGGTTCAGCCCAACGGTGCGCTCAAGGCCCTCCGCCCGATCATCGTCCGCGTGGGCCGGCGTCAGGAGGCCACCAACTGGGCGAGCCTCAAGCGCTATCTGGAGTCGACGCCGACGGTCGGCACCGCCGCAAGCCCATCAGCGGCCAGGTGAACCACCCCACTCCCCCAGTGGTGTGGGCGAGCCGGAACCATCCCTGCGGTGATTCATCTCCGCAGGGTCTGGGTGACACCCGGAGTTCACGCGCGGACGGTTTGATGGGCGCCGGACCATCACCGAGGCATCACATCAGAGGCAAGGAGCCGTCAGGTGCGACTCCACCCCCTCGTGGACGCCGCGGGTGTTCACGTACTTCGCTTCCTCACGATGCTGGCCGTGCTCGCGATCGCCGGCGCGGTCGGCATCGACGGCTGGTACCTGGGCCTGGTGGCCAATACTGCTGTGTCGATCCTGGCCGTCGTCCTGATGACGAGACGGCGCCTGTGGCGATCCTCCGGAGCGACAGTGGCGTGGCGCTCCTGGGCTGCGCTCGTCGTCCTGATCCCCCTGGCTGTCGAGGCAATCTCGTGGGCTCTGCCTAGCGGACTGACGGAACGCGCCCCCGGCTATCCACTCTGGGCCCTCACCCTGGTGCTCGTCGGCTTCAATGAGGAACTGATCAGCCGAGGCGTGGTCCTCTCACGGCTGCGGGAGGCGTACCGCCCGGCCGTGGCGGTGACCTTCACCGGCGCACTGTTCGGGCTGCAGCACCTGTCCGCCTTTGCACTGACGTCGAGGGCCGCTGGCGACATCCTCGGCAATGTGGCCTTGTCCGCCATCTTCGGGTTCGCCCTCGCCGCCTTCCAGTGGAGATTTCGCTGGATCTGGCCACTGATCGTGGTCCACGCCACCGCGGACTTCACCACACTGCTCGCGACCGAACCCCTCCCAGACGTGGTCGTCGGTGCGGCCCACGTGATGCTGCTGACCTTGGGAGTCGTGGTCCCGCGATGGCCGCACAGCCCGCGGGACACCCGCAGCGCCGCCCGGCTTGAGATCAGGAGCAGCGACGCGGGGGCACCCAGGCCGATCGAGGCTGATCCCCGACGGTCAGCTTCCCTCAGGACCGGACGAACGTCGTCGTGAGCTCCCCGAGGCCGGTGACCCGGACGGTCACCGTCTCTCCGTGGGCGAGCGGCACGTGGACCGCCTGGGCCTGCGCCGACCGGGCGGGGGTCCCGGTCGAGATGATGTCGCCGGGCTGCAGGGTGATGATCTGGGACAGGTAGTGCACCAAGAACGCGACGCCGTATACCATCGCGTCCGTGCTGGCCCGCACCGTCACGACGCCGTCGCGCTCGACCTCCATCAGCCGGCCTGCCAGGTCCGGCACCTCGTCGGTGGTCACGATCCAGGGGCCGAGCGGACCGAAACCGTCGACGCTCTTGCCCAGGGCCCACTGGCTCGCGCGGTTCTGCCAGCCGCGGTCGGACACGTCGTTGAACAGGGTGTACCCGGCGACGTGCGCCATCGCGTCCGCCTCGTCGACGTCGCGGGTGACCCGGCCGATCACGACGGCGATCTCGCCCTCGTAGTCGACGTCGGTCGCGGCGGGCGGCATCACCACGAGGTCGCGCGGACCACCGATCGTGTTCGCGGTCTTGATGAAGACGTTCGGATAGGGCGGCGGTGTCTCCGGACTCAGCCCGGCCTCGACGTGACCCTCGTAGTTGTAGCCGAGGCACAGGATCGTGCGCGGGCGCACCGGCGGCGCGAGCCGCACGTCCGCCAGCCGGGGCAGGACCGTGCTGTCCGCCCGGCCGACCGCAGCGCGCGCGGCGGTGAGCGCCGCGTCGTCGGCCAGGAGCTGCGCGAGGGTCGCGCTGCCCGTGATCGCGCTCAGATCCAGCACGCGGTCGACGCCGTCCGGGCCGGCCACGACGGCGCCGGGCCGTTCCTGTCCGTCGATGTCAACGCTGACGAGTCTCATGCGCTCTCCTTCGTAGGGTCGGGTGATCGCGCCGTCGTTCGGGCGCGACTCAGTAGTAGGTGCGCCGGTACTCCGCCAGGCACAGGATCGCCATGGCCTGCCCGTAGGGCATCGAGGTGCGCGGGATCGCCCGGTAGAAGTCCAGGTCCGACCCCATGCCGGTGCCGAACGACACCTGCTGCAGCTCGCCGTCGTCGGAGACGTTCGCGACGATCCCCTGGACCGCCTTCTCCGCCACTGGGGAGTAGGTCGCGTCGAGGTACCCCTTGCGCACGGCCTTGAGGATCCCGTACGCGAAGCCCGCCGTCGCGGAGGCCTCGCAGTACGACTCCGGGTCGTCCAGCAGCGTGTGCCACAACCCGGTGTCGGCCTGCAACGCGGCGAGGGCAGCGACCTGGGCGTCCAGGACCTGGATCAGGAACCGGCGCACCGGGTCGGACTCCGGCAGGTCCACGAGCTCGAGGAAGTCGGGGATCACCATCGTGAGCCACGAGTTGCCGCGGGCCCAGCGGGCCTTCGCGAAGTTGTGGTGGCCCTCGAACGACCAGCCGTGGAACCACAGCCCCGTCTCACGGTCCATGAGGTACGCGACGTGGGTGAGGAACTGGAACGTCGCCTCGCGGACGTCGTCGGGCCGGTCGAGCAGCAGGCCGATCTTCGCCAGCGGCAGGACCGTCATCATGAGCGTGTCGTCCCACAGCTGGTGGTGGTTCTCCTCAGCCAGCGTGATGTGCTGCATGCCGCCGTGCGGCGTGCGCGGCATCGAGCGCATCGCCCACTCGGCCCACGAGCCGAGCCAGGGCCGCAGCGTGCGATCTCCCGTCTCCTCGTACCGGTAGGCGAGGGTCAGAAATGGCGCCATCGTGTTGACGTTCTTGGTCGTGCCCTCGACCAGCCGGGCGGCGAACCAGGAGTCGACGATGTCCCGCATCGCCGGGTCGCCGGTCTGGTCGTAGTACTGCCAGATCCCGTACAGGCCGATCCCCTGGGTCCACTCCCAGCCCGCCCAGCCCTTGGTGTCGATGACCCGGCCGTCGTCGAGCCGCAGGAGGAACTCCCCGGTCTCGTCCGTGATGTTGACCAGGTTGTCGGTCAGTCGACGCACCAGCTCGTCGATGCCCTCGCGGGAGATGAACCGCTCCGGCGCCCGCAGCAGCGCACTGTGCTTCACCGGCCACGCCTTCGGCATCTCGTGCGGCGTCTTCGTCATAGCCGGATCTCCGTTAGTCGTGCTGTTCGGGGCGGGGGCGGGCGGTGTGCGACGAGTCTGGTGCACTCGTGCCGTCGATCGCGTTCTCGAGCGGTCGACGGCACGAGTGCGCGGGCTCAGACGCTGCTGGGCTTGAGAGACCGCTGACCGGCGCCCGACGGCGTCTCCAGGTCCTCGAGCGAGGTGCCCTTGGTCTCGGCCGACAAGAACGTGGCCAGCGCCGCGACGAGGCAGATGCCGAACGTCATGGACCCGATCACGAGCGGGACGTTCGTCGTGCCGGGGGGAGCGATCGCGGTGAAGATGCTCGGGAAGAATGCCGCGATCATCAGGCCGACGTTCTGCGACACCGCGAACCCGGTCACCCGGATGCGCATCGGGAACTGCTCCTGGTAGAAGGTGGCGAAGGTGGCGTTCCACATCTGGAAGAAGACGCCCTGGATGACGACGACGCACACGAAGACCAGCGGCAGGCTCCCCTGGTCGATCGCCCACAGGTAGCCCCCCGCGAGCAGGCCGCCGCCGATCCCGCCGACCAGCATCAGAGTGCGCCGGCCGATCCGGTCGGAGAGCGCACCGAACATCGGGATCGTCACGACCGCAACCACGTTGGCCACGAGCGTCACCCAGAGGAAGTCGCTCTTGGTGAAGCCGATGCCGTACCCGTCCTGGGTGGCGTACGCGACTCCGAAGACGAGGGTCGCCATGCCGATCACGTTGGTGAGGGTCATGAGGATGCAACGGACCAGGACCCACAGGTGGGTGTGCACGAGCTCGACGATCGGGAACTGACGCTTCGCCTTGGTCTCGTCGGACTGCGCGAGGAACACCGGGGGCTCCTCCACCCGGCGGCGGATGACGAACCCGGCCAGGATGACGAAGGCGCTCAGCAGGAACGGGATGCGCCAGCCCCAGGTCTGGAACTGGTTGTCGTCGAGGACCGCGGCGAGCGGAAGCATGAGACCCATGGCCAGGATCGAGCCGAACTGCGTGCCCTGCAGGCTGAAGCTCGCGAAGAAGCCGCGCCTTGCGTCGGGGGAATGCTCGACGATCATCGCGCTGGCACCGCCGAGCTCGCCGGCGACGGCGAACCCTTGGACCAGGCGCAGGGTCACCAGCAGGATGGGCGCGAGAATGCCGACCTTGCCGTACGTGGGCAGCAGCCCGACCGCGAAGGTCGCGACCCCCATCAGCAGCATCGCGAAAGTGAGCACGTTCTTGCGGCCGTGCCGGTCCCCCCACGCGCCCAGGACGATCGCGCCGATCGGACGCGAGACGTAGCCCACCGCGTAGGTCGCGAGCGAGGCGATGATGGCGACTGTCGGGTTGCCGGACGGGAAGAAGACTGCCGGGAAGACGAGTGCCGCGGCCTGCGAGTACAACGCGAAGTCGTAGTACTCGAGCGCGCTCCCGATCCAGCCGCTCATCGCAGCCTTCTTCGGGTCGCGCTTGCCGATCCCGGCTTCAGGCTGGATCTCCCCGGAAATGGTCGTGCTCATGTGCTGATCCCCTTCGGCGCCAATGGCGAGGGACGGGAACTGGTTCGTTCGGAACGTGTGGTCGTGATCGGAACTGCTGGGCAAAGCACTGCGCGCTAGGGCATGTCTCCCTAGCTCGGTTTGGTGCTCATTGGCATGCTGTTGCGGGTGAGTCGTTACGCCGTGTTGTCAG
>NZ_SDWW01000049.1 GCF_004168625.1 Pengzhenrongella frigida
TCCGTCTTGGAGAGGATGTCAGCGGCGTAGATGCCGGCCGGGCCGGCGCCGACGACGGCGACACGCAAGGATCGGATACTCACGGGACGGAAGGACCTTCCAGATCGGGTGCCTGACGGGCGGTGCGCGCGCCGAAGGTCGAACCCACGGCTCGGGAAAAGCATACGGCGGGTGAGGGTTACCTCACCCGATCACCCAACCCGTGGGACGCTAGATTCACCGGGTGACGACCCCGGAGCTCCCCGCAACCACCCTCCCGAGCACTCCGGCGACCCGTCCCCTGCCCACCGCCGGATCCTCCCGCACGGGCCTGGCCCTCGGCGCGGGCGCCTACCTGCTGTGGGGCGTCCTCCCGCTGTACTTCCCCCTGCTGGCGCCCGCCGGGGCGGTCGAGATCATCGGCCACCGGATCATCTGGTCGCTGGGATTCTGCCTGCTGCTGCTCACGGTCACCCGCGGCTGGGGCCCGTTCCGGTCCGCGTTCGCCACGCCCCGCACGCTCGCCCTGCTCGCCGTGGCGGCGGTGTTCATCGCCGTGAACTGGACGGTCTACGTCTACAGCGTGCTCAGCGACCAGGTGGTCGACGCCGCGCTCGGATACTTCATCAACCCGCTGGTCACCGTGCTGCTCGCGGTCTTCGTGCTCGGCGAACGGCTGCGACCGGCGCAGTGGGCGGCCCTGGGCTGCGGTGCGGGCGCCGTGGTGATCATCACGGTGGGCTACGGCCGGCTGCCCTGGATCGCCCTCACGCTCGCGTTCAGCTTCGGCATGTACGGGCTGATCAAGAACCGGGTCGGCCGCACGGTTCCCGCCATCGCCGGCCTGGCGGCGGAGACGGCGATCCTGTCCCCGATCGCGCTCGGCTACCTGATCTGGCTCGGGGCGACCGGGGCCGGGAGCTTCGGGACGCACGGGACCTGGCACGACGTGGCCCTGGTGTCCTCGGGGATCGTGACCGCCGTGCCGCTGCTGATGTTCAGCGCGGCCGCGCGCCGGCTGCCGCTGTCGGTCGTCGGCATGCTGCAGTACATCGCCCCGACGATGCAGTTCCTGCTCGGGGTGCTCGTGTTCGGCGAGCAGATGCCCGTCGCGCGATGGTGGGGCTTCGCGCTCGTGTGGCTCGCCCTGGTGATCCTCACGGCCGACGGCGTGCGAAACGGTCGCATGAACGCGCTCGCCCGGCGCGCGCGAGCCGCCGGCTGAGGCGACACCACCGCGCGCCGCAGGCACCCGACTGGCGGGCGGCCGCGGCGCGCGGTGGTGGCTCGACGCTGGGTGCCGCTACTTCTTGACGGGGATGGCCTGCGCCTCCAGGGCCGCGATCGTCGAGTCCTGCCCGGTGGCGAGCGCCTCGGACAGCGTTCCCTGGCCGCTCACTGCGGCCTTGAAGCCGTCCGACACGTCGTTGTAGGTCTGCGTCATGGTCGGTCCCCAGACGAAGTCCGCGGACACCTGACCGGAGGCCTCGGCGAACACGTCGTAGATGGGCTGGTCGCCGTAGAACGCGACGCCCTCCTTCAGGACGGGCAGCTCCAGGCCCGACTTCGCGGCCGGGTACAGGTTGGCGGACTTGTTGAGCAGCGTGAGCGACTCGTCCGAGGTGTTCAGCCAGAGTGCGAACTGGGCGGCCTCGTACGGGTGCTCCGAACCCTTGAACACCGCGGTGGACGAGCCACCCCAGTTGCCGCTCGCCGCGTCGCCGGCCTCCCACTGCGGAGACGGGGCGACGGCCCATTTGCCGGCGGTGTCCGGCGCGCCGCTCATGATCGAGTTGGCGCCCCAGGCTGCGGAGTTCCAGGTCCAGTCCGAGCCGGTGTTGTAGGCGTTGTCCCACTCGGTGGTCCACGGCGGGTTGACCGAGACGAGGTCGCGGTCGACCAGGTCCTGCCAGTAGTCGGCCACCTTGGTCGACTCCGCGCTCGTGAGGTCGACGGTCCAGTCGGTGCCGTCGTTCTGGAACCAGGTCCCGCCGGCCTGCCACACCAGGCCCGCGAACTGGTTGATGTCGCTCTGGGAGAAGTTCGTGATGTACCCACCCGTGGCGCGCACCTGCTCGGCGGCCGTGGCGTACTCGGCCCACGTCGTGGGGATCGCGATGTTGTTCGCCTCGAACAGGTCGGCGCGGTAGAACATCGCCATCGGGCCGGAGTCCTGCGGGATCGCGTAGACCGCATCGGCCTCCCCGAAGTTGACCTGCCCCCAGGTCCAGTCGACGAAGTCCTCCTGCGCGTCCAGGACCCCGTCGCACGCGGCGAGGTCCATCAACCCGTCCTGGACCCGGAAGTTCGGCAGCGCGTCGTACTCGATCTGGCCGAGGTCGGGCGCGTTGCCGGCCTTGAGCTGGTTGAAGAAGTTCTGGTAGGTGCCACCGTTGCCGTTCGGACCGGTCTGGACGGCGACCTGGATGTCGGGGTTCTGCTCGTTCCAGACAGCCACGACGTCCTCCATCCCCGGGATCCAGGACGTGAAGGTGAGGTCGACCTTGCCCGTCGAAGGAGCGCAGTCGCCGACGGCGGCCGCGGCGTCACCCGAGGAGTCGGGCGACGAGTCGGCCGACGAGCAGCCGGCCAGTCCGACCGCGGCAACAGAGAGCAGGGCAACGGTGGCCGCTCGCTTGTTCATGCGCATGATGCGTGTCTTTTCTCTTGGTGGGGGACAGTCCCGCCCGGCCCGGACCGGGCGGGCGGTGAACGCAAGGAGCTACTTCACGGACCCGGTTCCGAGGCCGTTGCGCCAGAAGCGCTGGAGCAGCAGGAAGGTGATGATCAACGGGATGATCGACAGCAGCGCGCCGATCAGGACGTACCCGCGCAGCTCGGGGATCTGGTTCACCTGGGAGTTCCAGGAGTAGAGGCCGAGGGTGACGGGGAACAATGCCTCGTCGCGCAGCATGATCAGCGGCAGGAAGAAGTTGTTCCAGATCGCCACGAACTGGAAGAGGAACACCGTCACCAGGGCCGGGAACATCAGGCGGACCGCGACCGTGAAGAACGTGCGCACCTCCCCCGCGCCGTCGAGCCGCGCGGCCTCGATCAGCTCGTCCGGCACGCTGGCCGCCGCATAGATGCGCGCGAGGTAGACCCCGAACGGGCTCACCAGGCTGGGCAGGAAGACGGCCCAGTAGGTGTTGGTGAGGTTGACCTGGCTGAAGATCAGGAACAGCGGCAGCGCGAGCGCGGTCGCGGGTACGAGCACCCCGCCGAGCACGACGTTGAAGATCACCTCGCGGCCCGGGAAGCGGTACTTCGCCAGCGCGTAGCCACACATCCCGGCGATGACCGTCGCGAGCAGGGCCCCCGCGCCGGCATAGAACACCGAGTTCAGCAGCCACCGGAAGTACACGCCGTCGCGGTACGCGACCAGGTCGCCGATGTTCTGGACGATCGACATGTCGGCGAACCACAGCGGGTTGGTGCTGGTGAACTGGCTGCTCGACTTCGACGCGGCGACCAGCAACCACCAGATCGGCACGAGGAAGTACAGCGTGAACACGCCCATCACGAGCATGGCGCCCGAGCGGGCGAACGGGTTCTCGCGCGGACCGGTCGGCGCGGTGGGCGCCGTGTTGCCGGCGCTGCGACGCGCCTTCCTCGACCGGGCCGGGGCCGGGCTCTCCAGCGCGGTGCTCATTTCGCTTCCTTCCGTGCCGTGAACTTCAGGAACGTGAACGAGAGCACGAAGGTCGCCAGGGCGAGCACGACCGAGAATGCGGCGGCCAGATTGAAGTTGGGGATGGACGACGTCGAGTAGACCGTCAGGTTGGGGGTGAACGTGCTGGTCACCGCGGAGCTGAAGCTGCGGAACACCTGCGGTTCCGCGAGCAGCTGCAGGGTGCCGATGATCGAGAAGATCGCCGTCAGGACGATCGCCGGCATGATCAGCGGGATCTTGATCGACCAGGCGATCCGCACCTGCCCGGCGCCGTCGAGCCGCGCCGCCTCGTACAGCTCGGTCGGGATCGCCAGCAGCGACGAGTAGATGATCAGCATGTTGTAGCCGACGTAGACCCAGGTCACGACGTTGGCGATCGACCAGAGCACGAGGTCGGCCGACATGAAGTCGACGTTCTCGGTGACGGCGCTGAAGGGCGACAGCTTCGGGGAGTACAGGAATCCCCACATGATCGCCGCGATCACGCCGGGCACCGCGTAGGGCACGAAGAACGCCAGCCGGAAGAACTTCTTGCCCCGCAGCAGCGGCGAGTCGAGCAGCAGGGCGAACAGCAGGGCGAGCCCGAGCATGACCGGCACCTGCACGGCGCCGAACGTCAGCACCCGGGCGATCGACCGCCAGAACGGTCCGTTCTGGAACACCAGGACGTACTGCGACAGGCCACCGAACACCTCGCGGGCCTGGCCGAACGTGCCGTCACGCTCGATGACGAGCAGCGACCGCTGGATCGCGTAGCCGATCGGCACCAGGTAGAACAGCGCGAACAGGGTGCCGAACGGCAGCACGAAGGTGAGGATCGCCCGGCGATGCTTCACGCCGGTCTTCTTCGCCGCCGCCCCGGCCCGAGCGACGGGGGCGGTAGAGACGATCGCGGGTGCACTCATGATGCGGTGTCCTCTCTGACGACGCGCACGGCCCCGGCGGGTACGCACAGCGTGGAGTCGACGGTGGCTCCACTGATGAGCTCGTGGCCCGAGGCCGCGACCGAGATGTCCTGCCCCGCGTGGTTGATCACGAACAGGTAGCTGCGATCCGCGCTCGCCCGGCGCACGACCTCGACGGTGCCGTCGCTCTCCGGGCCGAGCGCCACGACGCCGGCACCGTGGGCGGCGGTGCGCATCACGTCCCGCAGGGCGCCGGCCTCGAGCGCGGTCGCGAGGTACCACGCGGCGCCGTCACCGTGCACGGCCCGGGTGATGGCCGGTGTGCCGGGCAGCGGGCCGTCGGTGTACCGGGCGATCACCTGGGCGCCGGTGCTCCGCAGCCGCTCGGTCCACAGGCTCGACGTCGCGCCCGAGTCGAGCGTGACCGTCTGCCCCGGCAGCAGGGGTGAGAACTCCTCGACGCTGATCCCGAGCAGGTCGCGGAACGCCCCGGGGTACCCGCCCAGGCGCACCCGGTCGTCCTCGTCGACGATGCCGCTGAAGAACGTCACCAGTGCGTGCCCGCCCGCGGCGACGTAGCCGGTCAGGTTCGCCGCCTGCCGGTCCGTCACCATGTACAGGCTCGGCACGACGACCAGCTTGTAGCCGCTCAGGTCGGCGTCCGGCGGCACGATGTCGACGGTGATGCCGAGCTGGTGCAGCGCGGCGTAGGCCGCGTGCACCTGGTCCAGGTACCGGACCGCGTGCGTCGGGCGGGACTCGCCGTCGCCCGCCCACCAGGACTCCCAGCTGAACATCAGGGCGACGTCGGCCACCACCCGGGTGCCGACAACCTCGTCGAGGCGGTCGAGGGTCGCCCCCAGGTCGACCACCTCGCGCCACAGCGCGGAGTCGGTACCCGCGTGCGGCACGAGCGCAGAGTGGAACTTCTCCGAGCCCTGCTGCGAGGCGCGCCACTGGAAGAAGCAGACCGCCTCGGCGCCGCGCGCGACGTGGGCGAGGGAGTTGCGCGTCATCTGCCCGGGCGCCTTGGCCAGGTTGTGCGGCTGCCAGTTCACCGCACCGGTCGACTGCTCCATGAGCAGCCAGGCCTTCCCGCCGGCCAGCGCACGGGTCAGGTCGGCCGCGAACGAGAGCTCCGTGGTGGGGTCGGCGAGCCGGTGGTCGAGGTAGTGGTCGTTGGCGACGACGTCGACCTCGGGCGCCCAGGTCCAGTAGTCGAGGTTGCGGATGTGGGCGGTCACCATGAAGTTGGTCGTGACCGGGGCCACCGAGTACCGGCGCAGCACCTCGACCTCACGCCGGTAGTAGTCGAGCAGCTCGTCGGAGCTGAACCGGTGGAAGTCGACGACCTGGCTGGGGTTGCAGCTCGAGAGGGTGAGCCGGGGGGTGCCGATCTCGTCCCACTGCCCGTACACCTGGCTCCAGAACGAGGTGCCCCACGCCGTGTTCAGCGCGGCGATGGTGCCGTAGCGGGCCCGCAGCCAGCGGCGGAACGCCGCCGCGGTGTCCTCGTCGTAGCACAGCGCGTTGTGGCAGCCGAGCTCGTTGGACACGTGCCAGACGGCGACGGCGGGGTGCTGCCCGTAGCGCTCGGCCACCTTCTCGACGAAGCCCAGCGCGCGCGCACGGAACACGGGCGAGCTCGGGCACCACGCCTGCCGGCCGCCGGGGTAGCGGGTCGTGCCGTCCTGCGCCATGGGCAGGATCTCGGGGTGCGCGGTGGTCAGCCACGGCGGCGGCGACGACGTCCCGGTGCCGAGGTTCACCCGGATCCCGTTCTCGTGCAGCAGGTCCATGACCGTGTCGAGCGTGGTGAAGTCGTACTCGCCCGGACGCGGCTCGAGGTGCGACCACCCGAAGATGTTGATGGCCACGAGGTCGACGCCCGCCTCGCGCATGAGCAGGACGTCCTCCTGCCAGACCTCGCTGTCCCACTGCTCGGGGTTGTAGTCGCAGCCGAACGCGATGCCCTCGTGGACGAACGGGGTCGCTCCGGTCGACCCCTGCTGGACTGCCGCTCGCGGTGTCATGCGCTCCCCATCGTTTCTGTGAACGTGCACAGGATCGGGAGCAAGAACTCGCCGTCGAGTTTCTGTGAACGTGCACACACTAAGGACGGCGACCTCGAGGTGTCAAGAGCCGTGGGTGAACCAGTCGGCGATACAGTCGGCCCGTGTCCACCGCCCCGGCCCGCCGCAAGCGCGCCACCATCCTCGACGTCGCCGTCGAGGCCGGAGTCTCGCGCGGGACGGTCAGCCGGGTGATCAACGGTGAGCCCTACGTCTCCGCCGCCGCGCGCGTCGCCATCGAGGCCGCCATCGAACGGGTCGGCTACGTGCCCAACAGCGCCGCCCGCAGCCTCGTGATGCAGCGCTCGCAGGCGGTCGGCTTCCTCGTGCACGAGCCCCACTCGCTGTTCCTCGAGGACCCCAACATCGGCGGCATCCTGCTCGGCGCCAACACCGCGCTGTCCCGCGCGGACTACCAGATGGTCTGCCTCATCATCGACTCCGCACGCGACTACGACCGGGTCGCGCGCTACCTCAGCGGGGGGTTCGTCGACGGCGCCATCATCGTCTCCGCACGCGAGCACGACCCGCTCACGCGGATCGTGGAGAAGCTCGCCCTGCCGGCCGCCTTCGTCGGCCACCCCCGCGACCTCGGCCGACTGCCGTTCGTCGGGATCGACAACCGCAGCTCGGCACGGGCCATCACCGAACGCCTCCTGTCAACCGGGCGCCGACGGGTCGGCATGATCGCCGCGGCGCTCGACCGCGACTCAGGCGCGGACCGGCTCGCCGGTTTCACCGACGCGCTGGGGCCCGCGTTCGACCCGGCCCTCGTGGTGAGCGTGCCGCTCTACGCGTACGCGGCCGGCGCGACCGGGATGCGCGAGCTGCTCGAGCGCGAGCCGGCGATCGACGGCGTGTTCGCCGCCTCCGACGCCGTGGCGGCCGGCGCCCTGGAGGCCCTGCGCGAGGCGGGGCGCCGGGTGCCCGACGACGTCGGCATCGTCGGCTTCGACGACAGCGCGTGGGCCGTGCAGAGCCAGCCCCGGTTGTCCACCGTGCACCAGCCGGCGGCCGGCCTGGGCGAGGCCGCCGCGGAGTCGGTGCTCGGCCAGCTGCGCGGCGAGTCGCCCGAGCTCGGCGGCATCCTGCTCGAGACGCCGATCGTGTGGCGCGACTCGGCCTGACGGCCAGATCAGGACGCGCGGTCGACCAGGGCGTCCGTGAACGACAGGAGCGCGTCCTTGACCACCCCGGCGGGCAACGGCGCGAGCTCGGCGACGGCCTCGTGCGCCCACTGCACGGCCAGCGCTCGGGTCTCGGCGACCACGTCGTGACCGCGCAGGCCCAGCACCGCCCGGTCCAGGTCGACGTCGGCGGAGAGGTCCGAGTCGAGCAGCGCGACCAGCTCGCGGTCCGACTCGAGGGCGTCCGGCCGGGCGGCCCGCGCGCGCAGCAGCAGGACCGGCATCGTCGCGACCCGCTCGCGCAGGTCCGTGCCCGGCGTCTTGCCGGTGTCGGCGCCGCTCGCGGACAGGTCGATCACGTCGTCGGCCAGCTGGAACGCGACGCCCACCTTCTCGCCGTACTCGGTGAGCAGCCGGACCACGTGCGGCGGGCAGCCCGCGAACATCGCCCCGAACCGGGCCGACGTGGCGATCAGCGAGCCGGTCTTGTCCGCCAGGACACGCAGGTAGTGCGCGATGGCGTCCTCGCCGCCCTGTGGGCCGACCGTCTCGTGCAGCTGCCCGAGGCACAGCCGCTCGAAGGCGGAGGCCTGGATGCGGACGGCCTCGGGGCCGAGGCCGGCGACCGTGGCGGAGGCCCGCGCGAAGAGCAGGTCGCCGGTGAGGATCGCGACCGAGTTGCCCCACACCTCGTGCGCCGCCGGCGCACCGCGGCGCAACGGCGCGGAGTCCATGACGTCGTCGTGGTACAGCGTCGCCAGGTGGGTCAGCTCGACCACGACCGCCGCATCGACGACCTCGGGCCGCTGCCCGTCGCCGAGCTGGGCCGCGATCAGGGTCAGCATCGGGCGCAGCCGCTTGCCACCGGCATTGACCAGGTGACGCGAGGCGGTGTCGGCCAGCGCATCGGCCTGCGCGACGGCATCGCGCAGGCGCTCCTCGACCAGCGCCAGCCGGCCGGTGATCAGCTCGGCCAGAGCGGGGTCGGCCAACGGGAGCGAGGTCGTCGAGGTCACGGGATGAATTTAGCTGCCTGCGCCATCAGGTCGAGCACCGGTGACGGGAAGACGCCGAGCAGGACGGTCAGCAGCGCCGTCAGCGCGATCGCGACAGTGGTCAGTCCCTCGGACTTCACCACCGTCACCTCGGCGCCGGTGCGGTCGCCTGCGCGCGGTGCGTCCGTGAAGAACATCAGCACGATGATCCGCACGTAGAAGAACACCGCGATGGCCGAGGCCACCGCGCCGGCGATCGCCAGCGGTGTCGCGCCGCCCTCGACAGCGGCCGAGAACGCGGTGAACTTGGCGATGAAGCCCGCGGTCAGCGGGATCCCCGCGAACGAGAGCAGGAACAGCGAGAACGTGACCGCGAGCCACGGGTTCGACCGGCCGAGCCCGGTCCACTGGGACAGGTGCGTCGCCTCCCCGAGCACGACGCCGTCGGGCCCGACCTCGCGTACCAGCGTGACGATCGCGAAGATGCCGATCGACGCGGCGCCGTACGCCAGCACGTAGAAGAGCACCGACGTGATGCCGCTGGAGGTGAGGGCGACCACGCCGGTGAGGATGAAGCCGGTGTGCGCGATCGCCGAGTAGGCGAGGATCCGCTTGACGTCGGTCTGCACGAGCGCGACGAGCGTGCCGACCGCCATCGTGAGGATGACGACGGCCCACAGCGCCGGGCGCAGGTCCCACACGATGGACGGCACCACGACGTACACGACGCGCAGCAGCGCGCCGAACGCAGCGGCCTTGGTGCAGGCGGCCATGAAGCCCGTGATCGGCGTGGGCGCGCCCTGGTACACGTCCGGGGTCCACGAGTGGAACGGCACGGCACCGATCTTGAACAGCAGGCCGACGAGCAGCATGGCCACGCCGGCGAGCATCAGCGGGTCGAGACCGACCACCGTGGTGGTCGCCTCCGCGATCGCGTCGAGGCGGACCGAGCCGGCGAAGCCGTAGAGCAGCCCCACGCCGAACAGGAAGAACGCCGACGCGAACGCCCCGAGCAGGAAGTACTTCATCGCCGCTTCCTGCGACAGGAGCCGACGACGACGCGCCAGTCCCGACAGCAGGTACAGCGGCAGCGAGAGGACCTCGAGCGCGACGAACATCGTCAGCAGGTCCCCGGCCGCGGGGAAGATCATCATCCCGCCGGCGGCGAACATGATCAGCGGGAAGACCTCGGTCTGCTCGAGACCCGCGCGCCGCGCGAGCTGTTCGTAGTCCGAGCCGGGAACAGCCGCCGCCGCCGGGGCGAACGCGCTCTCCCCGGTCTCGGTGCGGTCGGCCACGACCAGCAGCGCGATCAGCGTCAGAGCGGCCACGACGCCCTGGATGACCAGCGCCGGGCCGTCCAGGAGGATCGATCCGCCCACGACGGACGTGCCGCCGGTCTCACGGACGCCGGACCACAGCGCGGCGACCGCGATCAGCGCACCTGCGCTCGCCAGCAGGGTCAGCGCGAGCTGGACGTTGCGGCGGACCCCTCGAGGCACGAACGCCTCGACGAGCACCCCGACCACTCCGGCACCCAGCACGATGATGATCGGTGCGAGCTGCGCCCAGTCGATCTGCGGCGCGGTGAAGCCCCCGGTCACGTCGTGCTCCCCTCTTCGGTGCTGGCGGTCCGTGCGCCCAGGGAGACCTGGGCCTCGGTCACGGCGTTCGGTACGTCTTCGATGCCGACCTGCTCGAGCGTGATCGTGGCGGGCTCGCGCACGAGGTCGATCGCCGGTGCCGGGTAGAACCCGAGCACGAGCATGAGCGCGATGAGCGGCGCGACGACCCACGTCTCCCGGCCCGACAGGTCGGGCATCGTGGTGAGCTCGTCCTGCACCGGTCCGGTGAAGATCCGCTGGTAGGTGAGCAGCACGTACAGCGCTGCGAGCACCACGCCGGTGACCGCGACGATCGCGGCCGGGCCGTTGCGTGAGTACGTGCCGATCAGCACGAGGAACTCGCTCACGAACGTCGACAGCCCCGGCAGCGACAGGGCCGACAGGCCCGCGACCAGGAAGACGCCGGCCAGCACGGGGACGACCTTCTGCAGGCCACCGAAGTCGGCGATCTGCTGGCTGCCGCGTCGTGCGACCAGGAACCCGGCGATGAGGAACAGCGCGCCGGTCGACAGGCCGTGGTTGAACATGTAGAACGACGAACCCTGCACGCTCACCGAGGTGAATGCGAAGATCCCCAGCACGATGAACCCGAAGTGCGAGACCGACGTGTAGGCGATCAGGCGCATCAGGTCCTTCTGGCCGATGGCCAGCAGCGCGCCGTACAGGATCGAGATCAGCGCGAGCACGATGATCACCGGCGCGGCCCAGCGGGACGCGTCCGGGAACAGCGGCAGGCACAGGGTCAGCATCCCGAAGGTGCCGACCTTGTCGAGCACGCCGACGAGCAGCGTCGAGGTGCCCGCCGGGGCGGTCTCGGCGACGTCGGGCAGCCACGTGTGCACGGGCCACATCGGCGCCTTGATCGCGAAGGCGAAGAAGAACGCGGCGAACATGAGCCGCTCGGTGGTCACCGGCAGGTCGATCCCGACCAGGTTCTCGGTGAGGAAGCCCTGCGGTCCGCCCGGGCCGTTCAGGTACAGCGCGATGACCGCCACGAGCATCACGAGGCCGCCGGCGAGCGAGTAGATGAGGAACTTCACCGCGGCGTAGCGGCGCTGCAGGCCGCCGAAGGACCCGATGAGGAAGTACACCGGGACGAGCATCGCCTCGAACAGGACGTAGAAGAAGAACACGTCCCGCGCAGCGAAGATCGCGACCATGAAGGCCTCGAGCACGAGGATCAGCGCGACGTAGTGCCGGCTGCGGTCCTCGGCCTCGGGTCCGCCGCCGCCGTGCTCCTTCCACGCCGCGAGCAGCACGAGCGGGGTCAGCACGACCGAGAGCAGCACCAGGAGCAGGCCGACGCCGTCGAGCCCGACGGCGTAGCTCGTCCCGATCGCGGGGATCCAGTCGTGCAGCTCGGCGAACTGGTGCGTGCCGGCGGCGGCGGTGTCGAACGAGAGCGCGACGAGGGCAGCGAGCACCAGCACGACGAGCGAGACGCCCAGGGCGATGTGCCGCGACCAGGCGCGGGCGGAGGTGGGCAGGGCCCACACGATCGCGGCGCCGACGAGCGGCAGCACGATCAGCGTGGTGAGCCAGGGAAATCCAGCGGACAGCATGTGAATATCCCTCAGATCCGAGTGGCCAGGACGACGGCGACGAGGGCGACCAGGCCGACCGTCATCATGGCTGCGTAGGAGCGGACGTAGCCGGTCTGCGAGCGTCTGACGACCTCACCGAGCCGGACCATGATGTGACCGAGGCCGCCGACCGCGCCGTCGACGACCTGACGGTCGCCGTACACGAGCGAGCGGGTCAGGTACTTGCCGGGCTCGACCAGGAGCGCGTCGTTGACGTCGTCCTGGTAGAGGTCCTTGCGCGCGGCGCGGGTGAGCACCGAGCCGACCGGCACGACCACCGGCACGGGCGCCTTGGCGTACTGCACGTACGCGAGCCACAGGCCGGCCGCGACGAGCGCGAGCGTGAGCGTCATGATCAGCCAGACCGCGAGGACCGGCTCGTGCTCCTCGACGTGACCTGTCACCGGCTCGAGCCAGGTCTGGAAGACGTTGCCGATGCTGAGCAGCCCACCGAGGGCGGCCGAGCCGATCGCGAGCACGATCATGGGCCAGACCATCAGGCGCGGCGACTCGTGCGGGTGCTGGACCGGCTGCTTGGACAGGGCCGTCCCGGGCCTCGTCTTGTGGCCGTCGTTCCAGCGCTTGGCGCCGAAGAAGGTCATGAAGAACACCCGAGACATGTAGAACGCCGTCAGGCCCGCGCCGAGCAGCGCGACGGTGCCGAAGACCCAGGGCCGCCAGCCCTCGCCGACGAACGCGGCCTCGATGATCTTGTCCTTGCTCCAGAAGCCGGAGAACGGCGGGACCCCGAGGATCGCGAGCCACCCGAACGCGAAGGTGATGTACGTCGCCTTCATGTAGGTGCGCAGCGCGCCGAACTGCCGCATGTTCACCTGGTCGCCCATGCCGTGCATGACGGACCCGGCCCCGAGGAACAGCCCGGCCTTGAAGAAGCCGTGGGTCACGAGGTGGAAGATCGCCAGCGCGTACCCGATCGGGCCGAGCCCGGCGGCCAGGATCATGTAGCCGATCTGGGACATCGTCGAGGCCGCGAGGGCCTTCTTGATGTCGTCCTTCGCGCAACCGATGATCGCCCCGAAGATCAGCGTGATCGCCCCGACGATGACGACGACGAGCTGAGCGTCCGGCGCGCCGTCGAAGATGGGGCCGGACCGCACGATCAGGTACACCCCGGCGGTCACCATCGTCGCGGCGTGGATGAGGGCCGAGACCGGCGTCGGGCCGGCCATCGCGTCCCCGAGCCACGACTGCAACGGGAACTGCGCCGACTTGCCGCACGCGGCGAGCAGGAGCATGAGGCCGATCGCCGTGAGCGTGCCCTGGCTGACGCCATCGACCCCGCCGAGCACGGTCGTGAAGTCGACCGCGCCGTAGGTCGCGAACATGAGCATCAGCGCGATGAGCAGGCCGAGGTCGCCGATGCGGTTGGCAATGAACGCCTTCTTCGCCGCGACCGCGTTCGCCGTGCTCTGGAACCAGAAGCCGATGAGCAGGTACGAGACCAGGCCCACGCCCTCCCAGCCGACGAACAGCAGCAGGTAGCTGTCGGCGAGCACGAGCACCAGCATCGCCGCGACGAACAGGTTCAGGTACGCGAAGAACCGCCGTCGGTCGACGTCGTGCTCCATGTACGCCACGGAGTAGATGTGGATGAGCGTGCCGACGAACGTCACCAGCAGGACGAACGTGAGCGAGAGCGGGTCGATCTGCAGGCCCGCCTCCACGTTCAGGTTGCCCGCGGGGATCCAGTCGAACAGGTGCAGGTTGACGATGCGGTCGTCCGCGGGACGGCCCAGCAACGCGATGAACATCGCGAAGCCGACCAGAAAGCTGGCCGCCGAGGCGAGCACGCCGAGCCAGTGGCCCCAGGCGTCCGCCCGTCGGCCGACGAGCAGCAGCGTGGCGGCGCCCGCGAGCGGGAGGGCTACGAGGAGCCAGGCGAGGGAGAGGAGACCCTCCGCCGGTACGGAGGCCGTGGAGAAGGCCACCGCGGCCGGGAGATGGGTCGCGATCGAGGAGGTCACGTGCGGCGCCTCAGCTCTTGAGCAGGTTGACGTCGTCGACCGAGGCCGAGCGACGCGTTCGGAAGATCTGGACGATGATCGCGAGGCCGATGACGACCTCGGCCGCCGCGACGACCATGACGAAGAAGGCGATGACTTGTCCGGAGAGGTCACCGTGCATGCGAGCGAACGTGACGAGCAGGAGGTTCGTCGCGTTCAGCATCAGCTCGACACCCATGAAGACCACGATCGCGTTGCGGCGCAGGAGCACCGTCGACGCGCCGATCGCGAACAACAAGGACGCGAGCACGAGGTAGTTGGTCAGGCTCATCGCTGGACCTCCGGGTCGCTGGCGGTCCGGGTGGGTGCCTCGATCTCGGCCGCCACGACGCCGAACTCGCGTTCCTGACCTCGGATCCGCAGCACGCGCGAGACCGAGTCCTCGAGGGGCGCGCCGGTCGGGTCGAGCGCCGGCACGTCCATGGCGTTGGACCGGGAGAACACGCCCGGCGCGGGCAGCGGCGTGAGCGTGTGACCGCTCGCGAGGCGCGCGTCCGACCGCTCCTTCTGGCCGATGTGCCGCGTCAGTCGTTGCCGGTGCGTGAGCACGAGCGCCCCGAGGGCCGCCGTCACGAGCAGCACGCCGACGACCTCGAAGGCGAAGATGTAGTCGCCGAAGATGAGTCGGGCGACGCCGACCGGGTTCGAGTCGCCGTTCGCCTCGTCCAGCCCCACCGCCACCGGGAAGGTCGACGAGACCACGACGGTCACGAGGAGCCCGGCGAGCCCGAGACCGAAGATGATCCCGATCCAGCGCTGACCTTTGAGCGTCTCGGCGAGCGAGTCGGACGAGTCGACCCCCACGAGCATGAGGACGAACAGGAACAGCATCATGATCGCGCCGGTGTAGACCACGACCTGGACGACGCCGAGGAACGGCGCGTCCTGCGCGATATACAGGAACGCGATCGAGATCATCACGAACACGACGCTCATGGCGGCATAGACGGCCTTGCGGGCGAACACGAGCCCGAGCGCAGCGAGCACCATGAGCGGCGCGAGCACCCAGAACAGGGCTGCCTCCCCCGAGCTCGTCTTGCCGCCGTCGGTCAGCGCCGTGGCCACCCCCGCAAGGGTCGTCGCGGCGGTGGAGGTGAAGGTCATCGGGTGCGCCCCTGCTCGGCCGGTGCGGTGGTCGCCGTCGCGGCGCCGGGGAGGGTCGGATCGTCGGGGCGGAACTCGCGCACCCAGTCGATCTGCTCCTCGGCCGTGCCGGTGACCTCGCCGCGGTAGTAGTCGGTGTCGGTCGCGCCGGGCGCCATCGGGTGCGGCGCGGCGAGCGCACCGACCGGCATCGGGGCGAGCAGGTCCTGCTTCTCCCAGATCAGTCCCTCACGCGTCGGGCCGGCGAGCTCGAACTCGTTGGTCATGGTCAGCGCGCGCGTCGGGCAGGCCTCGATGCACAGGCCGCAGAAGATGCAGCGCAGGTAGTTGATCTGGTAGACGCGGCCGTACCGCTCACCGGGCGAGAACTGCGCCTCGGGCGAGTTGCTCGCGCCCTCGACGTAGATCGCGTCCGCGGGGCAGGCCCACGCGCACAGCTCGCAGCCGATGCACTTCTCGAGCCCGTCGGCGTACCGGTTGAGCTGGTGACGGCCGTGGAAGCGCGGCTTGGTGGGCACGCGCTCGAACGGGTACTGCTCGGTGATCGTCGGGCGGAACATCGCGGAGAACGTGACCCCGAAGCCGGCGACCGGCGCGAGCATCTCGCCGAGCCCGGTCTTCGCCTCGATCAGCGATTCGAAGCCGGCGGCCTCCACCGGCCGATCGAGATCGCCGCCGGGATGCGTCTGCGCGACCTCCGCGTCGCCCGTGGGCTCCTTCGGGTCGCGGGCGTCGTCAGCCACGCTCTACCTCCGTCTGTGAATCGGTCACCTGTCGGGCCGCACCCGCGGGCGCGGCGGCCGCCACGCGCGCACGGCGCGGCGACGGGGGAAGCTGCTGACCCGGCATCGGGGGCACCGGGTACCCGCCGGCGAACGGGTCGAACTCGCCGGGTGGGATGGCCTTCTTCCCGGCCGCCCCGGGCTCCGGCTTGCGCTCGGGCACGAGGAACGAGATCCCCACCACCACGAGCACCGCGACCGCGAGGGCGATCAGCACCGTTCGCAGGTCGACCTCGGTGAACTGGCGCACGCCCTGGACGACCGCGACGCACACGACCCAGCCGAGCGAGGCGGGGATGAGGACCTTCCAGCCGAACGACATGAACTGGTCGTAGCGCAGGCGCAGCAGCGTGCCGCGCACCCAGACGAACAGGAACAGGAAGAGCCACATCTTCGCGAGGAACCACAGCACCGGCCACCAGCCGGTGTTGAACATCCCGTCGTTGATGGCCGAGATCGGCCACGGGGCGCGCCAGCCGCCGAAGAACAGCGTCGTGACGACCGCCGAGACGTTGACCATGTTGATGTACTCGGCGAGGAAGAACCAGGCGAACTTCATCGAGGAGTACTCGGTCATGAAGCCCGAGACGAGCTCACCCTCGGCCTCCGGGAGGTCGAACGGGAGCCGGTTGGTCTCACCGATCATGGAGATGACGTAGATGATGAACGCCGGGAACAGCGGCAGGAACCACCACAGCTGTTGCTGCGTGGCGACGATCTGCGACGTGGACATCGAGCCGGCGAGGATGAACACGCTGACCAGCGACAGCCCCATCGCGAGCTCGTACGAGATCACCTGCGCGGTCGAGCGGACCGCACCGAGGAGCGGGTAGGTCGAGCCGGAGGACCAGCCACCGAGCACGATCCCGTACACGCCCACCGACGCGGTGGCGAGGATGTAGAGCACCGCGACCGGCACGTCCGTGAGCTGCAGCGGTGTGACGATCCCGAAGATGCTCACCGACGGCCCGAACGGGATCACCGCGAAGGTGAGAAGCGCGCAGAACACCGAGATCATCGGCGCGAGCATGTAGAGGAACTTGTCCGCCGCCTTGACGGTGATGTCCTCCTTGAGCAGGAGCTTCATCGCGTCGGCGAGGGACTGCAGCAGCCCGAACGGCCCGTGCACGTTGGGGCCGGGGCGCATCTGCATGCGGGCGACGACCTTGCGCTCGAACCAGATCGCCATCAGCACCGTGAGGAGCAGGAAGACGAGGATCACCACGGCCTTGATCAGCCAGACCCAGCCGTTGTCCTGGCTGAAGTCGGCCGTCACGCCGGGGTTGGCCGCGCCGGCCACCGAGGCGGACACCACGCCGGGCACCGCTGAGCTGACCATCGCCGCGATCATGCGGACACCTCGTCGTTGTTGTCGGAGCCCGCACTGTCGGTGGACACCACGTCGTCGCCGGCCGGGTCGGCCGGCGCAAGCTGGACGACGTCGCCGGCGTCGGCCCGCAACGACGTGCGGACCGCGCAGTCCGGCGCGTTGGTCGGGAGCCAGACCACGAGGTCGGGCATCGCGGTGACCGCGAGCCGGACGGTGACCGAGCCGTGCGCGGACGAGACCCGGACGAGCTCGCCGTCGGTCAGGCCGGCCGCGGTGGCGGTGGCGGCCGAGGTGCGGGCGACGGTGCGCTTCGCGGTCCCGGCCAGGAACCGTTCGCCGTCCTGGAGCCGACCGGCGTCGAGCAGCAGGTGCCAGCTGGCGAGCACGGCCTGACCCGGAGCCAGCTCCGTCGGCTCGGCCGCGGACTCGACCGGCGCGTCGATCCGGGCACCGTCCCAGGCTCCGAGCTGATCGATCTCGGCGTGCACCGCAGTGATCGTGCGCAGCCCGAGCTCGGCACCCATCGCCGCCGCGAGGGCGTCGAGGGCGCGGTGGTCGGCCAGTGCCGTGGACGCCAGGGCCTGCGGGAACGGCCGCGGACGCCCCTCCCAGTTGAGGTAGGTCCCGGCCTTCTCGGTCGGCGGGGCGACCGGGAGGACGACGTCGGCCAGCTCGGTCACGGCCGAGGCGCGCACCTCGAGCGAGACGACGAAGCCGACCTTCTCGATCGCCCGGACGGCCTTGGCGGGGTCCGGCAGGTCGGCGAGCTCGACGCCGCCGACGACCAGGGCCGACAGCTTGCCCTTGCGGGCGGCGCGCAGGATCTCGGTGGTGGTCCGGCCCGCCGTCGTCGGCAGGCTGGGCACGTCCCAGGCTGCTGCGACGTCCACGCGGGCGCGGGCGTCGGAGACAGGACGGCCACCGGGAAGCAGGCCGGGCAGGGCGCCGGTCTCGACGCCGCCGCGCTCCCCCGCCCGACGCGGGATCCAGGCGAGCCGCGCGCCGGTGCGCTCGGCGAGCCGGAGCACGGCCGTGAATCCGCCGGGCACGGCGGCGAGCCGCTCGCCGACGAGGATGACGGACCCGGCGGTGGTGAGACCGTCGGCGACCGTGCGCAGCTGCCCGAGCGGGGCGCTGCCGGTGATCGCGTCGAGCACCTCGGGCTCGGTGCCCGGTGCAGCGGCCACGAGCGTGCCGCTGATCCGGTCGAGCCCGCGGCTGGCCAGCGGCGCGACCGAGAACACCGCGGTGCGTCCGGCGAGGACCCCCTTGCGCAGCCGCAGGTAGGTGACCCCGGCCTCCTCCTCGGCCTCGAGGGCGACGAGAAGGACCGTGGGCGCCTGCTCCAGATCGGTGAACGTCACGCTGCCGGCGCCCCCGACGGTGCGACCGGCGACCGCGTGACCGAGGAAGGCGTCTTCCTCGGCGGAGTGCGGGCGCACGCGCTGGTCGACGTCGTTGGTGCCGAGCACGGCGCGCGCGAACTTGGCGTAGGCGTACGAGTCCTCGAGCGTGAGGCGACCGCCGGGGAGGACCCCGACGCCGTGTCCACCACCGGCCGTCGTCGCCGCGGCGAGCCCGGCGGCGGCGACGTCGAGCGCTTCGGCCCAGCTCGCGGACCGCAGCTGTCCGGTCGTCTCGTCCCGCACCAGCGGGGTCGCGATGCGGTCCGGGGCGGACTGCCAGGTGAACGCGAAGCGGTCCTTGTCGGTGATCCACTCCTCGTTCACGCTGGCGTCGTCGCCGGCCATGCGCCGCAGCACGGCGCCACGGCGGTGGTCGATCCGGATCGCGGAGCCGCACGAGTCGTGCTCACCGATCCCGGGGGTCGACACGAGGTCGAACGGGCGCGAGCGGAAGCGGTACGACGCGTTGGTCAGCGCGCCGACCGGGCAGATCTGGATCGTGTTGCCCGAGAAGTAGGACGCGAACGGGCGCCCCGACTCGTCGAGCGCGGCCGGGCCGGCGGGGACGTCGCCGCCGAAGCCCAGCACGTCCGCCGAGAACAGGCCGATCTGTGAACGCGCCCCACGGTCCTGCAGGGCGATGAACGGGTCCCCGGCGATCTGCTCCTGGAAGCGCGTGCAGCGCTGGCACAGCACGCACCGCTCACGGTCGAGCAGGATCTCGGTCGAGATCGAGATCGGCTTCGGGTAGGTCCGCTTGATGTCGACGAACCGGCTGGTCGAGCGGCCGTTGCTCATCGCCTGGTTCTGCAGCGGGCACTCGCCGCCCTTGTCGCAGACCGGGCAGTCGAGCGGGTGGTTGATGAGCAGCAGCTCCATCACGCCGTGCTGGGCCTTGTCGGCCATCGCGGACGTGCGCTGCGTCTTGACGACCATGCCGGGCGCCACCGTGAGCGTGCAGGACGCCTGCGGCTTGGGCATCGGCCGGAGGTTGCCCTCGCGGTCGGGCATCGAGACGTCGACGAGGCACTGCCGGCACGCGCCCGCAGGCTCGAGCAGAGGGTGGTCGCAGAACCGCGGGATCTGGATGCCGACCTGCTCGGCCGCCCGGATCACCAGCGTGCCCTTGGGCACGGAGACCTCGAGCTCGTCGATCTGGAAGGTCACCAGGTTCGAGGGCGCGACGCCCCCGCCTGCCTGCTTCGGTGTCGTGATGGTCATGCCTGCACCGTTCCTGCCATCTGACCGGCGAGCCGGCCTGCGTCACGCGGGGGGTAGCCGAAGAGCGCCGAGGCCGCAGGGTCGAGCGGGCACGCACCCGCGGTGATGTGCTGTTCGAACTCGGCCCGGAAGTGCTTCAGCGCCGAGGTGACGGGCGAGGTCGCGCCGTCGCCGAGCGCGCAGAACGCACGCCCGAGGATGTTGTCGCAGGTGTCCAGGAGCACGTCGAGGTCCTCCATCGAGCCCTGACCTGCCTCGATGCGCCGCAGCACGGCCTTGAGCCAGTACGTGCCCTCACGGCACGGCGTGCACTTGCCGCAGGACTCGTGCGCGTAGAACTCCATCCAGCGCGTGACGGCGCGCACGACGCACGTCGTCTCGTCGAAGATCTGCAGCGCGCGGGTGCCGAGCATCGACCCTGCCGCGCCGACCGACTCGTAGTCGAGCGGGACGTCGAGGTGCTCCGCGGTGAACAGCGGGGTGGACGACCCGCCCGGGGTCCAGAACTTGAGCTCGTGGCCCTCCCGGATGCCACCGGCGAGGTCGAGCAGCTCGCGCAGCGTGATGCCGAGCGGCGCCTCGTACTGCCCGGGCCGCACGACGTGGCCGGACAGCGAGAACAGGCCGAAGCCCGCGGACTTCTCGGTCCCCATGGTGCGGAACCAGTCCGACCCGCCCATCACGATCGCGGGCACGGAGGCGATGGACTCGACGTTGTTGACCACGGTCGGGCGGGCGTACAGGCCCTCGACGGCCGGGAACGGCGGCTTGAGCCGCGGCTGACCGCGCAGCCCCTCGAGGGAGTCGAGCAGCGCCGTCTCCTCGCCGCAGATGTAGGCGCCCGCGCCGGCATGGACGGTGATGTCCAGGTCGTAGCCGGTGCCCATGATGTTCTTGCCGAGGTATCCGGCCGCGTAGGCCTCCTCGACCGCGCGCAGCAGCCGCCGGTAGACGTGCAGCACCTCGCCGCGCACGTAGATGAACGCGTGGTGGCACCCGATCGCGTACGAGGTGATGATCGACCCCTCGATCAGGTACTGCGGCGTCGCCATCATCAGCGGGACGTCCTTGCAGGTCCCCGGCTCGGACTCGTCGGCGTTGACCACGAGGTAGCGCGGGCCGCCGTCGGGCGCGGGCAGGAAGCTCCACTTGAGGCCAGTCGGGAACCCGGCACCGCCACGGCCGCGCAGGCCCGAGTCCTTGACGGTCGCGAGCACGGCCGCCGGCTCCTGGGTGAACGCGTGGCGCAGACCGGCGTACCCGCCGCCCGCCTCGTAGGTCGCCAGGGTCCAGGAACGCGTCGCGTCCCACTGGGCGCTGAGGACCGGGGTCAGGGTCGAGACCGACATCAGGACTCCTTCGCGGTGTCGGCAGGGAGGGTCGCGGGGCGTTCGGCGCTCGACTGCGGGGCACCCGTGGCGGGCGTCGCATCGGTGGCCGGGGTGGCGGGCGTCGCGGTCGCGTCCGCGGGCACCGGGGTTGCCGCCGGGAACTCCGGTGCCGCCCAGCCGCGCTCCTTGGCGAGCACGGTCCCGCGCTGGGTCGCCTCGCCGGCACCCACGCCCTCGTCCGCGCGGCCGTCGGTGAAGCCGGCGAGCACCCGGGACATCTGCTTGAACGAGCACACGCTGTCGGCGCCGCGGGTCGGGACGACCTTCTCGCCGGCCTGGAGCTTGTCGACCGTGGCGCGCGCGCTGTCGGGCGTCTGGTTGTCGAAGAACTCCCAGTTCACCATCACGACGGGCGCGTAGTCGCACGCGGCGTTGCACTCGATCCGCTCGAGAGTCACCTTGCCGTCGGGCGTCGTCTCGTCGTGCCCGACGCCGAGGTGCTCGGTGAGCCCGTCCCAGATCGCGTCGCCACCCATGACGGCGCACAACGTGTTGGTGCACACCCCGACCGTGTACTCACCGTTCGGGTGGCGCTTGTACTGCGTGTAGAACGTCGCCACCGCGGAGACCTCGGCGGTGGTCAGACCGAGCTCGTCCGCGCAGAACGCGATGCCGGTCGGGCTGACGTACCCGTCCTCGGCCTGCACGAGGTGCAGCATCGGCAGCAGCCCCGAGCGGGCGTGCGGGTAGCGCGCCGTGATCTGGCGCGCGTCGCCCTGCAGCCGGGTGAGCTGCGCGGCGTCGTAACCACCGACGTCCTTGCCGGCCGCCCCGACCTTGATGGTCGTCGTGTTGTTCTCGTCGCTGGTCATCAGCGGTCCACCCCTCCGAGCACCGGGTCGAGCGAGGCCACAGCGACGACGACGTCGGCGATCTGGCCGCCTTCGCAGAGCATCGACACGGCCTGCAGGTTGTTGAACGACGGGTCCCGGAAGTGGGCGCGGTAGGGCCGCGTCCCGCCGTCCGAGACGAGGTGCACGCCGAGCTCACCACGGGGGTGCTCGACGGTCTGGAAGACCTGGCCGGCCGGCACGCGGAAGCCCTCGGTCACCAGCTTGAAGTGGTGGATCAGGGCCTCCATCGAGGTGCCCATGATCTCCCGGATGTGGTCGAGCGAGTTGCCCATCCCGTCAGAGCCGATGGCCAGCTGCGCCGGCCACGCGATCTTCTTGTCGGCCACCATCACCGGCCCCGGGCCCATCGCCTGGAGCCGCTCGAGGGTCTGCTCGACGATCCGCATCGACTGGTAGCACTCCTCGATCCGCAGCACGACGCGCGAGTACGCGTCGGACTCCGTCGCGGTCGGCACCTCGAAGTCGTAGGTCTCGTAGCCGCAGTAGGGCGCGGCCTTGCGCACGTCGTAGGGCAGCCCGGTCGAGCGCAGCACCGGTCCGGTGATCCCGAGCGCCATGCACGCCGACAGGCTCAGGTGCCCGACGTCGACCTGGCGCGCCTTGAAGATCGGGTTCGCCAGCATGAGGTCCTGCAGCTGACCGAGGTAGCGCCGGACGCCCACGAGCGCCTCGCGCACCGTGTCGAGCGCACCCGGGGGGATGTCCTGGGCGACCCCGCCCGGGCGGATGAACGCGTGGTTCATCCGCAGCCCGGTGATCAGCTCGAGGACCTTGAGGATCTCCTCGCGGGCAGTGAAGCCGATGGTCATGATCGTCGTGGCACCGAGCTCGTTCCCGCCGGTGGCCAGGCACACGAGGTGCGAGGAGACGCGGTTGAGCTCCATCAGGAGCACGCGGATCACCGTGGCGCGCTCGGGCACGTCGTCCGTGACGCCGAGCAGCTTCTCCACGGCGAGGCAGTAGGCGGCCTCCTGGAACAGCGGCGCGACGTAGTCCATGCGCGTGCAGTAGGTCACGCCCTGGACCCAGGTGCGGAACTCCATGTTCTTCTCGATGCCGGTGTGCAGGTAGCCGATGCCGGCCCGCGCCTCGGTGACGGTCTCGCCGTCGATCTCGAGCATGAGGCGGAGCACACCGTGGGTCGACGGGTGCTGCGGTCCCATGTTGACGATGATGCGTTCCTCGCCGAGGCGGGCGGCCTCCTCGGCGATCTCGGACCAGTCGCCGCCGGACGCCTCGAAGGTCGGCAGACCTTCGGCGCCGGCGTCGTAGATGTGGGGCGTGGCGTGGGGTGCGTTCTGAGCGCGTGAATCAGACATCAGTTGTACGACCTCCGCTGGTCCGGCGGTGGGATGGTGGCGCCCTTGTACTCCACGGGGATCCCGCCGAGGGGGTAGTCCTTGCGCTGCGGGTGGCCGGGCCAGTCGTCCGGCATCTCGATGCGAGCCAGTGCGGGGTGACCGTCGAACACGATCCCGAAGAAGTCCCAGGTCTCGCGCTCGTGCCAGTCGTTGGCCGGGTAGACGGCGACGGTGGACGGCAGGTGGGGATCACCGTCGGGCACCGCGACCTCCAGCCGCAGGCTGCGACCGTGCGTGACCGAGGTCAGGTGGTAGACGGCGTGCAGCTCGCGGCCGGTCTCGAACGGGTAGTGCACGCCCGAGACCCCGAGGCTCAGCTCGAAGCGCAGGTCCTGGTCGTCGCGCAGCGCGCGGCAGACCTCGAGGATGTGCGCCGCCACGACGTAGATCGTGAGCTCGCCGCGGTCCACGACGATCTTCTCGATGGCGGCCTCGGCGGAGGAGCCGGCCTCCTCGAGCACCTCGGCGAGCACGTCGACGCACTCGTCGAACCAGCCGCCGTACGGCCGCTCGCTCGGCCCCGGCATCGTGACCTCGCGGACGAGACCGCCGTACCCGGACGTGTCACCCGAGCCGTGCGCGCCGAACATGCCGGTTCGGGTGCCGAGGAGCTCGATCGCCTCGCGGCCCTCGGGCTGCGGCGCGTGCTGCTGCTGGGCGAGCTCGGACTTCTTCTCGTCGGTCATCGCAGCAGGCCCGTCTGCTGGGAGGTCGGCGTCGCGTCGAGCGCGGCGGCCTCGGCTGCGGCGGCGGCCTCGCGGCGGTTCGCGCCGAGGGGCTGGTTCTGGATCTGGTCGTGCAGGGTCAGGATCGCGTTGAGGAGCATCTCCGGTCGCGGCGGACAGCCGGGCAGGTAGATGTCGACCGGGACGATGTGGTCCACGCCCTGCACGATCGCGTAGTTGTTGAACATGCCGCCCGAGGACGCGCACACCCCCATGGAGAGCACCCACTTGGGCTCCGCCATCTGGTCGTAGACCTGACGGACCACGGGTGCCATCTTCTGGCTGACGCGACCGGCGACGATCATGAGGTCGGCCTGGCGCGGCGACGCGCGGAAGACCTCCATCCCGAAGCGGGAGATGTCGAACCGCGGCGTGCCCGTCGCCATCATCTCGATGGCGCAGCAGGCCAGGCCGAACGTGACCGGCCACAGCGAACCCTTGCGGAAGTACCCCGCAAGGTCTTCCACCGTGGTCAGCAAGAAGCCGGACGGTGCCTCTTCGATACCCATCTATGCCTGCCCTCCCGCTGTTCCGGTCGTACTCGATCGCGACGTGCACACTGGTCCGGTCACTCCCACTCGAATCCTCCGCGACGCCATTCGTAGACGAACGGCACCGTGATCAGGAACAGGAACCCCATCATCGCCACGAGCCCGAACATCGCCAGCTCGGTGAAGTTCACTGCCCACGGGTAGAGGAAGACGACCTCGATGTCGAAGATGATGAACGTCATCGCGACCAGGTAGTACTTGATCGGGAAGCGTCCGCCGCCGACGGCGTGCGGGGTCGGCTGGATGCCGCACTCGTACGCCTCGAGCTTGGCGCGGTTGTAGCGCTTCGGGCCGATGATCGCGCTGGCAGCGACGCCACCGAGGGCCATCACGCCGGCCACGCCCATCATCACGAGGATGGGGACATAGGGATTCGTCATCTAAAGGCCTCTCGTGCAGGGACCGGGAGTGCTGCCGGCGGAAACGATACGGATCATGCCTTGGGTGCCAACCGGCTCAGGCCCGAGATGACCCGGTCCACCATGTCGCCGCCGTGCGGCTCGTAGCAGTCCGAGAGCAGCTTGAGGGTGAACCGCATGACCAGCGGGCGGGGCAGCCCGTACTTGGTGCACAGCCGCATGATCTGCGGGTGCTCGATCAGCTTCACGAAGTACCGCCCGAGCGTGTAGAACCCGCCCAGGTCCTCTTTCATGATGCGCGGGTAGGTGCCGAGCGCCCGCTCGCGGGCCGCGTCGGTGGTGCGGGCCCGGGACTGCACGATGGCGTCCGCGGCCGCACGGCCGGCCTGCATGGCGTAGGCGATCCCCTCGCCGTTGAACGGGCTGACCATGCCGCCCGAGTCGCCGACGAGCATGAGCCCGCGCGTGTACAGCGGGGTGCGGTTGAAGCCCATCGGCAGCGCCGCGCCGCGCACCGGCCCGATCTGGTTCTCCGGGGTGAACTCCCACTCGGCGGGGGCGTTCGCCATCCACTTCGCGAACAGGTCCTTGTAGTCGACCTTGGTCGCGGCCGCGGTCGAGCTGACGCTGCCGAGACCGACGTTCACGGTGCCGTCGCCCAGCGCAAAGATCCAGCCGTACCCCGGCATGAGGTTGGAGCGGCCGGGCTCGCCGTCCCACAGCTCGAGGTGGCTCTCCATCATGGTGTCGTTGTGGCGGGGGCTCTTGAAGTAGGTCCGCACCGCCACCCCCATCGGGCGGTCCATGCGCTTCTCGAGCCCGAGCGCCAGCGGCAGCCGCGCCGAGACGCCGTCGGCCGCGATCACCACGGGAGCGCGGTAGGTGACCTCGTCGCCGGACCGCCGGCCGTCGTCGTCCACGGGGCGGGCCGTGACGCCGATGACGCGGCCCGTGCGCTCGTCGAGCAGCGGGCCGGTGACGTTCGTCCGTTCGAGCAACTTGGCGCCCGCGGACCGCGCGTGGTCGGCCAGCGTGTGGTCGAGGCTCATCCGCTTGCGCGCGAGCCCGAACGAGGGGTAGCTCGACAGCTCGGGCCAGGGGAGCTCGAGGCGGTGCCCGCCGCCGACGACGCGCAGCCCGCTGTTGCGGATCCAGCCGTCCTCGGGGCGCAGCGACAGGCCCATCGCGACCATCTCGCGGGTCGAGCGCGGGGTCAGGCCGTCGCCGCAGATCTTGTCGCGCGGGAAGGATGCCTTCTCGAGCACGAGCACGTTGAGCCCGGCGGAAGCGCAGTAGTACGCGGCGGTGGACCCGCCAGGTCCCGCACCGACGACGATGACGTCTGCATCATCGTGGCCTGTCTGACTCACTACCCCGCCCCACCTGTGAAGACGTTCACGAACTCCAGCGGCCCACTCTAGTCGTGGCTCCGCTGACTGTCTGCCATGGCCCGCGCGGGCCCTTCGAGGCCGCCTACCCGTCGAGCGGGCGCGTTCCCCGGTGCAGGGCGACGATACCGCCGGACAGATTGCGGTACGCGACGTCTCGCCATCCGGCGCCCCGCATCAGGCTCCCGAGCGCGACCTGGTCGGGCCACGACCGGATCGACTCCGCGAGGTAGGTGTACGCGTCGGTCTCCTTCGACACGACCCGCGCGATCGCCGGCAGCGCCCGCATGAGGTAGTTCTCGTAGACCGTCCGGAACGGCGCGAGGGTCGCGTGCGAGAACTCGCACACCACGATCCGCCCACCGGGCCGGGTGACCCGCAGCATCTCGCGCAGCGCGCCGGAGGTGTCCACGACGTTGCGCAGGCCGAACGAGATGGTCACGGCGTCGAACGACGCGTCCGCGAACGGCAGCTTCGTGGCGTCCCCCGCGACGAAGCCCAGATCGGGGCGGCGACGCTTGCCGACCGCGAGCATCCCGTAGGAGAAGTCGCACGGCACGACCTCGACCCCGGCATCGGCGAGCGGCACGCTCGAGGTTCCCGTGCCCGCGGCCAGATCGAGCACCCGCATCCCGGCCGCGACGTCGAGGGCCCGGATCGTCGCGGTCCGCCAGCGACGATCCTGCCCGAGCGACATCACGTCGTTGGTCACGTCGTACCGGTGGGCGATGCCGTCGAACATCTCCGCGACCTCGTGGGGCTGCTTCTCCATGCTGGCGCGCGACATGTGGCCATCGTCTCAGGTTCACGCGAGTGCTCGCTGCCAGGCGCGACCGACGGCCGTCTTAGGCTTGGGGCGATGAGTACCTTGCAGACCCAGGATGCCGACGCGGTCCCGCAGCCCCTCGTGGTGCGCACCGTGGCCATTGACGATCCGGGCACCCTGCTGGATCTGCTGCCCGTGGACGCCCCGCTCGCCTGGGTGCGGCGTGGCGACGGTCTGGTCGGCTGGGGCGAGGTCCTGCGGTTCGAGGTGACCGGCCCGGACAGGTTCCGCGCGGCCGAGAGCCGGTGGCACGACGCTCTCGCCCACGCCGTCGTGCGCGACGAGGTCGACCTGCCCGGGACCGGTCCGGTCGCGTTCGCGTCCTTCGCGTTCGACGAGGGCTCCCCCGCCGGCGGCGTCGTCATCGTCCCGCGCGTCGTCGTCGGCCGGCGCGGCGCCACCACCTGGATGACGACGATCGACCTCGGCGCGCGGATCGGCACCGTCCCGTCCCTCGACGCGGCCGTGCGCGACCGCACCCCGGTCGCCGCCCCCGGCGCCGTCACGTTCACGGACGGCGCCGTCCCGGCCGACCGGTGGCCCGACGTGATCGCCCGCGGGGTGGCCGCGATCCGCGCCGGCGAGGTCGACAAGGTGGTGCTCGCGCGCGACGTCATCGCGCACACCACCCACCCGCTGGACCCCCGCTGGGTGCTCGACCGGCTCGGCGACGACTACCCGTCGTGCTGGACGTTCAGCGTCGACGGCCTGCTCGGCGCGACCCCCGAGCTGCTCGTGCGCAGCGAGAAGGGCCTGGTCACCTCGCGGGTGCTCGCGGGCACGATCCGACGCACCGGCGACGACCACGCCGACCTCGCCCGGGCCGCGATCCTGGCGCACTCCTCGAAGGACCTCGAGGAGCACGAGTACGCCGTCTCGTCGGTGGCCGACGCGCTCGCGCCCTTCTGCTCGTCGACCAACGTGCCGGACGTGCCGTTCGTGCTGCACCTGCCGAACGTTCTGCACCTGGCCTCCGACGTGACCGGGGTGCTCAGCTCGGCGCATCCCGGGTCCGACGCGGCGCTGACCGGCCTCGCCCCGTCGAGCCTCGCGCTCGCCGCCGCGCTGCACCCGACGGCGGCGGTGTGCGGCACCCCGACGCCGGTCGCGCGCGCGCTCATCGCGCGGCTCGAGGGCATGGAGCGCGGCCGCTACGCCGGCCCGGTGGGCTGGTTCGGCGCCGACGGCGACGGCGAGTGGGGCATCGCGCTGCGGTGCGCCGAGGTCGACCCCGACAACGCCCGCCGCATCCGGCTGTTCGCCGGCTGCGGGATCGTCGCCGCCTCGGACCCGGCCTCCGAGCTCGCGGAGTCCGAGGCGAAGCTCGAGCCGATGCGGCACGCCCTGGCCTCCGACTGAGGTCACCACTGGGCTGACGACCGAGCTCACCGGGCACACCAACGGCCGGCACCCCTGGGGGTGCCGGCCGTTGTGCGTCGCGTGTCGGCTCAGCCCTGACCGAACGGGTCCAGCGGGTTCTGGCCGTTCTGGCCGGAGTCGGAGCCGGAGCCGTCCGAGCCCGAGCTGCCGTCCTGGTCGCTCGAGCTCTGGTCCACCGCGGCGACCTTCGCCGCCAGGGTGACGGTCACGTCGAGCACCGCGCCGTCGCGCACCACGGTCAGGGTGGCCGTGGACCCGGCGGTCCGCTCCCGCACGTACGCCGTCAGCGACTCCGCCCCGACCACCGGGTCGCCGTCGATCGCCACGACGACGTCGCCGGTCTGGATCTTCGCGCCGGCAGCGGGCGACCCGGAGGTCACCTCCTGGACGATGGCGCCCTTGCGGGTCGTGCCGTCGGCCGTCGCATCGCCGTCGGTCAGCGACACCCCGAGGAACGCGTGCTCCGCGGTGCCGGACTCGACGAGCTGGGCGGCGATGTTCTGCGCGAGGTTGACCGGGATGGCGAACCCGAGGCCGATCGACCCGGACTGGCTGCTGCTGCTGCCCGACAGCGTCGCGATGGACGACGTGATCCCGATGACCCGCCCCTGCGCGTCGAACAGCGGGCCACCGCTGTTGCCGGGGTTGATCGCGGCGTCGATCTGGATCGCGTTGGTCACGACGACGTCGCTGTCGGACCCCCCGGCGGAGACCGGCCGGTCGATGGCCGAGATGATGCCCGTGGTGACGGTGTTCGCCAGGCCGAGCGGGTTGCCCACGGCCATCACGGCCTCGCCGACGGCCACCGAGTCGGAGTCGCCGATCGCGGCCGGCGACAGGTCGCTGGGCGGGTCGGTGATCTGCACGACGGCGAGGTCGGTCGTCGCGTCGGTGCCCACGATCGTCGCCTCGTAGAGCCGACCATCGCTGAGCGTGACCTGCACGGAGTCGGCACCCGCCACGACATGGTTGTTCGTGATGATGTGGCCCGCGTCGTCGATGATGACGCCCGAACCCTCGCCCCCGCCGCTCGTGGTGGTGACCTGGATCGCGACGACCGAGGCGGCCACCGCGGCCGAGACCTTCTCCCAGTCCGGGCTGTCCGACGTCGATCCGGAGACGGGCGCCGTCTCGGTCGTCGCCTGCCCGATCGAGGCGAGCGAGGACGCCGACGTCGTGCCGTTGTCGTCGTCGAGCACGCCGGCCATCAGCCCCGCGGTCGCGAAGCTGGCGATCAGCGCGGCTGCCGCGGCGGCGCCGACGACGGGGACCCACAGGCGCCGGGGCCGGACCGCTGTCGAGGGGGCACCGGCCGGGCCTGCCGGAGCGGGCGGGTAGGCGTTGAGCAGCGCAAAGGGGTCGTGCCCCGGCGTCATGGGCTGCCCTGGGGTCGTGGGCTGCCCTGGGGTCGTGGGCTGCGCCGGGTATGTGGGCTGCGCCGGTGCGGGGATGCCGAGCGCCGGGTGGCCCCAGCCGACGGGCGGCTGCGGCAGCGGCTGCGGGGCGGCCGACGGCACCGGCACGGTCTCCTGTCCCGTCGCGGACGGCGCGGTCGGGAGCTGCTGCGTGGGCTGGAGATCGGGGGTGGGGCCGACCTGGTCGGCTCCGGCGCGCACCGGGATCTGCGGGTCTTCGGGCGTGGCGCCCTCGGGGCTGATGGTCATGATGATGGCCTCCTGTGGTCGAGATCCATCACACCGCTCGCCGCTGGAGGCACCCTCCGAAGTCCCTGAGAGTTACCTGCGAGTTCTCCTCACGAGGTGAGCGCCTGATCGACCGCGGCCGCGATCCGGTCGCGCAACGCGCGACGGCGCGAGCGGTCCACGCGCACCTCGACGACGCTCAGGCCTGGGCCCGGGACCGCCAGGGCGACCGCCAGGTCCCCCGGCTCACGAACGATCTGGTGCCGCACCGAGTACCCGGCGCACAACGCTCCGAGATCGGCCCCGTGCGGGGTGGCGAAGACGCGTTCGAACACGTCCGCGTGCTCCGGCGCCCCGTGCTCGAGCGTCGCGAAGATGGAGCCGCCGTCGTCGTTCGCGACGATGATCTGCAGGTCGGGCACGGCCTCGAGCGGGCCGAGCAGCAGCCCGCCGATGTCGTGCAGGAAGGTCAGGTCGCCCATCAGCGCGCGCACGCGACGATCGGGATTCGCGAGCGCCACCCCGATCGCGGTGGACACCGTCCCGTCGATGCCAGCCAGCCCGCGGTTGGCGAGCACGATCGGCGGCTCGCGCCAGTCGGCCACGAGGTCGAGGTCGCGCACCGGGTTGCTCGAGCCGACGACGAGCATGTCCTCGGGCCGGGAGGCTCGCGCCACCTCCCGGGCGAGCAGCGGGCCGAGCACCCGCGGGCCGCTCCGGGAGCGGCGACCGCGCGGCGCGGCGTCGAGCGCCCGGTCCACGGCCTTGGCCGCCGTCGTCCCGGCCGCCTGCCACCGTGCGAGCCACTCGCTCCCCACCTCTGCCGACGCCCCGACCGGGGCCGAGGGGTCGCCGAGCCGGCCGGCGAGCAGCCGGGGCGGCACGTCG
>NZ_SDWW01000004.1 GCF_004168625.1 Pengzhenrongella frigida
AATCGTTCCAGGTCAGGAGCACTTTTCACGTCATCGACACGACCTCACGCCACCGCGCCATGAAAGCGCGAGGCTAGGAGCGATGGGACTCGTGGCCACCTTCATGGGCGTATTGGGAGCGATCCGAATCGCGGACCTTGCCGCGGGAGAGGCCCGGCTGTACACCGAGCATGTGGAGCCGCTCGTCGAACTGGGCGTGGTCCAGCGCACGATCCAGGGCAGCCGGGTCCGCGCGAACGCCCTGTTGGCGGCGGGCGATGACGAGCGCCTTGAGCTGCGCGCGGAACTCCTCAGCCGACAGGCAGATCTGACCGAACTGGTCGGGGCCTACCGGCCGGCGGCGATCGATGCGGGCAATGTCGACACCTTCCTCACGGAGGTGGTGGCATTCCACGAGGCCGTTGACGGCGAGTTCTTCGCCGCGTCGGCGGCCGGTGACATCACCGAGGTCGGGCGCCTGTATGCCGAGGTCGTCTATGTCCACGCCGATGCCGCTTTGGACGCGCTCGAGGCCGAGACGACCGCACAGTCAGACGCTGCGGCGCAGGAGAGCGAGGCGGGTGCCGCGGCGGCTCGGAGCGCTCGCACGATGCTGATCGCCTCTCTCGCGGCGGGGCTTGCCATATCGATCTTGATCGCGATCGTGGTCATGCGGCAGATTGGCGGGACCATTCGCTCGGTTGGGCGCTCGCTCGACGCGATCGCCTCAGGCGACTTGACGCTTGACCCAGAGGTCAGCTCTGCCGACGAGCTTGGTCGGATGGCGAGCGCACTCGCGCAGGCACAGGTCTCGCTCCGAGCGACCTTGAGCGGGGTCGGAGAGACGGCGCAGACGGTAGCGGCGGCGGAGGAGCTGTCCGCGGCGAACACGCAGGTCGCGGCCGGGTCGGAGGAGACCAGCGTGCAGGCCGGGGTGGTGGCGGCGGCTGCGGAGCAGGTGTCGAGGAACGTGCAGACGGTGGCCGCGGGTGCGGAGCAGATGGGGGCGTCGATCCGCGAGATCGCGCAGAACGCGAACGAGGCAGCAAAGGTCGCGACGAAGGCGACCGGAGTGGTCGCGGCCACGAACGACACGATCGCCAAGCTCGGCGTCAGCAGCCAGGAGATCGGCACCGTGGTCAAGCAGATCACGAGCATCGCGGAGCAGACCAACCTGCTCGCGTTGAACGCGACGATCGAGGCGGCGCGTGCGGGCGAGGCAGGTAAGGGGTTCGCGGTCGTGGCCGGGGAGGTCAAGGAGCTGGCGCGGGAGACGGCACGGGCGACGGAGGAGATCACCCGGCGGGTGGAGGCCATCCAGGTGGACACCACCGGTGCGGTCGAGGCGATCGAGGAGATCAGCGCGATCATCGCGAGCATCAACGACTACCAGCTCACCATCGCCAGCGCGGTGGAGGAGCAGACGGCCACGACGAACGAGATGTCCCGGTCGGTGACCGAGGCTGCGACCGGGTCCAGCGAGATCGCGTCCAACATCTCGGGTGTCGCCTCCGGCGCGGCCTCCTCGAGCGAGGTGCTCGTGGAGATGGGCGGCTCCGTGAGCGAGCTCGCCCGCCTGTCAGCCGACCTGCGCGGCCGGCTGGGTGCATTCACCTACTGAGCCTGTTCGCACGGGCGAAGGCGGGAAGGGGGTGTGCAGAACTCGAAGGTAGCCATTCCCGTCATCGTGTCGGCCTCGTGGTCCACGACAGACGACCACGCAAGATCAAGCCCCACCCGAAGGTCCGTGCGGCTGGGGTCGGATCGCGCTGGATGTCGCGTCGGATGTCGGTGCGGGGATGCGGGCGCGCGGGGTGGGCAAGTATTGGGCACTTTGGTGTCGTGAGACGCCTCGATCGGCTCGATCTTGCACTAGAGACTTCGATGGCGCTTGCCACGCAACGTTCACCTCGCCCAGCCATTCGCCCAGTTCAGGCGGCTAAAACTTCGAGTCGCCACGATTCCTCGTGGGTTGGAGATCATTCCCCTGGATTCACGGGGTCAGGGGTTCGAGTCCCCTCAGCTCCACCGAGGTAGCAGTTCGCAGGGCCCAGGCCGTGTCTGAGTCTCCGAGTTTGGGGGCAAGGGCATGGCCTGTGGTGTTTGTCGGGCACGACCCGATCTCGGCGCGTCTCGACGTGTGGTGGTGCGCGCCGCGCACCTGAGGGTCCTGGACACGCACGACACCTCCCTGCGCGTCCTCGCGGTGCTGTCGCTGCCCGGAGGTCGCCGAGCTGCTCCACGTCACCGCGCAGGCGCTGTACGAGCTCATGTCCTAGGACCTCGGCGGCGCGGACGTCTCCCGAATGATGAGCTCACCTGGGGCGCAGCTGGTGCCTTGGGCTCGCTGGAGAAGCTTCAACGAGGCCAGCCGTCCCATCTCGCGCGTCGGGATCCGCACGGTCGTCAAGCGCGGGAAGACGCGGGTGGCGATGCTGAAGTCGTCGAAGCCGACGACGGTGAGATCGTTGGGAACACGCAAACCGGCTCGCTGCGCCGCTTGCATGACCCCCACCGCCATCTCGTCGTTGGCGGCGAACACGGCGGTCGGCGGCTGAGGTCCGCCCAGCAGTGACTCACCGGCCGCCAACCCCGAGGCGAAGGTGTACTCGCCCCCTTTGATCAGGCTGGGCGCAAGGGCCGCCCCGAATCCCTCGAGGGTGGCGAGGAAGCCCGACTGTCGCTCTCGGGCTGAAAGGAATGACGGCGGGCCGGCCACCATTGCGATCTCACGGTGACCCAACGCGTAGAGGTGTTCTGCTGCGAGTCCCGCCGCCGCCCGATCGCCGCCCACCACGCTCCGGGGACGGGTGTCCAGCGCCTTCGCGGCCACCCGGACGTAGGGGACACCAAGGTCCTCCATGAGGGGCCGTATGCGGCGGTCCTCCGAGACGGACGAGGTGAACACGACTCCGTCCAAGCGGTGCCGGTCCACGAAGCTCCGCAGGCGGTCGAGGAACTGCGGGTCGTCGCGCTGCATCGGGAAGCTGACCAGCGCGTGGCCTGTCTCTTCGAGGGCGTCCAACAACCCCTGCTGCATCAGCATCAGGTACTCGGGGTTGGGGTTGTTGAACACATGAGCGATCAGGAAGGCCCGCCCGGTGGCCAGCCCCTGAGCCTGCGCCCGTGGGGTGTATCCGTGCTGCTCGATCAGCTCTTGAATCCGGAGCCGGGTCTGCTCGCCCACCCCTGGCAGTCCGTTCACGACAAGTGACACCGACTTGCTCGACACGCCTGCCAGTGCGGCGATATCGCGCATCGTGAGGCCGCCGCGCCGCCGGTCCGTCCGCTCGTCGTCATGCGTCGACGTCATCCCACTCACTTCCCGTGCAAACGCCGTGCGGCGTCCCAGCAGCCTACCCAGTCCGAGGATCCGAGTTGCGTAACCGGTTACTCCACTACTACGGTAACCGCTTACCCGACAGAAGGGGAGGCACATGGACGTGCTCAAGGCAACCGAGATCGCGAGGGCGTTGGTATCCGCCCGCCGACGCACGACTCACTTGATGAGCTACCCGGGGGAGATCCCGGCCACCCTCGAAGAGGCGTACCAGGTTCAGGACCTCGCCATCGCGATGTGCGGGGAGCAGGTGCGGGGCTGGAAGGTCGGGCTGGTCCAACCCGCGTGGCGGGATGTCGCCGGTGTGGAACGCCTGGTGGGGCCGATCTTCGCGCCCAACGTGTGGACGAAGTCCACGGACGGCACCACGCCCCTGCCGGTGATCGTCGGCGGCACCGCGTGTGTCGAAGCCGAGATCGTCCTGGAGGTGGGAGTCGACATCGAGCCCGGGGCGAGGGCCTGGTCGCTCGAGGACGCTCGCCGGTGCCTCGCCGGGCTGCATCCGGCCGTGGAGCTGGCGGGCAGCCCGGTGGCCGGCCTCAACGCACTCGGCCCGATCGCTGTGGCGTCCGACTTCGGCAACAACGCGGGCCTCCTCGTCGGACCATCGGCGGACGTCGACCCCGACACCTGGGCCTCGATGCGGTGTCACACCTGGGTGGACGGCGAGCTGGTGGGCTCAGCCCCCGTCTCGACCATTCCCGGGGGGCCGCTGGAGGCCTTCCGGTTCGCGCTCGAGACGATCACGGCGCGCGGGCGCGGCCTCACTGCGGGTGACCTGATCGCCACCGGTGCCGTGACCGGCGTCCACGACGTCGTCGCGGGGCAGAGCGCACACATCGAGTTCGGGGACATGTTCGACGTCGACATCGCCTTCGTCGACGGATCCCGTCCGGGCGAGAGCCCTCGGACGCCATCAAGCCTTTGTGCAACGACGCACGGGAAGAACTGAAAGGGTGAAATGAGCAGAACGCTTGAAGAAACCGCGGTCTCGACCGCCACGGAGCGCATGTCGCGATACCGGTGGGTCATTGTGGGGCTGTTGTTCGCCGCCATGGTGATCAACTATGTGGACCGGCAGACGCTCGGCCTGTTGAAGGCCGACCTGTCCAACGAGTTCGGCTGGTCGGAGCAGGACTACGCCCGGGCGATCATGTGGTTCCAGGCCGCCTACGCCGCCTCCTACCTGGTCTGGGGCAGGGTCATCGACCGTGTCGGCGCCCGCTGGGGCCTGGGGGTCGCGTTCGCCATCTGGCAGGTCGCACACATCATGCACGCCGGCATGCGTGGCCTTTCCGGTTTCATCTTTGCCCGGTTCATCCTCGGTCTGGGTGAGGGTGGCGGGTTCCCCGGCAGCATCAAGGCCGTCACCGAGTGGTTCCCGAAGAAGGAACGAGCGTTCGCCACCGGACTGTTCAACGCCGGCACCAACGTGGGCGCAATCGTCACTCCGCTCGTTGTGCCGATGATCGTGCTCGCCTGGGGTTGGGAGGCCGCATTCGTCGTCACCGGCGTCGCGGGCCTGATCTGGTTGCCGATCTGGTTCCTGATGTACCGCCGGCCGCAGGATCACAAGCGGGTGAACGCTGCTGAGCTGGCCCACATCACTCAGGATCCCGAAGAGGCGATCGAGAAGATCGACTGGCGGCTCATCCTCAAGCAGCGCGAGACCTGGGCGTTCGCGTTGGGCAAGTTCCTGACCGATCCGATCTGGTGGATGTTCCTGTTCTGGCTGCCCGACTTCCTGGGTAAGGCCTACGGCCTGGATCTGAAGAGCTTCGGCCCGCCGTTGGTGGTCATCTACCTGGTCTCCGACTTCGGGAGCGTCTCCGGCGGCTGGCTGTCCGGCCGATTCATGAAGCGTGGATGGTCGATCAACCGGTCGCGCAAGACGACGATGCTGATCTGTGCGATGGCGGCTCTTCCGGTGGCCTTCGCGGGACAGTTGAGCAGCCTGTGGCTCGCTGTGGCGATCATCGGACTCGCCACCGCCGCCCACCAGGGCTTCTCGGCCAACCTCTACACGCTGCCCAGCGATGTGTTCCCCCGGGGTGCGGTCGCCACCGTGGTGGGAATCGGTGGTGCGCTCGGCGGTGTCGGCGGCATGTTCATGTCGATCTACGCCGGCCACATCCTGGCTAGCGTCGGCAACTACACGCCGATCTTCATCGTCTGCTCGATGGCCTACCTGATCGCGCTCAGCGTCATCCACCTGCTGATGCCTCGGATGGATCGGGTACTCACCGACAGGTCCGTCATCCCCGTCAGCTGACCCGGACGCGTCGCGGGCACGCTGCCCGCGACGCGTCGTCGGTGTGCGGAGCGCGTCTGACCACTGGTCGGGCGCGCTTCGTCGCATCTCCGGACCGCCCGAGGCGGCGTGCCCACCCCGACCCGGTCCACCTCGCGGAACAGATCCCCTTGCAAAGTGATTGAGCACTCAAGTACATTGGGAACACGCGAACCACCGGAGGAACCATGACCCAGGACACCGTCCGCTCGACCGCCGACCTGATCGCGGCCGACACCGGGCTCGACGCCGTGACCCTCCACGTCGGCGACCTCGACAGGATGACCTCGTACTACCGGGACGTCCTCGCGCTCCAGGTGCTCGACGTCCCCGCGCCGACCGTGGGCATCCTGCCGGTCCGCGCGGCCGCGACGGTCACCCTGGGACGGGGCGGAACGCCGCTGGTCGTGCTGCGCCACACCCCGGATCTGCCCGCGGCGCGCCGCGGGCAGGCGGGCCTGTTCCACACCGCGATCCTGTTCGACGACCAGGCCGGGCTCGCGGCGACGGTCGCCTCGATCGCCACCCAGGCGCCGGGCACCTACACCGGCAGCGCCGACCACCTCGTGTCGAAGGCGTTCTACTTCACCGACCCCGAGGGCAACGGGATCGAGCTCTACTGGGACCGCGCCCGCGCCGAGTGGGGCTGGGAGAACGGTCGCGTGACGATGGACTCGCTGCGCCTCGACCCGAACGAGTTCCTGCGCGAGCACCTCAGCGAGTCCGCCGCCGACCAGTCCGGCGCGGGCGACGCCGTCGTCGGCCATGTCCATCTTCAGGTCGGCAACGTCCCGAGCGCCCGGGCGTTCTACGTCGATGCGCTGGGGTTCGAGGTCACCGCGTCCTGGCACGGCGCGCTGTTCGTCGCTGCGGGCGGGTACCACCACCACCTTGCGATGAACACGTGGAACAGCGCGGGCGCCGGACCGCGCGCCTCCGCCCTCGGCCTGGGCGAGGTCGCCATCCGCGTCCCCGCCGCCGACGACGTCGCGGCGCTGGCCGGGCGGCTCGCGCACCACGGCGTGGCCGTGGCCGACGACGGCGCCACGCTCAGCTTCGAGGACCCGTGGCGCAACCTGATCAAGGTCACCGCGGACCACTGAGTCGCACGGCTCAGCGCAACCAGCGCCGCTTCCCCCGGGCCGACATGCGGCGCCAGGCCCGGGGCAGCTGCGCCTCGAGAGCCGCGGCGTGCGCCTGCTCGAGCGCATGGAGCCGGCCGTAGGTGAACGCGCTCTCGCCGGCGAGCTGGGCCTGCGATCCGACCCGGAGCAGGACGGATCGCAGCTCGACGGAGTCGTGGTGGTCGCCGAGCAGGGTCTGCAGGTCCTTGGCGGCGCGGGCGAACTTCTCGGCCGGTCGACCCAGCACCGGGGACACGGCCTCGGCGGCGTACCGGGCGCGCTTGGCTGCCTTGCGGGTCTCGTGCAGGTGCTCGTCCCGGCGCGGGCCGGGTGGCGCCTTGGTGGCCGCCCGGAACGCGCGCTCCAGCCGCTTCCACTCGCGCCGCACCCGGGCCGGCAGGACCTTCCGGGCAGGCCCGCGGGCCGCGGCGGCGAGCGGCGGGGCGTCCGCCAGGTCGTCCAGCGTGTCGAGAAGTCGGAAGTACCGGGCCGAGTCGAGCTCGGTGAGGGCGTGGTCGTGCGCTGCGCGGTACGCGTCGGCGCGGTCGGCGTCGAGGCGTTCGCCGACCGGCCCGGCAACGAGCTCCGCGGGCTCCGCCGCCACCAGCTCGGCCAGGCGGGCGCGGGCCACCTCCGCGTCCCGGGCGACCCCCAGGAGCTCGCCGAGCCAGCCCAGCTCCGCGCGCAGGTGCTCGCCGGTGTCGCCGCTGAGCAGCGGGCGGAAGGTCGCCAGCGCGCTGCGCAGCTGGCGGGTGGACACCCGCATCTGGTGCACCGCATCCGGCTCGTCGCGCCGGACCTGCGGGTCTCGGGTGAGCAGGTTGTCGCGCTGGGCGCGCAGATGGTCGCGGAGCGCCGCGCCGGCCGTCCCGGCCGCGGGGACCGCCTGCCGGTCCTGCTCGGCGGGGTCCGGCAACCGGTCACCCAGGGCCCGGGCCAGCTTCGACGAGTGGGCGGGCATGGCGCCGTCGGCGGCCTGGAGGAGGTCCACCGCGGCCGCGAGGAGGTCGAGGTCACCTTCGACGAGCTCGAGCTCCCACTCGCGCCAGGTGTCGAGGATCTCGTCGCGGGCGGCCGGGGAACGAGCGGTGACCGAGTCGTCGGCCAGCTCCGCGAGCACGCGGCCGGCCCGGTCGCGCAGCACCCGCACGGTGCGGCGGGTGTGCAGCACGACGACGGGCTCGATCGGGGCCGTGCGGACCCGGGCGGCGACGGCCGCGGCGATCTCGGCGGGCACCGGGTCGGCGGCGGGGTCGTCCGCGGACCCGAGGGCGACGCCGAGCTCGATCCGCTCCTGCGCCGAGACGGGCAGCTTCAGGTGCCACCCGGCGTCGGTGCCGCCGGTGCGCCGGCGCAGCGTGATCCTGGCGCGGGCGAGGCGCAGGTCGGGGGTGTCCAGGTAGACGGCCTCGAGCGTGAACGTGGCCGGGGCGTCGATCGTGGCGACTCCGGCAAGGGCGGCGAGGTCCGGCAGCACCGCATCGGGCGCCACCTCGAGCTTGGCCTCGATCTCCCGATGCGTCTTCATCGATCCAGGTTCCCAGAGGTCAGTCGGCGTCGCTCCCGAACGAGGCCACCGAGCCCGCCGGGGTGTGCGCGGCCGGGACCGTCTCCGCCGCACGCGGCGGCCCGGGCGGGCTGCCGGCGCCGAAGGGTCGGCCGCCGAGGCTCTCGCGTCCGTGCGGGGTCAGCCAGTTGGCCAGGTCCGGTCCGCTCGGGACGATCTGCGTCGGGTTGAGGTCCGTCTGCACGACGTAGTAGTGCGCCTTGATGTGCTCGAAGTCGACCGTGTCGCCGAACCCGGGGGTCTGGAACAGGTCGCGCGCGTAGGCCCAGAGCACCGGCATCTCGCTCAGCTTGGAGCGGTTGCACTTGAAGTGACCGTGGTAGACGGCGTCGAACCGGACCAGGGTGGTGAACAGCCGGACGTCCGCCTCCGTGATCGTGTCGCCCACCAGGAACCGCTGGTCGCGCAGCCGTTCCGTCAGCCGGTCCAGGCGGTCGAACAGCCGCACGTAGGCGCGCTCGTACGCTTCCTGCGACCCCGCGAACCCGCACCGGTACACGCCGTTGTTGACGTCGCGGAAGATCGCCAGCGCGACCTCGTCGATCTCGCCGCGCAGGTGCTCGGGGTACAGGTCCGGGGCACCGGCGCGGTGGTGCGCCGCCCACTCGACGTCGAGGTCGAGCGTCAGCTGGGCGTAGTCGTTCGTGACCACCTGCCCGGTCGACACCTCGACGATCGCCGGGACGGTGATGCCGCGCTCGTAGCCCGGCACCCGCGCGAAGTAGGCGTCCTGCAGGCGAGCGATCCCGAGCACCGGGTCGACGCCGCCCGGGTCCAGGTCGAAGGTCCAGCTTCGCCGGTCGTGGGTCGGCCCGCAGATGCCCATCGGCAGGGCCTGCTCGAGGCCGAGCAGCCGGCGGACGATGATGGCGCGGTGCGCCCAGGGACAGGCGCGGGAGACCACCAGGCGGTACCGGCCGGCCTCGACCGGGTAGCCCTGCGCGCCGTCACGCGTGATGCGGGTCGTCAGATAGTTCATGTCCCGCGTGAACGACTCGCCCGCGGTGACGTACGCGCCGGTGGTCTCGTGCGCTTCGGTACCCGACCCCATGTCGCGCGCGCCTCTCTGCCTGCACCGGACGCCGCTGATCGGTGCCGGTGGGACCCCAGCCTAAGGAGTGGTGGCGCCGATCCCGCGGTGGGTGCCACAGTCACCGGTATGAACCCCCCCATCCGCATCGGAGTCCAGCTCCAGCCGCAGCACGCCGACTACGCCCAGATCCGCGACGCAGTGCGGCGCGCCGAGGACGCAGGGGTGGACGTGCTGTTCACGTGGGATCACTTCTTCCCGCTCACCGGCGAGCCGGACGGCAAGCACTTCGAGTGCTGGACCGTGCTCGGAGCGTGGGCCGAGCAGACCTCGCGGGTCGAGATCGGCGCGCTCGTGACCTGCAACAGCTACCGCAACCCCGATCTCCTGGCCGACATGGCGCGCACGGTCGACCACATCTCGGGCGGGCGGCTGATCCTCGGGATCGGCGCGGGCTGGTTCCAGCGGGACTACGACGCGTACGGCTACGAGTTCGGCACGCCCGGCACGCGCATCGCCGACCTCGGCCAGGCCCTGCCCCGCATCGAGGCGCGCCTCGCGGCCGTCAACCCGCCGCCCGTGCGCCACATCCCGGTCCTGATCGGCGGGGGCGGGGAGCGCAAGACGTTGCGCCTGGTCGCCGAGCACGCCGACGTGTGGCACGGATTCGGCAGCGTCGGGACGCTCACCCGGAAGAGCGCGATCCTCGACGAGCACTGCGCCGTCGTCGGGCGGGACCCGGGTGCGATCGAGCGGTCCGCCGCCGTCACGAAGTCGCCGTCGGAGATCGCCGAGCCGCTCGTGGCGGCCGGTGCGACGCTCTTCACCATCGGGGTCGGCGGGCCGGACTACGACCTGTCGCTCGCGCGCGAGTGGGTCGCCTGGCGCGACGCACGGGGCTGATCGGGGCGCGGTTTTGGTGTCTTGTCGCAGATGAGCGAGGCTTGTGGGGATGACTGCGACCCCGAGAGCGAGCGTGCCGCCCTGGCTGGCGCACCTGCGAGGGATGCGCTGGGGTCGGATCGTCGTCGTGGGGCTGCTCGCCCTCGTGGCTGCCGCCACCTTCGGGGTGACGACCGCGTCGGTCCAGCTCAGTCTCGGTCCCCACCAGGCGCGATACGACGTCACCACGGACGACCTGGTGACCCTCGATGTCGGGCCGCTGGGCACCGTCCAGATCGAGTCGCCGCTGCCGCTCACCCTCGGCGTGCGGGTGACGCTGCAGGAGATCCCCGCCGACGTCCGGGCCGTGGACCCGGTGAAGACGATCGAGGCCCTGAGCGGGGACCTGCAGGGCTACGTCCAGTTCTTCAGCGCGCCGCGCGCCACCGTGACGAGTGCCGCGCAGGCGCTGATCCTCGACGCGCTCCTGCGCACCGGGACCGTGCTGCTCGCCGCCGTCGTGCTGGGCCTGGCCGGTCGCGCGCTGCTGGGGGCGCAGCGCCGCTCGGAGCTGGCCGCTGAGCTCGTGCCTCATCGCCGGGTGATCGTCGGCACGGGCCTGCTCACCCTGGCGGTCGCGATCACCTCGGTCAGCAGCCTGAGCCCGAACGAGCTCCGCCCGACCGGACGGGCCGCGTCGAGCGTGTTCGACGGCACGGCGCTCGAAGGAGCGCGGATCACCGGTCGCCTGGCCGGGGTGGTTGACACCTACGGCGGGCAGGTCGTGGAGGCGTACCGCGAGAACCAGGACTTCTACGCGGCGGCGGACGACGCGCTGGTCGAGGCCTGGACGCTCCGGGCGGAGGGGACCGCGGCCCGGGCGAAGGCCCAGGAGCTGATCCTGCAGCGTCCGGGGGACACCTCGACCCCGCTCGTGGCGGACGCCGATTCCGAGCCGGTCGTCATGCTCCTGGTCAGCGACCTGCACTGCAACGTGGGGATGGCCGGACTCATCCGGTCCGTCGCGGAGCTCGCGGAGGCGGACCTCGTCCTCGATGGCGGCGACACGACCATCAACGGCACGGCGGTCGAGCAGTACTGCGTCACGACGTTCGCCGACGCGATCCCGAACGGCATCCCGGTCGTCGTGGCGAACGGGAACCACGACTCGGCCGAGACCGCCGGCCAGGAGCGCAAGGCCGGCATGACCGTGCTCGAGGGCGAGGTGATCACGGCGGCCGGGGTGCGCATCCTGGGGGATCGCGACCCGAACGAGACCCGCATCGGCGGCGGCACGAACCCCGGCGGCGAGGAGACCGCGGACGAGATGGGGGAGCGCCTGGCCCGGGCCTCGTGCGACGACCCCGACGTCGACCTCCTGCTCATCCACGACCCGAACGTGGGACGGGCCGCGATGGCACGCGGGTGCGTGCCCGTGCAGCTCTCAGGCCACCGCCACGTACGGGAAGGCCCCGTCCCGAACGGGCTCGGTGTGCGCTACATCAACGCCAGCACGGCGGGGGCAGCCCCCGGGCAGCCGACCGTGGGCCCGCTGCGGGGCACCGCGGAGATGACCGTCCTGCGGTTCGACCCGGTCGAGCGCCGCTTCCTCGACTACCAGCTGGTCGAGGTGCGCCCGAACGGGTCGGCCTCGGTCGGGTACCGGGTGACGTTCCCGGCCGCCGTGACCCCGCCGGACGTCGACGACGACGGCGGGCTGTCCGACCGCCGCTCCACGCCCTGACCGGGCGGCGACCTCTGCCGATCCGACCTCCGCGCCGGCGACCTCGGCCCGGCACGGGCGCGAGCCGGCCCCGCGCATAGGCTGAACCGGTGTCCCGCGCCGAGTTCGCCGACCTCACCCCGGTCGCCCAGGACTATCTGAAGATCATCTGGTCCGCTCGCGAGTGGTCCAGCGCGCCGGTGACCATCAAGATGCTGGCCGGGCGGCTCGGCGTCGGCGCGCCGACCGTCTCGGAGACGGTGCGGCGGCTGAGCAGCCAGGGTCTGGTCGAGCACGCCCCGTACGGCGAGATCGGGCTCACGGAGCTCGGCCGGGCGCACGCGGTGGCGATGGTGCGCCGGCACCGGCTGCTCGAGACCTTCCTGGTGCAGGAGCTCGGCTACGGCTGGGACGAGGTGCACGACGAGGCCGAGGTGCTCGAGCACGCGGTCTCGGACCTAATGATCGAACGGATCGACGAGCGCCTCGGACGGCCCGCCCGAGACCCGCACGGCGACCCGATCCCGACCCGTGACGGTCGAGTTCCGACGCCGCCCGCACGCCGCCTGTGGGACCTCGAGCCGGGGGAGTGGGTCGTGGCCCGGATCTCCGATGCGGACCCGGACCTGTTGCGGTTCTGCACGGCGGTCGGACTGGGGCTCGACGCCCGGGTCACGGTCGTCGCGCGCCACCCGCAGAGCGGATTGATCGCGCTGCGGGTCGGCGGCCGGCACGTCGATCTGGCCGAGCCGGCCGCCTCGGCCCTCTGGGCCGTCCCCGCCTGACCGTGCCCGCCTGACGACGGTGGCCTCGCGCCGGTCCACCGGTATGATCGGCGCAATCCCGAGACTGTCGATGGCGTGGTGCGGGCCGAGATCGAATCGTTTCGACACGTTCACGCCACGCACCGCTGAGCAGCCGAGGAGTCACATGACCGGGTCCGAGAAGCACACCGGGGCACTCCGCACCACCGACGTCGCCGCGAGCCCGGCCGTCGCGTCCGACGGCCTGCCCGGGGTCCGGGTACGTCCGGCGATGCTGGCGCTGGCCCTCGGCGGGTTCAGCATCGGGACCACCGAGTTCGCCACCATGGGCCTGCTTCCGCAGATCGCGACCGACCTGCAGGTCTCCATCCCGGTGGCCGGCCATGTCATCACCGCGTACGCGCTCGGCGTCGTCGTCGGGGCGCCCCTGCTGACTGCCACCGCGGCCCGCATCGACCGCCGCGTGCTCCTGATCGGTCTCATGGTCGCCTTCACGCTGGGCAACGTGCTGTCGGCCTTCGCCCCCAGCGTCGGCTGGCTGATGGCCGCGCGATTCGTCGCCGGGCTGCCGCACGGTGCGTTCTTCGGGGTCGGCGCGGTCATGGGCACGGCCGTCGTCGGCCCGTCGAGGCGCGGTCGTGCGGTCGCGACGATGATGGCGGGGCTCACGATCGCGAACGTGGTCGGAGTCCCGCTGTCGACCGTCGTCGGGCAGAACGTGAGCTGGCGCGCCGCGTTCGTGCTCGTCGGCCTGCTCGGGCTGACGACCCTCGCCGCGCTCTGGCGGTGGGTGCCGGGGCTCGCCGCCCACCCGGAGACGACCGTGCGGAGCGAGCTGCGGTCACTGCGCAGCCCCCCGCTGTGGATCGCGTTCGCGGCCACGTCGATCGGGTTCGGCGGGATGTTCGCGGTGTACTCCTACGTCGCACCGCTGATCACCGACGTCACCGGTCTGTCGGCCGCGACCGTGCCGATCGTGCTCGCGCTGTTCGGTGTCGGGATGACCGTCGGCACGCTGATCGGCGGCCGGCTCGCCGACCGGTCCGTGCTCGGCACGGTGTACCTCGGGTTTGCCAGCACGGCGGTCGTGCTGGTGCTCGTCGCCGTGACCGGGCGGCAGCCGGTGGGCGCGCTGACCGCGATCGTCCTGCTCGGGGTCACGTCCCAGATCCTCGGCCTCGCGCTCCAGACCCGTCTGATGGACCTCACGCCGGCGGCCCCGTCGCTCGGCGCGGCGCTGTCGCACTCGGCCCTCAACGTCGGCAACGCTGCGGGAGCGTTCGTCGGCGGGCTCGTGATCGCGCGGGGCCTCGGCTACCTCGCCCCGGCCTGGGTCGGCGCCGGGCTCACCGGGCTCGGCCTGGTGATCTTCGCGCTCGCGAGCCGCCGGCCGGTGTCGCGACCGTCCTTCTCGATCTCGCACCCGGCCCCGGCGACGCCCCAGCCCGAGGGCCCGCTCGAGCGTGCCGCCGTCAGCGCCGCCGGGTCCCGAACAGCGAGCGAGTGATCTCGCGGCCGAGCACCGTGCCGGCCGATCGCAGGAACGAGCGCATCGGCGCCGACGTCACCACCTGCTCGAACCCGCTCGGCTCCGCTCGCTCGACCCGTTCGCGCGGGGTCCGCTCGGCCTGAGGCGTCCGCTCGGCGCGCTCGACCTGCTCGGCCCGGGCCGACTCGGTCGCCGTCGCGCGCGCGGCCAGCAGCTCGTAGGCCGACTCGCGGTCGACGGCGGTCGCGTACTTCCGGGCGACCCCCGATGCGGCCACTGCGCTCGCCAGCGCCGCCGGCGGCGCTGGCGCCATGGACGACTGCGGTGCCCGCAGCCGGGTCCAGGCGACCGGCGTCGGGGCGCCCCGCTCCGAGAGCACCGTGACCACGGCCTCGCCGGTGCCCAGTGTGGTCAACAGCTCCTCGAGGTCGTACGGGGAGTCGGGGAAGGTGCGCACCGCGGCCCGCAGCGCGCGGGCGTCGTCGGGCGTGTAGGCGCGCAGCGCGTGCTGGACCCGGTTGCCGAGCTGGGCGAGCACGTCCGGCGGCACGTCCTTCGGGCTCTGCGTCACGAAGAACACCCCGACGCCCTTGGACCGGATGAGCCGGACGGTCTGGGTGACCTGGGTGAGGAAGTCCTTCGACGCGTCAGTGAACAGCAGGTGGGCCTCGTCGAAGAAGAACACGAGCTTGGGCTTGGCGAGGTCGCCCACCTCGGGCAGCTCGGAGTAGAGCTCGGCGAGCAGCCACATGAGGAACGTCGAGAACAGCGCGGGCCGGTCCTGCACCCCGGGCAGCTCGAGGGCGGAGATGACACCCCGGCCGTCGTCGGCCGTGCGCAGCAGGTCCGCGACCTCGAACGCGGGCTCGCCGAAGAACACGTCCGCGCCCTGGGACTGCAACGTGACGATCGTCCGCAGGATCACCCCGGCGGTCGCCGCCGACAGGCCGCCGATGCCCTTGAGCTCGGGCTTGCCCTCGTCCGAGACGAGGTAGGCGATCGTCGCTCGCAGGTCTTGCAGGTCGAGCAGCGCGAGCCCCTGGCTGTCGGCCCAGTGGAAGACGAGCCCGAGGCTCGACTCCTGGGTCGCGTTCAGGCCGAGGACCTTCGCGAGCAGCAGGGGGCCGAAGTCCGTCACGGTGGTGCGCAGCGGCGTCCCGGTCCCGAGACCGCCGAGGGTGAAGAACTCCACCGGGTGCCCGACGGCGGCCCACTCCTGGCCGATGCTCGCCGTGCGGGCGAGGAGCTTCTCGGTCGGCTCCCCGGGGACCGCCAGCCCCGACAGGTCGCCCTTGAGGTCGGCGAGGAACACCGGGACCCCGGCGGCCGACAGCCCCTCCGCGAGGACCTGCAGCGTCTTGGTCTTCCCGGTGCCCGTGGCCCCGGCGACCAGCCCGTGCCGGTTCATCATCGCGAGCGGCAGCCCGACCTGGACGGCCGGGTCCGCATGGTCGCCGGTGACCAGGGCTCCGAGCCCGAGCCTCGCGCCGGCGAACGTGTAGCCGGCGGTGACCTCGGCGGCCCACCCGGGCGGCGGGCCGGCGGTGGGCGCTGCAGGGTCCTTCTGGTCCGTCATGAGCGGATTGTAGGGGATCGGATCCGGACCGCGCGGGGGAGAATCCGCCGCGAACTGTACGAACCGCCGGACCGGTGATGTGCGTTCGGGGCCGAGGTTCAGGGGGTCCGCGGTTACTCTTTTTCGGACCACTGGATGTGTTGCCCCACCCGGCTTCGCGTCACGAATCGATGCGCGAGGGCGGTCCATGTGAACACCACCACCGATGCCAAGGCGAGCTCGCCCCGCGAGCGTCAGGTGAGCGACTTCACCGCCCTGACCCGCACGGTCCAAGAAGCCGGGCTGATGAAGCGGCGGCAGGGCTACTACTGGACCCGGTTCGTCGTGCTCACCGGGCTGCTGCTCGCGTTCGGCGCCGCGATCGTCGTCATCGGGGAGTCCTGGTGGCAGCTTCTGGTCGCCGCCGGCCTCGCCTTCGTCCTCGGTCAGGTGATGTTCCTCGGGCACGACGCCGCCCACCGACAGATCTTCGCGTCCGGGCGCTGGAACGACTGGTCCAGCCTGGTGATCGCGAACCTCTACGCCGGGATGAGCTACGGCTGGTGGAACCACAAGCACAGCAAGCACCACGCGAAGCCCAACCAGGTGGGCGCCGACCCCGACATCGGCACCGGGGCGATGGTCTTCCACACCCAGGACATCCCCGCCGCGAAGACCGGGTTCCCCGCGTGGTTCGCGCAGCGCCAGGGCTGGTTGTTCTTCCCCCTGCTCCTGCTCGAGGGCCTGAACCTGCACGCCTCGGGCATCAAGACCGTGTTCGGGCGCGGCGAGGTCAAGCGCCGCCCGGTGGAGATCGCCTTCGTGACGGTGCGCCTCGGCGGGTACCTCGGCCTGGTGTTCTGGGCCCTGCCGGTCGGGATGGCGTTCGCCTTCCTCGGCGTCCAGCTGGGCCTGTTCGGGCTGTACATGGGCGCGGTGTTCGCGCCGAACCACAAGGGCATGCCGATCGTGCCGGCCAACTCGCGGATCGACTTCCTCAGCCGACAGGTGCTCATGAGCCGCAACGTGCGCGGCGGCCGGCTCATCGATCTGTTCATGGGTGGGCTGAACTACCAGGTCGAGCACCACCTGTTCCCGAGCATGCCGCGACCGCACCTGCGCCGCGTGCAGCCGATCGTGCGTGAGTTCTGCGCGAGCCGGGGCATCGCCTACACCGAGACCTCGCTGATGGAGTCGTACGGCATCGTCGTGCGGTACCTCAACAAGGTCGGCCTCGCGGCCCGCGACCCGTTCCAGTGCCCGCTGACGGCGGAGTTCCGCTCAGCGCGCTGACTCTCCCGTTCCGCGCCTGCCCCACCGGGCGGGCGCGGTGCGCTGTGCGGGCGGGCGCGGTGCGCTGCGCCGGTAAACTCGCGCAGGTGACCTCGCCCGACGCAGCCCAGCCCGTGTTCTCCGACGACGCCCCCCGGGACGACGTCCGATTCCGATACACCGCCGCGCTCGCCTCCGAGCTCGAGCAGCGCTGGCAGGACCGGTGGGACGAGCTCGGCACGTTCCACACCGCCAACCCGTCGGGTGCGCTGACCGACGGGGCCGGCAGGCCCGCCGACCCCGACGCGGCCACGTTCTACGTGATGGACATGTTCCCGTACCCCTCCGGCGCCGGGCTGCACGTGGGGCACCCGCTCGGCTACATCGCGACCGACGTCGTCGGCCGGTTCCGCCGGATGCGCGGCGACAACGTGCTGCACGCGCTCGGCTACGACGCGTTCGGCCTGCCCGCCGAGCAGTACGCGGTCCAGACCGGTCAGCACCCCCAGGTCACCACCGAGGCGAACATCGCCAACATGCGTCGTCAGCTGCGCCGGCTCGGCCTCGCGCACGACCCGCGGCGCACCTTCGCCACGACCGACGCCGGCTACGTCCGCTGGACCCAGTGGATCTTCCTGCAGATCTTCGAGTCCTGGTACGACGTCGACGCGGTGCGGCCCGACGGCTCCGCCGGTCGCGCCCGGCCGATCGCGGAGCTCGTCGCCCAGTACGAGGCGGGGACCCGCCCCGTGCCCGACGGCGGCACCTGGGCCGACCTGACCGACGTCGAACGTCGGCGCCTGGTCGACCGCGAGCGCCTCGCGTACATCACCGAGGCACCGGTCAACTGGTGCCCCGGTCTGGGCACCGTGCTGGCGAACGAGGAGGTCACCGCGGACGGCCGCAGCGAGCGCGGCAACTTCCCGGTGTTCCAGCGCAGCCTGAGCCAATGGAACATGCGGATCACCGCGTACGCGGACCGGTTGGCCGACGACCTCGAGCTGATCGACTGGCCCGCGAAGGTCAAGGCGATGCAGCGCAACTGGATCGGGCGCTCGGACGGCGCGAACGTCGTGTTCGACGTGATCGGCGGCCTCGAGGTCGAGGTCTTCACGACCCGTCCCGACACGCTGTTCGGTGCCACCTTCCTCGTGGTCGCCCCCGAGCACCCGCTGCTCGACGAGGTGCCGGCCGCGTGGCCCGACGGGACGCGCAGCGCCTGGACCGGCGGGTTCGACACGCCGATCGAGGCCGTGGCGGCCTACCGCGCCGAGGCTGCGGCGAAGACCGCCGTCGAGCGCCAGGCCGACGCCGGTCGCAAGACCGGCGTGTTCAGCGGGCACCTCGCGACCAACCCGGTGAACGGGCTGCCCGTGCCGGTGTTCACCGCGGACTACGTGCTGATGGGCTACGGCACCGGCGCCATCATGGCCGTGCCGGCCGAGGACGAGCGGGACTGGGCCTTCGCCGCCGCCTTCGAGCTGCCGCACGTGCGCACCGTCCAGCCGCCCGCCGGCTTCGACGGCGGCGCCTGGACCGGCCCCGGCGCGATGATCAACTCCGCCAACGACGAGATCAGCCTCAACGGGCTGCAGGTCGCCGAGTCCAAGCCGAAGATCATCGACTGGCTCGAGTCCAAGGGGTTGGGCACGCGCACCACCACGTACCGGCTGCGCGACTGGCTGTTCAGCCGTCAGCGGTACTGGGGCGAGCCGTTCCCGATCGTGTACGACGAGAACGACCTGCCGATCGCCATCCCGGACGAGCTGCTCCCGGTCGAGCTGCCCGACGTCCCGGACTACTCCCCGCGCACCTACGCGGCCGACGACGCCGGCTCCTCGCCCGAGCCGCCGCTGGGCCGCAACGCGGACTGGGTCGCGATCACGCTCGACCTCGGTGACGGCCCGAAGCAGTACCGCCGGGAGACCAACACGATGCCCAACTGGGCCGGGTCGTGCTGGTACTACCTGCGCTACCTCGACCCGACCGACGCGGACCACCTCGTCTCGCCGGAGCTGGAGAGCTACTGGCTCGGGCCGCAGCACAACCCCGAGGCGGGGACCGCGGGCGGCGTCGACCTGTACGTCGGCGGCGTCGAGCACGCGGTGCTGCACCTGCTGTACGCGCGGTTCTGGCACAAGGTCCTGTTCGACCTGGGGCACGTGTCGAGCCTGGAGCCCTTCCACAAGCTGTTCAACCAGGGCTACATCCAGGCGTTCGCCTACGTCCGGGCGGACAACGGCGCGTACGTCGAGGCCGCCACCGTCACCGAGCGTCCGGATGCGCCGGGGGAGTTCGTCGCGCTCGTCGACGGCGCCGAGGTCCCGGTGCTGCAGGAGTACGGGAAGATGGGCAAGTCGCTGAAGAACGTCGTCACCCCCGACGACATGTACGACGCCTACGGCGCCGACACGTTCCGGGTGTACGAGATGTCGATGGGGCCGCTGGACCAGTCGCGACCGTGGGACACGCGCGCCGTCGTCGGCTCCCAGCGCTTCCTGCAGCGGCTGTGGCGCAACACCGTCGACGAGGCCACCGGCGAGCTCGTCGTGGTCGACGACGATCCGGAGCCCGCCACGCTGCGCGTGCTGGCCCACTCGATCGCGGACGTGCGGATCGAGATGGAGGCGATGCGGCTCAACACCGCGATCGCCAAGCTGATCGTGCTCAACAACCACCTCACCTCGCTCGACCGGGTGCCGCGCGCGGCCCTCGAGCCGCTCGTGCTGATGACCGCACCGGTCGCGCCGCACATCGCCGAGGAGCTCTGGCAGCGGCTCGGCCACGCCGGCTCGCTCGCGTTCGAGCCGTTCCCGGTCGCCGACGCCGCGTACCTCGTCGAGGACACCGTGACCTGCGTGCTCCAGGTGCAGGGCAAGGTGCGCAGCCGGATCGAGGTGTCGCCGTCGATCGACGGCGACGTGCTGCGTGAGCTGGCCCTGGCCGACGCCGGGGTCCAGCGGGCGCTCGACGGGCGCGAGGTCCGCACCGTGATCGTGCGCGCCCCGAAGCTCGTCAACGTGGTGCCCGCCTGACGCCCGGGATCCGCGGCCTGTTCCGGTCGGGGGACCGCGGCCCACGGGTCGCGGTCGTCACCGACTCCACCGCGTCGCTGCCCGCCGGTCTGGCCGAACGCTGGGGGATCGAGGTCGTCCCGCTCGAGGTGGTGGTCGACGGCGAACGTCATCACGAGGGTCTCGACCTCACCTCCGCCGACCTGCTCACCGCCCTGACCGCGGGCCGGAAGGTGACCACGTCGCAGCCGTCCCCGGCGGTGTTCGCGCGGGCCTACGCCCACGCGGTCGAGCGGGGCGCGCGGGAGATCGTCTCGGTGCACCTGTCCGGTGAGCTCTCCGGCACCGTGCGCGCGGCCGAGCTCGCCGCCCTCGCGGCTCCGGTGCCGGTGCATGTCGTCGACTCGCGGACCGTGGCGATGGGGCTCGGGCTCGCGGCGATCGCCGCGGCCGAGCTTGTCGCCCCGCCGCCCAGGACCGGCCACGGGCTGCCCGGCCGATCACCGGCCGGCCGGTCGCTCGCCCCGGGCGGTGCGCTCGCGGCCGAGCGGGCCCGTCAGGTGGCGGCCTCGAGCTCGACGCTCTTCCTGCTCGACTCGCTCGATCAGCTCCGTCGCGGTGGCCGGATCGGCTCCGGCGCGGCGACGATGGGCACCCTGCTGGGACTGCGCCCGCTCCTGACGCTCCGGTCCGGGCGGATCGAGGTGGTCGAGAAGGTGCGCACGCGGCGAGCGGCGCGCGAGCGCCTCGAAGCGCTCACCGTCAAGGACGTGCGCGCCCGCGGCGGCGCGCAGATCGCCGTGCACCACCTGGGCCAGCCCGAGCTCGCGGCGCAGGTCGCTGCAGCGCTCGAGTCGGCGCTGTGCGACGGGGACGCGCGGGTGGTCGGGCGCGTCGCGGTGTCGGAGATCAGCGCGGTCATCGCGGCGCACGCCGGGCCGGGGCTGCTGGCCGTGGTGGTCGCGGACCGCTGACGGTCCGACGCCGCTGACGGTCCGACCGTGCCGCTGGAGTGCGCGCCCGTCCCCAGACGGTTGCTTTGTGCGTCGGTCCCCATGGCGTCGAGGTGGAGCAGGGCGGAACCCGTGCGCGATCTAGCGTGCTCAGATGCCGCGCGCGTCCGAACCCCTGCAGCGGGCGGCCCGCGACCGCCTGCATGGTCTCGCGGTGCCGCACGGGCCCTCGGCGCGGCAGGGTCCTGGCGGGGTGCAGGGGTTTGGCGAGCCGCACGGTCTTGGTGAGCCGCACGGTCTTGGTGAGCCGCAGGGGTTTGGTGAGCCGCAGGGGCTCGGCGGACTGCAGGGCCTGGCCCCGCCGCGGGTGCTCGGGGAACCCGGCAAGGTGGCCGTGCGACGGGCTCTCGATGTACCGGCGGCGGCGCCCGGTTGGGTTCCCGAGGCGCCGTCCGCGGACGTGGGCCTCGCGGGACCGCCACTCGAACTGACCGACCCGGCGGCGGACGTCGATTCGGACGGCCTCGACGCGCCAGGCTCGGACGCGTCGGGCTCGGCGCCGTGGGGGACGCCGCCGGACACGCAGGACGTGCGCGACGTCGTGGCCCGGATCCGGGCCGGTGCGCTGGACAGCGCGGCGGCGGCCTACACCTCCGTGCACGGCCATCCGCTCGAGCACCCGTCCGCGGATGCGCCGGCCGGCAGACGGCGCTGGCTGCTGAGCGTGCGCCTGGCGCTCGTCGCCGCCCTCGCGGTCGTGGTGCTCGGGGCCGGGGTCGTGGCGCGGGCGACGCTCAGCGCGCCCTCCGTCCCGGTGGCGACCGCGCCGGCTCCGGGTGGGCCACTGGTCGAGGGGGCGGCGGGCTCCGAGGGGGCGGCGCGGTCCGCGGACGCAGCGGGGTCGGGCGAGACCTCGGCCGGTCCGGGGGCTGCGGTGCCGGCACCGAGCCCGGCCGACGTCGTCGTGCACGTCGTCGGTCAGGTCAACGCGCCCGGGGTGGTCCACCTCCCGACCGGATCGCGGGTGGCGGATGCGGTCTCCGTGGCCGGTGGAGCCGCTCCCGGCGCGGTGCTCGCCGCGGTCAACCTGGCGAGGGTGGTCCAGGACGGCGAGCAGATCGTCGTCCCGGCCCTCGGAGAGGTCGCGCCGGGCACGACGGGCGCGGGTGGTGCTGCCGCGAGCGATGCCGACCGGAACGGTGCGGACCAGACCGGTGCGGCCCCCGGGGGCGATGCGAGCACACTCCTCGACCTGAACACCGCGGACGCAACCGATCTCGAGTCCCTGCCCGGCATCGGTCCGGTGCTCGCGCAGCGGATCGTGGACTGGCGTACCGAGCACACCCGGTTCACCGCCGTCGACGAGCTCGGCGAGGTGGCCGGGATCGGCGACACGCTGCTGGGACGCCTTCGTGAGCTCGTGCGGGTCTGACGCGTGCGGCCGACCCGGACGGACCTTCGCCTCGTGCCCGCGGCCGTCGCCACGTGGGTGGTGGCGTTCGTCGTGGTCGGGCTGCCCGCCGGGGGTGCGCTCGCCGTCGGCCTCCTGGCCGGGGGAGGGGTCGCCGTCGTCGGCGGCTGGCGGTTGGGGCACCGCAGCCGGGTGGGCGTGACGGATCGCAGCCGGGTGGGCGTGCGGACGACGGATCGCAGCCGGGTGGGTGCCGGTGTGGCCGGGGTGGTGGGGCAGGGCATTCTCGTGCTCGTCGTGGCCAGCGCCGTGGCGCTCTCCGCCGCCGGGCAGCTCGCGGTTCGCGGGGCCGGGCTGCTCGGTGCGCTCATCGACGAGGAGGCCACCGTGCGGGTGGTCGGCACCGTGCGGTCCGAGCCGATACCGCTCGCCGCGCCAGCGGGGTGGGGCGAGCCGGAGGTGCGCTACCGGGTCGTGCTCGGTGTCGATCGGGTCACCGGCCGCGGCCGGACCGGGTCTGCGGCCGCATCAGTGCTCGTCCTGGGCGGACCGGCGTGGGCCGGGATCGGGTTCGGCGCGCACGTGGAGGTGGACGGTCGGTTGATGCCCGCCGAGCGTGGCCGGGCCGAGGTCGCGATCCTCTCGGGGCGGGGAGCCCCGCGCGTCGTCGACCCCCCGGGCACGATCGACCGCGCGGTCAGGCAGGTGCGGACCGCGCTGCTGGTCGCCACCGATCAGCTCGCCCCGGACCCGCGCGGACTCGTGCCGGGGATCGCCGTGGGTGACACCTCGCGGCTGTCGCCGGACCTGGCCGAGGCGATGCGGGTCGCGGGTCTCACCCACCTCACCGCCGTCTCGGGTGCCCATTTCGCCATCATCGGCGCGGCGGTGCTCGGGCTCACGGGCGTGATCGGCCTGCCGCGCCGCGCCCGGATCGCCGTCGTTGTCGCGGCGATGGGCGGGCTGGTGCTGCTCGTACACGCCGAGCCGAGCGTGCTCCGGGCGGCGGCGATGGGGGCCATCGGTGCCGGCGGCATGCTTCTCGGGCGCCCGTCCCGGGCCCTGGCGGCGCTCGGTGCGACGGTCATCGTGTTGCTGGTGGTCGATCCGTGGCTCGCACGCAGCTACGGATTCGCCCTGTCGGTGCTCGCGACGGCGGGGATCGTGCTGCTCACCGGGCCGATCGCGCAGGGCCCGGGTCGGGCACTGCCCCGGGGCCTCGCGCGCGCGATCGCCGTCCCGCTCGCAGCGCAGGCGGTGTGCGCGCCGGTGATCGTGCTCCTCAACCCGGCGCTCGCGATGTACGCGGTCCCGGCGAACCTCGCCGCGGCGCCGGCGATCGCGCCGGCCACGGTCGCCGGAGCCCTCGCCGCGATGGTGGCGCCGTGGTGGGCCACCGGCGGTGCCGCGCTCGCGCAGGTCGCCGGATGGGCCACCTGGTGGATCGCACAGGTCGCCCGCGGGTGCGCCGCGCTGCCCGGGGCGCAGATGCCGTGGCCGGGCGGGGCCGGCGGCGCGGGACTGCTCGCGGCGGTTACCGTGGTGGTCGGCGTCGGGGTCGCGCGGGGGAGCAGAGCCCGATGAAGGTGCAGGGCGCGGTGAGGGTGCAGGGTGCCGTGAGGGTGCATGGCCCGGTGAGGGTGCATGGCCCGGTGAGCGTGCAGCGTGCGCGGGACAGCGACGGCGACGGCGACGGCGTGGGCGCGGGCGTGGGCGAACGGGAGCGACGGCGTCCCGTGGCAGGCTGGGGCCGTGCCACCCGCCGAGCGTCGCCCCTCATCCGCGCGTCCCGCATCCCGGCCCGCGCCCGCGCGCTCCTCGACGGCGGGTCGAGCCACCACCATGGCGTGGGACGCGGTCGAGCTTGCCCCGATCGTGCTCGTGACGGGCGCCGAGCAGCTGCTCGCCGAGCGTGCCGTCGCCGGCCTGATCGCCGCGGCCAAGCAGCGGGATGCCGATGTCGAGGTGACCCGGCTCGAGGGTGCCGGCTATGTCGGCGGGACCCTGCTCGTCGCGACGAGCCCGTCCCTGTTCGGCGAGGCGCGGATCGTCGTCGTGCAGGGGGTCGAGCAGGCGAACGACGAGCTGATCAGTGACGCGCTCGCCTACCTGGACGCCCCGGCCGACGACGTCGTGCTGGTGCTGCACCACGGCGGCGGTCAACGCGGCAAGAAGTTCCTCGACGCCGTGCGCGGCGCGGGTGCGACCGTCGTGACCTGCGAACCGATCAAGAAGGACACCGACAAGGTCGCGTTCGCGGCCGCGGAGCTGCGGCGAGCGGGTCGGCGTGCGGACGCCGCGGCGATGCGCGCGCTGGTCGAGGCGGTCGGCGCGGACCTGCGCGAGCTCGCGGCGTCCTGCGCGCAGCTCGTGGCCGACACCTCGGGCGTGATCGGTGCGGACGTCGTGAACCGCTACTACGGGGGGCGGATCGAGGCCACCGGCTTCCGGGTCGCGGACGCCGCGATCGCGGGGCAGACCGGTCAGGCTGTCGCGCTCTTGCGGCACGCGCTCGCGACGGGGGCGGATCCGGTGCCGCTGGTCGCCGCGCTGGCCGCGAAGCTGCGGGTTCTCGCCAAGGTGGCCGCAACCCGCGGGCGGGGCGGTGCCGCGGCCCGGGACCTCGGGCTGGCTCCGTGGCTGGTCGAGCGCGCGCTGCGCGACCTCTCCCGGTGGACGCCGGAGGCTCTCGCGGCGGCGATCACGGCTGTTGCGCAGGCGGACGCGGAGGTCAAGGGCGGGGGGCGCGATCCGGTCTTCGCGGTCGAGCGTGCGGTGATCCGGGTCGCGTCAGCCGCAGCGTCGTGACGGCACCACGGCGGTCCGATCGAGCACCGTGGTGACCTCGAGCGCGAAGCCCTGGTAGAGGTCGAAGCCCAGGCTCTGGCACTCATCGAGCATCGACTCGGACTCGACGCACTCGGCGACGACCTGTGCCCCGTGCGAGCGCGCGAGGTCGATGAGGGGCTGGCCCTCGACGTCGAGATCACGAACGTCGATCTTGACGTAGTCGGCGTAGGGCAGCAGTCGGCGCTGGCTGGCGAGCCCGATGAAGTCGTCGATCGCGATCCGGAAGCCGCGGTCGCGCAACCGCCGGACGCCGGCCATCACGGCGTCGTCGGCGACCACCGACTCGACGATCTCGACCACGAGCTGCTCCGGCAGGTACGGAATGGACAGGTCGTTCACAAGGTACGAGCGCGTGAAGTTGACGAAGATGCGCCGATCACCCGCGACCGAGGACACCCCGGGGCCGGCGAACGTGGTGTGCAGCACGTGCGCGGTCGCGGCGTTCTGCTGCTCGGCGGTCCAGTGGTCGACATGCAGCGGGGCCGGGTGGGGGGAGCGGAAGTACAGCTCGTACCCGAGGACGTCGCCGCTCCCGGTGAAGATCCCCTGTCGCCCGAGCAGCATTCGATCGGTGCGCAAGAACCTGTTGCAGTCGCGCTGCGAGGGCGGCGCTGGCAGGTCATCGGGGGCATCGGCGAGGCGTCCCAGAAGGGCTGGCGGGGCGTAGACATCTGTTGTCATGTCTCATGTGACACCCAGACAGCATTGCTGTGACGGGTTATTGGCGAGCAAGAGGTCGATTGACGCCAAATTCACCCATATGGCGGTAACTCGTGACGCGGAGGCGTCCGATCCACGCACGGCGGACCGTTCTTGTGCCCTGACCTGCAAGTTCATCCTTGACAGGAGGTTCTGCACAGGCGATCTTGGTGTCACCGTGACTGTGACAAGCAGTCAAAATACCCTGACTGGAGATTCTCATGAAGCGCACGATCAAGTCGGTCTTTGTTGTCGCCCTCGCTGCCGGCCTCGCCCTGGTCTCGGTCGCACCCGCCTCTGCTTTCGGCGGCGTCACCACCAACGGTGCCGGTTGCTGCCGCTACTCGGGCACCAACTAGCAGTCGCTGGCGGCGCTGAAGCAGCAGTGGCGCATGTCTCAACTGACGTCCGGGTCGCGCTGTGACGGTGGTGCCGACCCGGACGTGAGGTGCTCGGTGAATCGATGGGAAAGTCCGCGCGTCGTTTGGGACACGCTGACCCAAGGTCACAGTTACAGTCACTTTTTATGACAGACATCGGTGACCGCATTCGGGTGCTGCGCGTGGCGGCATCGCTGTCCCAGACCGCCCTCGCGGGTGAGTCATTCTCGCCCAGCTACATCTCTCTGATCGAGGGTGGCCGGCGCGAACCGACCGATTCGGCGCTCGCCGTGCTCGCGGCACGTCTCGACACGACGGCGGAGTACCTCCGGCACGGCGAGAGCGGGCCCAACGAGGCGAGAGCTCGTCTCGAGATCGACTACGCCAAGCTCGCTTCCGAGAACGGTCACCCCGAGGAATCGCGTGATCGGATGCTCGCGCTCGACCTGACGGGGATCGCCCCGGCGCTTCATCCGGAGATCCTCAAGACTCTCGCGCGAGCGCACGAGGGACTCGGAGACCTCGAAGCGTCGATCGCCGTGCTGGAGCCGTTGCTCGAACGGGTGCGTGCGCACGAGAACCACCTGGATGCCGCCGAGATCACCACGAGTCTCGTGATCTCCTATCTCCAGTCCGGGGACCTCCACCGCAGCGTCGAGCTAGGTGAGGAGGTGCTCGCCGACCTGGAGTCGGCTGGGCTCACCGGGACCGACGAGCACCTGCGTCTCGGCGCGTCGATTCTCTGGGCCTACGTCGAGCGGGGCGACCTGATGTACGCCACCCACCGCGCGTCGGAGCTGATCGCCCAGGCGGACGCGCTCGGGACGCCCCGCGGGCGTGGCGGTGTCTACTGGAACGCCTCGCTCGTCGCTGAAGGGCGCCACGACTACGCCCTCGCCCAGCGGTACACCACTCGCGCGCTCGCTCTGGTGGGTGAGACCGGCTCGACCCGGGACGTGGCTCGGCTCCGGCACCACTACGCATGGCTTCTCCTGCGCGGCGAACCCGCGGCACCCGAAGCCGCGCTGGTGCAGTTCCAGCTCTCTGTGCCGGTGCTTGCAGTTGTCGGCTCGTCCGACGACATCGCGTTCGCCGAGATCGAGCGTTCGCGTGCGTACCTGATGCTCGGCGATGTCGCCAAAGCTGAGGATGACGCCCGAAGTGCGATCGAGCGCCTGGGATCGAAGCCCCGTCTGGACACCTGGCGCGCTCACCTCGTTCTCGGCGATGCGCTGCTCGCTCGCGGCGACGACATCGGCGCGGCGGACGCGTACCTCCGGGCGGCCGACATGCTCGGGATGATGGCGGCCAGCCGGCAGTCGGCGGCCGCCTGGCGCGAGCTCGGTGATCGGTACCTCGCTCAGGGTGACGTCTCGGGCGCGGCCCGGTCGTTCGACCGCGCACTGCGTGAGGCGGGGCTCCGTCCGACCGTCCCGGCGGCCATGCTCGCGGCTCGGTACAAGGTCACCGTCGACTGATCGCACGCAAACGACCGACGACGCCGCCTCGGGGTCAACCCCGAGGCGGCGTCGTCGTGAGGTCCAGCGCGGCATCCGCACCCGACGAACCGGCGGTTCGGGTGGTTCGGGCACACGAAGAGGGCGTCACCCCGGCGGGGGTGACGCCCTCTTCGTGGTCAGCGCCTCAGAGGGCGTTGACGACCTTCGCCAGGGCCGACTTCTTGTTGGCTGCCTGGTTGGCGTGGATGACGCCCTTGGAAACGGCCTTGTCCAGCTTGGTGGACGCAGCGACGAGGGCGACCGAGGCGGCGTCCTTGTCGCCACCGGCGACAAGGGTGCGAACCCGACGGACGTGGGTCCGAAGCTCGGACTTCACGGCCTTGTTGCGCAGCCGCGCCTTCTCGTTGGTACCAATGCGCTTGATCTGGGACTTGATGTTAGCCACGTGTGAACTCTCTTGTGCGCTCGCAGAAACGAAATCTGACAGGTCTAGAGGGCTGCCCAGCTCCGGGACTGGGGCGTGGGGACACCCGCGGGGAGGAACTGGATCTGTGCCCGCCGACCTGGGCGGACACGCGAGGGAACATGCTACCAGCCCTACCGGCTCCGCAACCAGGCCGCGACACGATCGAAGACAACCCGGTCCATGATCGCACCCTCGCGGCGTACCGCGGACGGGTCGAGCCGCAGGACGCGGTCCAGCCGGATCTCGCTCGGCCGTCGCTGCGCGTCCCAGGCGCCGCTGCCGACGTCGAGCCAGAACCGCCCGTGACGCGCCTCGTCGGCGGCATCGCGCGCGTGATCCTTGCTGGTGAGCATGAGGCCGAGCAGCCACGGCCCGTCGCGGCCGATCACCAGGACGGGTCTGTCCTTGCCGCGGGAGGCGTCCTCCTCGTAGGGCACCCAGGTCCACACGATCTCGCCGGGGTCACCATCGCCGTCGAGCACGGGCTCGTAGACCGGGTGCACGACGCCGTCGAAGTCCCCGGGGTTCGTGCGGCGAGGCGTGGTGGACGGCGCTGTGGTCGACGGCGCTGCGGTCGAGGACCGGGCGGTCGAGGGCCGGGCGGTCGCCGAGCGGGCGCCGTCCGGGGTGCGCGGGCCCGCGGACCTGGGCGGGGTCGCTCGTCGGGCAATCGAAAGCAGGCGGTCGAAAAGCGGGTGCCGGGCCATGGCCCGACCCTACGGCGAGGCGTGTGATTTGCCGGTAACACAAGGGTGTTCCAGTTAACACGCGGGGATTACGGTCGCGGCATGGCGGACCTTTTCGATGGCTACCCACCGGGCGCTGCGTGGGACGAGATGTTCGAGCGGGGCGGTGACGTCCGGTCGGCGTACAAGCTGGTGCACCGGGCGCTCGCTCAGATGTCGGCGGGCGAGATCGGCGGCCGCGCCGAGCGGTTGGCGCGCACCTACGTCACCCAGGGGGTCACGTTCGACTTCGCGGGGGAGGAGAAGCCGTTCCCGCTCGACGTCGCGCCGCGGGTGCTCGACGGGGCCGAGTGGGACCTGGTCTCGCCGGGGGTCGCCCAGCGGGTCCGGGCCCTCGAGGCGTTCCTCGCGGACGTCTACGGGCCGCAGCGGGCAGTGGCCGACGGCGTCGTCCCGCGCTCGCTGATCACGTCGTCGAAGCACTTCCACCGCGCGGTGATGGGCATCGAGCCGCCCAACGGGGTGCGCGTGCACGTCTCGGGCATCGACCTGGTGCGCGACGAGGAGGGCAGCTTCCGGGTCCTGGAAGACAACGTCCGGGTGCCGAGCGGGGTCAGCTACGTGCTGGCCAACCGGCGGGCGATGGCCCAGACCTTTCCGGAGCTGTTCGCCGCGCTGCGCATCCGGACCGTCTCGGACTACCCGCGGCGCCTGCTCGCGGCGCTGACGGCCGCGGCGCCGCACGGGGTCGACGACCCAACCGTCGTCGTGCTCACCCCCGGCGTCTTCAACAGCGCGTACTACGAGCACTCGCTGCTCGCCCGGACCATGGGCGTCGAGCTGGTCGAGGGTCGGGACCTGTACTGCTCGGCCGGGCGGGTGTGGATGCGCACCACCAACGGTCGGCGGCGCGTCGATGTGATCTACCGACGGGTCGACGACGAGTTCCTCGACCCGGTGGCGTTCCGCGACGACTCGGCGCTGGGCAGCCCCGGTCTGCTCACGTGCGCGCGCCTGGGCACCGTGACGATCGCGAACGCGGTGGGCAACGGCGTCGCCGACGACAAGCTCGTCTACACCTACGTGCCCGACCTCATCCGGTACTTCCTGGGGGAGGAGCCGATCATCGCGAACGTCGACACCTGGCGGCTCGAGGAGCCGGCCGCGCTCGAGGAGGTGCTCGACCGCCTGGACGAGCTCATCGTCAAGCCCGTCGACGGTTCGGGAGGCAAGGGCCTCGTGGTCGGATCGCGGGCCTCGCGCGCCGAGCTCGACGTCCTGCGCACCACGCTGACGGCCGATCCGCGCGGCTGGATCGCGCAGCCGGTCGTGCAGCTCTCCACGGTCCCGACCCTGATCGGCGACGAGCTCCGGCCACGGCACGTGGACCTGCGGCCGTTCGCGGTCAACGACGGCGAGCGGATCTGGGTGCTCCCCGGCGGCCTGACCCGGGTCGCGCTGCCCGAGGGGGAGCTCGTCGTGAACAGCTCGCAGGGCGGCGGGTCGAAGGACACCTGGGTGATCGGCGGGAAGGTCCCGGCCCGCCCGCGCGCGGCCGAGGTCCCCCGCGCCGTGCCGCAGGGCTCCCAGGTGCCCATGGACGCGAACCCCGACGACGTCCGCCCGCAGGCGATGCAGCAGCAGCAGAGCGTCACGAGCCCGGAGGTGGGACTGTGCTGAGCCGGATCGCCGAGTCGCTGTTCTGGATCGGCCGGTACATGGAGCGGGCCGACGACACCGCGCGCCTGCTCGACGTGCACCTGCAGAGCCTGCTCGAGGACCCGTGGGCCGAGGAGGACCTCGCGTGCCGCTCGCTGCTGTCCGTGATGGACTGCGAGGACCCGCCCGCCGGCGAGATCGGGCGCGCCCATGTCCTGGACGTCCTCGCCTACGACCGTGTCTCGCCGTCGGCCATCGCGGGCTCGATCGTCTCGACGCGGGAGAACGCGCGCCGTGCGCGGGAGATCATCTCGACCGAGCTCTGGGAGGCGGTCAACGGCACGTGGAACCAGCTGCCGGCGCACCTGTTCGTGGCCCAGCCGCACGACTTCTTCCAATGGGTGCGCGAGCGTGCCGCGGTCGTGGCCGGGATCGTCGACTCGGCGACGGCCCGCGACGACACCTGGCAGTACCTGGTGCTCGGCCGCTCGATCGAGCGGGCCGACATGACCGCGCGCCTGCTGACCACGCGGGCGCTCGCGGGGGCCAGCGGTCCGGACTGGACCACGCTGCTGCGTTCGTGCGGGGCGCACGAGTCGTACCTGCGGCGCTATCGCGGGCAGGTGTCCGACGAGAGCGCGGCGGGCTTCCTGCTCATCGACCAGCTCTTCCCTCGATCGATCGTGCACGCGCTCGGGCAGGCGGAGGCGTGCCTCGACGCGCTCGAGCCGCCCAGTGAGAGCGCGACGGTCAGCAAGGCGCGGCTCTACCTCGGGCACGCGCGCACCAGCCTGGAGTACGCCTCGCCCGAGGACATCCTGCACCGGCTGCCGGCCAAGATGGAGACGGTCCAGCGCGCCTGCTCCGCGGCGAGCGACGCCATCCGGTCCCGGTACTTCCCCTCCGGGGCGCCCACGACCTGGGTGGGCGAGGCCCTGTGACGACCACGACCACGACGAGGTCAGGACGACCAGTGAGCCGCCTGCACATCATGCACACCACGACCTTCCGCTACTCGGGCTCCGTGGCGGCCTCGTACAACGAGGCACGCATGGTGCCGGTGTCCCAACCGGGCCAGCGGGTGCTGGAGGCGAGCCTCTCGGTGACCCCGCAGTCCTGGCGGCACGACTACACCGACTACTGGGGCACGGCGGTGTCGGCGTTCGAGGTCCGGCTCCCGCACGATCGCCTCGTCATCGCCGCGCGGTCCCGGGTCGAGATGGAGGGGACGTTCACGATCCCCACCGAGGTCGCGCCCTGGGACGTCGTGCACGGGCAGCCCGTGGCCGACCGGCTCGCCGAGTTCCTCGCCTCGACCACGACGACGGCGGCGCCGGCCGAGGTGGTGGCGCTCGCCGAGGCCTGCGTGGCGGGCCGCGGTCCGCACGAGGCCGCCGAGGCGATCTGCCGCGCGGTCCGCGACGAGCTCGAGTACGTGCCCGGCGTCACCGCGGTGCACACCCCGGCGACGGAGGCCTGGGCGGCGCGGACGGGCGTGTGCCAGGACATGGCGCACCTCAGCCTCGGTGCGCTGCGCGCCGTCGGCATCCCCGCGCGGTACGTCTCGGGCTACCTCTACCCGCTCAGCGGTGGCGAGCTCGGCCAGACGGTCGTCGGCGAGTCGCACGCCTGGATCGAGTGGTGGGCCGGGCAGTGGACCGGGTTCGACCCCACCAACCGGATCTTCGCCGACGACGGCCACGTGATCCTGGCGCGCGGCCGGGAGTACTCCGACGTCGCGCCGCTGCGGGGCATCTACGCGGGGACCGGGACCGAGGATCTCGAGGTCGAGGTGCAGATCACCCGCGAGGAGTGAGCCCGGCGGAGCCCACGTTCTCGGGGGACGGCCCGGGCATGGGACCATGGACGCATCCGCCCGAAGGGCGCCCGCAGTCCTTTGCCGATCCCCGGAGCGCCACCCGTTGTCCCCCATTCCCACTGCTGCCCTGAGCAAGCGCATCCAGCCCGCGTCGACCCCGGCCGAGCTGCTGCGCAACTTCTGCATCATCGCCCACATCGATCACGGCAAGTCGACGCTCGCAGACCGCATGCTGCAGCTGACCGGCGTCGTCGATGCCCGGGCGGCGCGTGCGCAGTACCTCGACCGGATGGACATCGAGCGCGAGCGCGGCATCACGATCAAGAGCCAGGCCGTGCGCATGCCGTGGGAGGTCGACGGCGTCCCGTACGCGCTGAACATGATCGACACCCCCGGGCACGTCGACTTCACCTATGAGGTATCTCGCTCGCTCGCCGCGTGCGAGGGCGCCGTGCTCCTGGTCGACGCCGCTCAGGGCATCGAGGCCCAGACGCTCGCCAACCTGTACCTGGCGCTCGAGAACGACCTGCAGATCATCCCGGTGCTCAACAAGATCGACCTCCCCTCGGCCCAGCCGGAGAAGTACGCGGAGGAGCTGGCCAAGCTCATCGGGTGCGAGCCGGACGACTGCCTGCGGGTGTCGGGCAAGACCGGCGACGGCGTCCTGGAGCTGCTCGACCTGATCGTCGCGACCATCCCGGCGCCGGTCGGCGATCCGGAGGCCCCGGCGCGCGCGATCATCTTCGACTCGGTGTACGACACCTACCGTGGCGTGGTCACCTACGTGCGCGTGGTCGACGGCGCGCTGTCGCCGCGCGAGAAGATCGTGATGATGTCGACCCGGGCGACGCACGAGCTGCTCGAGATCGGCGTCATCTCCCCGGAGCCGGTGGTCACCAACGGCCTCGGCGTCGGCGAGGTCGGCTACCTGATCACGGGCGTCAAGGACGTGCGCCTGTCCCGCGTCGGCGACACCGTCACCAACGCGCACAAGCCGGCGACCGAGTCGCTGGGCGCGTACCGCGACCCGCGGCCGATGGTCTTCTCGGGGCTCTACCCGATCGACGGGTCGGACTACCCGATCCTGCGCGACGCCCTGGACCGGCTCAAGCTCAACGACGCCGCCCTGGTGTACGAGCCGGAGTCGTCCGTCGCGCTCGGGTTCGGCTTCCGGGTCGGGTTCCTCGGCCTGCTGCACCTCGAGATCGTCCGGGAGCGGCTCGAGCGGGAGTTCGACCTCGACCTCATCTCGACCGCGCCCAACGTGGTCTACCAGGTGAGCCTCGAGGACAAGTCGGTCGTCACGGTGACCAACCCCAGCGAGTTCCCCAGCGGCAAGGTCGGCGAGATCCGCGAGCCGATCGTGCGCGCGACGATCCTGTGCCCGGCGGAGTTCATCGGTGCGGTCATGGAGCTGTGCCAGGTCCGGCGCGGCGACCTGCTCGGGATGGACTACCTCTCCGAGGACCGGGTCGAGATGCGGTACACGCTGCCGCTCGCCGAGATCGTGTTCGACTTCTTCGACAACCTCAAGTCCAAGACCCGCGGCTACGGCTCGCTCGACTACGAGCCCACCGGCGAGGCGGCCGCCGACCTGGTCAAGGTCGACATCCTGCTCCAGGGCGAGGCGGTCGACGCGTTCAGCGCGATCGTGCACAAGGACAAGGCCTACGCGTACGGCGTGATGATGGTCGGCAAGCTGCGCAAGCTCATCCCGCGCCAGCAGTTCGACGTCCCGATCCAGGCCGCCGTCGGCGCCCGCGTGATCGCCCGCGAGACGATCAGCGCGATGCGCAAGGACGTGCTCGCCAAGTGCTACGGCGGTGACATCACCCGCAAGCGCAAGCTGCTCGAGAAGCAGAAGGAGGGCAAGAAGCGCATGAAGACGATCGGTCGCGTCGAGGTCCCCCAGGAGGCGTTCATCGCCGCCCTGAGCTCCGACACGGAAGTCAAGGACAAGAAGAAGTAGACCGATGAGTCCTGCACTTCCGCTCGGGGATGCCGCGCCCGACGACGGGGGGCTGCCCGCGTCCGTTGCCGAGGGGGCCGCCGGACGCGCGTTCGGGCTGTATCTGCACGTGCCGTTCTGCACCGTGCGGTGCGGGTACTGCGACTTCAACACGTACACGTCCGCCGAGCTCGGCGGCGGGGCGAACCAGGCGTCCTACGCCGACACCGCGCTGCGCGAGATCGAGCTCGCCGCGCGCGTGCTGGAGGGCGCGGGCCTGCCGGAGCGCCCGCTGGCGACCGTCTTCGTCGGTGGCGGCACCCCGACCGTGCTGCCGCCCGGGGACCTCGCGCGGATGCTCGACGGCGCCCGGTCCGCGTGGGGCCTCGCCCCCGGCGCGGAGGTGACCACGGAGGCCAACCCCGACTCCGTGACGCCCGAGTCGCTCGCGCAGCTGGCCGAGGCCGGGTTCACGCGCGTGTCGTTCGGGATGCAGTCGGCCCGCCCGCACGTGCTCGCGACCCTGGAGCGGACCCACGACCCGCGTCGGATCCCCGACGTGGTGCGCTGGGCCAGGGCCGCCGGTCTGGCGGTGTCGCTCGACCTCATCTACGGCACGCCGGGGGAGTCGCCGGACGACTGGCGCGCGAGCCTCGACGCGGTGCTGGCCACCGGCGTCGATCACGTCTCCGCCTATGCGCTCGTGGTGGAGCAGGGCACCAAGATGGCGGTCCAGGTTCGCCGCGGCGACCTCGCGCTGCCGACCGAGGAGGACCAGGCGGCGAAGTACGAGATCGCCGACGAGCTGCTCTCCGCCGGCGGCCTGCAGTGGTACGAGGTGAGCAACTGGGGGCGCACCCCGGCTCAGGCGTGCCAGCACAACCTCGCCTACTGGCGCGGCGACGACTGGTGGGGGATCGGTCCCGGCGCCCACTCGCACATCGGCGGAGATGCCGGCGGCGGCCTGCGGTGGTGGAACGTCAAGCACCCGCGGGCGTACGCGGAGCGGCTCGAGGCCGGGCTCAGCCCCGCGGCCGGCCGCGAGACGCTCGACCTGGCCACGACGCGGCTCGAGCGGGTCATGCTCGGGGTCCGGCTCGCCGACGGGTTGGCGCTGGACCTGCTGTCGACTCGGGCGCGGCGCGAGGTCGCCGGCCTGGTCGCCGATGGCCTGCTCGACGGGCGGGCGGCGCTGGGCGCGGACGGCCACGGTGCGCGCGTGCTGCTCACGCTGCGCGGGCGGCTCCTGGCCGACGCCGTCGTGCGCGCGCTGACCGACTGACACCCGCACCCGAGCTCCCGCTCTGACGAAACCCCCGCGAGTGTTCGCGGGGGTTTCGTCAGGTCGAGCGTCCGTGCAGGTCAGGCCGGAGGTGTCACTTGATGAAGCGGTACGTCAGGGGGTAGCGGTAGAGCACGCCCTGGCTGGACTGGACGGCCGCGATGATGATGAAGACCAGCCACGCGAGCCCGAACGGGAGGAACAGGAAGAAGCCGATACCGAACGTGATGACGCCGACGATGGAGAGCACGATCGCGGCGATCGTCGCGGTGATCTGGAAGTTCAGCGACTCCTTCGCCTGGTCCTCCAGGAACGCCCCGCGTCCCTTGAACACGAGCCAGATGATCAGTGGCGTGAGGATCGAGGCGATCAGGGTCCCGAGGTGGGCCACGACGGCCCACGTGCGCTGGTCCGAGGGACTCAGGAGCGTGCCGGGAGCGTAGGGCGGCGGGTAGCCCTGCGGTCCGCCGAAGCCGGGTGCGGGCGGCGGGGGGTACCCACCGGTCGGCGGCGGCGCGTATCCGCCGGTCGGCGGCGGGGCGTAGCCCGGAGCCGGTGGCGGCACGGGACCTGCCGACGGGGCCGCAGGAGGCGTCGCGTCGCTCGGGAGGTCGGTGGTCGCGTCCGAGGGGACGTCGGACGGCACGTCGGACGGCACGTCGGACGGCACGTCGGAGGGCACGTCGGACGGAAGGTCGGACGGCAGGTCAGACGGCGCGTCGGACGGTACGTCCGACGGCTTCTCAGGGGAGTTGTCGGTCATTTGATCAGATCCAGAGTGAACGGGTACCTGTAGGCCTGGCCGCGCTGGACGGCCTGGTAGCCCTGGATGGAGAAGACCAGGGAGGTCACCCAGATCGCCAGGGTGACGAGGCCGCTCAGCCCGCCGATGAAGGGGAGCGCGCCCAGAACGGCGGATCCGACGTAGCCGATCAGCACCGAGATCTGGAAGTTGAGCGCCTTCTTCGCCTCCTGGTCCACGAACGCGCTGCGCTCGCGGAAGACGAGCCAGATGACCAGCGACGGCAGAAATCCGAGGATGCCACCGAGGTGCGCCAGACCTGCCCACTGCCGGGTCTGGGCGTCGTCGAGCGGAGCCGCGGAGGTGTACGGCTGCTGAGTCGAGCCGTAGGGCGGCTGTGCCGGCGAGCCGTAAGGAGGCTGTGCCGACGTGCCGTACTGCGGCGGGACGGGCGTGGCGTAGTTCGGCGGGACCTGGCCGGTGTTCGGCGGGACGCCGTCGGCTGGCGGCGGCGGGTACTGGTCGGACATGGCGGGCCTTTCGCGGAGGATGTGGCACAGCGGGCGCCGGTGATCTGAGGATCACCAAGCCGCCCTCAACACTAGCGAGATCGCGTCGCGCGTGGTGAGACCCCTGTCCGAGGGGTGGTCCGCGCTCAGCCCGTGACGAAGTCGATGAGCTCCTCGACGCGGCCGAGCAGCGAGGGTTCGAGGTCGGCGTAGCTCCGCACCGTGCCCAGGATCCGCTTCCAGGCCTGGGCGACATCGGCCTGGTCCGCCGCCGGCCAGCCGAGCTCGCGCAGGATGCCGTACTTCCACTCGATGCTGCGCTCGATCGTGGGCCAGGCCGTCAGCCCGACGCGCTCTGGCCGGACCGCCTGCCACACGTCGACGTACGGGTGCCCGAGGACCAGCACCGTGCCCGCCGGTGCGAGCCGGAGCGCGTCCGCGGCCAGGCGGCTCTCCTTGGACCCGCGCACCAGGTGGTCGACCAGCACCCCGACGCGACGACCCGGCTCGGGAGCGAAGTCCCGCAGCGCGTCGGCGAGGTTGTCGACTCCGTCGAGCAGCTCGACGACGACCCCCTCCACACGCAGGTCGTCCCCCCACACCTTCTCGACGAGCTCGGCGTCGTGCTTGCCCTCGACCCAGATCCGGCTGCCGCGAGCGACGCGGGCCGGGGCGTCGTGCACCGCGCGGGATCCCGAGGCCGTCCGGGTCGGGCGGGCGGGGGCGGTCGGGCCGGCGGGCGCCGTCAGCACGACCGGCTCGCCGTCGACCCAGAACCCCGGACCGAGGGGGAACGTCCGCGTGACCCCGCGCCGGTTCTCGACCACGACCACGTGCATCCCGCCGGACTTCTCCACCCGGACCACCGCGCCGACCCAGCCCGAGGTGACGTCCTCGACGACGAGCCCGGGCGTCGCTGCCAGCGGGGTCGACGTCCTGGGCCGGCGCGGATGACTGCCGGGCGCGTTGCTGGCGAGCACATCCGGGCCGTAGCGATCTGTCGGACTCACCGCGGCAGCCTACGGCCCGGCCGCGCGCCGGCCGGCCCGCCACCCCGCCCGCGAGCCGGCCCGTCACCCCGCGGACGGCCGGGGTTGAGCCGGTGGTCCAGGACATCTCACCGGCTGCAGCGTAGAATTAGCACTCCCCGGTGTCGAGTGCTACCCGGGATGTGCAATGGTCACGACGGCTCGAGGGTGGGAGGTGCGATGGGAAGCGAAGACCGCAGGCTGGACGTGCTGCGCGCCATCGTCGAGGACTACGTCGAGACGCGTGAACCCGTCGGATCCCGCATGCTCGTCGAACGGCACCGTCTGGGCGTCTCACCCGCCACGATCCGCAACGACATGGCAGCCCTCGAGGAGGGCGGGTACATCGCCCAGCCGCACACCTCGGCCGGGCGGGTTCCCACCGACAAGGGCTACCGGATGTTCGTGGACCGGCTCTCCACGGTCAAGGCGCTGTCGACGCCGGAGAAGCGCGCCATCCAGGACTTCCTCGAGAACGCCGTCGACCTGGACGACGTCGTGGACCGCTCGGTGCGGCTGCTCGCGCAGCTGACCCATCAGGTCGCCGTCGTGCAGTACCCCTCGCTGCGGCACTCGGCGATGCGGCACCTCGAGCTGGTGCCGGTGGGGGAGCGGCGCCTGCTGGTCGTCCTCATCACCGACACCGGCCGGGTCGAGCAGCGGACCTTGGAGCTGGCCGGACCGGTGACCGACCTGCTGGTCGCCGAGATGCGCACGCGGCTGAACGCCGTCGCGAGCGGCCAACGACTCGCCCAGCTCGTCGGGACGCTCGAGAACCTGCCCGACGCGTTCGCGCCGATCGACCGGCCGCTCGTGCGGTCCGTCATCCAGGTCATCGAGGAGACGCTCGCCGAGGAGAGCGAGGAGCGGATCGTGCTCGCGGGCACGGCCAACCTCGCGCGCGGTGGCGGGATGGACTTCACGCACACGCTCAGCCCGGTCCTCGAGGCGCTCGAGGAGCAGGTCGTGCTGCTGCGGCTGCTCACGGAGATGGCCCAGGACTCGGTCACCGTGGCGGTCCGGATCGGGCACGAGACGCAGCACGAGGGGCTCGTCGAGACGAGCTTCGTGACCACCGGGTACGGCAACGACGGCGACTCCGTCGCGCGCATCGGGTCGATCGGCCCGACCCGGATGGACTACCCCGGAACCATCGCCGCGGTGCGCGCCGTGGCACGCTACTTGTCTCGGATCCTCGCGGCGTGATGCGCGCGGACCCGATTCCGACCGACGAATGCCCCGTACTTCCTGCAGAAAGTGACCAGTGAGCGACTACTACCAGATCCTCGGGGTCGAACGGGACGCAAGCCCCGAGCAGATCAAGAAGGCCTACCGCAGGCTCGCTCGTGAGTTCCACCCGGACGTGAACTCGGGTGACGGCTCGGAGGACCGCTTCAAGGAGGTCTCGCGCGCCTACGAGGTGCTGTCGAACCCGGACAAGCGGCGGCAGTACGACATGGGCTCCGATCCGTCCGCGCCCGGCGGCGGGATGGGTGGCGGCGGGGGCTTCGGCTTCCAGGACATCTTCGAGACCTTCTTCGGTGCGGCCCAGGGCGCCAGCGCGCAGCGGGGTCCGACCCCGCGCGCCCGGCGCGGCCAGGACGCGCTCGTGCGGCTCGACCTCGACCTCGCCGAGACGGTGTTCGGCGTGCGGCGCGAGATCCAGGTCGACACCGCCGTCGTGTGCACCACCTGCTCCGGCTCGTGCTGCCGACCGGGCTCCTCGCCCCGCACCTGCGACGTGTGCGGCGGGCGCGGCGTCGTGCAGCGCGTGGCGCGCTCGTTCCTCGGTCAGGTCATGACGTCCTCGCCGTGCGCGGCGTGCCACGGGTTCGGCACGATGATCCCCGAGCCCTGCCCCGAGTGCTCGGGCGAGGGTCGGGTGCGCTCGCGGCGCACGCTCACGATCGACGTGCCCGCCGGTGTGGACACCGGGACCCGGATCAAGCTCACCGGTCAGGGCGAGGTCGGCCCGGCCGGCGGACCCCCCGGCGACGTGTACTTCGAGGTCCGCGAGCGCCCGGACGAGAAGTTCGTGCGCCGCGGTGACGACCTGCACTGCACGCTCGAGGTGCCGATGACGGCCGCCGCGCTCGGCACGGTGCTCGACCTCGACACGTTCGACGGCACCCAGGAGGTCGACCTGCGTCCGGGTACCCAGCCTGCGCACGTCGTCACGCTCAAGGGCCTCGGCGTCGGACACCTGCACATCGGCGGCCGTGGTGACCTGCACGTGCACATCGACGTCCAGGTCCCCGCCGCGACCGACCCCGAGCAGGAGCAGCTGCTGCGCCAGCTCGCGGCGCTGCGCGGCGAGGAGCGCCCCGAGGCCCGCCTGTCGGCGGCGCACGGCAAGGTGTTCTCCAAGCTGCGCGACAAGCTCTCGGGCCGGTGACCCCGGCACCCTGCGGGGTTGCGCGATGAGCGCGCCGGTCTTCCTCGCGGAGCCCGGTTCACTCACCGGCTATGCCCCCGGGTCGGTCTACGTGCTGGCCGGCGCCGAGGGGCGCCACGCCGCCGTCGTCCAACGACGCCACGCGGGTGAGCGGGTCGACGTGGTCGACGGCGCGGGGGTGCGGCTCGTCGGCACGGTCGAGGCCGCGAGCCCCGAGGGCCTGCGCGTGCTCGTCGCGGACCGGGTCGACGAGCCCCGGCCCGAGGTCGCGCTCGTGCTCGTCCAGGCGCTCGCCAAGGGTGACCGCGACGAGCAGGCGATCGAGGCCGCGACCGAGATCGGGGTCGACGGCGTACTCCCCTGGCAGGCGGAGCGCTCCATCGTCGTGTGGCGGGCGGACCGCGCCGCGAAGGGTCTCGCGCGCTGGCAGGGCATCGTGCGGGCGGGCGCGAAGCAGTCCCGGCGGGCGCACGTGCCCGCCGTCGAACCGGTCGTCGACCATCGCGGGCTGGCCGCTCGGGTCCGCGCCGTGGTCGGTGCCGGCGGGGTCGCGCTCGTGCTGCACGAGGAGGCGAGCGTGCCGCTGGCCCAGGTCTCGCTGCCGTCGCCGGTGGCCCGACCGATGGCCGGGCTCTCGGCCGGCGACCCGAGCATCGCGCCGCGCGAGGTGCTCGTCGTCGTCGGCCCCGAGGGCGGGATCAGCGACCGCGAGCTGGCGACCCTGACCGGGGCCGGGGCGCAGGTCGTCCGGCTCGGCCCGCACGTGCTGCGCACCTCGACCGCGGGACCCGTCGCGCTGGCACTGCTCGCGGAACGGCTCGGGCGCTGGACCTGAGCTCAGCCAGGTCCAACGCCCGTCAGGACACCGCGCCCGTCAGGACACCGTGAACGTCGTCGTGGCCAACCCGCGTGGCGCGTCGTCGACGCCGTCGCCCTCGCCGTCGGACATGTCCGGCTCCCAGATCTCGAGCGTGTAGCTGCCGGGAGCCAGCTCGACGGTGAACGCGAACGGGCCGATGGTGCCGTTGGCCCCGCCGGTGGTGAAGTTCTCCGTGACGACGTCGTCGGTGCCGGCCGCCAGGACCCGCCAGGTCAGGGTCCCCTCGAACGCGGTGCCCGCCCCGGTGACCTCGACCTGCGGTCCGGCGACCGTCGAGCCGTCCGCGGGGGTCGCGATGGTGGTCGTCCCGGTCTCGTCCGTCGCCGGTGTCTCGGCGGGCTCGGCCTCGGGTGACGTGGTCGGAGTCGAGCTCGGCGTGGCCGACGGCGACTCCGTGGCCTCGGTCGATGCGCTCGGGGTGGTGTCCGCGTCCGCGCAGCCGCCCAGCGTGAGCGCCGCGGCGACGGCGAGCGTGGCGACCGCGATCACCCGTCCTGGACCAGCGCTCCGCACGGGGCGCAGGGATGCGCGGAGCGGGTTCGTCGAACGCGTCATGAGGCAGGGCTCGTCATGGTGACCTCCGTGGGGGAATGGCGTCCAGTCAACCCGGGTCGGCCAGCCCAGGGCAACGAGCCACGCCGGGGATAGCCTGACTTGCATGTCAACCGTCGCTCAGTGCCTGTTCTGTCGGATCGTCGCGGGCGAGATCCCGGCCGACGTCGTCGCCGAGAACGCCGATGCGGTCGCGTTCCGGGACATCAACCCGCAGGCCCCCCTGCACGTGCTGGTCGTGCCGCGCGAGCACCACGCCGACGTCGCCCAGCTCGCGGCGGCCGACCCCCGGCTGCTCGCCGCGGTCGTCGAGCTCGCGGACCAGGTCGCCGGGACCGAGGCCGACGGCCAGTTCCGGCTCATCTTCAACACCGGCCCGGAGTCGGGGCAGTCCGTCTTCCACGCCCACGGCCATGTGCTGGGCGGTGTCCGCCTCGGCTGGACACCCGCCTGACCCGGTCGGGAACGCCCGACGGAGGCATCCCGGGAGGTCCTCGGTAGGATGAGGCGGAGCGGCGCGCACCAGCGGCGCCCGGAACGAGGAGAACTCAGGCCGCACCGGCCGTCCCATGGCAGAGACCACACCCGCACGGCGCACCCCCGGTGGTTCGCCCGCGCGCGTCGAGCACCGGATCACCATCCCGTCCACCGTTGCGATGGTCTCCCTGCTGGGGCTCGGCGACGAGGTCCTGCGGGCCATCGAGGACGGTTTCACCGCCGTCGACGTGCACGTCCGGGGAGACGAGATCACCCTGGCGGGTCCCGCCGGCGAGGTCGCGCTGCTCGCCCGCCTAATCGAGGAGCTGACCGAGGTCGCCGCGGCCGGCACGCCGCTCACGGCCGACGTCGTCAGCCGCTCGGTCGCGATGCTGACCGCGCCGGCCGGCACCCGGCCCGCCGACGTGCTGACCCTGAACATCCTCTCCAACCGCGGACGCACCATCCGGCCGAAGACCACCGGCCAGAAGGAGTACGTGGACGCGATCGACCGGCACACGGTCACCTTCGGGATCGGGCCGGCCGGGACCGGCAAGACCTACCTCGCGATGGCGAAGGCGGTGCAGGCCCTCCAGTCGCACCAGGTGAACCGGATCGTGCTGACCCGCCCGGCGGTGGAGGCCGGCGAGAAGCTCGGGTTCCTGCCCGGTGGCGTGAGCGAGAAGATCGACCCCTACCTGCGACCGCTGTACGACGCGCTGCACGACATGGTCGACCCGGACTCGATCCCGCGGCTGATGGAGGCCGGCACGGTCGAGGTCGCGCCCCTGGCCTACATGCGCGGGCGCACCCTCAACGACGCGTTCATCATCCTCGACGAGGCGCAGAACACCTCGGCGGAGCAGATGAAGATGTTCCTCACCCGCCTCGGCTTCGGCTCGAAGGTCGTCGTCACCGGCGATGTGACGCAGGTCGACCTGCCGCACGGGACGGCCTCCGGCCTGCGGGTCGTCGAGGAGATCCTCGAGGACGTCGACGACGTCGCGTTCTGCCGCCTGACCTCGACCGACGTCGTCCGCCACCGCCTGGTGAGCGACATCATCGACGCCTACGCCCGCTGGGACGTGGCGCCCGACGGCCCCGCCCGGTCCGGCGACCACCGGAGCCACGGGCGGGACGGGCGAACCGCCCGCCGACCCGAGCCCCGCACCGATACCCGACCTGAGACGAGAGAAGCCCGATGAGCGTCGAGGTCAACAACGAGTCCGGCTACGAGACCGACGAGGCCGAGTTCGCCGCGCTCGGGCGCTACGTGCTCGACCAGATGCGGGTGCACCCCCAGACCGACCTGTCGATCCTGCTGGTCGGCACCGAGGTGATGACCGAGCTGCACGTGCAGTGGATGGACGAGCCCGGACCTACCGACGTGCTCTCGTTCCCGATGGACGAGCTCCGGCCCGGGCTCGACGGCGAGATCACCCCCGCCGGTCTGCTCGGCGACGTCGTGCTGTGCCCCGAGGTCGCGGCCCGGCAGGCCCGCGAGGCCGGTCACTCGACGATGGAAGAGCTGCTGCTGCTCACCACGCACGGCATCCTGCACCTGCTCGGCTACGACCACGAGGAGCCCGAGGAGGAGAAGGAGATGTTCGCGCTGCAGCGCCAGCTGTTGCTCACGTTCCTCGCTGGCCGATGAACGCTGCCCCGATCGGGCTCCTGGTCGCGCTCGCTGCTGCGGGGATCGTCCTGGCCGCGCTGCTCTCCGCGGGCGAGGCCGCGGTGCTGCGGGTCACCCGCTCGGCCGTGAGCGATCTCGTCGTCGAGGGCCGGCCGCACGCCGACCGGATCCGTCGACTCGTCGCCGCGCCGGCCCGCACGGCGGCCACGGCCGCCTTCGTCCGGCTCGTGGCGGAGATGACTGCCACCACCTGCATCACGCTCGGGCTCGCGTCCGGGTCGCTCGACTGGTGGCAGGTGCTGCTGCTCTCGGTGCTCGTCTCGGGGCTGGTCGCGCTCGTGATCGTGCGGATCAGCCCGCGCATGCTGGGTCGCAACCATCCGCTGCAGGTGCTCGTCGCGCTCTCGGGCCTGCTCGCCGTCGTCGTCCGGCTGCCCATCGGCAAGCTCGCCCCGGTGGCGCGCCGCACCGGCGAGGTCGACGAGGACGAGCTGCGCGACATGGTCGACCGGGTGAGCGAGTCCGAGGGGATCGAGGACGACGAGCGGGAGATGTTCCGCTCGGTCTTCGAGCTCGGCGACACGCTCACGCGCGAGGTCATGGTGCCGCGCACCGAGATGATCACGACGTCGGCGACCTCGCCGCTGCGCAAGGTCCTCGCGCTGCTCGTGCGCTCCGGCTACTCCCGCATGCCGGTGATCGGCGACTCCGTGGACGACCTGCTCGGCGTCGTCTACCTCAAGGACGTCGTGCGGCGGCTGCAGGACGCGCCCGGCCAGGCGAACGACCCGGTCGGCACGGCCCTGCGACCGGCGGTGTTCGTGCCGGAGACCAAGCCCGTGGACGACCTGCTCCGCGAGATGCAGTCCAGCGCGTCCCACATCGCGATCGTCGTCGACGAGTACGGCGGCATCGCGGGTCTCGTGACCATCGAGGACGCGCTCGAGGAGATCGTCGGTGAGCTCACCGACGAGCACGACCACTCCGGTCCGGAGGTCGAGGACCTGGGGGACGGGCGCTTCCGGGTGCCCGCGCGGCTGCCGGTCGACGAGCTCGGCGAGCTGTTCGACCTCGACCTGGACGACGACGACGTGGACACCGCCGGCGGGCTGCTCGCCAAGGCGATCGGCAAGGTCCCGTTGCCGGGCTCCGTCGGTGACATCCACGGTCTGCACCTCGTCGGTGATCGCGTGGAGGGCCGCCGCAAACAGCTCGCCACGCTCATCGTCGCGCTGACCTCGCCGGTCACCGCCTCAGGATTCGGCGGGTCGTCCGCCTCGTCCGCCTCCGTACCTTCCACTTCCTCCTCCCACGATCGCCCTGACCTGCCTGGAGCCTCGAGATGACTGACTTCCGATCCGGATTCGCCTGCATGGTCGGGCGGCCCAACGCGGGCAAGTCCACCCTGACCAACGCCCTCGTCGGGCAGAAGGTGGCGATCACGTCGGAGCGGCCGCAGACGACGCGGCACACGATCCGCGGCATCGTGCACCGGCCCGACGCGCAGCTCGTGCTCGTCGACACCCCCGGGCTGCACCGCCCGCGCACTCTCCTCGGGGAGCGGCTGAACGCGCTCGTGCGCGACACCCTGACCGAGGTCGACGTCGTGGTCTTCTGCCTCCCGGCCGACCAGAAGGTCGGCCCCGGCGACCGCTACATCGCCGCGCAGCTGGCCCAGGTCAGCTCGCCGGTGATCGCGGTCGCGACCAAGGCGGACCTCATCGGCCGGGGCCGGCTCGCGGAGCACCTCCTGGCGATCTCCCAGCTCGGCGAGTTCGCCGACATCGTGCCGGTCTCGGCGGTCGACGGGTACCAGGTCGAGGTGCTCACCGACGTGATCGTCGGGCACCTGCCCCCCGGGCCGGCGCTGTACCCGGACGGGGAGCTGACCGACGAGCCCGAGGTCGTGATGGTCGCCGAGCTCGTCCGCGAGGCGGCGCTCGAGGGCGTGCGCGACGAGCTGCCGCACTCGCTCGCCGTCGTCGTCGACGAGATCGTGGCCCGCGAGGGCCCCACCCCCATGCTCGACGTGCGGGTGAACCTCTACGTGGAGCGCGACAGCCAGAAGGCGATCATCATCGGCAAGGGCGGTGCGCGCCTGCGCGACGTCGGCAGCGAGGCCCGTCGCGGCATCGAGGCGCTGCTGGGCACGCGGGTGTTCCTCGATCTGCACGTGAAGGTCGCGAAGGACTGGCAGCGCGACCCGAAGCAGCTCGGACGCATGGGCTTCTAGGGGTCGCCCCCTAGGATGCGCGGGTGCTCTTCCGAACGATTGCCACCAGCGCCATCGGCGTCATCGCGCTCGCCGTTGCCGGGGCGACCATGGGGCCGCAGTGGGACCCGGTCGCCCTGACCGACCCCCTGATGATGGAGAGCTCCTCGACCGTCATCGGGGGACCGGTGGACGCGACGCCGGTCGGCACGTACGAGGTCACCACGCGGGTCGTGCCGGTCCAGCTCGACGGGACCGTGATCGAGGCGCAGATCAGCACGCCGGTGGGTGCGCCCGCCGGTCTGCCCGGGATCGTGTTCGTGCACGGCGCCGGTACCGGGGCGTACGTGCAGGCGTTCAAGACCCAGGCGCACGCGCTGGCCAGCGCGGGCGTCGTGACGATGGTCCCGAACAAGCGCCTCGACACCTACTCCAACCGGCACCGTGACTACGTCCAGATGGCCCGCGACTACGAGCGTTCGGTCGAGGTGCTCCGTGCGGTCGAGGAGGTCGACCCGGACCTCGTCGGGGTGTACGGGGAGAGCGAGGGGGCCTGGATCGTCCCGGTGATGGCGGCCGACCACCCGGTGCTCGCGTTCGCCGCCCTGATCTCCGCCCCGGTCGTCCCGCCGCGCGAGCAGGCGGCCTTCGCCGCCGACTCCTACCTGCGCAACACGGGCGTGCCGCAGGGGGTGTTCCGCGCCATCCCACGCGCCGTCGGGATGGCGTTCCCGGGCGGTGGCTTCGAGTACGCGGACTTCGAGGTCACGCCGTACCAGCAGCGCATGGCGCAGCCCACCTTCGTGGCCTACGGCACGGGCGACGCGTCGATGCCGACCGTGCAGGGCGCCCAGCAGATCATCACGGACCTGGCGGTGGCGGGCAACGACCAGGTCACCGTCCGGTACTACGCCGACGCCAACCACGGCATCCGGGTGGACGGTGAGATCTCCGCGGACTTCGTCCGGGACCTCTCCCGGTGGATCGACGGCCTGCCGGCGACGGCGACGGCCGCACCCCAGGTCGCCGGTGACCAGCCGCACCAGACCTTCCGGGCCGAACCCGTGCCCACGCCGCGGTGGTTCGGGGACGGCAACACCGTGCTGAACACCGTGCTGGGGGCGTGCGGCGCGATCGTCGTCGGCGCGGGGGTGTGGCTGTGCGCGCGCCTGCTGCGCCGCCGCGGCACGGGGTTCGCCGTCGGTCTGGGCCGACCGCTGTTCTGCCTCGGGCTCGGGTCCGTGCTCACCGTGGCCGGGCTGGTCTGGTACCTGTTCGCGATCACCAAGCTCGCGCTCGACTACGACCAGAACCCCTGGGTCGTCCAGGGCGGGTGGATCGGGGTGCGGCTGCTCGGGATCGCCACCGTGGTCGCCGGCGCCGTGCTGGTCAACCGCCTCGACGACGTGCGGGGCGATCCGGACCGTCAAGCGGTCCAGGGAGTTCCCGCCGTGGCCTCCCTCGCTCTGGTCAGTCTCGGATCGGTCGTGCTCCTCGTGATGCTCGCGTACTGGGGCGTGTTCCAGCTCGGGATCTGACCCGGCGAGGGTCCGTCCGGGAGAGGTAGCAGCGGGCGACCGCGCGTACCGTCGAAGACATGGCGCGGGGCCAGCTCCAGCAGGTCCACCTGATCGAGGTCACCGAAACCGACCGGGACGACCGCGCGCGCACCCGTCCCGACAGCGCCGCCGGTGCCGATCGGTCGGACCTGCGGAGCCGGCTGATCCGCGCCGCGCGACGCTGGTGGGTCGTCGCCGTCGCGTCGGCCACCGTGCTCGCGCTCGGCCTGCTCGTGTCCGGGCTCCTGGCCCGCCAGCGCGCCGACCGGCTCGCTGCCCTGCCGGGAGTGCTCGCGCCGCTGGACCGGTCGCTGCCCGAACGGTGGCGGCTGCCGGCCTGGGGGTGGGGCGAGCTGGCCGCCGTCGGCGACGACGACCTCCTCGTGTTCGGTCGCGACGCCCGGGGCGCCGTCCGGGCGACGTTGGTCGACAGCGCCACCGGCGAGCAGTCCTGGTCGGCGTCGTTCCCCGAGGTGACGGCGAGCGGCAGCCTCCGCTGCATCTCGCTGCCCGACGACGACGCGCGCGTCGTGTGTCACGTCGTGACGGGCGCGTGGGTCGCCGCCCCCGGGGCGGGGGACTCCGGTGCCGGGGACGTCGGGGACGAGGTGGCCGAGCCGGCGCGGCTGGTCGTCCTGGCCACGGCGACGGGACGGCGGACGGCGACGCACTCGCTGCGCAGCGACAACTCCGCGATCGCCGCTGCCGGATCGGACGTGGTCGTCACCGAGGTGCTCCCGGACGGGCGGGCGTCCGTGGCGCTCCGGGACCCGGTCTCGGGCCGGGCCCGGTGGTCCTTCCGCAGCCCGGCGGTCTTGCGGACGCCGTCGGCGGGACCCGCGTGGCTGTACCCGGTCGTGCAGCACGGGGTGGTCATCGCGAACGGCCCGGTGACCTGGGCGTTCGCGCTCGACGGCACCGTGCTGGGCGAGTGGCACCTCGAGGGGGGCGACTGGGCCGTGCGTGGCGGGTGGGGGCTGGACGTCACGGTGCTGGCCGACGGGCGGTTCGCCGTGGGGGAGGCCGGTGGGGTCGGCCTGAGCGACGAGGACTACGGCACGGTCTCCGCGACGGACGCGCGCGACGGGTTCGCGATCCCCGGGCCGATCCTGGAACCTTTGGTCGACGACGGCTCGGCGGGCGATGTGCTGCTGACGGCACCGGCGGACCGCGGCGGGATCGTCGCCCTCGACGCCGCCACCGGTGAGGTGCTGTGGGCGGCCGGCGCGGCGTCGTGGGGGAGTGCGCTCGTGCTCGACCGGCGGGTGATCGTGGTCGCCGGGCGGGGGCTGGAGGCGTTCGACGCGCGCAGCGGGCTGATGCTCTGGACCGTGGACATCCCGATGGGCAACCACGCCAAGCTGGTGCTCACCGACGGGCGGACGGTGCTGGTGCCGCGGTTCGACCCGGACCGGGGCGCGGTCCTCACCGCGGTCGATCCCGCGGACGGCCGCGAGCAGTGGACCGCAGCGCTGCCTGCCCGGGTGAGCCGTCTCGACGTCGTGCAGGGGCGACTGATCGTCACCACGGGACGAGACCTCGCGGCTGTGGGCTGACGTGTAGGCTTGACAGGTGGATTCATCCAGGCAGCGACTCCTTCTTCGTCGCCGCGACGAGGTCTGACCCGGCCGGTCCCTCGTTGCGGTGGTCGTCGCGCCCCGGCCGATCCGACGAATCGAAGGAAACCCGATGAGACACGACTCGCAGGTGCGCGCCGCGCAGCAGCCCACCGCCATGCCGATCCACAAGTACCGCCCGTTCGCCGGGCTCGACGGGTACGACCTGTCGGCGCGGACGTGGCCCTCGCAGACGATCACCCAGGCGCCGCGGTGGCTGTCCACCGACCTGCGGGACGGGAACCAGGCCCTCATCGAGCCGATGGACCCGCGCCGCAAGCGCCGCATGTTCGACCTGCTGGTGCGGATGGGGTTCAAGGAGATCGAGGTCGGGTTCCCGGCCGCGAGCCAGACGGACTTCGACTTCGTGCGGTCGATCATCGACGACGGCGCGATCCCCGACGACGTGACGATCTCGGTGCTGACCCAGGCCCGGACGGACCTCATCGAGCGGACGGTGTCCTCGCTGATCGGTACCCCGCGGGGGACCGTGCACGTCTACAACGCGACGGCCCCGGTGTTCCGCGAGGTCGTCTTCCGCAACGACCGCGGCGCGACGAAGGACCTGGCGATCAAGGGGACCCAGGACGTCGTCGACTTCGCCGAGAAGCTGCTCGACGACCAGACCGTCTTCGGGCTCGAGTACTCGCCGGAGATCTTCACCGACACCGAGCTCGACTTCGCGCTCGAGGTCTGCGAGGCGGTGATGGACGTCTACCAGCCCGAACCGGGCCGGGAGATCATCCTCAACCTGCCCGCCACCGTCGAGCGCGCGACCCCGAACACGTACGCCGACCAGATCGAGTGGATGAGCCGCAACCTCACCCGCCGCGAGCACATCGCGATCTCGGTGCACCCGCACAACGACCGCGGGACGGCGGTCGCGGCGGCCGAGCTGGCGATGATGGCCGGCGCCGACCGCGTCGAGGGCTGCCTGTTCGGCCAGGGTGAGCGCACCGGCAACGTGGACCTCGTGACGCTGAGCCTGAACCTGTTCAGCCAGGGGGTCGACCCCCAGCTCGACCTCTCGGACATCGACGAGATCCGCCGCACGGTGGAGCACTGCACCCAGATGGACGTCCACCCGCGGCACCCCTACGGCGGGGACCTGGTCTACACGTCCTTCTCGGGGTCCCACCAGGACGCCCTCAAGAAGGCGTTCGAGGCGCGCGACGCCGAGGCGGCCGCCGCGGGCATCACGTCCGACGAGCTCATCTGGGCGCTGCCGTACCTGCCGATCGACCCGAAGGACGTCGGCCGCACCTACGAAGCCGTGATCCGGGTGAACTCGCAGTCCGGCAAGGGCGGCATCTCGTACCTCATGAAGAGCGAGCGGAACCTGGACCTGCCCCGCCGGCTGCAGATCGAGTTCTCCCGCGCCGTGCAGGCCTTCACCGACACGTCCGGCAGCGAGGTCACCGCGGACGACCTGTGGACGATCTTCTCCGACGAGTACCTGCCGGTCGGTTCGGGCAGCGAGCTCGAGCAGTGGGGCCGGTTCGCGCTGCGCGGCACGCGCGCGTCGAGCGGCGGGGACGGTCCCGACACGCTCAGCGTCGACCTGACCGACGGCGATCGTGCGCTCACGCTCGAAGGGGCCGGGAACGGCCCCATCGCGGCGTTCGTGGACGCCCTGACCACGGTCGGGGTCGACGTGTCCGTGCTGGACTATGCGGAGCACGCGCTCTCCGAGGGCGGTGACGCCACCGCGGCCGCCTACGTCGAGTGCTCGGTCGGCGACAAGGTGCTCTGGGGGGTCGGGATCGATCCGTCGATCACGACGGCGTCGCTCAAGGCGATCATCTCGGCGGTCAATCGCGCCGAGCGGTGACCGTGGTTCCGGGCCTCGATGTCCACCAGGTGGGCATCGAGGCCCGAACTCCTCACCCCAAGGCCTCGGTGGTCGATGGGCCCGGCGTGATGGGGGCATCGGGTCAGGGGGCTACCGACCGGCATGCGGTCGTGCTGGTGGGCGAGTTCGGGGTCTACGACGCCCTGAGCGACGTCGCGCACTCGGCCTACCAGGACGGCGACACCCCCGGGGCCATCCTCATGTGCCGGGCGCTCGAGACGCTCGCCGTGGCGGTCGGGGACGCCCAGACGCTCCGGTACGCGCTGTACATCCGGGGCCTGGCCGCGAACGAGCTCGGTCGCGGGGACGAAGCCTCGGACTGCGCCGAGCAGCTCCTCGTGCTCGCGCGGGACGACCTGCGCACGTACTGGCAGGCCAAGGCGCTCGCGCTCAAGGCCAACGCGCACTCGGGGCGCGGTGACAGCGCCGGTGCGCTCGACCTCCTGGCCCGCGCCTCGGTGATGCTCGGGGTGCTGGACGGGCGCGACTACAACCAGGTCTCGGCGAGCGGTGCGATCGCGCTGGCGCTGCGCCGGGTGGACCTGTTCGAAGCCAGCGACAAGCAGCTGCGCCAGATGATCGGGCTGCTGCGACCGTGGGACGCGATCACGATGGTTGCGGACTCGCTGCACACGGTGGCCGAGTGGGGTCTGGCCCTGCAGGTGATCGGCGACACCGCCGCGGCGGCGCAGCAGTTCGTGGTGTGCGCGTCCCGGGCCGCCTGGCTGCGCCGGCTCGTCACCCAGACCGGGCGTTGCGCGTTCGACACCTTCGCGGTCACAGGTGAGGTCTTTGCCGCGACGATGCTCGGTGAGACGCAGATCGCGCTGGACGTCATCCCGCAGCTCCTCACCCGGGACGAGCTGCGCACCGAGCGGGTGGAGCGGCTCCTCGCGCACTTCGCCCTCGCCACCGCGCTGGTCGAGGTCGGCCGGTTCGACGAGGCGCAGGACCACCTGCTCAAGCTGCGCGAGATCGCCGTCGACGAGCGACGCACGACCTGGATGACCATCGCGGATGCGGCGCTGATGCGGATGTACGTGCGTCAGTTCGGCGATCACCCGGCGGTCAGCCGTTCCTTCGCGATGTACCAGCGTCTGGCGGTGAGCCAGTGGTCCGAGCGCGAGGCCCGGTTCGACAACCTCCAGAGCCGGGTGCGCGTGCACCGGCTGATCGAGGAGGGGGCGCAGATCACGGAGCTCAGCCGGCAGGACGCGCTCACCGGTGCGAGCAACCGGCGCGTGCTCGCGGACGTGCTCGACGGCCCCCTGGTGCCGGTCTCGGCCGTGTTCGTCGACGTGGACAACTTCAAGTGGGTCAACGACTCCTTCTCGCACGTCGTCGGCGACCAGGTGCTGGTCCGGCTCGTCGAGCTCCTGCGGACGGCCTCGCGCTCCGAGGACCGGATCGTGCGCTACGGCGGGGACGAGTTCCTGGTCCTTCTCGACCCGGTCACGACCGGGTCGGTCGTCGCGGCGGAGCGGGTGGCCCTCGGGCTGGCGAACCGCATCCTGCACGTGGTCCGGTCCCACGACTGGGCCGTGCTCTGCGCCGGGCTCGCGATCACGGTCTCGGTCGGGGTCGTCTCGAGCGTCGACCCGGCCGACCTGCTCACGTCGGTGAGCGCGGCGCTGCACGAGGCGAAGGAGTCCGGGCGGGACCGGCTCGTGGTCGGGGACCCGCGCCTGTAGGACTCTGAACGATCGTTCAGATTCCGGGGCGGCGACTTCTCACATCTCTGGGTACCGCTGCCGATCTGGCTCCCAGATGATCACCTGCTCGCGCGGCGGCGGTGACTCATACCGTGGTGCGTTCTGCGCCAGCGGGAACCAGTCGCTGATGAAAGTGGTCCAACGAATGAGCTGGAATCTTGGCCGTAAGAGCGCGGTGGCGCTCGGCGGGCTGGCGCTCGTGCTCGCGGGTGTGGATGGGTTCGTGCTCCAGCAGGCGCTGGGAGCCGAACGCACCGTCCGCGACTTCCGCACCGAGACGAGCGTGCTGCAGACGGCGGTGTCGCACCTGCGCAGCGACTTCTTCGCCTACGACGGCGCCACGAACATGTACATCCTGGTCGGCGCGACGGGCGGGGCCGCGGGCGCCGAGCTCGCGGACGTGACCTATCAGCAGGCGGTCGCGTGGGCCGCGCAGGTCGACGACGAGTACGACACCCTCAACGCCTTGGCGGCGGGCACCGACCTCGAACCGGTCCTGGTCGAGCTGCGCACCGCGATCGACGGGTACGACAGCTTCTTCGCCCAGGGGTACCAGGAGTTTCTCGCCGGCGAGTTCGTCGAGGCCGCCGACACGGTCACCGCGAAGAACGTCGACGTGAGCGACTCGATCGGCGCGCAGCTGGACACGATCCAGGCGACCGTCGACGCGCGCACCGGGGAACAGCTCACCGCGCTCGAGGACGGCCAGCGCAACCTCGTGCTCGTCTCGGCCTCGGTCCTGGTGCTCACGGTCGTCCTCCTGGCCGGACTCGGGCAGGTCTTCAACCTCGGCGTCCTTCGTCCGATCGGTCGGTTGCGCCGGGAGATCGACGCGGTCGACGGCGACCTCACCACGCGGGTCCACCAGGGCCGCGACGACGAGATCGGTGCGCTCGCCGCCGCGTTCAACACCTTCGTGGGAGCGCTCCACGACGTCGTCCTGCGGGTGGCCAGCAGCGCCGCGGAGCTCGGCACGGCATCGACCCAGCTCTCCGGGGTGTCGCAGCAGATCGGGGTGAGCGCCCTCGAGTCCTCGAGCCAGGCCGACGTCGTGGCGGCCGCGGCCGAAGAGGTGTCCCGGAACGTCCAGACGGTCTCGGCGGGTGCGGAGCAGATGGGTGCGTCCATCCGGGAGATCGCCCAGAACACGTCCGAGGCCGCGCGGGTCGCCGCCGGCGCGGTCCTGATCGCCAGCGAGACCAACGACCGGGTCGCCAAGCTGGGCCAGTCGAGCACGGAGATCAGCGACGTGGTCAAGGCGATCACCTCGATCGCGCAGCAGACGAACCTGCTCGCGCTCAACGCGACCATCGAGGCGGCCCGGGCAGGCGAGGCGGGCAAGGGCTTCGCGGTCGTCGCGCACGAGGTCAAGGAGCTCGCCCAGGAGACCGCGCGGGCGACCGAGAGCATCACGGTGCGGATCGCGAGCATCCAGGCGGACACCGCGGGCGCGGTGGCGGGCATCGCGCAGATCGGTGACGTGGTGGATCGGATCAACGACTTCCAGACCACGATCGCCAGCGCGGTCGAGGAGCAGACCGCGACGACCAACGAGATGAGCCGGTCGGTCACCGAGGCCGCCGCCGGCAGCACCGCGATCGCCGCGAACATCGTCGGGGTCGCGCACGCCGCCCGAGCGACCACGGGCGCAGTCGAGGAGAGCCAGCGAGCCGGCCGTGAGCTGGCCCGGGTGAGCGGTGAGCTCCGCGAGCTCGTCGGCCAGTTCCGGGTCTGACCGGCTGCCGCGGGCGTGGGGCGTGCCCCGATGTCACCGGCGCAGGGAACAATGGCCCCGTGAGCCTCTACCGCGACGAGGGGATCGTGCTGCGCACCCAGAAGCTGGGTGAGGCCGACCGCATCGTCACCCTCCTGACGCACACCCACGGCAAGGTGCGTGCGGTGGGCAAGGGCGTGCGCCGCACGTCGTCGCGGTTCGGCGCGCGCCTCGAGCCGTTCATGGTCGTGGACCTCCAGCTGCACGCCGGACGCAGCCTCGACATCGTGACGCAGGTCGAGACGATCCACGCGTTCGCGCGGCCCATCTGCCAGGACTACGCGATGTACACGGCGGGCACCGCGATGCTGGAGACGGCCGAGCGGCTGGTCGAGGCCGAGGGCGAACCCGCACCTGCGCAGTTCCGGCTGCTCGTCAGCGCCGTCCGGGCGCTGGCCGAGGGTGCGCACTCGCCGAGCCTCGTGCTGAACTCCTACCTGCTGCGCGCACTGTCCATCGCGGGTTGGGCTCCGAGCTTCACGGACTGTGCCCGGTGCGGCGCGCCCGGGCCGCACCGCTCGTTCGCCGTCGCGCAGGGCGGCGCCGTGTGCGGGGTGTGCCGCCAACCCGGGGCGACCTCACCGGCCCAGGAGACGTTCGCCCTGCTCGCCGCCCTGCTGAGCGGTGAGTGGGGGACGGCCGACGCGAGCGACGAGCGTCATCGTCGCGAGGCGGACGGGCTCGTGGCGGCCTTCCTGCAGTTCCACCTCGAGCGTCAGCTGCGCTCGCTCCGGCTCGTCGAGAGGGTCTGATGGCGCGCGACCGCACGAGCGAGGGGGGCCGTTCCGAGCGGACCCCGCACGTCGTCGTCCCCCCGCCGCCGCACCCCTCGGGTGCTCGGCCGCCCGCCATCCCGCGCGACCTCGTCCCGCAGCACGTCGCGATCGTGATGGACGGCAACGGGCGGTGGGCCAACGCCCGCGGCCTGCCGCGGACGGCGGGGCACGAGGCGGGGGAGGCCGCCCTGCTCGACGTGGTCGCCGGGGCGATCGAGATCGGCGTCCGGCACGTGTCCGCGTACGCGTTCTCGACGGAGAACTGGAAGCGCTCGCCCGACGAGGTGCGCTTCCTCATGGGCTTCAACCGCGACGTGCTGCGCCGCCAGCGCAACGTGATGAACGACTGGGGGGTGCGGGTCCGCTGGGCGGGCCGGCGCCCGCGGCTGTGGCGCTCGGTGATCAACGAGCTCGAGGAGGCCGAGCGCCTGACCCTCGGCAACGACGTGTGCACGCTCACCATGTGCGTCAACTACGGCGGCCGTGCCGAGGTGGCCGACGCCGCCAAGGCCATCGCCCGGGAGGTCGCCGCGGGGCGCCTCGACCCCGAGAAGGTCACCGAGAAGACCGTGGCCGCGTACCTCGACGAGCCGGACCTGCCCGACGTCGACCTCTTCCTGCGCACGTCCGGGGAGCAGCGCACGTCGAACTTCATGATCTGGCAGGCGGCCTACGCGGAGTACGTGTTCCTCGATGAGCTGTGGCCCGATGTCGACCGACGCTCCCTGTGGCGGGCCGTGGAGACCTACGCCCGTCGCGACCGTCGTTACGGCGCGGCCGTCGACGCGCCGGGAACCTGACGCCCCACGACACCGCCCGGCGACACCGCCCTGCGACACCGCCCGGCCGCAGCAGGGCGGGGTCAGCGGGGGTCGTCGCGCTGCGCGGCGAGCAGGGTGATCGGCGCGAGCCGCTCGGCCTGGCGACGGCGCCGTACCAGGAGCGCCCCGACGCCGACGAGCACCACCAGGGCCGTGACGGCGAGCGCCCACGGCGAGCCCGCGGCGAGCGCGACCGCCCCGTAGAACGCCGCGAACCCGACGGTCGCGTAGATCAGGGCCCAGGCCAGGCAGCCGGGGAGCATCGCGACGAGGTACCGCGAGAAGCGCATCCGGGTCAGGCCGGCGGTCGCGTTGACGGCGGTCTGGATCCCGATGGTGAAGAAGCTCAGCGTCACCGCGACCGGGCCCCAGCGATGCAGCAGTGCGGTCGCCCGCCGTCCGCCGGGGCCGTGCGACCAGCGCTCGACGGCGGCGGCGAAGCGGGCCCAGCGGCCCGCGGTCGGTCGGTGGCCGGCACGCAGCCGCCGCGTGCTGGCTGTGACAGCGCGCCCGAGCCAGTAGGTGCCCTGCGCGCGGCCGAGGACGATGACGAAGAGCGCCGCGACGAGCGCGGGGAACGTCAGCGTGTCCAGGCCGAGGACCGACGGGATCGCGTCCATGTCAGATCTCAGCGTGCGCCGCGGGTCCGCTCACGCCGCGACCTCGACGTCGTCGGGCACCTGGGGGTGCGGATCGTGCGACCGGGAGCGCACCAGCAGGGGGCGCGCCAGCGCGACCACCGCGTAGACCGCGATCGCGATCACGACGATCGTGGCGCCCGGGGACAGGTCCCGCCAGTACGTGATCGACAGGCCGGTCACGCACACGACCACGCCGATCGCCATCGCGATCCCCATGGTCTGCCGGAACGACGACGCCACCAGCTGGGCGACCGCGACGGGCACGATCATCAGCGCGCTGACCAGCAGCAGCCCGACCACGCGCATCGAGACCGTCACGGTGAGCGCCGCCACCACGGCGATGGTGATGTTGAGCACCCGCACCGGCAGCCCCGCGGCGCGGGCGAACTCCTCGTCGTGGCACACCGCGAACAGTGCGGTGCGCAGGCCGATGCCGACGACCAGGATGATCGCCGTGAGGATGACGGTCAGCCAGAGGTCCCCGGTCGAGACGGTGGAGATCGAGCCGAACAGGTAGGCCATGAGGTTGGCGTTGGTGCCGCCCGCGAGGGAGATGAGCAGCACCCCGCCGGCGATCCCGCCGTAGAACAGCAGCGCGAGGGCGACGTCGCCGCTGGTCCGCCCGCGTTCGCGGACCAGCTCGATGACGACGGCGCCGATGATGGCCGTCACGATCGCGCCGGGGACGGCGAGCACGTCGTGCGGCACCAGGTTCATGGCGTTGCCGACCAGCCACCCGAGCGCCACCCCGGTGAGGGCGACGTGCCCGATGCCGTCGCCGAGCAGGCTCAGGCGCCGCTGGACGAGGTAGGTCCCGATCACCGGGGCCGCGAGGCCGACGAGCAGTGCCGCGAGCAGGGCCCGCTGCATCAGCGGGTCGCCGAGCATGCCGGCGATCTCGTCGCCGATCACGGTTCCCACCTCAGTCCGGCCACGCCGGTGTCGGCGAACGCCTCGTCGGGGTCGTGCGGATGCACGTGGTCGTGGTCGGGGTCGCCGTGCTCGCGCGCGGGGGTGGGTGGGGCGCCGTCGTGCACGACGGCGCCGTGGCGGAGCACGACGGCGCGCTGCACCAGCGGGGCGATCGCGCCGAGCTCGTGCAGCACGACGAGCACCGTCCGGCCGCGGGCGGTCAGCGCGCCGAGCGTGGTGGCGAACGCCTCCTGACTGGGCAGGTCGACGCCGGCGACGGGCTCGTCCAGCACCAGCAGGGCGGGGTCGCGCACCAGGGCGCGGGCGATCAGCACGCGCTGCTGCTGCCCGCCGGAGAGCTCGCGCACCGGGCGGTCGAGGTGGTGCGTCAGCCCGACGAGCTCGAGGGCGTCGAGCACCAGCCGGCGGGCATGGCGGGGCGGGCGCAACCGGTGCCCGTGCAGCAGTCCGGACGTCACGACCTCGCCCGCGGTGGTCGGCACCCCGGTGGCCGCGCTCACGCGCTGGGGCACGTAGCCGATGCGGGACCAGTCGACCGCGCCACCCAGCGGTTTGCCGAGGAGCTCGACCTCACCGGACTCGATCGGCACCGCGCCGACGAGCGCGCGGACGAGGGTCGACTTGCCGGAGCCGTTCGCCCCGAGCAGGGCGACGACCTCACCGTCATTGACGCTGAGATCGATGCCCCGCAGGATCACGTTTCCGCTGAGGACGACCCGCACACCGCGGGCCAGGACCGCCGGGGTCACGTGCACGCGAGGGCGGCGCGCAGGGCGGTGAGATTCTTCTCCATGACGCCACGGTAGTCGGAAGTCTCGTCGGTCAGGCTCTCGACCGGATCGAGCACGTCGGAGGTGATCCCGAGGTCGGAGGCGAGGGTCTGGGCGACCTTGGGGTTGACGAGCTGCTCACCGAAGATGGTGGTCACGCCCTCGGCTCGGACGACGTCGCCGATCTCCTTGAGCCGGGCCGGGGAGGGCTCGGCTTCGGGGTCGAGCCCCGAGATGCCGACGAGCTCGAGGTCGTAGCGGTCCGCAAGGTAGCCGAACGCGTCGTGCGAGGTCACCACGACGCGCCGCTCGCAGGTGGCGAGCCCGGTCTCGAGCTCGGTGTCGAGGGCCGCGAGGTCCGCCTCGAGCGCGGCGGCGTTCGCGGTGTAGCTGTCGGCGTTCGCGGGGTCCGCCTCGGCAAGCGCGGCCGCGACGGGGGCGGCGAGCCGGGCGAGGCGCTCCGGGTCGAGCCAGAAGTGCGGGTCGAGCCCGGCGTCGTCGTGCCCGGCGTCGTCCGCACCCTCCTCCTCGGCGTGGTCGTCGTGACCCTCGATCAGGTCGACGGTGTCGGCCGCGTCGACGACGTGCGCGGGCTCGCGGGCCGCGATCGCCTCGTCGACCGCGCTCTGGAAGCCGGCGAGGTAGACCACCAGGTCCGTCTCGCCGACGGACCGGACCTGCCGGGGGGAGAGCTCGACGTCGTGCGGCTCCGCGCCCGGCGGCGTCAGCGAGCTGACCTCGACGCGATCGCCACCCACCTGCTCCGTGACGTACTGCAGCGGGTAGAACGAGGCAAGAACCTCGACCTTGGCCGCCTGACCGGTGCCCGCCTCATCGCCGGAGCTCGCGGCCGAGGTGCAGCCCGTGAGCAGCAGGGCCGTCGCCGCGAGGGCAGGAAGGACGCGAGAGGGGGACTTGTTCATGAGGATGATTCTCAACGATATGAGAATCATTGTCAAAACCAGTAATCGGTCCGCGACCGACACGGCGGTGGGTCGCGGTCCCGGCGGTAGCCTGTGCTGTTCGTCCCGCCCAGCCAGGTCGGGGCCCGTGTGCAAAGGTGATTCCTTCCGTGGCTGCGCCCTCTCGTCTTGACTCCGTCATCTCCCTGGCCAAGCGCCGCGGCTTCGTCTTCCCCTCGGGGGAGATCTACGGCGGCACCCGTTCGGCCTGGGACTACGGCCCGCTCGGCGTCGAGCTGAAGGAGAACATCAAGAAGCAGTGGTGGCGCACCATGGTGACGAGCCGCGACGACATCGTCGGGCTCGACTCCTCCGTGATCCTGCCGCGCAAGGTCTGGGAGGCCTCGGGCCACGTCGGGGTCTTCACCGACCCGCTGACCGAGTGCACCAGCTGCCACAAGCGCTTCCGCGCGGACCACCTGATCGAGGCCTACGTCGAGAAGAAGGGCCGCGAGCCGGAGAACGGCATCGCCGACCTCGCCTGCCCCAACTGCGGCACGCGCGGCGCGTGGACCGAGCCGCGTGACTTCAACATGATGCTCAAGACGTATCTCGGCCCCGTCGAGGAGGAGTCCGGGCTGCACTACCTGCGGCCCGAGACCGCGCAGGGCATCTTCGTCAACTTCGCCAACGTCGTCACCACGAGCCGCAAGAAGCCGCCGTTCGGGATCGGCCAGATCGGCAAGTCCTTCCGCAACGAGATCACGCCGGGGAACTTCATCTTCCGCACGCGCGAGTTCGAGCAGATGGAGATGGAGTTCTTCGTCGAGCCCGGCACGGACGAGACCTGGCACCAGTACTGGATCGACGCGCGGACCGACTGGTACACGGGTCTCGGGATCTCCCGGGACAACCTGCGCCTGTACGAGCACCCGCAGGAGAAGCTGTCGCACTACTCCAAGCGGACGGTCGACATCGAGTACCGCTTCGGCTTCCAGGGCAGCGAGTGGGGCGAGCTCGAGGGCGTCGCCAACCGCACTGACTTCGACCTCAAGACGCACACCAAGCACTCCGGCACGGACCTGTCGTACTTCGACCAGGCCAAGAACGAGCGCTGGGTGCCGTACGTGATCGAGCCGGCCGCCGGTCTGACCCGGTCGCTGATGGCCTTCCTGGTCGAGGCCTACACCGAGGACGAGGCGCCCAACACCAAGGGCGGCGTCGACGTGCGGACCGTGCTCAAGCTCGACCCGCGGCTCGCGCCGGTCAAGGCTGCGGTGCTCCCGCTGTCCCGGAACGAGGCCCTGTCGCCCAAGGCGCGCGACCTCGCCGCCGAGCTGCGCGGGTTCTGGAACGTCGAGTTCGACGACGCGGGGGCCATCGGCCGCCGGTACCGCCGCCAGGACGAGATCGGCACGCCGTTCTGCATCACGGTCGACTTCGACACCCTCGAGGACCAGGCCGTGACGATCCGTCACCGCGACGACATGTCCCAGGAGCGCGTGGCCCTCGACCAGGTGGCCGCCTACCTGGCGACCCGCCTGCTGGGCGCCTAGCGGGGAAGGTGGGGGCGGTCGGGTCGTAGGGGACAATCGGTAGGTGACCCAGACCGCTGTCCGACTGCTGCCGCCCCTGCGGATCGGTCCGTTGACCGTCGACACGCCCGTCGTGCTCGCGCCGATGGCCGGCGTGACCAACGCCGCGTTCCGCCGGCTGTGCCGCGAGAGCGGCGCCGGGCTGTACGTCGCGGAGATGGTGACGTCCCGGGCGCTCGTCGAGCGCGGCGAGGAGTCGCTGCGGATCATCGCGCACGAGCCCGACGAGCGGCCGCGCTCCGTGCAGATCTACGGCGTCGACCCCGCGACGGTCGGCGCCGCGGTGCGGATGATCGCCTCCGAGGACCGGGCCGACCACATCGACCTGAACTTCGGCTGCCCGGTCCCCAAGGTCACCCGCAAGGGCGGCGGCGCCGTGCTGCCGTGGAAGCGGGACCTGTTCGCGTCGATCGTGCGCGCCGCCGTCGACGCCGCCGCGCCGTACGGCGTGCCCGTCACCCTCAAGATGCGCAAGGGCATCGACGCCGACCACCTGACCTATCTCGAGGCCGGCCTGGTCGCGCAGGACGCCGGCGTCGCGGCGGTCGCGCTGCACGCGCGCACCGCGGCCGACTACTACTCGGGCACGGCCGACTGGGAGGCGATCGCGCGCCTCAAGGAGGCCGTCACCGACATCCCGGTCCTCGGCAACGGGGACATCTGGTCGGCCGAGGACGCCGTCGCGATGGTGGCCCAGACCGGGTGCGACGGGGTCGTCGTCGGGCGCGGGTGCCAGGGCCGGCCGTGGTTGTTCGCCGACCTGGCCGCCGCGTTCGCGGGCTCGGACGTGCGCGTGCGCCCGACCGTGCGCGAGGTGGCCGTCGTCGTGCGCCGGCACGCCGAGCTGATGGTCGAGACGTTCGGCGAGGAGGGCAAGGCCCTGCGCGAGATGCGCAAGCACATGGCCTGGTACTTCAAGGGGTACATCGTCGGCGGCGACCTGCGGCGGTCGCTCGGGCTGGTCTCGACGCTCGTCGAGCTGGACGACCTGCTCGCGGCGCTCGACCTGGACCAGCCGTACCCCGGTGAGCCGGCCGAAGGCCCCCGCGGCCGCGCCGGCTCCCCGAAGAAGGTCTCCCTGCCCGAGGGCTGGCTCGCCTCGCGCGACCTGAGCGACGACTTCCGCCGCGCCCTGCGCGAGGCCGAGCTGAGCGTCTCCGGCGGCTGAGCCGTCCCCGCGGCGTCGGGGTCAGCGGGCCGGCTGGAGCCAGACCGTCGTGTCGGTCGGCAGGGTGGTGATGCCCGACGACGTCTCCAACGGCGCGCTGGCGATCAGCACGGTCGCGTCCGCGGGCAGGGTCACCGGCGCGCTGCCGAGGTTGGCCAGCACCAGGACACCGGAGTTGACCAGCGCCAGGACGGCGGCGGCGTCCGCCCCGGGTGCGACGTCGCCGGGGGCATCTACCCAGGCCAGCGAGCCGGCCCCGAGGTCGAACCGACGCCGCAGCGCGAGCGCGGTGCGGTAGGTCTCGTAGGTCGAGCCGGCCACGCCCTGCTGGGCGTCGAGCGCGTACCCGGACCACGACGCGGGCTGGGGGAGCCAGGTCGTCCCGGTCGGGGAGAACCCGAAGCCGGGGTCGCCGGCGGCCCACGGCAGCGGCACGCGGCAGCCGTCGCGCCCGCGCTCGCTGTGCCCGGAGCGCCACCACGCCGGGTCCTGGCGCAGGTCGTCGTCGAGCGCCGTGTGCTCAGGCAGGCCGAGCTCCTCGCCCTGGTAGAGGTACGCGGAGCCCGGCAGCGCGAGCATCAGCAGCGACGCGGCGCGGGCCCGGCGCAGGCCGAGCGCCTCGTCCGGCTGCTCGTCCCCGTGGCCGATGCCGTTGGGCCGGGCGTTCGCCTCGGTCAGGCCGAGCCGCGAGGTGTGCCGCACGGTGTCGTGGTTGGACAGCACCCAGGTGGTGGGGGCGCCGACGGCGTCGCTCGCCTCGAGGGACGCGGTCACCACCCGGCGCAGGGCCGGGGCGGCCCAGCGGGTGGTGAGGAACGAGAAGTTGAAGGCCTGGTGCATCTCGTCGGGGCGCACGTAGCGCGCCAGCCGCGCGAGCGGCTCGACCCAGGCCTCCGCGACGAGCGCCCGGTCACCGTCGTACTCGGCGAGCACCCGGTGCCATGCCCGGTAGATCTCGTGCACGCCCTCCTGGTCGAACATCGGGCCGGGATCACCGGCGCCGGTGGAGACGTCGTCCGGGTCGACGGTGCCGTCGGGAGTGGCAGCGCCGTCGGGAGCGCCGTCGGCCCCCTCGATCATCGACGTGTCACCGTCCCAGTCGGGCAGGCCCGGCTCCTTGACCAGGCCGTGCGCGACGTCGATCCGGAACCCGTCGACGCCCTTGTCCAGCCAGAACCGCAGCACGTCCTCGAACTCGGAGCGGACCTGCGGGTTGTCCCAGTCGAGGTCCGGCTGCTTCGTGTCGAACAGGTGCAGGTACCACTCGCCGTCGGGCACCCGGGTCCAGGCGCGCCCGCCGAAGATGGACTTCCAGTTGTTCGGCGGCTGCGAGCCGTCTGCGCCCGTGCCCGGCCGGAACAGGTAGCGCGCGCGTTCGGGGCTTCCGGGCGGCGAGGCGAGCGCCGCGACGAACCAGTCGTGCTCGTCGGAGGTGTGGTTCGGCACGAGGTCGACGATGACCCGCAGGCCGACACCGTGGGCGCGCTCGAGCAGGGCGTCGAAGTCGGCGAGCGTGCCGAAGATCGGGTCCACGTCGCGGTAGTCGGCGACGTCGTAGCCGGCGTCGGCCTGGGGGGAGCGGTAGAACGGGGACAGCCAGAGGGCGTCGACGCCGAGGGCCACGAGGTGGTCGAGCCGGGCCGTGATGCCGGGCAGGTCGCCGATCCCGTCACCCGAGCCGTCGGCGAAGGACCGCGGGTAGACCTGGTAGATCACGGCGTGGCGCCACCACTCGCCGCCGGGCGCCTGCGCGGCGTGGACGAGGGTGGTCGTGGGTGCCAGGGCGCGAGCGGTCGTCTGCGGGGTCACGGCGGAGCCAATCTCGGGGGTGGGGACGAGGGTCGTGCGGCCGCGGGGGTGGGGCGAGGCAGCCGGCGGGGAGCAGCGCGTGCGGCCGATCGACCGGCGCAGGCGCGGGGACTCAGGGTACGACGGGTGCGGCTCCGGTCGAGCCGCGCACGATGAGCTCGGGATGGAACAGCAGCTCGGTCCGCAGGCCCCGGGTGCCGCTGATCTCCGCGACGAGCGTGGCGACGGCGGCCTCGCCCATCGCGAGGGCCGGTTGGCGCACCGTGGTCAGCGGGGGATCGGTGAACGCCATCAGCGGGGAGTCGTCGTAGCCGACGACGGAGATGTCCTCCGGGACCCGCAGGCCGCGGGCCCGGGCCGCGCGGATGGCCCCGAGCGCCATGAGGTCCGAGCCGCACACGATCGCGGTGTGCCCGGAGGCGATGAGCTCGCCGGCCGCGGCCTGCCCGCCTTCGACGGTGAACAGGGTGGAGACGATGTGCTGGCCGGCGTCCAGGACGCCGAGATGCTTGCGCAGGTTCTCCGCGAAGCTCACGACCTTGCGCTGAGCCGGCACGAACCGGTCGGGGCCGATGGCGAGCCCGATGCTCCGGTGCCCGAGCGCGACCAGGTGACGGACCGCGAGGTCGATCGCGGCGCCGTCGTCCGAGGAGATGGCCGGGGCGTCGACGCCCTCGGCGAACCCGTTGAGCAGCACGATCGGCAGCCCGCGGCTGCGCAGCCGGTGGTAGCGCTCGCGGCTGGCCGAGGTGTCCGCGTGCAGGCCGGAGACGAAGACGATCCCGTCGACGTCGTGCTCCAGGAGCATCTCGACGTACTCGTCCTCGGTCGTGCCGCCGGGGGACTGCGTGCACAGCAGCGGGGTGTACCCGCGCACCGACAGCATCGACTCGATGTACTGCGCGAACGTGGGAAAGACCGGGTTGGTGAGCTCGGGGACGATCAGCCCGACGAGCCCGGCCGAGCGGGTGCGCAGCTTCTCCGGTCGCTCGTAGCCGAGCATGTCGAGCGCCGCGAGCACCGCCTGGCGGGTCTGCGAGGAGACGCCCTGCTTGCCGTTGAGGACGCGCGACACCGTGGCTGTACTCACGCCCGCCTGGTCGGCGACGTCAGTCAGTCGGGTGCGCACGTGCGGAGGGGTGGAGGACACCGGACCTTCTCGTCTTGAGGGCGGAAACCACCGTATCGGGTGAGGCTGAAACGTTACCTGAAATTTACCGCAACAACTTGCAAAGCGGCCCGTCCGCAGATTAGCGTCAGCGACATCAGGGTTGATGGGGCTTCCACTCGCATCGGCCGACACACCCATTGCTTGGAGAACCCACGATGCGACGAAGCATCAGTCTCGTAGCCGTGCTCGCAACGGCGCTCGCCCTCGCGGCCTGCTCGAGCTCGTCCGACACCCCCGCCGCCGACCCGACCACCGAGGCGGCGGCCGATGGCGGCAGCCTCACGATCTGGGTCGACGAGACCCGGAAGCCGGCCGTCGAGGCCGCCGCGACCGCGTTCGAGGAGGAGACCGGCACCACCGTCGAGCTCGTCCTGAAGAACTTCGACGACATCCGGGCCGACTTCCTCGCCCAGGTCCCGACCGGTGAAGGCCCCGACATCACCGTCGGCGCGCACGACTGGCTCGGGGAGATGACGTCGAACGGCGTCGTCGCCCCGATCGAGCTCGGCGACATCGCGGCTGACTTCGAGCCCGTCTCCATCGAGGCGTTCACGCAGGACGGGCAGGTCTACGGCCTCCCGTACGCGGTCGAGAACATCGCGCTGATCCGCAACACCGCCCTCGCGCCGCAGGCGCCCGCCACCTGGGACGACGCCGTCGCCACGGGCAAGGCCGCCGGCAAGACGTACCCGATCCTCGTCCAGATGGGCGACGAGGGTGACCCGTACACGATGTACCCGCTGCAGACCTCGTTCGGGGCGCCGGTGTTCGTCCAGAACGAGGACGGCTCGTACGCCCCCGAGCTCGCCCTCGGCGGCGAGCCGGGCACCGCGTTCTCGCAGTGGCTCGCGGCCCAGGGTGCGGCCAAGGTCCTCGACCCCGCCATCACCTACGACATCGCCGTCGCGGCCTTCGCGGCCGGTGAGTCGCCGTACATCGTCGGTGGACCGTGGATGCTCGACTCCTTCCCGGGTCTCGATCTCGCCATCGACCCGATCCCCAGCGCTGGTGGCCAGCCTGCCCAGCCGTTCGTCGGCGTCGCCGGCTTCTACGTGAACGCGAAGAGCGAGAACGGCCTGCTGGCCAACGACTTCCTCGTGAACTTCATGTCGAGCGAAGACGCCCAGCTCGCGCTGTACGAGGCCGGCGACCGTCCGCCGGCCCTCATCGCCGCGGCTGACACCGCGTCGGCCGACCCGATCACCGCCGGCTTCCGTGCCGTCGGTGCCGACGCCGTCCCGATGCCGTCCATCCCCGAGATGGGTTCGGTGTGGTCCTTCTGGGGCGTGACCGAGGCCGGCATCGTCTCCGGGGCGCAGGAGCCCGTGGCTGCCTGGACCAAGATGGTCGCGGACATCCAGGGCGCGCTCGACGCGTCCTGAGCTCGACCGCACGTCGCGTGAACCCGCGGGGCGCGCAGCCGGGACACCTGTCACCGGCTGCGCGCTTCGCGCGTCAGTCCGGCTCGTTCGCGAGCCGCCAGCCGCTGCGCACCACCGTGCGCCACCCCACGACGTCGTCGGCGAGGCCCGACGACGCCACCCGCGCACGGAGGTACCGATGAGTTCGCCCCTGTTGCCGCAGATGCACGACCCTGTGGTCGCACTTCCCCCCGAGACCCCGAGGTCCCGCCGGGCCGCACGCCGCGTGCTGCGGGACGCCGACGGCGGTCACGCCACGAACTTCTCGCGCGGCTTCGTGGTCAAGCTGCTGCTGCTGGCGATGATCGACGCGCTCGGGGTCTACGTCGTCATGGCGGCCTGGGGGCAGGGGTCCTTCGGGATCCTCTGGTCGATGGTCGGCCTGCTGGTCGGTGCGAACTACGTGTACTTCAGCAAGCGCGCGCTGCCGATGAAGTACATCCTGCCGGGGCTCTCGTTTCTGCTCGTCTACCAGATCTTCGTCATCCTCTTCACGGGTTTCGTCGCGTTCACGAACTACGGCGACGGGCACAACTCGACCAAGGCCGACGCGATCGAGGCCCTGCTCATCCAGAACGAGCGGCGCGTCGAGGGCTCGGACGCGTACCCGCTCACGGTCCTGGCCGACGGCGACGAGCTCGCCTTCGCGATCGTCACGTCCGACGGCGACGTCCGGGTCGGGCGCGCCGAGGCGCCGCTCGAGACCATCGACGAGGCCGAGGTCGACGACGACGTCGTCACGGCGGTGCCCGGCTACGAGGTGCTCGGCCGCCAGGCGATCCTGGCGCGCCAGTCCGACGTGACCGACCTGCGCGTGCCGGTCTCGAGCGATCCCGCGGACGGTTCGATCCGCACGCAGGATGCGCGCAGCGGCTACGTCTTCATCTCGACGATGCACTACGACGAGACCACCGACTCCATGACGGACGCGCTCACCGGGACGGTGTACACCCCGAACGACGACGGTCAGTTCGAGTCGGCCGACGGCGCGACGCTCGCCGTGGGCTGGCGGGTCCTGGTCGGCTTCGACAACTTCGTCAAGGCGTTCGGCGACCCGCGGTACTCGACGCCGTTCCTCAAAGTCTTCGCGTGGACCGTCGCGTTCGCGGCACTGTCCGTGGTGACCACGTTCCTGCTGGGGCTGTTCCTGGCGATGGTGTTCAACGACGAGCGGGTCAAGGGCCGCAAGATCTACCGGACCCTGATGATCCTGCCGTACGCGATCCCGGGCTTCCTGGCCGCGCTGCTGTGGTCGGGGATGCTGAACACCAAGTTCGGGTTCGTCAACCAGATCCTGCTCGGCGGTGCCGAGATCCCATGGCTGACCGACCCGTGGCTGGCCAAGCTCGCCGTCCTCGGGGTGAACCTGTGGCTGGGGTTCCCCTACATGTTCCTGATCTGCACCGGCGCGCTGCAGTCGATCCCCGGCGACGTCCTCGAGGCCGCCAAGATCGACGGCGCCGGCGGGATCCGGACCTGGAAGTCGGTGACGATGCCGTTGCTGCTGATCGCGACCGCGCCGCTGCTGATCTCGTCGTTCGCGTTCAACTTCAACAACTTCACCCTGATCTACATGCTGACCGGCGGTGGGCCGCGGTTCGCCGACGCGTCGGTACCGCTCGGGCACACCGACATCCTCATCTCGATGGTCTATTCGATCTCCGGCGTCGACGGCAACGCCGCCAAGGACTACGGGTTGGCGAGCGCACTGTCGATCGTCATCTTCGTGATCGTGGGGACGATCTCGGCCATCGCGTTCCGGCAGACCCGCAAGCTCGAGGAGATCAACTGACATGGCAATCGAGACCGTGCAGGTGCCTCGCCCGTCCGTCGTTCCCGCCGCCCCGCACCGCCTGAGCCGCAAGCGGTGGTTCACCGAGATCGGCTGGCGGCACGTCGTCGGCGTCCTCGCCGTGATCTACGCCGGCTTCCCGATCGTCTACGTCCTGTCCGCCTCGCTCAGCGAGAACGGCACGCTGACCGGGTCGAACCAGCTGTTCGCCCAGGTGAGCGGGCTGAACTACGCCGAGCTCAACGACACGCTGTTCTGGACCTGGATGGGCAACACCCTGGTCATCGCGATCGTCACCGCGATCGGCACCGTGCTGATGGGGGCCGCCGCGGCCTACGCGTTCAGCCGGTTCCGGTTCACCGGACGCCGCGGTGGCCTGACCGCGCTGCTCATCATCCAGATGTTCCCGCAGATGCTGGCCTTCGTGGCGATCTTCCTGCTGCTGCTGGGCCTGGGCAACGTGGTGCCGCTCCTCGGGCTGAACAGCACGCTGGCCCTGATCTGCGTGTACCTCGGCGGATCGCTCGGGGTGAACACGTTCCTCATGTACGGGTTCTTTAACACCGTGCCCCGGGAGCTGGACGAGGCCGCGAAGCTCGACGGCGCGTCCCACGCCCAGATCTACTGGACCATCATCTTGCGGCTGGTCGCCCCTATCCTTGCCGTCGTCGGCCTGCTCTCGTTCATCGCCAGCTTCGGGGAGTTCATCATCGCGCGGATCATCCTGCAGTCCGAGGGCAACTGGACGCTCGCCGTCGGGCTCTACGGCTGGGTCTCCCAGCGTCTCGACGCCAACTGGGGCCTGTTCGCGGCCGGCGCGGTCATCGCGGCCGTCCCGGTGCTGATCCTGTTCCTGTTCCTGCAGAAGTACATCGTCGGGGGTCTGACCGCGGGTTCGGTCAAGGGTTGAGCGCGCCCACCCCGCCGGCGGGCGCTGACGCCCCGCCGCCTCACCTGCTCGGGTCGGCGCACCACGACGGCTCGGAGCTCTACGTCCCCGCGGGCACGCCCGCCCTCGGGGACGTGGTGCCCGTGCGGTTCCGGGTCCCGGCGGCCGGGACCGAGCGGGGCGTGTGGGTGCGCACGCTGCGCGACGGCGAGCCGCGCATGGTCGAGGCCACGCTCGACGCGGTGGACGACGACGAGCGCTGGTACGTCGCGCAGGTGCCCGTGCACAACCCGGTCACGCAGTACCGCGCGCTGCTCGACGAGCCGGGCGGGTACCGCTGGCTGAACGGTCGCGGGACCTTCGCACGCGAGGTGCCGGACGCCGCGGACTTCCGCCTGACCGTGCACCCGCCGGCACCGGAGTGGCTCCGCGAGACGGTCGTCTACCAGATCTTCCCCGACCGGTTCGCACGGTCCGGTGCGGTCCGGCCCGTCCCCGACTGGGCCGAGCCCGCCCGGTGGGACGACGCCGCGATCGGTTCCGGCCCGAGCACGCCGCGGCAGTTCTTCGGCGGCGACCTCGGCGGGATCGAGGCGCATCTGGACCACCTCGAGCGGCTCGGCGTCGGGACCGTCTACCTCACCCCGTTCTTCGAAGGGCGCTCCAACCACCGCTACGACGCGAGCTCGTTCGACCACGTCGACCCGCTGCTCGGCGGGGACGCGGCGCTGGTCTCCCTGCGCCGCGCGCTCGCGGTCCGCGGCATGCACCTGATCGGCGACCTCACCACGAACCACACCGGCGCCGGGCACGAGTGGTTCCGGCGCGCCCAGGCCGACGCCACCTGTGAGGAGGCCAGCCTCTACCTGTGGTCCGACGCCGACCCCGGGTACGTCAGCTGGCTCGAGCACGCGTCCCTGCCCAAGCTCGACTACCGCGCCCCGGCCCTCGCCTCCCGCATGATCGACGGCCCGGAGTCGGTCATCGGGCACTGGCTGCAGCCGCCCTACTCGCTGGACGGCTGGCGGATCGACGTCGCCAACATGACCGGGCGGCACGCCGTCGACGACGCCACGCACGCCGTCGCGCGCACGATCCGGCGCACGATGACCGACCTCAACCCCGACGCGGTCCTGGTCAGCGAGCACTTCCACGACGCGGGCCTGGACCTGTCCGGCGACGGCTGGCACGCGAACATGAACTACTCGGCGTTCACCCGACCGCTGTGGACCTGGCTGGTCGACCCCGCCACGACGCTCGGCTTCCTCAGCCTGCCGATCACGATCCCGCGCCGGGGTGGCGTGAGCGTCGTCGAGACGATGCGCGAGTTCGACTCGGCCATCCCGTGGGCCGTGACGGCGAACCAGTGGAACCTGCTCGGCTCGCACGACACCCCGCGGGTGCGGACCATCACGGGCGACCCCGCGCTGGTCGAGGTCGCCGCCGGGCTGCTGTTCACCTACCCCGGCACCCCGACGATCTTCGCGGGCGACGAGATCGGCCTGACCGGCACCAACGGCGAACGCGGCCGTGGCTCGATGCCCTGGGACCGTCCCGATCGCTGGGACGCGCGCACGTTCGCGGTCTACCAGGCGCTGATCGCGCTGCGCCGGGGCTCGCGCGCGCTCCGCGAGGGCGGCCTGCGCTGGGCCGTGGTGGCCGACGACGCGTTTGCGTACCTGCGCGAGACCGCCGACGAGCGCGTGCTCGTGCTGATCGCCCGGTCGAGCTGGGCCGGTACCCGCCTGCCGCGGCATCTGCTCGCGCCCGGCGCCAGCCCGGAGAACCTCTACGGCGGAGGCACCCTCGCCGTCGGCCCGGACGGCCTCCACCTGCCGGGCGACGGCCCAAGCGTGCAAGTCTGGCGCCTAGCCTGACCCCACCCTCCCCACCCTCCCCACCCTCCCCACCCTCCCCACCCTCCCCACCCAAACTCGCCGAGTGCGCGCGAACGGTCCCTGGCCGGGAGGTTCAGGCAGCAGATCGCCCGCACTCGCCGCTTCTACCCGACACCCAAACTCGCCGAGTGCGGGCGAACGGTCCCTGGCGGGAGCCTTCGGGCAGCAGATCGCCCACACTCGCCGCTTCTACCCGACACCGCACTCGCCGCCTGGGCTCGGCTCTCGCGACGCCCGCTGGGTACGGAGGTGGTGGGGGGGGGGGGGGGGGGGCGGCCGACCTCAGGGCGGGGTCGTGGCGCGTGGGTCCCCAGGTTGGGGGCTGGGCGTGCGCGGGTCGGGGTGCCGGCGGTGAGCCTGGGCGCATGCCGACTGCCCGCCCGCTCCCGCCCGTCATCGCTGGCGGCCCCTTCACGGTCCGAGCGGCGCTCGGGCTCGGCGTGAGCGCCGGCGAGCTGCGCCGGGCGACGCTGACCAGCCCGTTCTGGGGCGTCCGTGAGCAGACCACCGGGCCCGACGACGTGGTCGCCCGGTGCCGGGCCGCCCTCCAGGTGCTGCCCGACGGCGCCGTGTTCAGCCACGTCACCGCGCTCCGGCTCCGGGAGATCGAGGTGCCGTGGAGCCTCGAGCGCGACAACCTCCTGCACGTCGTGGTGCCCACCCGCTCCGGTCGTCCTCAGCGACCGCAGATCCGGGCGCACGTCTCCGGCCGGATCGACCCGGCCCGTTCGCCGATCTGCGGTCTCGCGGTGACCAGTCCCGCGCAGACGTGGCTGCACCTGGCCGCCGCCCTCGACCTGGGGGAGCTCGTGGTCCTCGGGGACGCGATGCTCCGCCGCAAGCTCCCACCGACGACGTGGGGTGCGCTCGAGGATGCGGCGGCAGCGTCCTCGGGTGCGCGCGGTGTGCGCACCGCCAGGCTCGCGCTCCCGCTCCTGCGCTCCGGGACCGACTCCTCGATGGAGTCCCGCGCGCGCCTGGTCCTGGTGCACGCGGGCCTGCCGTGCCCCGAGGTCAACACGCCCGTGCTCGACGCGTGGGGCCGGTTCGTCGCGTTGCCGGACCTGAGCTACCCGGAGCTCAGGATCGCCATCGAGTACGACGGGGACGTCCACCGGACCGATGCCCGAACCTGGCGTCGGGACATCGCCCGGCGCGAGGCGCTGCAGGCGCTCGGCTGGCGGATCATCACCCTCACGGCCGACGACGTCATCCGGTTCCCCACCCGCATGGTGTCGTGGGTCCGCGCCGCCATCAACGCCCGAGCCTGACGGCGAGTGCGGTGTTTCTGCTGCTCGCGGGCGCTGGTCAACAGCTGATTTCCCGCACTCGACGAACGTCGGGCGGGTGAGGGGTGGTTAAGGTGGCGAACGTGCCGATCGAGAGCCCGTTGCCGCGAGAGGTCCTGCTGCAGGACGCCGAGTCGAGCACGCGCGCGGCGGTGCCGGTCGAGCTCGGGTATTCGCGCGCCGACCGCGCCCGGTGGGTCCTCGAGGAGCCCAAGTCCCGGTCCCGCACCGCGTTCGAACGTGACCGGGCCCGGATCGTGCACTCCTCCGCGCTGCGCCGGCTCGGGGCGAAGACCCAGGTGCTCGGGCCCGCGAGCGACGACTTCGTGCGCACCCGTCTGACGCACACCCTCGAGGTCGCGCAGGTCGGTCGCGAGCTCGGCAAGTCGCTCGGCTGCGACCCCGACGTCGTGGACACCGCGTGCCTCGCGCACGACCTCGGTCACCCACCGTTCGGGCACAACGGCGAGCGGGCGCTCGCGGAGGCCAGCGCCGCGATCGGCGGGTTCGAGGGCAACGCCCAGACGCTCCGCCTGCTCACTCGTCTCGAGCCCAAGGTCGTCGCCCCGGACGGGCGCGCCGTCGGGCTCAACCTCACCCGCGCGAGCCTGGACGCCTCCGTCAAGTACCCCTGGCGCGCGGGGCAGGGGCCGCAGCGCGCGGACGGCACCGCGACCCCGAAGTTCGGGGTCTACGACGACGACGCCGCGGTCTTCGCGTGGTTGCGCGACGGGGCTCCCGCCGGCCGGCTGTGCCTCGAGGCGCAGGTGATGGACCTCGCGGACGACATCTCCTACTCGGTGCACGACGTCGAGGACGCCGTCGTGGGCGGTCGGCTCGACCTGGCCGTCCTCGAGCGCGCGGAGGAGCGGGTCCGGATCGTCGCCGCGGTGCACGCCTGGTACGGCCATGCGGTCGACGCCGACGGCCTGCGCGAGGCGATGGACCGGCTCGTGGCCACGAAGCTCTGGGGCCCGGCGTTCGACGGTTCCCGGGGTGCGTTGGCCGGGCTCAAGGACGCCACCAGCCAGCTGATCGGGCGGTTCGCGGGCGCGGCCGAGGAGGCCACCCGCGAGCGGTACGGGCACGGTCCGCTGACCCGGTACGCGGCGTCGCTCGTCGTGCCGCACCACACCCTGGCCGAGATCCTCGTGCTCAAGGGCCTGGCGGTGACGTACGTGATGGCACCCCGCGAGCTCGAGCCGCTCTACCAGCGCCAGCGCGAGATGCTCCTCGACCTCGTCCGCGTGATCACCGACCGGGCGCCGATCGCGCTCGAGCCGCCGTTCGCGGCCGACTGGGCCGACGCGGCCGACGACGGCGCCCGGCTGCGCGTCGTCGTCGACCAGGTCGCCTCGCTCACGGACGTCAGCGCCGCGGAGTGGCACGCGCGCCTGGTGCCGCCGCCGCACCGCTGACCCGCGACGTTCCCGCGGGAACCGTCCGAGGTGTCCTCGCCGCCGCCTAGACTCGCGCCGTGGCTGGACTGATCCTTCGGGAAGACGTGGAGACGGTCCGCGAGCGCGCCCACATCGAGGACATCGTCGGTGCGCACGTCACCCTCAAGTCGGGCGGCGTCGGCTCGATGAAGGGCCTGTGCCCGTTCCACGACGAGCGCTCGCCGTCCTTCCACGTGCGGCCGCAGGTCGGGCGGTGGCACTGCTTCGGGTGCGGCGAGGGCGGCGACGTCATCTCGTTCGTGCAGAAGATCGACGGACTCACGTTCACCGAGGCGGTCGAGTACCTCGCGGGCCGGGTCGGGATCCAGCTCCGGTACGAGGAGGGCGGCGGGTCGCGCTCCGGCATCGAGACCGGGAGCCGACGGCGTTTGCTGGAGGCCCACTCCGTCGCCGCCCAGTTCTACGCCGAGCGGCTCGCGACGCCGGCGGCGGCCGCCGGGCGGGCCTTTCTCGCCGAGCGCGGGTTCGAGCGTTCGCACGCCGAGCAGTTCGGCATGGGCTTCGCCCCGCAGGGCTGGGACTCCCTGCTGCGCCACCTGCGCGGTCGCGGGTTCACCGAGCCCGAGCTCGTCGCCACGGGCCTGATGAGTCAGGGCAACCGCGGGATCTACGACCGGTTCCGCGGCCGACTGGTGTGGCCCATCCGGGAGGTCACCGGCGACACGATCGGATTCGGTGCGCGCAAGCTGTTCGAGGAGGACCAGGGCCCGAAGTACCTCAACACCCCGGAGACCGCGCTCTACAAGAAGTCCCAGGTGCTCTACGGGCTGGACCTGGCCAAGCGCGAGATCGCCAAGTCCCACCAGGTCGTCGTGGTCGAGGGGTACACCGACGTCATGGCCGCCCACCTGTCCGGCGTCCCGACCGCGGTCGCGACCTGCGGCACGGCGTTCGGCTCCGACCATGCCCGGATCGTGCGGCGGCTGATCGGGGACGCCTCCGGGGTCGGCGGGATCCAGCTGTCCTCCGGCACGAGCGTGGGCGGGGAGATCATCTTCACCTTCGACGGCGACGCCGCCGGTCAGAAGGCCGCCATGCGCGCCTTCGGCGAGGACCAGAGCTTCTCGGCGCAGACGTTCGTCGCCGTCGAGCCGTCCGGCATGGACCCGTGCGAGCTGCGCCAGGCGCGCGGCCCCGACGCCGTGCGCGCGCTGGTGGCCGGACGCACCCCGCTGTACGAGTTCGTCATCCGCACCACGCTCACCACGTTCAACCTCAACACCGTCGAGGGACGGGTGGGGGCGCTGCGCGCCGCTGCGCCGGTCGTCGCCGGGATCCGGGACGCCGGCATGCGTCCCGAGTACGCCCGCATGCTCGCGGGGTGGATCGGGATGGACTCCGAGACCGTGCTGCGCGCCGTCGCCGCGGCCGGCCGGCAGACGTCCGGGACAGCCGCCGGCGGCGCCTCGTCGTCGGGCACCCGCAGGCACTCCGGCCAGGGCGGCGACGACGTGGGCGCGCACGGGCGACCGCCGTCGGGGGACGCGCCCGGCGCGCAAGCGCGCGGTCAGGCCTCGTCCGGGCCCGACCGCCGCGACCCGGTCGCCCGGCTCGAGGCGCAGACGCTGGAGGTGGCCCTGCAGCAGGCGCACCTCGTGCCTCCCGAGTTCGACGCCCTGAGCTCGGACGCGTACGCGGTCCCGGCCTTCCGTGCCGTCCACGAGGCGATCCGCGCCGCCGGCGGCATGGCGGTGGCCCGCGGGCTCGTCGAGGGACAGGGTGGTGCCGGTGCGTGGGTCGAGAAGGTCAGCGAGGAGGCCGCGGCGCCCGTCCGGTCGCTCGTGACCGAGCTCGCGGTCACGCCGCTGCCGGAGGACCGGCCGGAATCGATCCAGACCTACGTCCGCGGTGTCGTCGGGGCGCTCATCGACCTCGGGCTGACCCGCGAGATCGCCGACGCTCGTGGCCGGCTCCAACGGATGGACCCGGATCGGGAGCCGGAGGCCTACCAGGCCGCGTTCGCCGCGCTCATCGCGAGCGAGGGGCGCCGTCGGGCCCTGCGCGCCGAGGGCTGACCCTCCGCCCCGACCCCGCACCAGGTGGCCCCGTTCGGAGACGACAGGCACGCGGCGGCGACCGTCACGCGGGGCGCACAACCGTTGGTCGATAGACGTGCGAAGGGCCTCTCACGTTGCGCTGTGCGCAGGTGAGAGGCCCTGTCCGTGGCTCCCTCGATTGGACTCGAACCAATAACCGTCCGATTAACAGTCGGATGCTCTGCCAATTGAGCTACGAGGGATCGCGGAGACAAACTCTAACAGCCCTACAGGGGTAGTCCTGCCGCTCCCCGCACGCGCGCCTCGGCGGCGTCGACCACGGCCGCGACGGCGGGGTCGGCGAGGTTGACCCGCCCCTGCCCGATCACCTGCGAGAAGAGCTCCCCGTCCTCGTCGCGGCGCAGCGCCACCCGCACCTGGGTGCCCCCGGGCACGACGACGGTCTCCGCGTGCACCACCGAGGACTGGACCCGTTCGCGCAGCGCCCGGGGAAAGGCCGGACGGCGGTTGTCCAGCAGGTGCAGGTCCTGCGAGGTGCCGTCGATCCAGCCGACCGTGATGGTCTCGGTCTCCGGGTCGAGGCTGGCCCGGTCGACGTCGGCCCAGGGGCGCCGCTGCACCGGTAGCCCCGCCGGGGCGACGTACAGGGCCAGCCGCGAGGCGACGACCCACCCGCCGGTGATCTCGGCGGCGGCGATGACGCGGTCGCCGCGGCGAAGTTCCAGGTGGGACCGGACGTCGGGCGGCAGGGCGTGGCGTCGGGTGAACGAAGGCATTCCCCCACGGTAGTGCGCCGCCGTCCGGCCGCCCACAGCCGCCCAGGGGTGATCGGCATCACATCCGAGACAGGTATTACCAATCACTCGGCTGCCGATGGGAGGCACGGTCCAGTTTTCGCCACCCCGTGTTGAGGAAGGTTCTGCCGATGAGCACTGACCCGAGGTCCGCCACCCCAGCGCCCGCCGTCACGGGGTGGATCACCAACCGGTCCGTGCGGACGAAGATCCTTGCGGTGGTCGGGCTGCTCGCCGTCGTCGCGGTGGGTACCGGGGTGCTCGCGGTCACCTCGATGCGGTCGATCGCCAGCACGACGGCGCACATGGCCTCGATCCAGAGCGGTCCGGTCTTCCTGCGCAGCCAGATCCACATCAAGCAGATGGCTGCCCGAATGACGATCGCGAACCTCGCGGCCATGCAGTCGGACGAGGCCAAGGCGACCTGGCTGCAGAAGCAGGTCGACAACGACGCCGGCATGCAGGAGAAGCTCGAAGAGTTCAACGCGACCGAGGCTGCCGACTGGCCCAGCTGGCAGGCGTTCGTCGTCGACTACGACGCCTGGCTGAAGGTCCGCGACGCCCAGCTCACCCCGGCAGCGATGAGCAACCAGACCACAGGGGACTACCAGGATCTGCTGGACAGCGTGAGCGTGCCGCTGAGCAGCGTCTTCGCGGGGGACCTCGACGAGCTGGACGTCGCGCTCACCGAACTGTCCGATGGGCTCGCAGCCGAGGCGGCCGCGACGTCTGACCGGTCGGTGAAGCTGCTGAGCATCTCGCTCAGTGTGGCGCTCGTCGTGGTGCTGACCCTGGCCTTCGTCATGGCCGGCACGATCCGGCGCGGCGCCGAGCGGGTGCGGGTCTCGCTGGAGGCGATGGCCCACGGTGACCTCACGGTCCCTGCCGACGTGCGCGGCCGGGACGAGATCGGGATGATGGCCGCCGCGCTGACGACGGCGCAGACGTCGTTGCGGGCGACCCTGACGGGGGTCGGGGAGACCGCGGCCACGGTGGCGGCGGCCGCGGAGGAGCTCTCGGCCGCGAACACGCAGGTCTCGGCGGGCTCCGACGAGACGAGCGCGCAGGCCGGCGTGGTCGCGGCTGCGGCGGAGGAGGTCAGCCGGAACGTGCAGACGGTCGCGGCGGGTGCCGAAGAGATGGGCGCCTCGATCCGGGAGATCGCGCAGAACGCGAACGAGGCCGCGAAGGTGGCGAGCCGGGCGACCGGCGTGGTGGCCGAGACGAACGACACCGTGGCCAAGCTCGGGCTGAGCAGCCAGGAGATCGGCAACGTGGTCAAGACGATCACGTCGATCGCGGAGCAGACGAACCTGCTCGCGCTGAACGCCACGATCGAGGCGGCCCGTGCGGGTGAGGCGGGCAAGGGGTTCGCGGTGGTGGCCGGTGAGGTCAAGGAGCTGGCGCGGGAGACTGCGCGGGCGACCGAGGAGATCACGCGGCGGGTCGAGGCGATCCAGGTCGACACGGCCGGTGCGGTCACCGCGATGGATGAGATCAGCGCGATCATCGCCTCGATCAACGACTACCAGCTCACGATCGCCAGTGCGGTCGAGGAGCAGACGGCGACCACCAACGAGATGTCCCGGTCGGTCACCGAGGCCGCGCTGGGCTCAGGGGAGATCGCGGCCAACATCACCGGCGTCGCCACCGGCGCCGCCAGCTCCAGCGAGGTCCTCGGCCAGATGGGTGGATCGGTCGACGAGCTCGCGCGACTGTCGGCCGACCTGCGTGAGCGGGTCGCCGCCTTCACCTACTGAGCGCGGCCCGCGCGGCCCGGTTCCGCGCACGTGCGCCTTGAAGGCCGAGGTTCGCCGCCTCGGAGCAGGATGCGCGCGGCTCGCTGGGGGTCGTCACCCGGACCATCACCGGGGGCGACCCCCGTTTGCGGGCTCGCTGACCTGGGGGCCCGTCGATGGGGCAACCGCCGCGCGAGCCCGGGCACCGATTTCGGTCGGGCCGGTGATTGCCGCAGGTGCGCAGGTCAGACAGCGTTCGCGCAGGTCAGCGGCTGTGCCAGGGTACGCTCAGCATCACTAGGGGCAGTAGCTCAGCCGGTCAGAGCAGCGGACTCATAATCCGTCGGTCGTGGGTTCAAGCCCCACCTGCCCCACCAACGTGCATCCGCGTGAGAAGTGACTCTTGGGTGACAGGGGCGCGGGTCCGCGGGGTGGCAGGCTCCGCGCGGGCCGTCATGCGTGCCGTCCCTTGTTCTCCTCCTGGACGGTCAGGGGACCCACATGGACGACACGATGCTGACCGTGGTCGCTCGCCCGGAGAACGTGGGTTGAGTGCCGGCCCGCTATGCGTCGCTCGCCCATCAGGAGTACGAGATGAGTTCTCCGGCAGTCCCAGACCATGCCCAGGGTCGCGCACGCCGATTGGCATTGGTGGCCGTGGGCGCCCTGGTCGCGCTGCTTGGCGGCGTGACCGCCCCGGCCTCCGCCGACTACGTCCTGATCGAGGGGGACGGGTCGACCTGGAGCCGGGTCATCGTCAACCAGTGGGTCGCCGATGTCAGCGCGAACGGGATCCAGGTCGTCTACAGCGGTGGTGGCTCGTCGCTCGGACGGAAGAACTTCGCCCACTACCAGGACGACTTCGCGATCACCGAGATCCCCTACCAGGGGACTGACGAGTTCGGCGCGCCAGACACCTCACTGGGCCGGCCGTACGCCTATGTGCCGATCGTGGCGGGCGGGACAGCCTTCAGCTACCACGTCGAGGTCGGCGGCAAGCTGATGCGAGACGTACGCCTCTCCGGTGCGACGATCGCGAAGGTCTTCACCAACCAGATCGTCAACTGGTCCGACCCAGCCATCGCGGCAGACAACAACGGTCGCCTCTTCCCGAACCTGCCCATCGTCCCCGTCGTCCGTGCGGACCCGTCAGGGACGACCGCTCAGCTCACCGGGTGGCTGAACAGCCAGTTCCCGGCGATCTGGCAGCCCTACTTCGGCAAGGCAGGCCAGTCCACCTACTACCCGACCAAGAGCGGAGCCAGGATGCTCTCGGCGGCCGGTTCCGACCAGCTGATGAACACGATCTCGTCAAGCGCGGGCAACGGCACGATCGGGTACGTCGAGTACTCCTACGCGCTGAACAAGGACTACCCGGTGGTCAAGCTGCTCAACGCTGCCGGCTACTTCGTCGAGCCCTCGGCCCTGAACGTCGCCGTCGCTCTGACCAAGGCGAAGATCGATGACGACGACGCTACGTCGCCCGGATACATGACGGCGATCCTTGACGACGTCTACACCAACCCCGACCCGCGCGCGTATCCGTTGTCGTCCTACTCATACCTGATCCTGCCCACCGGGCCGTCGGGTTCCGGCGCGGGCCAGGACTCTCGGATGACGACGCTCAAGCGGCAGTCGTTGCTTGACCTGATGTTCTATGGCCTGTGCGAGGGCCAGGCCAAGGCCATGGACTACGGCTACTCGCCGTTGCCTTTGAACCTCGTGCAGGCCGGGTTCGAGCAGCTCGGCAAGCTCAAGACCGCTGACGCGAACGTCGACATCCAGAACCGCGACGCGACCAAGTGCAACAACCCGACCTTCGTTGCCGGTGACCTCAATGCCAACCATCTGGCTGACATTGCGCCCATGCCTGCAACCTGTGACGCAGCCGGGTTCGGCCCTTGCCTATCCGCCGGTCAGGACGGCACCGGCATTGATACGGGGGGTGGCATCCGGATGACCCTCGGAGTGCCGTCCGCGCCGGTAACGCCGGCCGGCCTCGTCCTCGCCGTACCGACGGACGCAGGCATCTCGCTTACGGGTCAACGAGACCCGGGCAACACCCGCGTCACCGCGAGCGCGGCAGTGCCGACGATCACGGTTGTCGACACCCGCACCGACGACCTGATCACCAGTTGGCAGGTCCACGCCCAGGCGCAAGCGTTCACCGGAGGGACGGGGATCGTCGATGCCAAGTACCTGGGTTGGACCCCCGAGATACATCAGGTCGTCGCCGAAACCGGCGGGCTACTCGCCGCGCGGGCCGGCTCCGCCGTGCCGTCCTTCCTGAACGACATGGCGAGCAGCGGCCTCAGCGTGGGCCAGGTGCTGGGTGGGACGACCTCCAGTGGACGGGGCACGACGACCCTCGGAGCAGTTCTCGACCTCGCAATCCCGAGCAACACGGCCCAGGGGAGCTACACCTCGACGCTCACCATCACGCTGGTGGCTGGTTAGCCAAAAGCCAGGGAAGCCATCTGACTTGGCAAAATCAGGACATAGCGGGTGTATCCTGAGATTACCGACTTCGGGAAGAGAGAGTTGGCCGCGCCGCTGGTTTTCGAATTGGCGAGCGCGAGCACTTTTCCAAGGCGTGACGACGAAGAGCTGGCTGGCTGTACTCATTTGGCCACGGCGAGAAGATCGCTTCGTCAGCCGGTCGGGTGCCCCATCGAAGCGTCGAGTCCCTGGTGTCCATTTCCCATGACGCGCGCTCGTGGCACCAAGACATCACCTCACGCGTGGTTCCGCGCTGTCGCGCCGCGGGTTCGGCCACGCGCCCATTCGTGAGCACGACGTTTTCGAGGAGTTTTCATGAGTACTCAGCAAGATCAGCGATACCTCGTCCATCTGGACATGCTTGCGGACGCGTTCGATCCGAACGATGCCGTCGAGGCCGTCATGGTGGCGCTGGAACGACTCGGCGGCCTGGCCAATTTCATCTACCGCGTGGAAGAGGTCGGGACCGATTCCCGAGCGTGGGTCGACCTCGTCCGGGTCGACTCCACGAGTGCCCTGGCAGGCCAGAAAGAAGGGCTCGGCACCGCCGTTGGGGGCAGTCGGTTTCCCGGCGAGTTTCTCGGCTGAGCCGATCTCGTCGGGCGGCCTGCGATCCTCGGGTCGGATGCCGCCTGGCACGCCCGTCACGGCTGCACCGCAACCCGTGGTGGGTGCGGGACGCGGTAACGCGCGGGTCCGACACTTCGCCGGGATCGACGCGCTGATCGAGGTCAAGGAACGCGACCTGCGGCGCGCGGTGTGGGAGGTTCCCGATCGTGAGCGGAGCCGGCGGATCGAGGGCATGGCGGCCGGGGCGCTCCGGGGCGGGCAGCTCGCTGCGAGCGCTCGGCTCGCGCAGGCCCGTCGGGTCGCGCTCACTCAGCGGCAGCAGCCGCAGCAGCCGCAGCAACCGCGGCAGCAACCGCAGCCGCAGCAACCGACACCGCAGCGGTGATCGCGGCCGCGGCCGCAGCCGCACCGCGATCGAGATCGCGTGTCCGCCGAACAGAGATCGGGCACCTCACCCGCACAGGGTGAGGTGCCCGGTCTTGTGCAGTGGACCCGCGCCCACCCGTCCTGCTCGCGCTTGGACGTTGATCCAGACTCTAGGTGACGTGCGCCACTCGCGCATGGCGAAACGTCAAGTCCAGGTCATCGGTATCACTGGTGCTTCCCGGGCATGGCCAGGCGCCGGGTCGTCGCTCGGGAGACGTGCGGCGCGGTGGGGCGTGCGAGGAGGGGCGCGCGACGCGCCGGTGCGGAACTTGCGCTTTTGTCCTTTTCGGTGCAATGATTCCCCTTGTCAGCGAAACCGCAAACCCGTCGAGAGGCGGGGACGCAAAGCCACGGGGCCCATGGGCCAGCCGAGCTACCGAACGACAGGAGCAAGACCATGAACACCCCTCCCAACCCGCGTGCCTTCGGTGCCCCCGAGCAGCACCCCACCGGCGCTCTCCTGACGCCGTCTGAGGTTGCCTCGATGTTCCGGGTCGACCCGAAGACCGTCACGCGTTGGGCGAAGGCCGGCAAGATCTCCGCCATCCGCACCCTCGGTGGCCACCGCCGGTTCCACGAGGACGAGGTTCGTCAGCTCCTCGGTGGCGTGCCGGAGCAGCGGAACCCGACGGTCTGACGTCCACGCCGCGTTGGCGCCGCGAACCGGCGCTACGTGAGATCCGCGAAGTGACTCGTCGACGATGCCTCCGGGATCATCGCGCCGATGGTGCACGTCGACACACCCCCGTTCACCCGTGCCACAGGAGCGATGCTCCTCATGGGAGGATTAGGGCATGGCGATGAGAGAAATCCGCACGATCGGTGACCCGGTCCTGCGCACCCCGTGCGAACCGATCACTGAAATCGACGCGCGGGTCCGGTCCTTGGTCGAGGATCTCCTCGAATCTGTCGACCACGAGGGCCGGGCCGGCCTGTCGGCGAACCAGATCGGGGTCAGCCTGCGGGCCTTCTCCTGGAACATCGAGGACGAGATCGGCTACGTGCTGAACCCGGTCATCGTCGAGCTCTCGCCGGACGACTACCAGGACGGCGACGAGGGCTGCCTGTCGGTCCCCGGCCTCTGGTACCCGACGAAGCGTGCCTGGTACGCCCGCGTGGTCGGCACCGACCTCGACGGCAAGGAGGTCTCCGTCGAGGGGACCGAGCTCATGGCGCGCTGCCTGCAGCACGAGGTGGATCACCTCGACGGTTTGCTCTACTTGGACCGCCTCGAGCGGTCGGTCAGGAAGAAGGCGATGCGCGCCATGCGCGAACAGCTGTAGCCGTGGCGTAGCCACGTGCGGCATGATGGCCGCAGCACGGTTCATGACCGTGCACATCTCCTGCAGGGGGATAGGTCGTTGGGGAAGACGAACCTCGACCCGTCAGGAGGCACGACATGGCTGTGATCACCCGAGGTGTGCTCTTTGTGCACTCGGCGCCCCGCGCGCTCTGCCCACATATCGAATGGGCAGCCGGCGGGGTATTGGGCGTGCGCCTGACCCTGGACTGGACCGAGCAGCCCGCGGCCCCCGGCATGTTCCGGGCGGAGCGGTCGTGGCAGGGCGAGCAGGGCATGGGCGCGCGCCTCACCTCGGGCCTGCGCGGCTGGGCCCACCTGCGGTACGAGGTGACCGAAGAGGCCAGCCACGGCGCGGACGGCGCCCGGTGGAGCCACACGCCGGAGCTCGGCATCTTCCATGCCGCCACCGACGTGCACGGCAACGTCGTGGTGCCCGAGGACCGCATCCGCGCGGCGCTCGAGCACGGCCGTGACGCGGCCCGGTTGCGGAGCGAGCTCGGGTTGGCGCTGGGGCAGGCCTGGGACGACGAGCTCGAGCCGTTCCGGTACGCCGGCGCGGGCGCGCCGGTGCGCTGGCTCCACCGGGTCGGCTGACCCCAGCCGCCGTCGGCCCCTCGCGGACACCGGTCAGCCCGGCGCAGACACGTCAGGCCCAGCGCGAAGGTGACTCTCGCGCTGGGCCTGACGGCGTCCGGGCCTATCTGCGTGCGGGGTGCGGGGCTGACCTCCGGTGCGGTCAGGCGCTCGTGACCACCAGGGCGACGTTGTGGCCACCGAAGCCGAACGAGTTGTTGATCGCGGCCAGCGGGCCGGCCGGCAGCTCGCGCGGGGTGTTGCACACGAGGTCGAGCCCCAGGTCAGGCTCGGGCTGCGTGATGTTGATCGTCGGGGGAGCCAGGCGGTCGCGGAGCGCGAGGATCGTGAGGATCGTCTCGACCGCTCCGGCTGCACCGAGCAGGTGGCCCATCATCGACTTGGTGGCCGAGAGCACCATGTGGTCGACGTCGTCCCCGAACAGGGACCGGATCGCGCGGGCCTCGATCATGTCGCCGACCGGGGTCGACGTCGCATGCGCGTTGAGGTGCACGATGTCGCGCGGGGTGAGGTCGGCGTCGGCCAGGGCCCGCTGCATCGCCACCGTCTGGCCGGCGCCGGTGGGCTCGGGTGCGGCGATGTGGAACGCGTCCGAGCTCGTGCCGAGGCCGCCGATCCGAGCGAGCACCCGCGCGCCTCGGGCCGCGGCGTGTGCGGCGCTCTCGAGGACGACGATCCCCGCACCCTCGCCGAGCACGAAGCCGTCGCGGGTGATGTCGTAGGGGCGCGAGGCGCCGGCGGGGTCGTCGTTGCGGGTCGAGAGTGCCTTCATCGCGGCGAACGAGGAGATCGGCATCGGGTGGACCGCTGCCTCCGTGCCGCCGGCGATGACGACGTCGGCCTTGCCGTCGCGGATCATCTGGGTGCCGTAGGCGATGGCCTCGGCACCGGAGGCGCACGCCGACACGGGGGCGTGGGCGCCGGCGCGGGCGCCGAACTCGATCGACAGGTTGGCCGCGGGGGAGTTGGGCATGAGCATCGGGACCGTCATGGGCAGGGCGCGGCGGGCGCCCTTCTCCTGGATGGTGTCCCACGCGGACAGGATCGTCCAGACCCCGCCGATGCCGGAACCGACCACGGTGGCGAGGCGATCGCCGTCGACCACGGGCGAGCCGGCGTCGGCCCAGGCCTCGCGTGCGGCGATCATGGCGTACTGGGCGGACGGGTCCATCTTGCGGGTCTCGGGGCGGGTGAGGACCTCCGCGGCCGGCACGGCGAGGGTTCCGGCGAACGACACGGACATCTCGTACTTCTGCGCCCAGTCGTTGTCCAGGGTGCGCACGCCGGACTTGCCGGCAAGCGCCGCGGTCCACGTGCTCTCGACATCACCACCGAGGGGCGTGGTCGCGCCGAGTCCGGTGACGACGACGTCGATTGCGTTGGTCATGACTGCTCCTGGGGCCGAGGATGACGGAATCCGGGGCGGGTGCTCACCAGCTTGGCTGGCGAGCACCCGACCACGGCGATCGGGAACCGGCGAACTACGCCTGGGCGCCCTGGATGAACTTGATGACATCGCCCACGCTCGAGAGGTTCTTGACCTCGTCGTCGGGGATGCGCACGCCGAACTTCTCCTCGGCGAGCGTGACGATCGTCATCATCGACAGCGAGTCGATGTCGAGGTCGTCGGTGAAGGACTTCTCGGGCAGGACGGAGTCGGTGGGCAGACCGGTCTCCTCGCTGACGATCTCGGCCAGTCCGGCCAGGATCTCCTGCTCGGTGTTCGCCATCGTTGTCTCCTTGGGGTAGATCGTGCGGATCACGTACGGACGGAAGAAAGTCTCTCAGGGCAGGACGACGACCTGCGCCGCGTAGACCAGACCGGCGCCAAAACCGATCTGCAGCGCGAGGGCGCCGCTCTTGACCTGGCCCTCGCTCAGGAGGCGATCGGTCGCGATGCCGATCGAGCCTGCGGACGTGTTGCCGGTGTCGGCGATGTCGCGTGCGATCACGACCGACTCGGGCAGCTTGAGCTGCTTGGCCATCAGGTCGATGATCCGCATGTTCGCCTGGTGGGGGATGAACGCGTCCAGATCGTCGGGCCCGACGCCGGCCGCGTCCATGGCCTTCTGCGCGACGGGGGTCATCTGCCAGACGGCCCACTTGAACACGCTCTGGCCCTCCTGGCGCAGGGTCGGCCAGCTGGCGTCATGGTCGCGCATGTCGAGGAACGAGTGCGTCTGGCGGATCGCGTTGGCCTGCGAGCCGTCCGAGCCCCACACCGTCGGGCCGATGCCGGGGGTGTCGGACGGGCCGACGATCGCGGCGCCGGCGCCGTCACCGAGCAGGAACGAGATCGTCCGGTCGGTCGGGTCGACGAAGTCGCTCATCTTCTCGGCGCCGACCACGAGGACGTTGCGGGCGAGGCCGGACCGCACGAGAGCGTCCGCCTGGCCGATGGCGAAGCAGTAGCCGGCGCAGGCCGCGGAGATGTCCCACGCAGCCGCCGGGGTCGCGCCGATCCGGTCGGCGATGACCGCCGCGGCCGACGGGGTCTGGGTGAAGTTCGTCACCGTGGAGATCAGCACGGCGTCGATGTCCGCGCCCGTCAGGCCGGCGTGCTCGAGCGCGGCGAGGGCCGCCTTCTCAGCGAGGTCCAGCACGCTCGTGCTCGGCAGGGCGCGCCGACGCGTGACGATGCCGGTCCGCTGGCGGATCCACTCGTCGGACGAGTCGATCGGCCCGGCGAGGTCGTCGTTCGTGACCGTCAGCTCGCCGCGGGCGGAGCCGATGCCGAGGATCCGCGTATGGGCCGGTCCAGTCGCCTGGGTCAGGGTCGCACGAGTCACGAGGGGAGCTCCTGGCTGTGGGGGGTGGGGGGAGTGCCGGTGTGGAGGTGGCGGCGCACGAGATCCCGGGCCGCATCAAGGTCGGCGGGCGTCTTGACCGCCACCGTCTCCACCCCGGGCAGGGTACGCCTGGCCAGTCCGGTGAGGACACCGGCGGGGGCCAGCTCGAGCAGGCCTGTGACGCCCAGCTCTTGCATGGTGACCTGGCACCGGTCCCAGCGCACGGGGTTCGCGACCTGCGCCACGAGCCGCGAGAGCGCGGTCGGGCCGGAGGTGATCGCGGCGCCGTCGGCGTTGGAGAGCAGCGTGATCCGGGGGTCCGCGGGCGTGACCGTCGCGGCGCGCGCCGCGAGCTCGTCGACCGCCGGGGCCATGTGGATCGTGTGGAAGGCGCCGGCGACCTGGAGCGGGATCACCCGGGTGCGCGCCGGCGGGTCGGCAGCGAGGGCGGCCAGCGCCTCGAAGGTGCCGGCGGCCACGACCTGGCCGGCACCGTTGACGTTGGCGGGGGTGAGGCCGAGCTCGGCCAAACGGGCCAGCACCTCGTCCGGGTCCCCGCCGAGCACCGCGCTCATGCTGGTCGGGGTCGTGGCGGCAGCGCGCGCCATCGCCGCGCCGCGGACGGCGACGAGATCGAGGGCCTGATCCTCGGTGAGCACCCCGGCCAGCGCCGCGGCACCGAACTCGCCGACGGAGTGCCCGGCGACGACGTCGATGCGCGGTCCGGTCGCGCGGGTGAGGTCGCCGTCGAACACGGCGTGGAAGGTCAGCAGGGCCGCCGCCACCAGCAGGGGCTGGGCCACCGCGGTGTCCCGGATGGTCGCGGCGTCCGACGTGGTGCCGTGGGCCGCCAGGTCCTGGCCGACGACGGCGGAGTACCCCCCGAGCCGCCCATCCATCCCCGGCAGCTCGAGCCAGGGCGCAAGCATGCCGGGAGACTGGGCTCCCTGACCGGGACACACGACGACAAGCACGTGTCCTACTGTGTCGAACGCGCGGCGCCGGACCGGATCACGACCCGCACCAAGGATTCCGAGTGGCTTTGTGGGTTACCTACAAGGCGGCGTCCAGTCGTCCCAGGGCCAGGGCGATCTGCAGGACGTAGGACTCCCGCGGGTCAAGGGGGTCCCAACCGGTCACCTCGGCGACCTTGCGCAGGCGATATCGCACCGTGTTCGGGTGCACGTAGAGCTGTCGGGCCGCAGCCTCGAGCGAGCGGCCGCCGCCGAGATAGGCGGACAGCGTCTCGAGCAGCGACCCCGTGCTCGCCTGCAGCGGCACGTACGCCTGCTCGACGAGCGTGCGGCGCGCCGACGTGTCGCCCATCAGCACCCGCTCGGGCAGGAGATCGTCGGCCGAGACCGGTCGAGGCGCGTACTCCCACGCCGGTGCCGCCGCGAGGCCGGCCAGCGCGGCGCGAGCCGACCGGGCCGAGTCGGCGAGGCTCTGCACGGTCGGGCCGATGACGACCGGCCCCGGACCGAACCGGGGCAGCAGCGACGCGGCCGCGGCCTGCAGGTCACCGGTCCCGCCCAGGAACACCACGAGGCGGTCGCCCTGGATCCCGACCAGCGCGTCGTCGGACGCCCGCCGGGTGGCCCGCCGCAGGTCGGCGGCCCGGGTCTCGTCGAGCGGTCCGCTCGACGTGCCCACCATCACCAGGGTCGCCCCGCGCCCGCTCCACCCGAGCGCGGCCACGCGGGAGCGCAAGCTGTCGTCCGCCTCGCCGCGGGTGAGCGCGTCCACGACGAGCGCCTCGAGCCGCGCGTCCCAGGCGCCGCGCACCTCGGCGGCACGCGCGTAGACCTCGGCCGCCGAGAACGCGACCTCGCGCGAGTAGCGCAGCACGGCCTCCCGCAGGTCCCGCTCGCCCCCGGGCGCGGCGAGCTGGTCACTGTGCACCTCGACGACGTCGACGATCACCCGGACCAGCTGCAGCGTGTGCTGCAACGAGATGGCACGGGTCAGCTCGGGCGGGGCGCCGGCGAAGATCTCGCTCACGCCGTGCGGAGCCACGGTCGGCTCGGCGTACCAGGTGACGAAGGAGTCGATACCCGCCTGGGCGACCAGCCCGACCCACGAGCGATGCTCCGCGGGGAGGTTCCGGTACCAGGCCAGGTCGTCGTCGAGTCGCCGCATCGCGGCGGCCCCGAGCAGGCCGGTCCCCTCCCGGAGTCGTTGCAGGGTGTCCGTCCCGGTCGGGGGAGGCTGAGCTCTCATCGCCCGAGCATACGGTGCGGGGTGCGGGCGGTCGTTGCAGACGGTTGTAGGGAGTCGACAAACCGCGCCGGGTGTGCAGGGGGCTTCGAGGGGCTGGACGGCCTGCGCACGCGGTACTCCGGCGGTCCACCGGCTATGGTCTTTTCATGTCTTTGCTCCCTCGCCTACGCCTGCTCATGCGGCGTCCGCTGTCCGCTTCGAGGGTCGGTTCGACGCGTCCGACCAAGACGGCCCGCCGCGGGGACACCCTGCACGAGGACGCGCTGCGGTCCATGTTGAACGACGATCCCAACAACGTCCGGGCCTTCCAAGCGCTCGCAGCCATCGTCAGCCGTCGGGCGGCCGAGAACGGCCCGGACGGCGATCCGCTGACGGGCGCGCTCGACCCGAGCGAGAAGCAGCGCGCGGCCGACCTTGCCGTGTGGTCCCTGGGTGAGGAGCTTGCGGGCAACCCGCGCGCCTGGCACCCGCTCATCGAGCTCGCCCGCCTGTCCGTGCAGGACGACCACGAGGGTGCACTGCGGCGGTTGGCGATCGCTGCCGAGCGTGACCCGTCGGGTGAGGCGCTCGCGGAGGGCATCGCGATGCTGCGCGACGCCGGGCTGTCGTCCGAGGCGATCGGCCTCGGCATCGGTCACTGGCGCCCCAAGGAGCAGACCCCGGAGGTCGGCCGGCAGATCGTGCAGGCGGCGCTCGACGCCGATCGCCCGCTCGAGGCCAAGCAGCACCTGAGGTCCCTCGACCTCTACCCGGACCAGGCGGCGATCGCCGACCTGCGCGCCGAGCTCGCCCGCGCCGTCGCGCAGGCCGAGCAGCACATCGCGGGCGCCTGACCCGCTGACCGACCGTATGAAGGAGGGCCCCGACGAAAATCCGTCGGGGCCCTCCTTCATCGCGTGCGTGCTGCGGTCAGGAATCGCCGCCCACGGCGCCGGAGGTCCCGGCGTTGACGTCGTGCAGGCGGTAGCGCTCGATCGCCTTGGCCGGCGCGTCGCTCGCGACCTTGCCGTCCCGGGCCAGCTGCTGGAGCACCCGGACCGCGGTCGACGGACCGTCGATCTTGAAGTACCGGCGCGCGGCGGCGCGGGTGTCGGAGAAGCCGAAGCCGTCCGCCCCGAGCGTGGCGTACGTGCCGGGGATCCACTGGCGCACCTGGTCGGTGACGAGGTGGTCGAAGTCGGTCGTGGCGACGAACGGGCCCTCCGCGCCGCTGAGCTTGGCCGTGAGGTACGCGACGCGCGGCTCTTCGTCGGGGTGCAGGAACGCCTGCTCCTCGGCGGCCAGGCCGTCGCGGCGCAGCTCGTTCCAGCTGGTCACCGACCACACCGCGGCGCGCACGCCCCAGTCCTCGGCGAGCAGCTTCTGCGCCTCCAGGGCCCACAGGATCGCCACGCCGGAGGCAAGGATCTGGGCGCGCGGCCCGTCACCCTCTGCCGGGGAGATCAGGTGGATCCCCTTGAGGATGCCCTCGACGTCGACGTTCTCGGGCTCGACCGGCTGCTGCATCGGCTCGTTGTAGACGGTGAGGTAGTAGATGACGTTCGGGTCGCGGGCGTCGTCGGCCCCGTACATCCGCTGCAGGCCGTCGCGCACGATGTGCCGGATCTCGTACCCGTAGGCCGGGTCGTAGTGCACGACGTGCGCCATGGTCCCCGCCAGGAGCGGCGAGTGGCCGTCCGCGTGCTGCAGGCCCTCGCCGGTCAGCGTGGTGCGACCCGCGGTGGCACCGATGAGGAACCCGCGCGTCATCTGGTCGCCGGCCGCCCAGAACTGGTCGCCGGTGCGCTGGAACCCGAACATCGAGTAGTAGAAGTAGAACGGGACCAGGACCTCGCCGTGGGTGGCGTAGGAGGTGCCGACGGCCTGGAACGCCGCCGCCGAGCCGGCCTCGTTGATGCCGGTGTGCATGATCTGCCCGGACTCGGACTCCTTGTAGGACAGCATCATCTCGCGGTCCACCGCGAGGTAGTGCTGGCCCTGGGTGTTGAAGATCTTCGCGCTCGGGAAGATCGAGTCCAGCCCGAAGGTGCGCGCCTCGTCGGGGATGATCGGCACGATCCGGTTGCCGAACTCCTTGTCCTTGACCAGGTCCTTGAACAGGCGCACGAGCGCCATGGTCGTGGCGACCTCCTGGTGACCGGAGCCCTTGGCGAGCAGGTCGTAGGTCGAGTCCGGCGGCAGCACGACGGGGGTGTGCTCGGTGCGGCGCTCGGGCACGAACCCGCCCAGCGCGCGACGACGCTCGAGCATGTACTGGATCTCCGGCGACTCGGGGCCCGGGTTGAAGTACGGCGGCTCGTACGGGTTGGCGTCGATCTGCTCGTCGGTGATCGGGATGTGCAGCGAGTCCCGGAGCACCTTGAGGTCGTCCGCCTTGAGCTTCTTCATCTGGTGCGTGGAGTTGCGGGCCGCGAAGCCCGAACCCAGGCCGTAGCCCTTGATCGTGTGGGCCAGGATCACGGTCGGCTGGCCGGTGTGGGCCATCGCGGCCGTGTACGCGGCGTAGATCTTGCGGTAGTCGTGCCCGCCGCGCTTGAGCTCCCAGATCTCGTCGTCGGTCATGCCTGCCACGAGCTGCTTGGTCCGCGGGTCGCGACCGAAGAAGTGCTCGCGCACGAAGGCGCCGTCGTTCGCCTTGTAGGTCTGGAAGTCGCCGTCGGGCGTGATGTTCATCAGGTTGACCAGGGCGCGGTCCTTGTCCGCGTTGAGCAGCTTGTCCCAGCCGCGGCCCCAGACCACCTTGATGACGTTCCAGCCCGCACCGCGGAACTGGCCCTCGAGCTCCTGGATGATCTTGCCGTTGCCGCGCACCGGGCCGTCGAGGCGCTGCAGGTTGCAGTTCACGACGAACGTGAGGTTGTCCAGGCCCTGCTGGGCGGCGTGCTGGAGCATGCCGCGGCTCTCCGGCTCGTCCATCTCGCCGTCGCCGAGGAAGGCCCACACGTGCTGCTGCGACGTGTCCTTGACCCCGCGGTTGTGCAGGTAGCGGTTGGTCCACGCCTGGTAGATGGCCGACGCCGGGCCGAGGCCCATCGACACCGTCGGGAACTCCCAGAAGTCGGGCATGAGGCGCGGGTGCGGGTAGGACGGCATCCCGCCGCCCTCGTGCGACATCTCCTGGCGGAAGCCGTCGAGCTGGTGCTCGCTCAGCCGGCCCTCGAGGAACGCGCGGGCGTAGACGCCGGGGGAGGCGTGGCCCTGGAAGAAGACCTGGTCACCGCCACCGGGGTGGTCCTTGCCGCGGAAGAAGTGGTTCATGCCGACCTCGTACAGCGTCGCCACCGAGGCGTAGGACGAGATGTGCCCGCCGACGCCGACGCCGGGGCGCTGGGCGCGCGTGACCATGACCGCGGCGTTCCAGCGGATCCAGGAGCGGTAGCGCCGCTCGAGCACCTCGTCGCCCGGGAAGTACGGCTCCTCGTGCACGCCGATCGTGTTCACGTACGGCGTGGAGGTCGTGCGCGGCACGGAGACGTTGCGCTCACGGGCCCGCTTGAGCAGGTTGAGCAGGATGTACCGCGCCCGCGGACCGCCCCGTTCGTCGATCAGGCCGTTGAGCGACTCGATCCACTCGCCCGTCTCGGCCGGATCGATGTCGTCGACCTGGCTGAGAAGACCGTTGATCAGGGGACCTGACTCATCAAACGAAGCCACGAGCGCTCCTTGCGTGTCCTGTGCAGCGAGGACCGGTGGGTCTTCGTGCATCGTCGGAAAGACCGGTCGGAGCGCCATCGGCCCCGCATACGTCGGAAGTATCTTCATTGTCCGGTGTTTCGGTGCGGAAGTCACACCTCGCCGTCCACCAAAGGCGTGACGTCCATGACATCGGCGGGGTGTCCATGGATGCCACACCGCCCCGGGCCGTGGTGGGCTAGCGTGTGCAAAGAGAACAAGGGTCCCTCGGGGCCGACGATGACGAGAAGGGAACGGGTTTTCACGTGTCTTCCAGCGCGACCCCCATCGATGAGGCTGCGGCGTCGCAGGGCGCGAGCCGGCTCGGATTCGCCGCCGGAGCCGTCGTCCAGGAGTTTGGCTGGTCGGACGACGTCGACGAGGCGCTGCGCGCCGCGGTCGAGGCGGCCACTGGGACCGAGCTCGTCGACGAGGACTACGACGATGTGACCGACGGCGTGCTGCTGTGGTGGCGCGAGGACGACGGCGACCTCACCGACGCGCTCGTCGACGTCCAGACCGTGCTCGACGACGGCGGGCTGATCTGGGTCCTGACCCTCAAGCCCGGTCGCTCTGGACACGTGAGCCACGGTGACATCGAGGAGGCGGCCACGACGGCCGGTCTCCACGCCACGAGCACCCTGTCGATCGCGACCGACTGGTCGGCCACCAAGCTCGGCACCCGCGGCCGCGGCCGCTGAATGTCGACCACCACCACTGAGGCTGCCCGCGCGGTGCAGGTCGGCGAGCTGGCCCCGGACTTCACGCTGCCCGACACGCACGGCACCCCCGTGCGGCTGTCGGACCTGCGCGGTGAAGCGGTGGCGGTGGTGTTCGTGCCGTTCGCGTTCACCGGGATCTGCACGGGCGAGCTGTGCGAGCTGCGCGACAACATCGGGGACTTCGACGCGGCCGGCGTACGCCTGCTGGTGGTCTCGTGCGACCCGACCCCGTCCCAGCGCGCCTGGTCCGAGCAGGAGGGCTTCGGTTTCGACCTCCTCTCCGACTTCTGGCCGCACGGCGCGGCGGCGCAGGCGTTCGGGGTCTTCGACGCTGCCAAGGGTCGGTCCGTGCGCGGGAGCTTCCTGATCGACGACGCCGGCATCGTGCGGTGGACGGTCGTCAACCCGTCCGGGCAGCCGCGCGACCTGGCCGGCTATCGCACGGCGCTCGCCGCGCTCTGACGCGTTCGGTCCCCATGCCCGCACCGGACCGCCGTGACGCTCGGTGTCGGGTGCGCCGGTGCGGCTCGGTAGGCTTGGCGCGAACGAAAAAGGGCCTGTAGCTCAGTTGGTTAGAGCGCCGCGTTTACACCGCGGAGGTCGCCGGTTCGAACCCGGCCGGGCCCACCCCCTTCATCCACCGCACGTTCCGGGACAGCGCGGTCCAGCCCCGCGCGATCCGGCCCGGCGGAGTCCGGCCCCCCGGACGCCTGACCGCTCAGTCGTCGTCCTTGTTGCCCTTCTTGCGGTCCTTCGCATCCTCGGCGTCGTCCGCGGCCTGCTCCGCTGCGGCCTTCTGCGCTGCGGCCGCGTCGTCCGCGGCGGCGGCATCGGCGGCGGCCTGCGCCTCGGCCTGGACCCGGGCCGCCTCGTCCTCGAGCGCGGTCAGGTCGGCGGACACTGCGGCGATCGCCGCCTCGATGAGCGCCTCGCGCTCCGGCGACAGCCCGCCGGACGCGCGCTCATCCGCGAGCTGACCGGTCAGGGCGTCGAGCGCCGTCCGGGCCGCGGGGAGGTCGTCGGCCGCGGCGGCGCGGGAGACCTCGAGGACGCTCGCCTGCAGCTGGTTCGCCGCGGCCGGGGTGAGGTCCGGTTCCGGGGTGCACCCGCTGAGCAGCCCCGCAAGGAGCGCGGCTGCGGCAAGGGTGCCGACGGTGGATGCCGTGCGGGGACGGGTCGGATGAGTCATGGCGTCACACTCTCCTGGAGGTGCTCGAGGTGCTCGCCGAGCTGTCCGGGCACGGCCGGGTAGGACGGGGCGGGATCGGGCTGCGCATCGCCGCCCGATACCGCGATGACGACGGCGAGGACCGCGCCGAGAACGACTGCGGCCAGAACCAGCGCGACCGTCCGGCGCCGCCCGGCCAGGGCGGGCCCGGCCAGGGTCTGCCCGACGGCGGCGGGCTCGGGCGGGAGGGTCAGGGTCTGGGTCGGACCGGGCAGGCCTGGGAGGACCTGGGTCGCGGCGGCCTCCGTCGTCGCGGTGCGGCGCACGGGCGCGGGGGCCGACGTCGGCGCGGCGGTGGCGCCCAGGACCCGGGTCGGGTCGGGCACCGCGATGAGGTGGCGCAGCGCGGCGCTGGCTTCGAGCGCGGTCAGTCGGCTCGCCGGCTCGCGCGCGGTCATCGAGGTGAGCAGGTCGACCCACCAGGGGCCCAGCGCGGCGGGCACGACCGGGTCGTGGTGCAGGCGGGCCGCGACCGACTCCAGGACCGTGCCCGGGAAGACGCGTTCGCCGGTCAGGCACTCGAGCAGCACGAGGCCGAGCGCGTACACGTCGGTCGGCGGCCCGAGAACCGTGCCGGTGGCCTGTTCCGGGCTCAGGTAGCTCGGCGTGCCCAGCAGCATGCCGGTCGCGGTCAGGCGCGCCTCGTCGACCAGTCGCGCGATCCCGAAGTCTGTGAGCTTGGCCCACGGCTGCGTCGTGCCCGAGCGGGCGTCGCCCGGCAGCAGGATGTTGGCGGGCTTCACGTCGCGGTGCACGACGCCGGCCTCGTGGATGTAGGCGAGCGACTCGGCCACCTGGGTGCCGATCAGGGCGGCCTGGGTCGGCGGGAGCGGGCCACCGGCGAGCCGGTCGGCGAGGGACGGGCCTCGGACGAGCTCGATCACGAGGAAGGCTCGGGTCGCGCCGTCGAGGACGCCGGACCCGGCGTCGAAGATCGTGACGAGGCCGGGGTGGTCGAGCCGGGCGAGCAGTCCGATCTCCGCCTGCTGGCGGGCGTCGAACGTGGACTCGGTGGACGTGTCCCGGAAGACCTTGAGGGCGACCTCGCGGCCGAGCAGGGTGTCCCGGGCGCGGTACACCTCGGCCATCGCGCCGGAGCCAAGCTTGCCGACCAGCTCATAGCGCCCGGCGAGCAGCAGCGGGCCGGAGGTCGACGGGGTGGGAACCACAGCACATCCGATCGGGTGCGGGCGGACGTCGCCGGACGGCGAGCGGGGAGGGGGAGCCCTGCCAGGCTACGCGGTGGTCCGGGCCGCTCAGGAGACCGGGCTCGCCCGGGTGTCAGACCGGTCGCGGGCTCGGGTGCGGACGAGGGCTGACACCCGGGGTCGTGGGTGGGCCGGTAGCGTTCGGCTGGTGAGCTCCTTCGAGACTGCCCAGCCCGGTCCGGGATCGACCTCCGGGCCGTCGTCGGGTCCGCCGACGCTCGCCGACGCGGTCGCCGCCCTCGATCGTCGCTACCCGCGTGAGACCGCCGAGTCCTGGGACGCCGTCGGCCTCGTCGTCGGCGACCCGACCCAGCCCGTGCGCAAGGTCATGTTCGCCGTCGACCCGACCGCCGCCGTCGTCGACGAGGCCATCGCCTGGGGCGCCGACCTGCTCGTCACGCACCACCCGCTGCTGCTCCGGGCGGTGCACTCGGTGGCGGCGACCACGTTCAAGGGTGCGCTGGTGCACCGGCTGATCCGGGCGGGGGTCGCGCTGCACGTGGCCCACACCAACGCGGACGCGGCGGTCGGTGGCGTAGCCGAGGCCCTGGCCGACGCCGTCGGGCTGGTGGACCTGGTTCCGCTCGCCGCTGCACCGGCGGAGCCGCTCGACAAGCACGTGGTGTTCGTCCCGGTGGCCGACGCGGAGGCCGTCATCGACGCGCTCGCCGCCGTCGGTGCGGGTCGGATCGGCGAGTACAGCCGCGCGGCGTGGACGTCGACCGGGATCGGCACGTTCACCCCGTCGACGGCGGCCACCCCCGCGATCGGACGCGCGGGCGTCGTCGAGCAGGTGGCCGAGGCGCGGGTGGAGATGGTGGCGCCGCGACGGCTGCGCGACGTCGTCGTCGCGGCGATGCGAACGGCCCACCCGTACGAGGAGCCGGCGTTCGACGTGCTGGAGCTCGCTCCGGGGACCTCCGCCACCGGCATCGGCCGGGTCGGGCGGTTGGTGCCACCGCTGACGCTGCGCGAGTTCGGTCTGCGCGTGGCGGCCTCGATCCCCGCGACCGAGCAGGGTGTGCGGCTCGCCGGTGACCTCGATGCGCTGGTGTCGCGCGTCGCCGTCGTCGGCGGGTCCGGTGACTCGCTGTTCGACGCGGTGCGCGCCGTCGGGGCCGATGCGTACCTGACCGCCGACCTGCGCCACCACCCCGCGAGCGAGCTCCGTGAGCGAGCCGAGTTCGAGGGTGCGAGGTCGGGAGGGGTGACGCCGGCGCGCCCGTTCCTGGTCGACGTCGCGCACTTCGCGAGCGAGTGGCCGTGGCTCGAACGGGCCGCGGCGGCGCTGGTGGGGGATCTCGGCGTGCTCGGCACTACGGTGGTCACGCGCGTCAGCACGCTGCGGACGGATCCGTGGACGGCCCGCCTCGCATCTTTGGAAAGGACCGCTACGTGACCACAGCACCGCTCGAGGACCAGCGCCGGCTACTCGAAGTCCAGGCGTTGGATACGCGCGCGGCCCAGATCGCCCACCGGCAGCGCACGCTGCCGGCGATCGCTCGGATCACCGAGCTCGACGCCCGGCTCGCCGACGTCGACGCCTCGCGGGTCGCGTCGCGAACCGCGCTGAGCGACCTCAAGCGCGAGGTGACCAAGGCCGACGCCGACGTCGAGCAGGTGCGGGTCCGTGCGGCCCGCGACCAGGCGCGGCTCGACGCGGGAACCGGGACGGCGAAGGATCTGCAGGCCATCACCAGCGAGCTCACGGCGCTGGGCCGCCGACAGGCGGAGCTCGAGGAGGTCGAGCTCGAGGTGATGGAACGGCTCGAGGCGCACGAGAGCGTGCTCGCCGAGCTGAACTCCGCCGCGGCCGTGATCGAGGCGCAGAAGGCCGAGGCCGTGGCCGAGCGCGACGCCGACCTCGCCGTCCTGACCGCGGAGCTGGTGGCCCTCGAGGTCGACCGGGCCGCGAAGGCCGAGGGTCTGGACGCCGGGCTGGTGAAGCTGTACGACCGGCTCCGCGCGCAGTCCGGCGGCCTGGGCGCGGCCGCCCTCCGCGGACGTCGCTGCGAGGGCTGCCGACTCGAGCTCAACCCGATGGACGTGGAGGCGATCCGCAAGGCCGCCCCCGAGCAGGTCGTGCTCTGCGAGGAGTGCGGCCGCATCCTCGTCCGGCTGCCTGAGCCGGTCCGGGGATAGCGCATGCCGGGCGCCCGGCTGGTCGTGGAGGCCGACGGCGGCTCGCGGGGCAACCCGGGGCCCGCCGGGTACGGCGCCCTCGTGCGCGATCCGACGACCGGGCGGGTCCTCGCGGAGCGCGCGGAGTACCTGGGAGTCGTGTCGAACAACGTCGCCGAGTACTCCGGGCTCGTCGCCGGGCTCCGGGCGGCCGTCGAGATCGACCCCGACGCGGTCATCGAGGTGCGTCTCGACTCGCGCCTGGTCGTCGAGCAGATGTCCGGCCGCTGGAAGATCAAGCACGAGGACATGCGGCGGCTGGCCGCGCAGGCGCGAGCGATCGTGTCGCCGCAGCAGGTGTCGTACACCTGGGTGCCGCGTGCCGAGAACAGTGCCGCCGACGTGCTCGCCAACGCGGCGATGGACCGGCGGCAGACGATCGTGCGCAACTACGACGCTGCGGGTGCGGCCGCGGCTGCGACCGCGGAACTGGCAGACGCGGAACCGGCAGACGCGGAGCCGGTGGGCTCGGCGCCGGCGGCCGTACCGGGGGTGCGCGCTGTCGTGCCGGAGCGGGTCGCCTCGGGTGCTCCGATCCGGTTCGACGACGCCCAGCCGGTCACGGTCGTGCTCGTGCGGCACGGCGAGACCCCGCTGACGGTGAGCAAGGCGTACTCCGGCTCGTCGGTCCCCGGACCGCCCCTCACGGAGCACGGCCGGGAGCAGGCCGCGCGGGCGGCCGAGCTCGTGTACCGGATCGGGCGGGACATGTGGGGTGACGTGCCGGATCCGAGCGAGCTGATCGCGTCGCCGATGGTGCGCACGCAGGAGACCGCGCAGGTCTTCGCGCAGCGGCTCGGGCTGCCGGTCCGGACGGAGCCGCTGTTCGCAGAGTGCGACTTCGGCGCCTGGGAGGGGCTGACGGCGGCCGAGATCGAGCAGGGCTGGCCGGGGCAGCTCAAGCGATGGCACGACGACGCGACGTTCCGCGCGCCCGGCGGGGAGTCGATCGAGGACGTCGGCGCGCGCATGCGCACCGGGCTCCAGGCCGTCCGCGCCGCGGGGGTGGGTCGGACCGTCGTCGTCGTGACGCACTCGGTCTCGGTGCGTTCGGCGGTCGGCGTCGCGATCGCGGCGAACTCCTCGGCGTGGGCTCGCATCCGGGTCGCTCCCGCGTCGGTGAGCATCATCCGGCTCTGGGCCGACGGCACGAGCGAGGTCACCGTCGTCGGCGCCCCCTCGGGCGCCTGAACCTGCCGTCGACGACCCCGTCTCCCGGTTTGCGGGCCGGGCAGCGGGGTCTCGTCAGGTGACGGTCAACGTGAGGACGCGCGGGCCGTTGCCGGGCGGGCCGAGCTCGGCGTCGAGCACGCGCGGGACGTGCGGAGCGGCCGGCCGCTGGACGGGCTGCTGCACGGAGCCCAGCGCCCGGCGCGGTGGCCGGCGTCGTGCGCGCGTGCCCTGGATCAGCTCGCGGGCCGCCTCGAGCAGCTCGTCGGGATCGGTCGGCTCCGGGCCGGGGCGGACCAGCAGATGCCGGGTCAGCACCCCGCGGGTGTGCTTGGCGTTGTGCGACACGACGGTGCGGCGACCGTCGAGCTCACGCAGCACGCGGACGGTCACCCAGCCGGGGGAGCCGGCCGGCGGGCGCCACGCCGCGACGTAGCTGGCCGACCGGCAGTCGATGATCAGCTCGTCGGCGGCGCGCGGGTCCAGCTCGAGGGCGAGCAGCGCACGCCAGGAGCGGGCGAGCGGCCCGACCCCGGGCAGGTCGGTGGCCATCGACAGGCGGTAGGCGGGGATGCGGTCGGCCGGCTCGACCACGCCCCACAGCGCCGAGATGATCCGGATCGACCGGTCCGCGCGAGCCCGGGCCGCGTCGTCGGGCAGGAGCGCGAGCCCGGCGGCGGCATAGAGGACCCCGGAGTAGACCTCCGTCGCGGCGGCGGCGGGCTCGGTCCGCAGGAGGGTGTTGCGCTCGACCTCGGCGGTCAGGCTCGGTCCGACGCCGAGCGTGCGGAGGGCGTCCGGATGGCCGCTGACCTTCGCGAGCGCGTCGAGCACCGCCACCCGATGGGCGGTGAGGCTGCCCGAGCCGAGCGCCGCGAGGTCGACGGGGTCGCCGCCGTCGGGCCGGGTCTTGCCTTCGGAGGGCGGGAGCAGCACGAGCACGTCCGCCACAGTAGGCGATGGCGTTCGCCGTCCGGGGCCCGGTCGAGTGCGACTAGGCTGTGACCGCGGATGAGCTGGCTGGGCGGCCGCGTTCCTCACGACGTGAAGTCGTGGGGGCCGAGGAACGTCCGGGCTCCGTAGGGCAGGGTGGTGGGTAACTCCCACCCGGGGTGACTCGCGGGAAAGTGCCACAGAAAACAGACCGCCACGGTCGTCCTTCGCGGACGAGCGCGGTAAGGGTGAAAAGGTGGTGTAAGAGACCACCAGCGTGCCGGGTGACCGGTGCGGCTAGGTAAACCCCACCCGGAGCAAGGTCAGACAGGAAGCGCTCGAGGGCTGCCCGCCCGAGCTTCCGGGTAGACCGCTGGAGGCGTGCGGCAACGTACGTCGTAGATGGATGGTCGCCACCCGCGCGGGGGTAACCGCGCGCGGGGACAGAACCCGGCGTACAGGCCAGCTCATCCGCACTTCTTGGCCTGTGACCTGCGGGAGTGGTTTCGGATAGAACCCCGGGGCCGCGAATGGTCCGCAGAATCTTCGTTCGAGGATTCGGAATGGGGTGTCTGAGACGTCAGGTCGCTGACGCGGTGCTGCGGCGAAGCAGCGCGACGAGGACGGCGACACCCGCAGCAGTGATCGCGCCGACGGGGCCCATGACCTGCCATGCCGGCTCCCCGCCGCGTGCCGCTGTGACCAGCGGTGTGACGAGGATCGGCAGGCCGGTCATCACCAGGAAGACAACGGCGGCCGGGGCGAGCGTGAGACCGGTCGGCCGTCGCAGCAACACCAGGCGCCCCACAGCGACGACGGCGGGGAGGAAGAACGCCAGGTCCAGCACGTGCACCGGGTTCGACGGCAGGGCGAGGTCCACGGCGCCCTGCGGGACGCGACTCTCGACCATGGCGGGCACGATGTCCGACAGCCACAGCATCGTGAACACGCCGGCGATGACCACGAGGTACCAGCCGACGACACGACGCGGAGCGCCGGCCAGCCGTCCGGCCACCGCGGTCGGGCGTAGCGCGCGCAGTCCGCCGACGAGCGACCAGAACGTCAGCCCGAGCACCGCCACCCACGCGAGGAAGAGCGGGCCCACGTGGATCGACATCGTGTAGATCACGTAGTTGTACACGGTGAAGGTCAGCACACCCGTCCACAGGAGCCCCGCCCGCACGGACCCCCTCCAGGCGAGCCAGGCGAGCAGCACGGTGGCCGGGGCCGTGAGGGTCACATTCACCAGATCCTGCGCGATCGCCTGGTCGACGAAGGAAGCGGTCTCCCGGCCGTAGGTCCCGTCCACGTCAGCGAGCCCGATCCCGCTGGCGACCAGTGCGATGACCGCGGCCGCGGCGGACGTTGCCCACCAGGTCGCAGCACGCTCGCGGTCAGCAAAGACATCCATTCCGACGGCTGTCATCGGTCGGGGCAGGGAACTCGTCGCGTCGGATGCCATACCACCAGCGTGTCGACGTCTGCGAGTCGCACAGGGGGCGAAGGTCCCAGGATCCCCCGGACCTGGGCCGCCCACTCGTCATGGCCGACGTCGGTTGGCGCCGGTCACGAGCTGACCTTCTTTCGGAGCGCGTCGCCTGGTTGGTCTTGCGAGGCCCGGAATCTGTCGGCGAGCGTCCCTGCTGCCCTGCGAAGCGGTTCGGGACCGATGACGGTGAAGGGGGCGTCGAAACGGGTGACGAACGCAAGCAATCCCGCCCAGGACCAGGAGCCGATGGTCATGAGTGTCGAGCTGTCGGTGACCACCTCGAGTTCGCCGTCGCCGATCCACGGTGCGACGTCGATCGCGGGAAGCTCGATGAGCACCTGCCCGGCGCAAGGCCAGCGATCCTCCGTCTCGGAGCCCTTCGATCTCGCTGCGAGAAACGACTGTGCGTCCGGCGCGGGGAGCGTGCGGGGTGTGAACCGGGAGCCTGCGGGAGTGCGAGGGGTCATCCTGTCGAGGCGAAAGAACCGCCAGTCGGCCTTGTCGAGGTCCCACCCGATCAGGTACCAGCGGTTCGCTCGCGCCACGATCGCATGCGGTTCAAGCCGCCGGGGGGCCTCCTTCTGATCGATGTAGTCGAAGCGAAGGGTGAGCTGATCGCGGACAGCAGTGCTGACCGCCTCCAACACGGCCGGATCCACCCGTGACGGGGTTTCGGCTCCCGTGAACCGGATTCCATCGATGCGGTGCCGAAGCCGTGACGGCATCACTTGACGCACGGTGGCCAGCGCTCGAGCTGCCGCCTCGTCGATGTCCACACCGCCGGTGGGAACGCTCTGCAACGCCACCGCGATCGCCACCGCTTGCTCGTCGTCAAAGAGCAAGGGCGGCAGTTCCGAACCGGCGGCGAGCCGGTACCCGCCATCGGGGCCCTTCACGGAGCTGATCTGGTAGCCCAGTTCGCGGAGCCGGTCCACGTCCCGGCGCACTGTCCTCGGGGTCACCGCGAGGCGGTCGGCCAGCACGTGCCCTGGCCAACGGCGCTGGGTCTGCAACAGGGACAGCAGAGACAGCATCCGCGAAGAAGATCCGATCATGAAACGAGTCTCCTCTCAGCAGAGGACCGCAACTGTCCGCTACCGCTGGAATCGTTCGTTCTGACGGCGATCGTGCCGCTCACACCGGCGATCAGAAGGACACATCATGAGCATCAAGACCACCACGCACCTCAACTTCCGTGGCACCGCGCGCCAGGCGCTCGAGTTCTACCAGAGCATCTTCGGCGGCCAGATCATCAGCGCCGCCTACGGCGACTTTGGCATGCCGAAGGAGGCTCCCGGCGCTGACAAGATCATCTTCAGCCAGCTCGAGAATGAAGACGGGTTCCGCGTCATGGCCTACGACGTCCCCGGCCACGACGCCACCGGCTCCTCGACCGTCGCCGGTTCGACGCACCGCGAGAACGGTGCCACCATCACCGACCGCACCTTCTTCCAGTCCGTCCGCGGTGAGTCCCTCGAAGAAGTTGAGGGCTACTGGAACGGCCTGGCCGACGGCGCCGACGTCATCGAGCCGCTCGCGGCTTCAGCCTGGACTCCCGGCTTCGGCATGCTCACCGACAAGTTCGGCGTCACCTGGGTTCTCGACGTCCAGGCCGCCTATGCCGGCTGACCGTGGAGTCTCTCGGACCGGCCGGCTACCTGAAGCGTCCGTCCGTCGCTGGGCGGTGGGCACATGGCGAGCGGCGGCCCGCGGTGCCGAGGCGCTCCCGCGGGAACGTCTGGTCCCAACAACTGAGACAGAATTGTCCACTGGCTCTCTCGGCGCGTTCCCGCGGGAACGGATCTCGGTGCGGCGAGCCGGCCCGGACGAGAAACCGGGGCTGACGGATCCCGCATCGTGTGTCGATCGGTGCGGGACTCGTTCGTCATTCTGGTGTCAGTATCGGAACACGACCCGGAAGGAACGGCCCATGCGCTACTCACTTCTGCTGCACTACCCGGAGATGTCCGCCGAGGCCCTCGGCGCCGAGGCGCTCGCCGAGGGGATGAAGGCGTTCGACGACTACGCCAAGGCGCTCGACGCCGCCGGCGTGCTCGCTTCGGCCGAGGTGCTCATGCCGTCGGCTGCGACGACGACGGTCAGCCTCGCGACCGGCGAGCTCGTCGTGCAGGACGGCCCGTTCGCCGACACCAAGGAGCAGCTCGGCGGCACGTTCGTCGTCGACGTCGCCGATCTCGACGCCGCCCTGGCCTGGGCGCAGCAAGCCCCCTCGGCGCGCTACGGGCACATCGAGATCCGCCCGACGGCGACGCGCTTCGTCGACGGCGAGTGGACGGGCGGCCCGCACCTCTGATGGCCGCAGACGCCGAGTCCGTTCGTGCCGTCGCCGAGCGCGCGGCGCGAACGGGCTACGGCAGGCTCGTCGCGCTGCTCGCCGCGTCCACGCGTGACGTCACCCTCGCCGAGGACGTGCTCGCGGACGCCTTCGAGCGCGCGCTCGCAACGTGGACGAGGTCCGGCATCCCCGACAACCCCGAAGGGTGGCTGCTCACCGTGGCCCGCAATCGCCTGCGCGACGTCTTCGGTTCTGCCGCCCGACGCACCTCGGCACCCCTTTCCGACGGCATCGAGATGGCTGACACGCTCGACGTCGCGGCCCTCGTCGAGAACGCCGACGCGATCCCCGACAAGCGCCTCGAGCTGCTGTTCGTCTGCGCGCACCCGGCGATCGACGCCCGCATCCGCACCCCGCTCATGCTGCAGACGGTGCTCGGCTTCGACGCCGTGCGGATCGCTGCGGCTTTTGACGTCGAGCCCGCCGCGATGGCCCAGCGGCTGGTGCGGGCGAAGCGCCGCATTCGCGACACCGGCATCCCGTTCGTCGTGCCGACCCGCGCCGACCTGCCCGCCCGGCTGCCGTCGGTGCTCGAGGCGATCTACGGCGCCTACGCGATCGACTGGCTGTCGCAGGGTGACGACGTGCGGCAGTCGATCGCCGACGAGGCGCGCTGGCTCGCGGTGCTCACCGCATGCCTGCTCGACACCGAGCCGGAGGCCTGGGGTCTCGCGGCGCTGCTCACCCTCGCGCAGGCCCGGGCGCCGGCGCGCGTCGGGGACCCGTGGCCGCGCCTGGACGATCAGGATCCGGCGCTGTGGTCGCCCGAGCTCATCCGCGAGGGCGAGGCTCTGCTCAGGCGCGCCGCGTCGTTCGGGATGCCGTTGGGCCGGTTCCAGCTCGAGGCCGCCATCCAGTCGGTGCACTGCGACCGAGCGCGAAGTGGCCACGTCGACACCGATGCGCTGGTCACGCTGTACCGCGGGCTTGTCTCGGTCGCCCCGACTCGAGGCGCCGAAGAGGGCCTCGCCGCTGCCCTGGCACGGTCCGCGAGCTGAGGATCGCGCGCCGTGCGCTCAGGCGGCGGCGGTCCAGAGGTAGACCGAGTTCCCGGACGCGGCCGCGCCGGTCAGCAGCGCGATGATCGCGGTCACGAGGGAGTGCGCGGCGGCGGCGGTGAGCCCGAGGTCGTCATCCGTCGCCCACTCGGCGGCCACCTCGGCGGGGAGCTCGGCGTCCTCAACGGTCCCGAGCTCGACGAGCACCTCCCGCAGGAACGCCGGCAGCTCGAGCAGCGACTCGCGGTCGAGGTCGACCTCCTCGAGCTCGAGCGGTCCGGTCCCGAAGTGCACCGCGCGCGCAGCGATCTCGCCGAGGAGCTCGAGGTCGATCGCGCCCACGCCGGGCAGGTCGAGCGCGACGGGTCCGGGCGTCGGCTCGCGGCCTGCGTCCCGGGCGTCCGTGCGGGCGAGAGCGCCGGTGTGGTCGGCCACGAACAGCTCGGATCGGACGGTCATGTCGGGACTCCCCTGGAACGGATGGCGTCGCGGAACCTGACGGCGCGCGCGCAGTTTATCGGGACTCGACATGGTCACCACGCCGCGCGCGAGGTCGAGCTCGATGCCGTCCCCGGGAGCCGCGGAGCCGGACTGCCGGATCTCGAGCCGTTGCCGGTCCTGCTCCGCCACGAACGTGCTGGTGGTTCGGCTGGAACACCTCGACCAGGTCACCGAAGGCGCCCGAGCCGCCGCCCGAGCGGCGGGTTCCGGCCGGCCGGCGACGCCGGAAGAGGAGCCACTCCATGCGTCAAGTATGAGCCGGGAGAGCCAGCCGAGGGTCGGTGCTCGTGCGCCCCGCGACGAGGCCGTCGAGGTACGCACGGTCCGCTTGCAGGCGCCGTGCGAGCTCGGCCGCGTTGCCGACGTGCCCGTGCCCGGGGACCAGCACGTCGACCCCGTGCTCGCGGGCGGCGGACTCGAGCGCGTCCAGAGCGGTCCGGTAGTCGCCGATCGGGTCCACCGCCTCGACGTCGAGCAGGGGGATCTCGAGGTCGGAGAGCATGTCGCCGGCGAGCAGGACGCCCGCGTGCGGGATCACCAGGCCGGCGTGGCCGGGGCAGTGGGCCTCGTGCCCGACGACGACCACGCGCGGACCGTCCCACGGGAGCGTGCTCGCGCCGTCGGGCAGGGGCTGGACCATCCCGGTCAGGTCGCGGTCGTGCCCGGGTGCTGCGGCCTCGGTCTTGGCGAGCACGTCGGGCCGGTCGGCGAGGGCGTGCTCCGCGCCCCGGCGGGTCGCCCACCGCGGTCCGTCGCCGAGCTCGGCCGCCCAGAGCAGGTGGTCCCAGTGCGGGTGGGTGGAGAAGCCCGCCGCGACGGACCAGCCGCGATCCCGGATCGCCCGCGCCAGGGCGGCGACCTCGGCGACGGTGATCCCCGGGTCGACCACGAGGCACGCGCCGTCGTCCCCGACGACCACGGTGGTCAGGGACGTCCAGATCTCGGCCGTGGCCGTCCATACCCCGGGCGCGACCTCGGTGAGCTCACGCATCGGAGCCGCCGGCCTCCCGGCCGCGGGCGGGCCCGACGACGCCCACGCTGCGGTGCCCGGGGCGTCGTCGGCCATGAGGCGTCAGTGCTGCGGTTTGGCGGCGCGGGCAGCGAGGGCGGCGGCGCCGACGATGCCCGCCGCGTTGCGCAGCTGCGCCGGCACGATCGGGGCGCGCAGGTGCAGCAGCGGCAGGAACTTCGCGTGGTTCTTGCTGACCCCGCCGCCGACGACGATCAGATCGGGCCACAGCAGGTCCTCGAGCGTGCCGTAGTACCGCTGCAGCCGCTTGGCCCACTCCTCCCAGCTGAGCTTGTCGCGGTCCCGCGCGCCGTCGGAGGCCTGCGACTCGGCGTCGAGCCCGTCGATCTCCAGGTGGCCCAGCTCGAGGTTCGGGACGAGCACGCCGTCCACGACCATCGCCGTGCCGATCCCGGTGCCGAGCGTGGTGATGAGGGTGACCCCGTTCGTGCCCCGTGCGGCGCCGTAGGTGGCCTCGGCGTACCCGGCGGCGTCGGCGTCGTTGAACGCGACCACCTTGCGCCCGAGGGCCTTGCCCAGGACGGCCTCGATGTTGGTGCCGATCCAGGAGGAGTCGACGTTCGCGGCGCTACGCGCGATCCCGTGCTGGACGACGGCGGGGAACGTGACCCCGACCGGTACGTCGAGCGGCAGGTGGAACGACTCCACGACCTTGGCGACGACGGCGGCCACCGCGGCCGGGGTCGACACCTCGGGGGTCGGGATCCGCACCCTCTCCGCGGCGAACTCGCCGCGCTCCAGGTCGACGGGCGCACCCTTGATACCGCTTCCGCCGATGTCGACGCCGAACGCGAGGGTTGGCGTGGACTTCTTCGTCCCAGTGGTCTGGCTCATGGCAGGGTCAGAATCTCCGCTCCGATGTCGGTCACGAGCAGGGTGTGCTCGAACTGTGCTGTCAGGGAGCCGTCCGCGGTCAGGACGGTCCAGTCGTCGTCCCACATGATGCACTCCTGGGTGCCCAGGGTGAGCATCGGCTCGATGGTGAACACCATCCCGGGCTCGATCACGGTGGCGTAGTCGGGCGCCGAGTCGTAGTGCGGGATCACGAGGCCCGAGTGGAACGCCGGGCCGACGCCGTGGCCGGTGTAGTCGCGCACGACGCCGTAGTTGAAGCGACGGGCGTACTTCTCGATCACCCGGCCGAGCACGTTGACCTCGCGGCCCGGGACCACGGCCTTGATCGCGCGAGCGAGCGACTCGCGCGTGCGCTCGATGAGCAGCGCGGCAGGTTCGGAGATCTCCCCGACGCCGAAGGTCGCGCAGTTGTCGCCGTGCACGCCGTCCAGGTACGCGGTGATGTCGACCTTCACGATGTCGCCGTCCTGCAGGACGCTCGAGTCCGGGATCCCGTGGCAGATGACCTCGTTGACCGACGTGCACAGCGACTTCGGGAAGCCGCGGTAGCCGAGCGTGGACGGGTACGCGCCGTGGTCGATCATGAACTCGTGGCCGATCCGGTCCAGCTCGTCGGTCGTGATGCCGGGAGCGACCGCCTTGCCGACCTCGACCAGGGCCTGGGCCGCGATCCGGCCGGCGATCCGGATCTTGTGGATCGTCTCGGCATCGTTGACGTCGCTGCCGCGGTACGGGGTGGGGGCCGACTTGCCGACGTACTCGGGCCGGGCGATCGTGCTCGGCACCTTGCGACGGGGACTGATCGTCCCGGGGGTCACACTTCGACTAGTCCTGCTCGCAGTCGCCATGGCTGGCAGTGTACGGACCATGACGCCCGGTTCCGGGCAGGGAGGGGAGGTCCGTGATGGCAGGCACCGAGGGGCCCCGCACGTACTGGTTCAACATCGTCACCAAGCAGGTCGAGGAGGGGCACCACAGCGGGTGGCAGGACCTGATGGGGCCGTACTCGACCCGCGAGGCCGCCGAGCACGCGCTCGAGCAGGCGGCCGTGCGCAACAAGGTCTGGGACGAGCAGGACGAGCAGGACGAGCGGTGACCCGTCTCGCCGGTCACCGCTCGTCGCTGCCGGCACTGCTGGCACCGCCGGCCCTGCTGGTACTGCCGGGTCCGGGGTCACCCCCGGACGGCCGCTACTCGAGGAACGAGTGCGCGGCGTCGGGGAACGTGCCCGTGCGGACCTCCCGGGCGTAGGCGGCGGCCGCGTCCCGCAGCGCGGTCCCGACCTGCCCGAACTGCTTGGAGAAGCTCGGCGACCAGTCGCCCATCCCGGCCATGTCGAGCCAGACGAGCACCTGACCGTCGCAGCTCGGGCCGGCGCCGATGCCGATGGTCGGGATGTGCAGGATCTCGGTCACGCGCGCGGCCAGCGGAGCCGGCACCATCTCGAGGACGACGGCGACCGCCCCCGCCTCCTGCAGCGCGATCGCGTCCTCGCACAGCCGCTCGGCGTCCTCGTCGCCTCGGCCCTGCACGCGCTTGCCGCCGAGCAGGTTCTCCGACTGGGGCGTGAAGCCGAGGTGCCCGACGACCGGGATGCCGGCGTCGGTGAGCATGCGGACCTGGGCCGCGACCCGACGGCCGCCCTCGAACTTGACCGCGTGCGCGCCACCTTCCTTGAGCATGCGCACGGCGGTGAAGAACGCCTGTTCGGCTGAGGCCTCGTAGGAACCGAACGGCAGATCGGCGACCACGAACGCACGTCTGCACGCGGCGCTGACCGCCCGCACCGCGGGGATGAGCTCGTCCACGGTCACGGGCAGCGTCGAGTCGGCACCCAGCATGGTGTTGCCGATCGAGTCGCCGATGAGCAGCATGTCGATGCCGGCCTCGTCGAAGATCCGGGCCGTCGGGTAGTCGTAGGCGGTGAGCATGGTCAGCCGCTCACCGCGCTCCTTCGCCTCCCGCAGGTGATGCACCCGGACCCGCTTGGGCTTGGGGGTGACGGCGGGCAGGGGGGCAGACGCCGGCGAACCGGCGGCGGACTCGATCATCGAAGAAGCTCCTTGTGGGTGCTCACGGCTCGCGCCAAAGCGACGTGATGGGAAGCCTACGGTCCCGACCGAAGGCGAGACCCGTGACTTTCGGACCGAGCGGGTACTGCCGTCGCTTCCACTCGGCGCGGTCCACGAGCGAGAGCACCTTCTCGACGATCTCCGGGTCGAAGCCGCGAGCGAGCAGCTCGGCGCGGCCCTCCGCGTTCTCGACGTACGCGTCGAGCACCTCGTCGAGCAGGTCGTACGGCGGCAGGGAGTCCTGGTCGACCTGGTCGGGGCGCAGCTCGGCCGACGGGGGCTTGGTGATCGAGCTCTCCGGGATCGGCGGCAGCTCGCCCGCGTCGAGGGCGGCGTTGTTGCGCCAGCGGGCGAGGGCCCAGACCCGGGACTTGTCGACGTCCTTGAGCGGCGCGTACCCCCCGACGGCGTCGCCGTAGATCGTGGAGTAGCCGACGGCGAGCTCGGACTTGTTGCCGGTGGCGAGCACGAGATGGCCCTCGGCGTTGGACAGCCCCATGAGGATCACGCCGCGCACCCGCGCCTGCAGGTTCTCCGCCGCGACGCCCTCCAACCCGAGCTCGGCCTCGAACACGTCGACCATCGGCTTGATCGGCTGGATGCGGTAGTCGGCACCGAGGCGTTTGGCCAGGTCGGCGGCGTCGTCCTTGGAGTGCTCGGACGAGTAGCGCGAGGGCATCGAGACGCCGACGACGTGGCTCCCGCCGATCGCGTCGGCGCTGATCGCCGCGACCAGCGCGGAGTCGATCCCGCCGGACAGCCCCAGCACGACCGAGCGGAAGCCGTTCTTGCGGATGTAGCCCGCCAGCCCGGTCTGGACGGCGCGATAGATCTCCTCGTCGACCTCGAGCTCGGGGGCGAGCTCGCCTCGGGCGGGGGGCTGCGCGTCGTCGGCGAGGTCCCACATGAGCAGGTGCTCGACGAACTGCGGTGCGCGGGCGAGCAGGGTGCCGTCCGCGCCGACCACGAACGAGCCGCCGTCGAACACGAGGTCGTCCTGGCCGCCGACCATGTTGACGTAGGCGACCGGGGCGCCCACCTCGTGGGCACGGCGGGCGGCGAGCTCGGTGCGCAGGTGGCCCTTGCCCTCTTCGAACGGTGAGCCGTTGATCACCACGAGGAGCGCGATGTCGGCGTCGTCCATGGCGGCGACCGGCCCGCCGTCCTGCCAGATGTCCTCGCAGATGACGAGGCCGACACGTCGCCCGCAGACCTCGAGCACGCAGGCCCGGGTGCCCGCTGCGAAGATGCGGTACTCGTCGAAGACGCCGTAGTTGGGCAGGTGGTGCTTGTCGTACCGGGCCTGGACCTGGCCGTGGTGCAGCACGACCGCCTGGTTGGTGGGCCGGGCCGGGCTCCCGTCGGGTGCCGACCGGAGCTCCTCGCCCACACTCCCGACGACCACGACGAGTCCGCCGAGCCCCTCCGCCTCGAGCAGGGCGGCGGTGGCCTGCAGGGCGGCCTCGGCCCCGCGCCGGAACGACGCGCGCAGTGCGAGGTCCTCGATCGGGTAGCCGGTGACGGTCATCTCGGGGAAGGCCACGAGGTCCGCGCCGGCCGCTGCCGCCCGGCGGGACCACTCGAGCACGGCCTGGGTGTTTGCCTCCAGGTCGCCGACACAGGTGTCGATCTGAGCCAGCGCGATCCGTACGTTTGCCATGCGAACGAGCCTAGGCCCGCCCGAGGACACCGACGGCAGCCCGGGTCTGCCCCGGCCGTCCGCGCGTCGAGAGGGGGGTGCCGGGCGGGCGGGAGTTGAGCCGGGGACGGATTGCGGCGTGGTCTGTCACGAGGTGGAAACATCTATCGGGCAGGATGGACACATGGACAGGCAGCAAGAGTTTGTGCTCCGCACAGTCGAGGAGCGCGACATCCGCTTCATTCGCCTCTGGTTCACCGACGTTCTCGGGATCCTCAAGTCGGTCGCGATCGCGCCGGCGGAGCTCGAGTCGGCGTTCTCGGAGGGCATCGGGTTCGACGGGAGCTCGATCGAGGGCCTGACCCGGGTGTACGAAGCGGACATGATCGCGCGGCCCGACCCCACGACGTTCCAGATCCTGCCGTGGCGCGGTGAGCGGCAGGGGACCGCGCGGATGTTCTGCGACATCCTCACGCCCGACGGCGAGCCGTCCCTCGCGGACTCCCGCAACGTCCTCAAGCGGGCGCTCGCCAAGGCGAGCGACCAGGGGTTCACCTTCTACACGCACCCCGAGGTCGAGTTCTACCTGTTCGAGGACCCGAAGGACCCGGCGGCGCCGCTCGTGCCCGTCGACCAGGGCGGGTACTTCGACCACGTGCCGCGCGGCACCACGCACGACTTCCGGCGCGCCGCGATCCAGATGCTCGAGTCGATGGGCATCTCGGTCGAGTTCTCCCACCACGAGGCCGGGCCGGGGCAGAACGAGATCGACCTGCGGTACGCCGACGCGCTGACCACGGCGGACAACCTCATGACCTTCCGGACCGTGGTCAAGGAGGTCGCCCTCGAGCAGGGCGTGTTCGCCTCGTTCATGCCGAAGCCGATGGCGGACCACCCGGGCTCGGGCATGCACACCCACCTGTCGCTGTTCGAGGGCGACCGCAACGCGTTCAACGAGGTCGGCGGCCAGTACGAGCTGTCCAAGGTCGCGCGCAGCTTCATCGCGGGCCTGCTGCGGCACGCGCCGGAGATCACCGCGGTGACCAACCAGTACGTCAACTCCTACAAGCGGCTCTGGGGCGGCGCCGAGGCGCCGAGCTACGTCTGCTGGGGCCACAACAACCGGTCCGCCCTCGTGCGCGTGCCGATGTACAAGCCCGGCAAGGGGAACTCGAGCCGCGTGGAGTACCGCGCGCTCGACTCGGCCGCCAACCCGTACCTCGCGTTCGCGGTGCTGCTCGCCGCCGGGCTCAAGGGCATCAAGGAGGGCTACGAGCTCCCCGAGGGCGCGGAAGACGACGTCTGGGAGCTGACCGACGCCGAGCGTCGAGCGCTCGGGATCGAGCCGTTGCCGCAGTCCCTCGACCAAGCGATCGCCGTCATGGAGCGTTCGGAGCTCGTGGCCGAGACGCTCGGTGAGCACGTCTTCGACTTCGTGCTGCGCAACAAGCGGCAGGAGTGGGACGAGTACCGCGGTCAGGTCACGCCGTACGAGCTGCGACGCTTCCTGCCGATCCTGTAGCCGGCCCCAGGGCTGGACTGCCGGACGGGGCCGCGCGCCGCAGTCGATAGCGTGGGCCCGTGAGCAACCGTGGTGGAACCCTGGCAGGCAGGCTGACCCGGCTGGGTTTCGCCGACGCTCGCCGTGCGACGAGCATGTTGGCCGATCGCGCCCTGGTCGACATCATCGGTGATGTCACCGAGGCGGACCCTGCCGGTCTGCTGCCGGCTCTCGGCGACGTGGCCGACCCCGATCAGGCCCTGCTCGCCCTCGCCCGGATCGCGGGCGTGGTGAACGCGGATGCCGCCCGACGTGCCCTGCTCGCCGGGCTGCTCACGCGGGGCGCGGGGCGGGACCGGCTCCTGGCCGTCGTCGGTGCGTCCGTCGCGATCGGTGACACCCTGGCGGCCCACCCCGACCAGCTCGCCGTCCTGGCCGACGTCACGCCTGGCACGGGCATCCCGGTCGAGGAGGTCCGGGCCGAGCTGCTCACCGCGGTGGGCGCGGACCCGAACGCGCAGGTGCCGGTCGCCGACGTCAGCGGACCCGCCGGGTGGGACGCGATGCGCCGGTCGTACCGGCGGCGGCTGATGCGGATCGCCGCCACCGACCTCACCTCGCCCGACCCGCTGAGCCGCATGCCCGGGGTCGCGGCCGCGCTCGCCGATCTGGCCGCCGGCGCGCTCGAGGCCGCCCTCGCGCTCGCCCGCGCCGAGCTCGACGACCACGGCGTCGGGGTGCGGATCGCCGTCCTGGGCATGGGCAAGTGCGGTGGGCGCGAGCTGAACTACGTCAGCGACGTCGACGTGATCTACGTCGTCGAGCCCGCCGCCGGGGTCGACGAGGACCACGCGCTCGCGGTCGGCGCGCGGCTCGCGACCGGACTCGCCCGGGCGTGCGCGAACCCGTCGGGCGAGCCCGCGCTGTGGCCCGTGGACGCCGCCCTGCGGCCGGAGGGAAAGAACGGCCCGCTCGTGCGCACCCTGGCGAGCCACACCGCGTACTACGAGCGCTGGGCCCGGACCTGGGAGTACCAGGCGCTGCTCAAGGCCCGCCCGGTCGCGGGGGACCGTGAGCTCGGCGAGGCGTACGTCGCGGCGATGAACCCGATGGTGTGGGCCGCCGTGAGCCGGGAGAACTTCGTGGCCGACTCCCAGGCCATGCGCCGTCGGGTCGAGGACCACGTCCCCGCGGCCGAGGCCGACCGTCAGCTCAAGCTCGGCGTCGGCGGCCTGCGGGACGTCGAGTTCACCATCCAGCTGCTCCAGCTCGTGCACGGTCGCGCCGACGAGTCGATCCGCAGCCCCAGCACGCTCACCGCGTTGTCGGCGCTCTCGGCCGGTGGGTACGTCGGGCGCGAGGACGCGGCCCGGCTCGCGGTCTGCTACCGCCTGCTGCGGGCGCTCGAGCACCGCATCCAGCTGTACCGGCTCACCCGCACCCACCTCATGCCGACGGCCGATGCGGACCTGCGTCGCCTCGCGCGGTCGGTCGGTCTGCGGGCCGAGGGGGCCGAGGGGCTGATGGAACGGTGGCGCAGCGTGCGGCGCGAGGTCCGCGGCCTGCACGAGGCGCTGTTCTACCGCCCCCTGCTGCCCGCCACGGCGCAGCTGTCCACCGAGGAGGCCAGCCTCGCGCCCGAGGCGGCCCGCGCTCGGCTCGCCGCCATCGGCTACCGCGATCCGGTCGGTGCGCTGCGGCACATCGTCGCGCTCACCGAGGGGGTCTCTCGGCGGGCCGCGATCCAGCGCCAGCTTCTGCCGGTGATGCTGGGCTGGTTCGCGGAAGGGGCCGACGCCGACGCCGGCCTGCTCAACTTCCGCCGCCTGTCGGACAAGCTCGGGACGACCCACTGGTACCTGCGGCTGCTGCGCGACTCCGGCACCGCGGCGGCGCGGCTCGCGCGGGTGCTGTCGACGTCGAAGTACGTCGCCGAGGCGCTCTCCCGATCGCCCGAGTCCGTGGCCTGGTTGGCCGACGACGCCGAGCTCGCCCCGCGTTCCCCCGAGCGGCTCGCCGCCGAGGCCGATGCGCTCCTCACCCGCGCGCACGAGCCGGTCCCGGCCGCGACCGCCCTGCGCGCGCTGCGGCGCCGGGAGCTTGCCCGGACCGGCGCGGCCGACGTGCTCGGCGTCGTGACCAGCATCTCCGCTGCCGAGAGCCTCACCGCCGCGGCCGACGTCGTGCTCGCCGGCGGGCTGCGGATCGCCCTGTACGAGACCCTGGCCGAGCGAGGTCTGGTGGAGTCGCCCACGCGGATGCTCATCGTCGCGATGGGTCGTCTCGGCGGCCGCGAGATGGGCTACTCCTCCGATGCCGACGTGATGTTCGTGCACGACCCGCTGCCGGGTCAGGACGAGCTTCTCGCGCAGCAGGTGGCGCTCTCCGTGGCGACGCGGGTCCGTCAGCTGCTCGGCGAGGTCGGGACCGAGCCGCCGCTGGATGTCGACGCGGACCTGCGCCCGGAGGGCCGCAACGGTCCGCTGGCGCGCTCCTTCGCGTCGTATGCGGAGTACTACCAGCGCTGGTCCTCGCCGTGGGAGAGCCAGGCCCTGCTCCGGGCGCGCACGGTCGCGGGCGATGCCGGGCTCGGTGAGCGGTTCATGCAGCTGGTGGACCCGATGCGCTACCCGGAGGGCGGGCTCGAACCCGCCGTCGTGCGCGAGGTGCGGCACATCAAGGCGCGCGTCGAGGCCGAACGGCTCCCGCGCGGCGTCGAGCCGGCGCGTCACCTCAAGCTGGGGCGCGGCGGCCTGGCCGACGTCGAATGGACCGTCCAGCTGCTGCAGCTCCGGCACGCCTTCGAGGTCCCCGGCCTGCGCACGACGGCGACGCTCGATGCGCTGAACGCGGCGGTCGAGGCCGAGCTCATCGCGGCCGACGACGCCGGCACGCTCACCGAGGCCTGGCTGCTGGCCTCACGGCTGCGCGACGCCCTGGTGCTGTGGTCGGGCCGGTCCGGCGGGGCGCACGCCGACCAGCTCCCGCACGACCGCCAGGCCCTGGCCGGGCTCGCCCGCGTGCTGGGCTACCCGGCCGGGTCCGGTGCGGAGCTCGAGGAGGACTACCTGCGCGCGGCCCGGCGGTCGCGCGCCGTCGTCGAGCGCGTCTTCTACGAGTGATCGAACCGCGAGGACTGGAACGTCCGACGCAGCGGGTTCACCTGTTCGGTCTGGAGGTACCGGTCGGGCTCGGCCACCGGTGCGGTGGGGGCCGCGACCCGGGCCGCTGCTGCTGCCGCCTGTACGACGCCGATCCCGCGGACGAGCAGGTCCAGGAGCCGCTCGTCGCGGTCTCTCGTGCACGCGACCGCCACGCCGAGAATCGAGCAGCACACGATGCTCGGTGCACCGGAGGTGTAGAACCCGGCATCGGACGGCTCGATCGCCGCGGAGAAGTCCCGGGCCCAGCTCGCGGCCTGTGGGACGTCAGCGAGCGCGGCCAGGCTCGCGTCGGTCAGCACGCCGTCGTCCCGGCCCTCGAGCAGGGCGAGCTGCCGCTCGGCGGACAGGATGCCGACCGCGAGAACGCGCTGGGTGTCGGCCGCCACGACCGGCAGCGCGGTGGTCGCGCAGAGCAGGGCGAGGTGCACGTCGACCAGGGGGTCGTCGGACGTGAGACCGACCACCGAGGGGACGAGGCCGAGGAGCTTCTGGCGACCCGCGTCGCTCATCTGGTCGTTCACGTTCCTGGCCAGGGTGGCGAGCAGGGCATGTGTGCAGGCGGGGTGGTCGCTCCACCTCTCTCCGGCAAGGAAGGACGCGAACTCCATGAAGCACGCACCACGCGACGGACGCCGGTGGCGGCCGCGTGAGAGAACTGGCATGTAGTCGGGCGGAAGGTTCTGACGTGCCATCTGACACCCCCGGGAAGACGGACTGGCGAGACCCAGACAAACAGGACACCACAGACCAGACCACTGTGCGCCCGATATGGGTGGGTCCGCCAGCCCTCGCGTGATCGACTTCGGCACGCTGGTGGTGTGACGTTGGCACCTCTTTGCGCGGGTGTGCTCATGAACCACCCCCGGCGCGTCGAAGAGAGAGAAGATCGGTGCTCCAGTCGGGCACCGCAGCGCGGCACGCACGCGGGACCAGGCAGGGGGAACAGTGCGCACGTCATGGGGTTCGGCGACGGACCGCGGCACCGTCCGCACGCTCAACGAGGACGCGCTGCTCGCGTACCCGCCGGTGTTCCTCGTCGCGGACGGGATGGGCGGTCACGCTGCGGGTGATGTCGCGAGCCGTCTGGCCGTCGAGGAGTTCTCCCATCTGGCCGGCCGCTCCGCCGCGTCTCCCGACGAGGTGCACGCATGCTTCCGCCGGACCGCGACCCGCCTGCGGGAGGCGGTCGGCGCCGACCGCACGGCGGGCACGACGGTCGCCGGCGTCGCCATCGCGGCGCACGACGGCGGTTCGTACTGGCTCGTCTTCAACATCGGCGACTCGCGGATCTACCGGCTCGCAGGCGGCGAGCTCGAACAGATCAGCGTGGACCACTCGGTGGTGCAGGACCTCATGGACCGCGGCGAGATCGATGCCGAGCAGGCCCTGCGGCACCCGGAGCGGCACGTGATCACGCGGGCCGTGGGGACCGGCGCGGAGCCGGAGCCGGACTACTGGCTCATCCCCGCCGAGATCGCGGATCGCGTCCTGATCTGCTCCGACGGGCTGACCGGCGAGCTCGACGACGACGCGCTGCGCGCCCTCCTGACGAACGTCGCCGACCCGCAGGACGCTGCTCAGGCGCTGGTCGACGCCGCTCTCGCCGCCGGCTGCCGGGACAACGTCAGCGCCGTCGTGGTCGACGTCGCTTCGGCGCCCGGGGGACCGGACACCGACATCACCGTGCTCGCCGGCCGGTTCGCGGTCCCGCGCGTCGAGGTCCTTGCCGACCGCGCCGCGTGGGACGAGCAGATCGATGGCGCCACGGTCCCGCGCCTCGCCCTCGTCCCCTTTCCGGAGGTCACCTCGTGAACTTGCCCGCCTACACCCCCGGTGACTGGTTCGCGGTCATCACCGACGGCTGCGTCGCGCTGGTGCCGCCCGAGACCAGTGCCGCGGTCGTGAACGAGCTGTGGACCTCCCTGCGCGGGGGCGCCCGCCTCACCGACCAGCTCCAGATCCTGCTCGGCGGGGGGATCGCGTCGCTGCCGCCGTTCGCCCTCGTGTCCCATGAGGGTGCCGACGTCCGCGTCATCGTGCGGGGCGAGGTCGACGTGACCGTCGCGACCCGCGCGGGGATGCGCACGCTGCGTGCGCCGCAGGTCTCGACCTGGCTGGAAGAGCTCATCGCCGACGCGGTGACCGTGACGGTGCGCGCGCCCGGGTCCACCGGGGTCACGGACGATGCCCTGCCTGTGCTGTCGGGGGTCGTGCGTGCCGGTGGGGTGGTCCTCGAGCTGCAGGTGGGGGAGTCCCGGGCACCCGCGAAGACCGTGCTGTCCTTGGCAGAGCCTGAGCAGGTCGAGCCCCGGCGGGACGAGCCTGCGCCCGTGCCGGAGCCGGAGCCGGAGCCGGAGCCGGAGCCGGAGCCGGTGCTGGAGCCGGAGCCCGTGCTGGAGCCGGAGCCGGAGCCCGTGCCGGTGCCGGAGCCCGTGCCGGAGCCCGTGCCGGTGCCGGAGCCCGTGCCGGTGCCCGTGCTCGCCCTCGTTCGTGCGCCCATGGTGCACGCGCCCCTGCATGTCGCGCCGGCCCCGGCGGTCGAATGGCGCGCTGCACCCCGGGCGGTGCCGCCCGTCGCACTCGGCGTCCCGGTGCGCCCCATCGCGGGAATGGCTCCGACCGCGTCGGACGTCGTCGCGCCCGAGGACCACGACGGGATGACGGTGCTCAGCTCGGACGTCGTCGCGCTGCGCCGTCAGATGCCGGCCTGGGTGGGCGACGCCATGCCCGGTCCGATCAACGTCCCGGCCGCGCAGGCTCCCGCGCCGGCGAAGCTGATCCTGTCCACCGGGCTCGTGGTGACGCTCAACCGGCCGGTGCTGCTCGGTCGTGCTCCGCAGGTGTCGCGGGTGGCGAACAGCGAGATCCCGCGCCTTGTCACGGTGGCGAGCCCCAACCAGGACATCTCGCGGACGCATGCCGAGGTCCGGACCGAGGGCGAGGACGTCCTGGTGACGGACCTGCACTCCACCAACGGCGTGATCCTGCTGGCGACCGGGAGCGGTCCGCGCCGGCTGCACCCGGGCGAGCCCGCCGTCGTCGCACCCGGGGTGACCGTGGATCTCGGTGAGGGCGTGACCTTCACCGTGGATCCGGGCGTGTGAGCGCGCGCCGCGAGCCCTCCGTCCCACCGCGGATCGGTGGGTACGAGTATTCCGAGCTCCTGGGCATGGGGGGCTTCGCCGACGTCTTCCGCTACACCCAGCAGCTGCCCCACCGGTCCGTCGCGGTGAAGGTGCTGCTGGCGGGCTCGCTCAGCGACGAGGTGCGCGAGCGGTTCCGGACCGAGGCCGACCTCATGGCCCGGCTGTCGCACCACCCGTCGATCGTGACGATCTATCACGCCGACGTCGCCACCGACGGGCGCCCGTTCCTCGTGATGGAGTACTGCGCCCGCCCGAACCTCGGCAAGCGGTATCGCACCGAGCGCATGGGCGTGCCCGAGGTGCTGCGCATCGGGGTGCGGCTCGCCTGCGCGGTGGAGACGGCGCACCAGGCAGGCATCCTGCATCGCGACATCAAGCCGGCGAACGTCCTCGTCACCGACTTCGGCTGGCCCGCGCTCACGGACTTCGGGATCGCCGCGACGACCGGCTGGAGCTCGGCGGCGGCGGTGGGCATGTCGATCCCGTGGTCCCCGCCCGAGCTGCTCGCGGAGAACCCCGTCGGTGGGGTGCAGTCGGACGTCTACTCGCTCGCGGCCACCATCTACTCGCTCCTGGCGGGACGCTCGCCGTTCGAGGTCCCCGACGCCCGGAACAACGCCGCCGATCTGATCGGACGGATCGAGGGCGCCGCGCTGGCGACCACCGGCCGCTCCGACGTGCCCGCGAGCCTCCAGGCGGTGCTCGCGCGCGCCATGCACCGCACCCCGGCCGGACGCTTCCACTCGGCCCTCGCCCTGGCTCGCGCGCTCCAGCAGGTGGAGATCGAGCTGCTGCTCCCGCCCACCGCGCTCGACCTGCCCCTGGACGTGATCACGGATCTTCGTCCGCCGGGCACGGGACCCGGCGCAGGGGATGCGGGCGACGAGCTGGAGCCGGCCAACCAAGCCACGCGACTGCACCCGATCCAGAGCGTGTCGCCCGAGGGCCGCGCCGAGGGTCGCGCCGAGGATCTGGCCGAGGGTCTCGCCGGGCGCGTCGACGCTCGGTTCGCCCAGACCGGCGCGCCGCAACCGCAGCGCGGGCAGGCGGCGCTCCCGGCCGTACGCGTCCCTGCGCCGTTCCCCGCCTCCCGCGCAGCGCCCGTCGGAGCGCCGCGCCCCGTCGGAGCGCCGCGCCCCGGCAAGCGCGGCCGGGTCGCCGTCGCCGCCGTCGCCGGCGTCGTCGTGGTCGGCGCCCTGGTCGGCGTCGCGCGTGCCGTCAGTGGCTCTCTCGGTTCGGATCCCGGCACCGCCGCCGTGCGCACCACGGAGCCCAGCGGCTCCGGGACGCCGTCGGCCGCGCCCCTGCTCGCGGTCCCGACCCCGACCGACCTGCTCGGCGTGGTGGCCGTCGACGGCAGCGCCGTGTTCACCTGGGTCAACCCGGAGCCGCTGGCCGGCGACCGGTACCTTTGGGGGGTCGCCGTCGCCCGCACCGACACCGTGATGGCCGTCGTCGACGCCCCCACCGTGACGATCACGCCCGAGATCCCGGGCACGCCCGTCTGCCTCGAGGTCGCGATCGTCCGGGCGGATCGCCGCGCCTCGACCGAGCCCGCGGTCGGGTGCACGAGCTGATGCGCACCGTGCTGGGTGGGCTGCGGACCACAGCCGGGTTCGTGCGCGGTGCGCGCCCCGGGCGGTCCTGGCTGAAGGCGGGCGTGGCCGTGACCGTCCCCGCAGTCGTGGCGACCCTCGCGATCCTCTACCCCGGCGTACCCGTATCCCAGGTGGACCTCAACGACGGCGCCGCCTGGCTGACGAACACGTCGGCGCTCAGGCTTGGCCGGTTCAACCCCCAGATCGACGAGCTCAACGCCGGGCTCGTGTCGACGTCGGCCGAGTTCGACGTCCTGCAGGACGCGGGTGACGTGCTCCTGACCGAACCCGGCCGGGTCGCGGTCGTGGACCCGGCCAGCGTCACGCTCGGCGCCCAGGCCAGCGTCCCGTTCGGCGCGACGGTCTCGATGGCCCGCGGGGTCGTCGCCGTCACCGAGCCGTCCCGCGGCGCGGTGTGGGTGCGCACCACCGGCACCCTCGGCTCGCTCAGCGTCGACTCCGAGGACCCCGACCTCGACCTCGGCGCCGGGGGCGCAGCGGTGGTGTCCCGCGACGGCGTCGTGCTCGCCGTCGACCCCGAGGGCGGGCTGCAGCGTGCCGAGGTCACCGAGGCGGAGGTCACGGTGACCGCCGACGGGACGCTCGCCGGTGCGGACGGTTCCGGCGGTGGCGGACCGGGCTTCGACCGGGTCACCGCGGTGGGTGACCGGCTCGTCGTCCTCGACGGGCGCACGGTGCGTACGTCGGGCGGGTCCGTCGACCTCACCGCCTTCGGCGACGGCCTCGCCCTGCAGCAGCCCGGGCCGGCGGCGGAGGTGGTGCTCGTCGCGAGCCGGTCCGCGCTGCTCGAGGTCCCGCTGGACGGCGGTGACGTGCGCGAGCACGACACGGGTGGCTCCGGCGTGCCCGCGCCGCCCGTGCGGGTCGGCGAGTGCGCCCACGGTGCGTGGGCCTCCGCCGTCGGCAGCTACCTGCAGGTGTGCGCGGACGGCGACCCGGTGGTCAGCGACCTCGAGGCGATGACGACGGCCGACGTGCTGGTCTTCCGCGTCAACCGCGACGTCGTCGTGCTCAACGACACCCTGCGCGGACGGCTGTGGGTGCCGCTCGAGGACCCCGAGCTGCGCGAGCCGAACTGGCAGGACATCGAGCCGGAGGAGGACACCCAGGACGACGAGCAGGAGTCCGAGAGCCGGGCGTCGACGCAGAACATCCAGGCCGAGTGCACCGAGCAGTCGGCGGCACCCTCGGCCGTGAACGACGACTACGGCGTGCGGGCCGGGCGGACCGCGATCCTCTCCGTGATCGACAACGACGCGTCGTCGGACTGCGGCATCCTCGTCATCTCCGAGCACGACGCGCTGCCGGCGGAGTTCGGCACCGTCGTGCCGATCTACGGCGGTCGGGCGCTGCAGCTCACGACCCCGGCGGGCGTCACCGGGACCGCCGAGCTCACCTACACGATCACCGACGGACGCGGCACGACCGCGCCGTCGACCGCCACCGTGCGGCTCACCGTGCGCGCTGCCGACGAGAACGGCGCACCGGCGCAGGTGCGGGTCGGCTCGATGTCCGTCGAGCAGGGCGCGCAGGGCACCTACGACGTGCTGCCCGACTTCCGCGATCCCGACGGCGACCTCCTGGTCCTGGCGGGCGGCGTCGCCGCATCCGGCGGGACCGTCCGCACCCGCCAGGACGGCTCGCTGACCTTCCAGTCCGACGGCGCCACGCTCGGCCGCCAGCAGGTGACCGTCCTGGTCTCCGACGGCACCGAGACCGTGGAGGGTTCGCTCACCGTCGACGTCCAGCCCGCCGGTTCGCTCGCGCCGGTCATCGACCCGGTGCACGCGGTGACCTACGTCGACGAGGCCGTGGTCGTGCACCCGCTCGACAGCGTGCGCAGCTCCTCACGCGAGCCGGTGCGTCTCGCGGGGGTCGACGAGGTGCAGGGCGCGACGGTCGACACCGACCTGGAGGCGGGGACGTTCACGTTCGGTGCCGCCCGCGCGGGCACGTACTACGTGGCCTTCCTGGTCACGGCGTCCCCGCAGCAGGCGACCGGTGTGGCCCGGATCGACGTCAGGGAGCGTCCGCTCGAGGTGCCGCCCCCGGTCGCGGTCCTCGACCGCGCGCTGCTGCCCCCGGGCGGCGAGGTCACGATCGACCCCCTGGCGAACGACGTCGACCCGGCCGGTGGAGTGCTCGTGCTGCAGTCCGTCGAGGCGCCGCTCGACTCCGGGCTGCGCGTCGCCGCGCTCAGCCACCAGCTGCTGCGGATCACCTCGACCCGCGTGCTCGACGCCCCGGTCACCGTCCGCTACACGATCTCCAACGGCGGCGCGTCGGCGGTGGGCGACGTGCTGGTCCAACCCATCCCGGCGTCGGCCACCCAGCAGGCCCCGGTCGTGCCCAACATCACCGTCTCGGTGCGGACGGGAGGCGTGGTCACCATCCCCGTGCTGGCAGACGCCTACGACCCCGATGGCGACCCGATGCACGTGGTGCGCGAGCTCGTCGAACCGCTCGGCTCGGGGCAGGGCCTGTTGTTCGTGTCCGGTGACCTGCTGCGCTACCAGGCCCCGGCGACCGCCGTCCAGGCGCACGCGACCTTCGCCGTGGCCGATCCGGCCGGCAACGTCACCTCGGCGACCGTGACGGTCGACGTCCGGCCGTCGGACCCCGCGACCAAGTCACCGCCGAGGCCCCGGGCGCTGACCGCGCGCGTGTTCGAGGGCGAGACCATCCGGATCCCCGTCCCGCTCACCGGGATCGACCCCGACGGCGACGGCGTCTCGCTCCTCGGCCAGGACCAGGCCCCGACCAAGGGGCGGATCACCGCGGTGGGCGCCGACTGGATCGAGTACGAGGCCCTGCCCGGCGAGCTCGGCACGGACACGTTCACCTACGCGGTCGAGGACTGGGTCGGCCAGCGCGCGGTCGCCACGATCCGGGTCGGGATCGCGGCCCGGCCGACGACGGCGGCCCAGGTCGTCAGCCGCAACGACGACGTCAGCGTGCGGTCGGGCCAGGCCGTCGAGGTCCGCGTGCTCGCCAACGACATCGACACCGGTGGCGGCGAGCTGACCCTGGAACCCGCCCTCGAGCTCACCGAGGGCATCGACGCGCGGGTGGAGGGCAACCGCATCGCGGTGCAGACGCCCGACCAGCCCGCGGTCCTGCAGATCTCCTACAGCGCGGTGAACGACCGCGGCGGGCGGGACACCGCGGTGCTCACCGTCACGGTGACCGACGACGCGCTGATCCTCGCCCCGGTGGTGCGCGACGTCGTCGTGCCCGCGACCGAGACGATCAACCGGACCAGCATCGAGGTCGAGGTGCTCGCCGTCGCGGAGAACCCGAGCGGCCCGATCAGCGATCTCGAGGTGTCGGTCGACTCCTCCGTGGCCGACACCGCGTCAGTGACGCCGAGCGGGTCGGTCGTGGTCACCCTGGTCGGTCACGCCCAGACGCTGCCGTACCTCGTGACGAACACCAGCCCGCAGGCGGACGGCCTGAGCTCCTATGCGTTCATCACCGTCCCGGCCCTCGGCGACTTCCCGCCGATGCCCCGGCCGAAGGCGCCCGAGCTGAGGGTGATCGCCGGTGACGAGCTGGTGATCGTGCTCGACGAGCAGATCCAGGTCGCCCCCGGTCGGACCGCACGCGTGGCAGACGCCGCCCGGGTGCAGGCCACCAAGGCGGACGGGTCACCGCTCGTGCGCGACGACCGCACGCTCGTGTTCCGCTCGCAGGCCACCTACGCCGGCCCCGCATCGATCACCGTCGCGGTCACCGACGGCGACGCGAGCGACGCGTCCGCACGGACCAAGGTGCTCACGCTGCCGATCACCGTTCTGGCGGCGGCGGACTACCCGCCGACGTTCTCCCCCTCGGTCATCGACGTCTCGCCCGGCGAAGCGCCGGCCCGGGTCGACCTGACCGCATTCACGTCGTCACCGGTCGCCACGGCGGGTGGTTCGGACCGGTACACCTACAAGATCACCTCGCCGATCCCGAACGGGTTCCAGGCCACGGTGTCCGGCTCGGTGCTCAGCGTGAGCGCCGACGCAACCGTCCCGCGGGGGACCGCGGGCGGGGTGTCGGTCGCGGTCGGGTACGGCGCCGCAGGCGGTGCGCTGCCCGCCCAGGTCGACTTCCGGGTCGTCGCGAGCATCCGGCCACTGGCGCGGGTGCTCGACCACCGGGTGGCTGACGGCGTCGAGGGCGGATCCTCGACCGTCGCCGCGCTGGACGGCGCGTTCAACCCTTTCCCGTCGACCGCGCTGACGCTGGTCGACGCCACCGTCGAGACCCCGGGCGCCGGCACAGCCGGGGTCTCGGGCACCTCGGTGAACGTGCGCCCGGCCAAGGGCTTCATCGGCGAGATGGTCACCCGCTACCGCGTGCGGGACGCCACCGGGGACACGGCCCGCGAGGTCGAGGGGCGCATCACGGTCGTGGTGCGCGGCCGGCCGGCCGCCCCGACCGCCCCGCGGGTGGTCGAGGTGCGCGACCGCACGGTCGTGCTCGCCTGGGACGTGCCCGTCAACAACGGTGCCCCGATCACCGGGTACCGCGTCACGACCCAGCCCGGCGGAGCCGCACGCGAGTGCGCCGGGACCACCTGCACCATCGACGGCCTCACCAACGCCGTCGAGTACACGTTCACGGTCGCGGCGAGGAACGTCGTCGACTGGTCGGATCCCAGCCCGAGCTCCGCGCCCGCGCGGCCGGACGCCAAGCCGTTCGCCCCGGCGGCGCCACAGGTCGAGCGCGGTGACGCCCAGCTCCGGGCGCGCTGGACGGCGCCGGAGACGCCGGGTTCGCCGATCGTGAAGTACCTCCTGGAGATCAGCCCGGCGCCGCGCGGCGGCCAGTCGTCGGTCGAGACGACGTCGACGAGCTACGACTTCGGCGGGCTCACGAACGGCACGGCGTACACCGTGCGCGTGCGGGCGCTGAACAAGGCGCCCGACCCGGGCGACTGGAGCCCGTCGTCGGCCCCGGTCGTCCCGGCGCGCCAGCCGGAGGCCCCGACCGCGGTGACGGCGTCGTTCGGGCTCGCGACGGAAGGGTCGATCACCGTGCGGTGGGAGGTTCCGGTGAGCGACGGCGGCGACGCGGTGACCGGCTACCGGGTGAGCCTCGACGGCGAATGGCAGGCTCCGACGGCGGCCACGGAACGCTCGTTCACGTTCCCGGCGCGGCCCGGAAAGGCGTACGTGATCGGCGTGCAGGCCCGCAACACGGTCAACTGGTCGCTCGCGGCCGGCACGTCCGGGCAGATCTGGGGCACGCCGGGCTCGGTCGCGCGGCTGACCGCGAGCGATGTCGCCGCCGCGGAGACGCCGTGGGGCAAGGGCGAGGTCGCGCTGCGCTGGGACCCACCGGCGACCACCGGCGGCGAGCAGGTGACCATCGAGGCCTATCTGGTCTCGATGGACGGGACGCCGATCGGTGAGACCCACGAGACCACCTTCCGCGTCTCGGACCTCACGGGTGGCGTGAGCCACTCCTTCCAGGTGACGGCACGCAACTCGAAGGGCGAGCTGGGGGCCGCCGTGGCGACCTCGGCGACGGCCACGACCGTCCCGCAGAACGCGACCGTGACGGCCGCCGTGCCGGGGCCCGGGCAGGCCGTCTTCACCGCGACGGCGGCACCCGGCGGGTCGGACGTCACGAGATGGTCGTTCAGGATCAAGGCCCGCGGGTCCCGGGAGATCGTCGTCGAGCAGGCGGAGGCCACCTACTCGTTCCGCGACGACGCCGGCACGGAGGTGACGGTGTCCGTCACGGCCTTCAACGCGGCGGGCTGGGGCCGGGAGGGAGCGCCGGTGACCGTCGTGGTCGAGCCGGTACCGGAGGAACCGACCCCGACACCGACTCCGACGACCGCACCGGTGGTGGCGAGCGGATGATCCCGCCGCCGCGGCGACCGCTACCGTCGGCAACCCCGTCCGCACCCTCGTCCGCCGCACCCTCGTGGCCCGCCCCGGCGGCGCCGCTACCCACAAGGAGAACGCAGTGCTCTCGCAGACAGCCACGACCATGACCCCCGAGCAGAGCGCGTGGTTCGCCGACACCTTCGACGCGCTCGTCGAGAACATCGGCCTGGCGGTGCTCGGCAAGGAGCACGTGGTGCGGCTCGCCCTGACGGCGATGCTCGCCGAGGGGCACCTGCTGCTCGAGGATGCGCCCGGAACCGGGAAGACCTCGCTCGCGAAGGCCATCGCCGCGACGGTCCAGGGCACGCACAGCCGCATCCAGTTCACCCCGGACCTGCTGCCGTCCGACGTGACCGGGGTGACGATCTATGACCAGGCGACCCGGACGTTCGACTTCCATGAAGGTCCGATCTTCGCCTCGGTGGTGCTGGCCGACGAGATCAACCGGGCCTCGCCCAAGACGCAGTCCGCGCTGCTCGAGGTCATGGAGGAGTCCCGGGTCACCGTGGACAAGGTCTCGCACTTCGTCGGTCGGCCCTTCATGGTCATCGCCACCCAGAACCCCATCGAGCAGGCGGGTACGTACCGGCTCCCCGAGGCCCAGCTCGACCGGTTCCTGATCAAGACCTCGCTCGGCTACCCCGACCGCGACTCCATGGTCCGGATCTTCGCGGGGGCCGCCCAGCGCGACCGGACCAGCGTCCTCACCGCCAGGATCACGACGGCGGGGGTCGCCGAGATGGCCGACCTCGCGGCGGGCGTGCACACCGACGGCGCCGTGCTGGACTACGTCGCGCGGCTCGCGGAGGAGACCCGGCTCGACCCGCAGACCGCGCTGGGCGTGAGCGTGCGCGGCGGCCTCTCGCTCGTGCGGGCCGCGAAGGTCTGGGCCGCGTCCCAGGGCCGCAGCTACGTCATCCCCGACGACATCAAGCTGCTGGCCGAGCCCGTGCTCGCCCACCGGATCATGCTCGAGACCGAGGCGGAGTTCGCCGGCGTCACGGCCCAGCAGGTGCTCGGCCGGATCCTCGCCGCGACCGACCCCCCGGCCGCGCGGATCGGCTGACGTGCACGCTGTGCGGATGCTGGCTCGCGGCGCGAGACGCGCGGCGCGTCCCGTCTCGGGGCTCGGCTGGGGCGTCGTCGTCGCCGCGCTGGTGACGGGAGCGGTCGGCTGGTGGCTCGGGTGGGTCGAGCTGAGCGTGGTCGCGGCCGCGCTGGCCGGGTTCGTGCTGTCCGCGCTCGGCTTCACGATCGGCCGGTCCACCTATGCGGTCGACCTCGACCTGTCGACCAACCGCGTCACCGTGGGGCAGCGCGCCGTGGGGCGCCTCGAGGTGCGCAACACGTCCCGCCGCCGCCTGCTGCCCGCCCAGATCGAGCTGCCCGTCGGGCAGGGGTCCGCGGACTTCCACCTGCCGTCGCTCGGCCCGCGGGCCGCGCACGAGGATGTCTTCGCGATCCCGACGACGCGCCGCGCCGTCGTCGTGGTGGGCCCGGTGCGCTCGGTGCGCGGAGACCCGGTCGGCCTGGTGCGCCGCCGCGTGCGCTGGACCGAGCCCGTCAATCTCTACGTCCACCCCGAGCTCGTGTCGCTCGGCGGTGCGGCGGCCGGGGTGCTGCGGGACCTCGAGGGCCAGGCCACCCGGGTGATCTCGGACTCCGACATGTCGTTCCACGCGCTGCGCGCCTACGTCGCCGGCGACGACCGGCGGCACATCCACTGGAAGACCAGCGCCCGGGTCGGTGAGCTCATGGTCCGCCAGTTCGAGGACACCCGCCGCACCCACACCGCCGTCGCGCTGTCGACCGCCTCCGCGGACTACCGCAGCGTCGAGGAGTTCGAGCTCGCGGTCTCGGCGACGGCCTCGATCGGGGTCCAGGCCCTGCGCGACCAGCGTGACCTCACCGTTCTGGCCGGATCGGGTGCGCTGCGCACCGCCTCGCCGCCACGGCTGCTCGACGACTGCTCCGCGATCGAGGCCACCTCCAGCGGGCGGTCGAGCGAGCACCTGGCGCAGTGGGTCGCGCGCCAGGCGCCGGATGCGTCGGTGGCGATCCTCGTGACGGGGTCGGTCCCCAGCCGCCGCGCGCTGCGCGCCCACGCGGCCCGCCTGCCCGTGGGTGTCCGCGCGCTGATCCTGCTGTGCGGCAACGGTGAGCCGGTCGACGTCGTCCAGCACGGGTCGCTCACGCTGGCTCAGCTGGGGTCGCTCGCCGACCTGCCCCGCGTGCTTCGCCGGGTGGTGGCGGGATGACCGCGGACCTGCGTGCACGGGAGCCGCGCGCCCGTGAGCTGCGCGCGGCGGGCACACCGCCCGCCGTCGACGTCGTCGTGCTGGTGGCGGGCCTGGCCATCGCCTTGCTCCCGCTGCTGCCCGTGTACGGCGTCGCCGCCGTGTGGCCGCCGATCCTCGGTGGCCTGGTCGCGGGTGCCGCCGTCGCGGTGGTCGCCGCGTGGCGCCGCTGGTCTGCCCTGGTGACGGCTGCGGTCGCCATCCTGGTGTACCTCGGCGCCGGTGCGTCGCTCGCGACGCCGGGCACCACGGTGTTCGCCGTGCTGCCCACCCCGGCCTCGATCACCTCCCTGCTCGCCGCGGTCGTGACCGTCTGGAAGCAGGTCCTCACCCTCGAGCCCGAGCTCGGTGCGAGCGGGAACCTGCTCGTCGCGCCCTACCTGCTTGCGTTCGTCGGGGTGCTCGTCTCCGTCAGCATCGCGCTGCGGGCCGAGCCGCGCGCGGCCGGGGTGTGGGCCGCCGTGGTCGCTCCGGTGGTCCTCGGGCTGTCGGTCCTGCTCGGCACCAAGCAGACCGTCCAGCCGGTGGCCGCCGGTGTCGTCCTGGTCGTGCTCCTCGTGACCTGGGCGGCGATGCGGCGCGGGAGCCTCGTGGCGCGCCGCCTGGTCTCCCTCACCGTCATGGCCGCCGTGGTCGCGGCGAGCGGCGCCGTCGTCGGCCCGCTGCTCGCCCCGCCCGCCCGGATGGTGCTGCGCGACGACCTCGTGCCGCCGTTCGACCCCAAGGACCACCCGAGCCCGCTGTCGGGGTTCCGCGAGTTCGTCAAGGACTGGAAGGACACCGACCTGCTGACGGTGCACGGCCTGCCGGAGGGTGCCACCGTGCGTCTCGCGACCATGGATGCGTTCGACGGCGTGGTCTGGAACGTGGCGGGCGCCGAGGCGGCGCGGGGCTCGGGGGAGTTCCGACGGGTCGGGGAGCACATCGCCACCGCGGAGCGCGGCTCGCGTGCGCGGGTGGAGATCGAGGTGCACGATCTGCCGCTCGTCTGGCTGCCGACAGTCGGGTATGCCGAGAGCTTCGCGTTCGACGGCCCCGACGCGCGCGCCCTCGCCGATGAGCTGCGCTACAACGACGCCACCGGAACCGCGGTGCTCACCTCGGGCGTTCCCGCGGGAACGCGCTGGACCGAGGAGGTCGTGGTTCCTGCCCTGCCCGACGACGACGAGATCGGCGCGGCTCCCGTGGGGTCCGTGAGCCTGCCCGAGCCGCGGAACGTCCCCGACGCGGTGTCCTTGTTCGCCGGCGAGCTCGCCGGGACGGCCACCTCGCCGGTGCTCATCGCCCGGAGCCTGGAGGCGGGACTCGCCGAGCGCGGCTGGTTCAGCCACGGGCTGACCGACTCGGGCGACTACCCCTCCCTGTCCGGCCACGGTGCGGACCGGCTGACGACCCTGCTCGGCGGCGACCTCATGGTCGGCGACGGTGAGCAGTACGCGTCCGCGATGGCGCTCATGGCCCGTGGGATGGGCCTGCCCGCCCGGGTCGTGCTCGGGTTCGTGCCCGACGAGGAGCAGGCGGGCGCCGTGCAGATCACCATCCGTGGTGAGGACGTCCAGGCGTGGGTCGAGATCAACTTCGCCGGGCGCGGCTGGGTGTCGTTCTACCCGACGCCGCCCGACACCAAGACCCCGCAGGACGACACCCCGCAGGACCAGTCCCAGCCGCAGCCCCAGGTCATGCAGCCGCCCCCGCCGCCGGCGGATCCGGTCATGCCTCCTACCGAAGACACCGAGCAGCCGCGCACCGAGGACGCCGAGCAGGAGGCCCGCGACGACGACTCGTGGCGCACGTTCGTGGCCATCGGTGCGGCCGCGACGGTCCCCGTGCTCCTGGTCCTCACCCCGCTGCTCCTGATCATCGCGGCGAAGCGTCGCCGACGTCGTCTGCGTCGGTCGACCGGTGACGGGGTCGCTCAGGTGGTCGGCGGGTGGGACGAGATCCTCGATCACGCTCGTGACCTCCGGCGTGCCGCGCCGGCCCGCGCCACCCGACGCGAGATCGCGGTCGACCTCGCCGGGGCGTTCGCCGCCGCCGCGGACGACACCCGGCGCACCGGCGCCTTCGGGCGGCTCGGCATCAGCGGTGCGGTCGTGGGGCTCGCGGCCGACGCGGACGCCGTCGTCTTCGGGCGCGGCGCGCCCGCGGTCGCTCAGGTCGACGCGTACTGGGCGCAGGTCGACGTGCTCGCCGCGGCGATGCGCACGGTCGTGCCACGGCGCCATCGCTGGCGGGCCCGGTGGTCGACGGCGTCCCTGCGCGCTCGGCGCACCCCACGGCGTGCGCGACGCACCTGATCCCCTCACGAAACCCCGCCGCGCTGCCGATGTATCGGGTGCAGCCGGATCGGACCGCGGGCCGTCGACCGTCCCGTGCCGGACCCGCGCCGCACCGACCAGGACCACGCCGCCCGACGCGGGCCGACCCGACCAGGAAGTGGCCACACCCCATGTCAACGCCAGGATCGCTGCCCGCCACGATGAGCAAGCGTCTGCTCGCCTTCGTGATCGACCAGGCGGCGTATCTGATCGTCGGTGGGGGGATCGTCCTGGCGAGCGGGCTCGACCAGATCCACTCCGGGGCCACGACCGCGACCGCGCTCGTGCCGAGCACGCCCTTGGCCCTCGCGGGGTACGGGCTCATCCTCGGCCTCGCGCTGTTCCAGTGGTGGTACCAGGGCACGCGAGGCTTCACGCTCGGCAAGCGTGCGGTCGGCCTGCGGACCCTCGCGGCCGCGACGGGCCAGCCCGCGGGGCTGATGCGGATCCTCCTGCGCCAGCTCGTGGTGATGGCCGGCAGCCTCGTCTTCGGGATCGGGCAGGCCGTGGTGTACGCCTCACCGTTCCTCGACGCGGGCGGGTGGCGGCAAGGCTGGCACGACAAGGCCGCCGGCACGATCGTGTTCGACGTCGCGGTCGGACGGGACCCCGCCACGGCCGACGCGGGGGTCGGCGCTCCTCGGTCCGCGCGCACGTACGACGACGGCCCCGGTCGGACCGCGCCGCAGCCGCTGGTCGCCAGCGCGGTCGCGGTGTCGACGCCGCCGCCGTGGGCGGTCCGTCCCGCGGTGGCGCCCGCGCTGGACGACGAGGTCGAGCTCACCCGCCTCACGTCGACGGACGCCGTCGCGACGCCGCTGCTGACACCCGCCCGACGGGTCGGACCGCCCCGGATGCAGGCCGTGCTCCAGCTGTGGGACGGGCGAACGGTGGTCCTCGAGGGCACGGCGCTGATCGGGCGCAACCCCGCGCCGCGCCCGGGCGAGGCACCCCCCAGCCAGCTGCTCGCCGCCGTCGACCCCGGGCGCTCGGTCTCCAAGACGCACCTCGCGATCGGGGTCGAAGCCGACGGCGTGTGGCTGCGGGACCGGAACTCGACCAACGGCACGGTCGTCACGCTCCACGACGGCGCCCAGATCCTGTGCGCGGCCGAGCAGCGGGTGCGGATCCCGGCCGGCTCCTCGGTCGCCTTCGGCGACTTCTGGCTCGCCGTCGTCGAGGAGGGCTGACCGGGCGGCTCCCGCCGTCCGCGCCCGTTGCGGATCGGGCCTGCTCGGCCAAGTAGTCTCGGGCGCATGATCAGCCTGCCCTTCGAGGGACGCACGCCCGAGGTACACGAGAGCGCCTGGATCGCTCAGAACGCCGCCCTGATCGGCAAGGTGCGCATCCATGCCGACGCGAGCGTGTGGTTCGGCGCGGTGCTGCGCGGCGACATCGACGAGATCGTCCTCGGCGCCGGGTCGAACTTCCAGGACAACGTGGTGGTGCACACCGAGCTGGGCTCGCCGGCGATCGTGGGCGCCGGCGTCAGCGTCGGGCACGGCGCCGTGGTGCACGGCTGCACGATCGAGGACGGCTGCCTCATCGGCATGAACGCCACCGTCCTGACGGGTGCCGTCGTCGGCCGTGACTCGCTGGTCGGTGCGGGGTCGGTGGTTCTCGAAGGGACCGTGATCCCGCCCCGGTCGTTGGTCGCGGGGGTGCCGGGCAAGGTCCGCCGTCAACTGACGGACGAGGAGATCGCCGGCATGCACGGCAACTCCGCGCGCTACGTCACCCGCGCGCAGGCCTACGGCTCCCAGGCCTGAGACCGCTCGCGGGCTGCCGACCGCTGACCTCAGCCGCGCCCGTCCGCCAGGCGCAGGACCGCCAGCGGCTCGTCGCCCAGCACGTCTCCCATGAGCTCGGCGACCGTCAGCGCATGCAACGCCGGGAGCGCTGACCTCAGGGCGAAGGCTCCGGCCGTCGGATGGGCGTGCACGAGGGCCGACGTGACATCCACGACCGCGAGCAGCTGCGAGTGCAGCCGCCCCGTGGCGAACGCCGCCCAGGCGGCCGAGTGCATCGCGGCCGCCCAGACCCCGGGAGCCCAGCGGACCGACGCCAGCGCGTCGAGCGTCAGGGCCTTCGCACCGACCCGATCTTGGACGTCGACCACGTAGCCCCCGCGCGGTCCGTACAGGTCAGCCGCCTCGACCAGCGCGCCCTCCTGCGACCGGAGGGCGGCGTGCCACGGCTCGGTGAGGACCTCGAAGGGGGCGGCGGCGAGGTGCGGGCGGACCCACCACCCGGCGACCACGGCAGCAGCAGCCGCGGCGGACCCGGGTGACAGTCCCGCGCCGGGGACCGCCACCCGAGCGCGGTCCGGCCACCGGCCCGCCTCGGCCACCACGAGCCTCGCGACGTCGCCCACGTGCCCGAACCGTGCCCGCGACAGCTCCTCGCTGGCGCCGCGCCGACCGCCGACACTGACCGTGCGCAGGGCGTGCGCGGTGGTCAGCGCGGACGCGTCGGCGTACTCCGCCAGGTCCCAGGCGCGCGCGGTGGCGTCCGGGTCGGCATCCAGGGCGCACATTCCGAGTGCGGTGACGCCCTGCTCGGTGAGCCGGAAAACGGCGCTGAGCGCGGCGAGCAGCTGGCCCGCGTACGGGTGGGTTGCCGCGTCGCCGGCAATGATCGTGGGCGTTGACAGCGTGTAGACCACGCGGACCCCCTCCCCGCCCGGGGGCGGTGACCGCGGCCAGTCCCGCGACTCAGGTGTGCGAGCTGTCGACCCCTCGTTCCAGGGGTGACAGGTGCTATCAGAGCACAGTTGTCCGGATTGCCCTCCATCGGCGGCGTGTCGGCGCTTCAGGCGCCGACCAGGTCGCGGCGCTCGAAGGCGAGCATGCCGACGACGGCGAACACAGCACCGATGGCCACCAGCGCGACGGCCGCGGTGAGGTCGACCGCGTCGATCGGGACGGCGCCGAGGTGCCAGAACGGTGACGCGCCCACGACGGCGTCGGGGCAGTCGAGGGCCGGTCCGATGATCGGCAGCAAGTAGGCGACGGCGGCGCCCGTCGCGGCCACGGTCACGGTGGCGCGCGGCGCGAACCCGAGCAGCAGGACCGCGAGCCCCCCGAAGACGACGGCGACGGGAACAGTGTTCAGGACCGCAGCCATCGCGTCGCGCAGGGTCAGGTCGGAACCCATGGCGGCCGCGACCGCCCAGGTCGAGGATCCCGCGACGACGGCGAGGAGGATCACCGAGGCGAGGGCCAGGACGATGTGCCCCGCGAGCCAGTGCCGGCGGAGCACCGATCGTGTCGCGATCTGGTCCAGCCTCGTGGACGACTCCTCGGTGCGGGCCGCACCGATCCGGGTCGCGGCAAAGACCGACAACGCCACTCCGGTGATCGTCGCCGTCATTCCGACGAAACCCTTGGTGACGTCGGAGACGTTCATCCCCATGCCCGCCAGGACGTCTTGGAAGGCCGGGTCGGCAGCGACGAAGTCATTCATCGTCGGGACGAGGGCGCCGGTGGCCAGGCCCCATCCGGCGAGCGCGATCGCCCAGGTGACGAGCGTGCCGACGCTGGTCCGCCACGCGAAGGCGAGCGGGCTGGTCAGGCCCCAGGCACGGGAGGGCCGTTCGCCTCGCTCCCGCACAAATCCGGTGCGTGAGTCGCGGCGGACCCGAAGCGCGATCGCGCAGCCCACGAGCCCCCCGACGACGAGGACGGGGACGAGCAGGGCGAGCGCCTGGTTGTCGCCGAACGGCCGGACGTGGTCGGACCAGCCGAGGGGAGTGACCCACGCGAGCCAGCTGCGCGAGTCCGTGCTGTTCGCCGTCATCCGCAGCACGAGCGCCGCGCCGAGAAGGCCCGTGCTGACACCCAGCGTCCGGGAACGGGACGCGAAGACCTGCGCGGTCAGTGCCGTCAGACCGACGAACGCCCCACCGACCGCCCAGATCGTCGCCCCGAAGAGCAGCGCACCCACTGGCGGGGTTCCCGACGTGATCAGCGCGAGGCCCACTGCGAGGCCGACGCCCGCGCAGGAGGCGAGCAAGACGGCGGCCTGACGTGCGAGCATCCTTGAGGCCCGGACGGGCCCGGCAAGGGTGACCTCGGCGCGCCCGTCGTCCTCGTCGCCGCGAAGGATCCGGGCGGTCGTCGTGATCGCCCAGACCCCGACGACGAGTGACATCATCCAACCGGCGTCCCACGCGACGAGCGCGCCCGACTCGGTGCTGTAGGGGACTCCCTGCATCGTCCGCAACAGGGGGAAGTCACCGAAGGTCAGGAGCGCGGCGCGCGCCGCGTCGTCGGGATAGGTCGCCTCGATCACGCGGAACTCGAGCGCGGCGTAGCCCGCAAGCGCGAGCGATGCCAGCAGCGTCGAGCGCCGGGTCAGGCGGATGGTGAGCCGTTCGACGGCCCACCTGGTGCCACGGTTTCCACTCATCGGGCGATGCTCCTTGGCCGGCGCTTGCGGTGCGCGGCCCCTAGTAGTAGGTGAGAAAGATCTCTTCGAGCGAGGGCTCGTCGGTTCGCATGCGCAGCACGGGCAGATTTGCGAACCGGGTGAGCAGCGCGGCCGGTGAGCCGGTCACGGACAGGCGCGCGCCGCCCGGGATCAGGTCGACGGCGGTGACGCCGGGGACGTCGTCGAACAGGGGGAAGGGGCCGTCGACGACGATCTCGACGACCGTGGTGTGCACGCGCGCGCAGGTCGTCGAGGGTGGCGACCTCGACGAGCTTGCCGGCACGCAGGATCCCGACGCGGTCGCACAGGTCCTCGACCTCGTCGAGGATGTGCGAGGACAAGAAGACGGTCTGCCCGCGGGCGGCCGCCTCACGGGCGAGGGATTGGAACACGGCTTCCATGAGCGGGTCGAGGCCCGATGTCGGCTCGTCGAGCAGCAGCACGTCGGGTCGGGTCATGAAGGCCGCGACGAGTGCGATCTTCTGCCGGTTTCCCTTGGAGTAGGACCGCACGCGCCTGGACGGGTCGAGCTGGAGGCGGTCGATGAGCTCGGCGCGGAACGCGGTGTCGACGTGGCCGGACAGGTTGCCGAGCAGGTCGAGGGTCTCGGTTCCGGTGAGCTGCGGCCACAGGGCGACGTCGCCGGCCACGTACCCGACGTGGCGGTGGGCGCGCTCGACATCGCCGACGTCGATGCCCATGATCTCGGCGGATCCGCGGGTCGGGCGGATCAGGTGCAGCAGCAGCCGCACCGTGGTCGACTTGCCGGCTCCATTCGGGCCGAGAAACCCGAACGTCTCGCCCTGGCGGACCTCGAGGTCCATCCCCTCGAGGGCAGCCACGGATCCGAAGTGCTTGCTCAGATCGTGGGTCGCGATCGCGGGTGTCATCGGAGTTCCTTCTCGTGAGCGATGCTGGCGCGTCCGCCGGGTGTCATCTCAGGTGTCTGTGGCCCCGTGGTCCCGTGGGCGCGCAGGTCGAGGATGTGCTCGACAGCCTGGTGGACCAGGGTGACGATGTGGGGGTCGACGACCCGGTAGAGGACGTGGCGCCCCTCGCGGCGCCGATCGATCCACCCCGCCAGGCGGAGCTTGGCGAGGTGCTGGCTGATCCCTGCTTTGGTCCCGCCGACGGCGGCGACCAGCGTGGTCACGTCGACCTCATCGTTCGAGAGGATCCAGAGAAGGTGCAGACGCCCCGGCGCGCTGAGCAGAGCGAACACCTCGGCGGCGTCATCGAGGACGGCGCGGTCGGGTGCTGCTGGGTGGGGGTCGAGGTTCATGACCATCTCCTTCGATCGCTCTTCCATCACCATAGTTGCGCAACCACTTAACTGTCTAGGTCTGACGCTTCTACGCTTGGTTGCTGATCGCCTCCGGCGCCGACGTGGCGACCGCGAGACGCGAAGCTGGGGGTCTCGGTCCACGCCGACGGCTGTGCGCGCGAAGGGTCCGGAGGGAGCGTCGCGGTGTCGGCTGAGTGTGCATTTCAGGACGTAGCGGGCCGAATCCGTGCGGGGTGAAGCACTCATCGTCCTCGGCGAGAGTAGTTTTTCGGATCTCTTCAGGAGGCTGCAATGACGACGCCTACACCGCCTGGCGTCGAGACTCCGGATGCTGTCGAGTCTCGACTGGGCACGTTGCGGTTCTTCGACGGGTTCCCCGACGACGCCACGACGGCAACGCTGTTCGACAACCTGGACTTCCAGCGGGCGGTGCAGGCGTACCTGCTGGCGTTGGCGCCGGTGAACCAGGTGGCCATGAAGAAGGGGCTACTGTAGTTCGGGCCGCCGAACGTGACGCTGCCGACCTGGGAGCGACTGATCCACCCCCACTACATCGGACTCACTGCCAACACGACCACGCCGTACTCCTGGATGTGGATCGACCTCCACGGCGGCCCCCTGGTCGCCGAGGTGCCGCAGGGCGTCCTGGGGGCGATCGACGACCACTGGTATCACTGGGTCGTCGATGTCGGCCTCACCGGCCCGGACCACGGCAAGGGCGGCACATCGAGGTAATCCAGATCTGCGACGCTCCGACCGCGGAGTTTCGAACTCTTGGAAGCGCGATGGACAAGACACGCGACCGGGTGCTCGAGATCCTGATGCACTTGTCGGAGCGTATGGGCTACCGACCGCCGGAGGATCTCGAACTTGGCAAGGAACACGACGGCTTCTCAAGGCAACATTCTGACGCCCGAGACGATGGCTCCCCGCCTCCCGATCCGGGTTGGTGGTGCACCTCGCAGGGCATCTCGTCGGGCATCAGGCCACCCGACCCACGGTGGCCTGTCGGAATCGCGAGTCGATCCTTTGCGACCGTTGTCCGACATCCGCTCTGGAAAGGCGTTCCCGCGGGAACGCGTACCAGCGAGCTCCGGCGGCCCGGATGGACAACAGCGCAAAGCGACAGCCAAGCGGCGCGGTCTTGGCAATGTGCCGCGACGTGTAACGGTTCGGCCCTACCTGGACATGAACGGGTTGAGAGACTCTTACCCGTGGAAGGGGCCCAGTGATCTCACCGGAAGAGCGGTTCGCCGTTCTGTTCAATCGCACCCATCAACCTCTACTTGCCTACTCCGTGCGGCGGGTTGCTGATCCCGCGGACGCGGCCGACATCGTCGCCGAGACGTTCCTAGTCGCGTGGCGGCGGCTGGACGAGGTGCCGCCTGATGAGCAGGCGCGTGCGTGGTTGTTCGGCGTCGCACGCAGAGTCCTGGCGAACTACTACCGCGGCGAGCATCGCCGACTCGCGTTGGGCGAGCGGCTGCGGACCTCGCTGCGCGAGGTGGCAGTGCCACCGCCCCAGGTTTGCGCCACAGCCGTCGAGATCGCGATGGAGCGTTTGAGTCCTGATGACCGGGAGCTTCTGCGACTGGTCGCGTGGGAGGAGTTGGCCCGCGAGGAGATCGCGATGGTGCTGCAGATACCGCGCGCGACCGTTCGGGTGCGTTTGCATCGAGCGCGTCGCCGCTTGCTCGCCGAGATGCAGTCGGTGGAGAGCGACGCGCCCGGGGTAGGGCCGCTAAAACGGCCCGCAGTATCCGGACATGTCATGAGTGGAAGGGCGCCCGCCCGTCCCGGAACGGAGGAGGCCCGATGAGGAACGACGACGTGCTCGCGCAGTTGGGTGCGGTGAACCCGGTATCCGAGGCGGACCTCTCACCCGTCGACGCGGGGGCGCTGGTCGCCCTTCGAGAGGGGATCACCATGACCGGTCGACAGTTGCCGTTGGCACACAGTTCCAGGAGACGGATCGGGCGACGCGGCGTGACCGGTGCGATCGTCACGGTCGCACTGCTCGGTGGCGGGGCCGCCTTCGCCGCGCACCAGCTGGGGTACGTCGGCGGAGGCGGCGCAGCGGACGGGATCACCTGCCTCACGCACTGGGTGGGGAACAACGACGGGTTTGCAGACAGCACCGGCGGCCCGCCTCTGACAGCCGATCCAGTGGCCGATTGCCAGCAATACCAGGCACTAAGCGGCCGGCCCCCGATCGATGACCCCGTTGCCTTCCGTGCCGGCAACCCGATGGTCTTCGTGGCCCCCCGAGATCAGGTGCCAGCGGACGCCACCCTGTTTCCCGCGGTCACGCCGCGCGACGAGGTGCTGTTCGAACTCGACGCGAGCACTGTGGACATGGTCGACGGACTCGGCTCGAGCTGCTTGGCCGCGGATGACGCGAACGTGTTCGCCCAGGCCGAGCTGGACCGGCTCGGGTTGACGGACTGGTCGGTCACCAACAAGGCGCCCGGCACGCGTCCACCACCGCCCGTCAATGGCGAACCGGAGGGACCGTGGATCTGTGCGACCGCGTTCGTCGACCCGGATCAACTCGCGCTGGTTGTCACCCCGAACAACCGGGATGACATCGAGACACACAATGGTCACGGAACTGACCCTTTCGTCTTCGAACTTCGGGATTCGCTGCGGATCGGCATCGCGGACAAGTGCGTGAACCTGGGTGAGGCGAAGGCAGTCGCGACAAGCGCGCTCGGAGATGCCCACCATTGGCCGTTGACCGCAATCGAAGACCCCGCAGCATCGTGCACACGGGTCGATATGGCCGTCGGGGGAAGCATCGAGATCACGCTCCGCGGACCGAGCACCACAACCCCGTAGACAGAAGGCCGCTCGCTGCGGCCGGGACCCGCCCGATCACGGGCGGGGACCGGCCGCAGCCCACCATTGACCGTTGGAGTAACCGGTCCGGCCAAATCGACGGCGCGGCACTGCCCCTCAGGACCGACCCAGCGCTTGACGACAGCCTTGCGCTGTGGCAAGTGCGACTGAATCAGCTGGCGCGCACCCAGTTCTGGTCCTGGCGGACCCAGAGGTGGCCGGTGTCGGCATGGTGCACTCCGTCGGTGAGCCACCAGGTGGCGTCGGGGTCCCAGCCGGCCAGCGTCGTCGTGGCACGGGGCCGCGGAGAGACGGCCTCGCCGGACGTCATCAGCCAGGCCAGGACGCTGACGTGAACCCCAGCGAAGTCCGCCGCCACGGCTGACCAGTCGGGGATCAGCCAGTCGCCTTCGTGTGCGTCCACCGCGCCCCACCAGTCGGGCGCTCGCGAGGAGGTGACGTCGAGCGGGTAGCTCGCCACGAGGGACGCCCAGGCGTCGGGCCCGTCGATCTCGAGCACGAGGGCATGAGGGTCGACGGTGCACGGCACCAGGTCCGCAGACTCCCATCCCATCTCGTCCTCCGTGAGCCATAGGGCTGCAGATCCCGCGTCGGGCAGTGCGCGAGTCGTCTTGTCGAGTCCGGCGAGGGCAGGGGTCACCCACCACATGCCGCCCAACGGGGTCGACGGGTGGCTGGCGCGGTACTGCGCAGCGGCGCGTTCCTGGTCCGCGATGCCGTCCCGCCAGCGGCGCAGCCGCTCGGCGGCGGTGCCCCGTGGCCGGCCGACGACCGTCGTCGGCTCGAACCGGGTGTAGATCTGAGTGTCACGGTCCAGCGGTGCCGTCCACCATCCAGATCTCGGGTTGTCCGCCACGACGTCGGCGATCGGGGTCAGCGCGGCTCGGACCGCGGGGTGGGCGAGCACGACGTCTTCCGCGTGCGGCGGCTGCCAGCCCATGGCCGAGGTCACGGTGTCGGAGAGCGCCGCGAGCAGATCTCTCGAACCCATGTTCAAGGTGGTCGGATCAACTTCGGTGAGCACGTCGCTGAGGGCGCGCGCGGGAGGCAGGTCCGGCGCTTTGCCGCCCGCCGTTCCTAAGACGGCCCAAGCCACGCTCCCACCCAGGTCCCCTCGCTCCTCATGCACACGGTGCACCTCGGCAAACATGGCCCAGCGCACCTCGTCCCCGCTCCCGCTGCGCTGTGCGAGCTCGTAGCAAAGTCGTCGTCCGCGCCCGGTGCCCACAAGATCCCCTGCTGTGTACATGACCTCACCCTACGAAGGCGCGGAGGTGACCGGACGTCCAACGATCAAGCTCGGTGGCCCGGGTACGTGGCCGACCGCAGCTCGCCCGCGACCAGCCGGGCGACCGTTGCCTGCACGACGGCGAGCTCCGTCGTGCAGGCGTTGAGGCTGCTCGATGCGATCGATCCGCAGGTGCGGATCCGTCGGCCTTGGCTCCGCGCCACCCGTAGCGGACCGGAGGCACTTGGCGACCAGTAGACGGTGTCGCGGGCAGCGCGGATCGCGACCGGACCGGGTGGTTGCCCCTTGCCGATTGCGCGGTTCGCGTGAACGCTGTCGGGCATGGCCGACTCATCAGCACCACTACTGGCGATAGTGGGCCGTCCAGCGGCTCGCGCCTGTGAGTCCGCCGGATATCGCGCGATCGCCGACCTCGAGGGCGCCAGCGAGCGCCAACTTCTCGCCCTGCATGGGCTTGGCCCACGAGCGATCAAGATCCTTCGGTGTCAAGGGCCATTGAGTTCTGCCCAGAGGCGGTCGTGAGACCTGCCCGGTGACGGCCACGAGAAGTGCCCGGTGATGGCCATGGGATCTGCCCAGTACTGACCATCAACGGCCCGGGTGCTCAGCTCAACGGACTCACCCCTTGGCCAGCGAGGGCTTGGGCCTGGCGGACGCTCTCGCCGCTGGTCTGGCAGACGTGCGCGTGGTGCAGGAGTCGGTCGACGGTCGCCGTGGTCAGGGTCTTGGGCATCAGCTCGTCGAACGCGGCCGGGTGCAGATTGGACGAGATCGCCACCGAGCGTTTCTCGTAGGCGGCGTCGACGAGCCGGTAGAGACCCTCGGCCGCGTCCTGCGCCACCGGCAGCAGCCCGATGTCATCGACCACGACGAGGTCGGCGCGCAGGACCCGGGCGATGGCCTTGGTCACCGAGTCGTCCGCTCGGTGGTGGCGCAGCAGCGCGTCGAGGTCTTCCAGGGTGAACCAGGCCACCCGTAGTCCTTGCTCGACGGCGTGCTGCCCGAGGGCCTCGAGCAGGAACGTCTTGCCCGTCCCGGAGGGTCCGCAGACCACGAGGTTCTCGCGGCGGTGCACCCATTCCAGGGTGCGGAGCGCTTGCTGGGTCGGGGCCGGGATCGAGGATGCGGCGGGGTTCCAGGCGTCGAAGGTCTTGCCGGTGGGGAACCCCGCGCCGGCCCGCCGGGTTGCCAGCGCGGAGCGTTCGCGCCCGGCGGCTTCCTCGACCAGCAGGGCGCGCAGCACCTCCACGGGCTCCCACCGCTGGGCCTTGGCGGTGGCGATCACGTCCGGGGCGTGGCGGCGGATGTGCGGCAGGCGCAACCGGTGCAACAGCGCCTGGACGTCCTCGGGCATCGCCGGCGCGGCCGGGACCCCGATCACCGGCACGGACGCCTCGCGGGTCCGGGACGGGGCGCTCACGCGGTCACCTCCGTCGCCGTGGTCGCCGTGGTTGCAGAGGTCGCTGTGCCGAGGGTGGCCCAGCCGCGGGTGCCCTGGGTCAACGACCGGTCCTCGCCGGCCTGGTTGACCGGTCCGGCTGCGGTGGCCGCGTGGTGGTGGTCCAGGATCGAGGCGAGGTCGGCTTCGGCGAACCGGGCATGGACCGCGGCGTGGCCCAGCGCCCAGTCGACCTCTTCGGGGGTGAACAGCTTGGCGAGCTCCACGGCCTGGGCCATCTTCACGCGCATCTTGGTCGTGCCCGCGGCGGCGGCCTCGGCCAACCACACCCTGGCGCCGTCGCCCAGGACCAGGAACGCGGCCTCGGCGGTGGTCCGCGCGAGCGGGACCCGGCCGAGCGCGCCGGGCGGCGCAGGTGGGAAGTGGGCGTCGATGATCTGGGGGCTGCCCGGGGTCGCGCGGGCGTGGCGGGCGACCTCGAGCGGTCCGGTGGCCCCGACGTGGACGATGACGACCTGCTCGTCGGCGCCGCGCCCGTGGACCCGCACCCAGACCGTGGCCCCGAGCAGCTCGTGCGGCACGGAGTACTGCCCGGAGTCGAACGTGACCATCGGCGTCTTGGGTGGCACGACCCGTGTCAGGCCGAACGCGACCGTGTGCGGGTCGACCGGGACGGGGTGCAGGCGGGTGTGTTCCTCGGCGAGCATCGCGTCCGGGGTCCGGCGGGTGACGCGGTGGACGCGGGCGTTGACCTGCGCGCAGAACGCCTCGCACGCGTCCTCGAGGTCCGCGAACGAGGCGTAGGCGTCCAGGAGGTTGGTGTCCTTGGGGACCAGGTCCGCCTTGGCGATCTTCACCGACGACTCGCTACCGCCCTTGGTGGCCGGGTCCACCGGGACACAGGTGTGCAGGGTGACGCCGTAGTGGCGGGCGAAGGCGACCATCGCGGGGTTGCGGACCGCCATGCCGGCCACGTGCTCGACGGTCACGGTCTTCTCGTTGTCGGTGAGCAGATACGTCGGCGCCCCACCGATGCGCCGCAGCGTGACGTCCAGGGCGGCCATCACCGACGGTGAGGTCTTGTCCCTGATCGCGAGCACCACCCGGAACCGCGACCACGCCAACCACGCGATGAACAACGTGGTCTTGGCCCCGTCGATGACGGGCCCGTCGCCGAAGTCGTACTGCAGCCACATCCCGGGCTCGGTCACCCACGGGCGGTGGACCCGGGTCCGCCCGACCCGGAAGCTCGCCTTGACCACCGCTACCGCCCGGCGCGTGGTGCGCTCGGAGCCGGTGAAGCCCAACGCGACGAGCTTGTCGTGGGCGACGTCCGCGCGGACCTTGCCCTTGGACCTCTCGACCCACTCCTCGATCTTGGGCAGAAACTCGTCGATCAGCTGCGCGCGGGCCGCGGCCCGATCGGACAACGCACCCGCGTCGCGGGCCGCGACATAGCGGGCCACGGTGTGGTGGGAGACCCCGGACAGCTCCCCGGCATCACGCAACGACCCGGTCAAGTCGAACGCTTCCAACATGTTCATGATCTCCTCGGCAGACTTCACGGTGTCCCTCCTGGGGGCGAACGGCGCATCAGCACCGCCAACCGCACCCCAGGAGGGGCCTCAACCGCTGCAAGCGGCGAGGCGAAGAACGTCGTGTCGGGCAGATCTCATGACCGCCAGCGGGCAACTCTCATGTCCGCCACCGGGCAGCTAATTGGCCGCCTCCGGGCAGGGCGGATTCCAGCGAACGTCGCAACACCGAGAGGTGTTGGAGGACGTGATGGGACCTGTTCGTAGCCGGGGCCGCAA